>CAYWXI010000007.1:82903-156989 GCA_964462015.1 uncultured Bacteroidales bacterium | reverse complement strand
AATTGACTTGAAATGTGTGTTATCCATTTTTATCACCTCAAAATAAATTTTAACCATAATTTAGTATTATGTCAAAAGAAGAAAAGTTCTTTTTTTAAACAGAAAATCACAAGATCAAAAGTGAAAAATTAACGGTTTTACTTCACCAAAAGCATTCCACGGTGAACAATCCCCGGAACATTCTCCCCGGAAAAACCAAACTTCTCAATTGAAAACACATGAGTCTCCAAAAACGGGTAATAGTCCAATATTAGGCAAGATTAATGCGGCTTCGCCGAATAATCCTGCCTATTTGTTAGCGGCTGGCATTCTTTTTTTCATATTCCCAAGTAATAACTATTGGTGACATATCCTTACCCATAATAACTTTACGTTCATTTGCAGGAGGATAACCAACTAATAATGCAACTTTATTTCCGCCACCATTTACTTTTATAAAATTTTCTAAATCGACTTTGTCATATTGCAAATTAGTTAATTGCAATTGCCGTCCTTTTGAGTTGAGAGTTATCAAAACATTTATGTAATCATCAAAATCAATTATTTTGAAAGTAACTTCTTTATTGTCAACTTCACTCATTAAATGTTTATATGCTTCATATTCAACCACACAATCCCCATCGTAGCATAAATTTATTACTCCTACACTTTTTCCATGATTTGGCATAAACCCAATATCAACAGGATTACTTAAAGATTTTTCAATATCATCTAAAATATCAAGTTGTCTCGAAGAAGTTTTCGCTTGCTTTTTTGTATTCTTTTTGTCTTTTTGTTTTGATGGGTCAGATTGATATTCAGGGTCATTTTTTAGAAGTTCTTCTCTTCTCTTTACTCTTAGATGATATTTTTTTATTGAAAGGTCTGTTAAAAATTTCGGAGGTAATTCAAAGGGTTGTAAAACAGAAGGAGTGAAATAATATGGTTCATTTTCATCTCTAAATTCGAGAAATTTTTTAATGTTATAACCATCTTTAAAATCTAAAGTGTTCCAATAAAACATCTGAGTAATGAATTGCTGTTGTCTTTTCCCATACTTTACAAGGCGACTTTCATTTCGCATAAACTTAAACATATTGTCAAGTCTATTGCGTCCAAGATTTGCGTAAATATATGTAGTATACTCTTCATTGGGCTCAATTATAAGAGAAACGATTAAGTTATTGTCTTTGTCATCATCACTACTATTATCTATCCATGATTTAAAATAGCGAAACATATTAGTTGCATAATATTCATCTTGGTATGATGGTCCAAAGTGTGCAGGATATTGGTCGTTTTTTTCCTTTGGTATCATGAATCCATTTGTCTTCCATTGACCATAATCCAATTCAAAGTTAGGAAATGGTTGTATTACCATTGTTGTGTACTCAAAAATGGTTCTTTCAAAAAACTGTTCGACTAGCGCAATAACAACAGCAAATCCAAGACTTAAATACCAGACTGGAATAGAAATAACACTTGTTGCAATTCCGCCTATAGCAATAATCCGAAGAATCCATTTCAATATTTTTTCAAATTTTTCATGAACTACTAATACAGGATAGAACTTTCTCCATTCAAACCTTACTAAAGTATTAGAATTCACATAAAGGTCTTTTGCTATCTTAATCTTCATGATTGTTTTTTTAGCGGCTTGCTTACTGTTTTTTCAATGTATTTGTCATCAATGTTCTATCACTTGGATTTAAACATACAAATTCATAATGAGGATATTTTTCACCTATCTTTTCCATACAGCACTTTTTAAACTTTTTCCCTGAACCACAAGAACAAGGGTCATTCCTGCCGATATTGCCATAATCATCTTTAACTATTTCTCTTTGACTGACTTCTAAATCCCAAAATTCATAAGGCGAATTAATGTGTTCAAACAAATAGTCAATTGTAGTATAATAATATTGGTCTATTTGTTCATCAGTCTTTTCGTCTTTCAGAAACATTACAGAATATTTATTTCCGGGATTTTCTACAAGAGAAATTCCTAAGATATCTGCTTCCGTTACAATACGATGACACATCTCCCCATTATAAATCTCTCCTCTTACATGTCCACAAGAATTTCTAATGGAAATTTCTTTATCACAAATGCTACATTTTTTTTCTTCTTTAGAATCTCTGAACTACCAAAGAGTCTATAAGGGAATATGACTTGTAAATTCTTTACGGATTTCTCTATATGCCATAAAAAGTATTGTTTCTTATCAAAAGAAAAGTGTTTTTTTAAACTGCTAAATGTTATTTCAATTCTTTCTAGTTGACACCAAGCTTGATAATATGATTTATTTTTAAGCAGATTAAAAGCATTAATGTAAAGTTTGTGAATTTCAATAATTGTTTGAAATACCCATAATACTTTTGCTTGTTCTTGATTGCCATCTTTAACAAACTTTTCTTTAATACTTTGTATATGGTTATCTAAATCTTCAAGAGAAAATGATTGAAGATGAATTTTATTTAGTTGATTGACTATTTCTTCATTTTTCATAGTCTTTCAAAGATTTTAGAACAGTGTCTATTTCAGATGCAGGTCCTTCATAACTAATACTTTTTGATTGACCAATCGTATCAACCACAGTAACTGAAAATTTAATCTGTGTTGGCTCTAAATATTTTTTATCTGCAAGAATGCTAATATGATTGTTTATAGTGGTATTAGTTGATTTGTCTATTATTTCTATTTGAGGTTTTGTATTATCTTCCTTTATATACGTGTCGTAAATATATGCAGACATAATAGTCACAAAAACAGGAACTGCAACTGCTTTTACTATAAAGTTACCTATTCTTTTATAGTCACTATAAAATGCAAATTCTTGATAATCTGCATCAGAAATACAAATATCTATTAACTGTTCGTTTGGCAGATTCTTTTTGAAATATCTAAGAATACTTTCTGTACCAATCGGAAATAATAGTGGATTTGGTGTGTCTCTAAGGTTTTCAAAAGGAACAATTAAAATTGAAGCATTTGACAATAATTTCTTCAAGTCTTTAGAAACAAAGTCTTTTTGAAGCCAACTTTCAAAAGTGTCATTAGAGTCAGTTATTGTTAATTCCATAATATCATTTTTATATTCGTCAAATTGGTTGTTTCGTTCAACATGCTTGCCGCTAACGGTTTGCAAATATGGCCCGTAGCCGTTCATTTGCAAGGTGTTTATTAATTACTCGTATGTTTATGCTTCTACTCATTTGTCTTGATAATACTAAAGCGGCTATGGGATATTATTTGCTGTTATGCACTTGTAGCTTTTATTATTTCTTTTCAAATGTCAGAAAATCACTTTCAATTATTTTTCTAATTCTTTCTCCTGTCCCAGTCCTACAAAAAACAATGTCTGGTGATTCCGAACTTTCATATACATTTACAAATGTTCTGTATTTTTTTGGAATCGAGTCAAAATGAGGTCGAAATAAAATCATTATTTCTTCTGAAAAATTATTGTTTTCGTCCAATTGAATTTCTTTACATCCAGCAAGTCCGTCTCCACCGGTTTCGATTGTCACTAATTCTCCATTTGCATTTCCTTCAATTTTTAAATAAACTTCTCCAAATCCTTTTTCTGAAATTGAAGTGTACCATTCTGTCTTGGTAATATTTATTTCTAATTCTTTTTCTGTTTCCTGTTGTTTGTCTTTTGAGCAAGACATTGTCATAATTATAAATGAAATTAAGAGGTATGTTTTCATGTTCTTGTTTTTTTCTTTGCTATAGTGCATAACTAGTAAATAATTACTACACTATAAGCGTTATTTCGCATTTACCTACTGTAATGCCTTTTGTTAATTTGCTGATTAATAGCAATTTGTTTGTTTTTATATAAATATTCATGATTTTGATTATGCAAATTTATATTAAATGTTTAAATTATCCAACGGACTTTTTATTTTCTGTAGATGTTTATTTGCAACATGTTCACCCCGTTGGATTGTTATAGAATATTTTCAATCTGTTTCGTAAATATATCTTTCCATTTCCTGATTTTAAATACTTCTCCCTTCTTGTTGCATCTTGTTGATTTAAACAACCTTCAAAATATATTAATTCCAAAGGCCTTCGGAGTTTAGTTGATGGAACTAACCCATTATTGTGCAATTTAATTCTATTTCTCAGGTTTGAGGAATAACCTGTGTACATTCTACCATCTTTTTTGCTTAATAAAACATAAGCATAATGAAATGAAGCCATACTTTTTTTCTTTTGATTATCCTACGGGGTAAATTTCTGTTGTTTTTGATGAACTATGCCCCAATAATTCCTGTATATATCTAATATCAACCCCTGCTTCAAGCAAATGTGTTGCAAAGGTATGCCGCAATACATGTGAGGCACCTTTCTTATTTACTCCTGCTTTTTTTATACTTTTTTCCAAAACATTTCTGAGACTGCTAGCAGAATATTTCCCACCAAACTGTCCTTCAAACAAATATTCACGAGGTTTTTCTTTTTTGTAGTATTCTTTTAAAATCATTAATGCTTTTTCTGATAAACTGACACTGTCCGAGACTGCAAAAAAAGAAAAACATAACTCTCATTGTTTCAAAATTCTAAAAAATGTGGCGAATGTTAAGTTTATGCGTTTTAGTACAAAATTGTGTACCTGTCTTTTCTTCCTTTCGATTCTCTGATGTGTATCTGCATTACATCCGACAATATGTCCTCTGGTTTTAAGTCAAGTAGTTCACTTATGCGAAAACCTCCCGAGAACATCAATATTATCATGGCTTTATGCTTTATGTTGGCCGTTGCATTATTTATTTTAGTAATTTCTTGGACGTATTGATAAAAGGTTTTGTGACAATCAATGTCGAAATGCCTGGCATAATAGTAATCCTATTCGTTCAGAAGCTTTTGTGAAAGGAATTAATAAAATTTTATGAAAAAATCGTTCAATCTTGCGATTTGCATAACACAAGATTATTAACTCACTAACACAAAGTTAAATCCTTTTCAGATTAATAAGCAAAGCACAAAAACTTACAATTCATTGTTACGAAAAATTACTGAAAATAAACTTTCTAATTACATATATCTATTAATTTCTATAAGTAGAAGCCAATAAATTTCATAATAAAAACACAATCCACCATGCAAGTGCGCTCCCCTTCTCCAGTTTTGAGAAGGGGCCGGGGGATGAGGTCATATTTGCTTTACTATACTTAAATATATTTTAGCCTTTATCCATGAAACTAAGCAAAACCCTCCCTTTCTTCAAATGAGAATCGGGTGCGTAGAATTAAGAATCTAAATTACACAAGCTTCCACATCAATTGCATCACATCACACATCAATTGCATTACCGCCAACTGTAATTGTGTCACCTCCAACTGTAATTGTGTCAGGTCACATATCAATTGCATCACATCACACATCAATTGCATTACCGCCAACTGTAATTGTGTCACCTCCAACTGTAATTGTGTCAGGTCACATGTCAATTGCATCACATCACACATAAATTGCATCACCTCCAACTGTAATTGCGTCAGGTCTAACTGCAATTGTGTCAGGTCACATATCAATTACCTCTTCTGCAACAACAATTACAATACATCCCGCTTCTCTTGATCTAAGTGAAAACAGGTATAAACCGTAAGACAACAATTAAAAAGTATCATTATCGGGTATATCCTAAAATGCGAATATCTTTGACTTTTCACATTTTTAAATTGTGCTAATCCAAACCAATTTTTTCTGATTTGTACACAGTATCTATAGTTGCCGTTGAGTTTAATATCGGCTTCCTTTATTACTCGCAATAAATTATTAAGCCCTGAAAAGTCTTATTCAATCAACCCTCTTCCGGTTTTATTTATCAGTTTTTTTGCTTTAAGCTCAGCGTAAAGTTTATCTAACATTCCATTAATAAAAACCCTGCTTTTAGGTGTGCTGTAATTTTTTGAGATGTCGATATATTCATTAAAAGTAACTTTTACCGGGATTGAAGGGAATTCAATCATTTCAGTCATTGCCATAACCAAAATAATTATATCCATAATTGCCAAACGTTCTATTTCCCAATTTTTAACTTTTTCGGAAATCATTTTACTGAATTCCTCTCGATTGAGTATTGATTTCCTGAATAAGCGAATTACAAAGTTAATATCTTCATTATCCTGGTTTTCTTCGCTTTTGTACAGTTTAGGTAATTCTTTGAATTCATCATCACTTTCTTTGAAAGAGTTGATGGTTTTAATAAACATCATAATTGAGGAAGGATAATCAACAACCCAATTAATGTTTTTTTCTTCAAAATAATATTGCAATGATTCGGATTCGGCAATATAATTCCTGAATATTTTAACAATTATTTCTTTATCTGCTTTATAGGAATCATCAGTAGAATCCATATACTCAATATATTCTTCACTTTGACGAATTATGTTATAAATTCTTCTTATCAATTCTTCTTCACCTTTCCAGTTGATCTTCAACGAATCTTCTTTTCTTAAGAATTCTCTGTTTTCTTCTATTTGAGCAACAAAACGATTATCTACAAATTTACGATTGGGATTAATGTCATTTTCGGTTGGGAAATATTTTTTCTTTCCTTCTTCCATCCTTTGTTTTGCAAAATTTACAATAGCGAGTAAAAGAGAAATTTGATAGATGTATAAATCAAATATCTTATTTAAATTGCTCAATAATTGTCTCTCTCCTACATCAATTCTGTCGTTATTGGACTGAAAAAACGCATATATTGCCTGTAAAACTTTTATCCGAAGAAACCTTCTGCTTAGCATAAAAAAGTATTTTATTTTTCTTTTGTGAATTTTTTGGCAAAATTAGGGGATTTATTCTAATAAAAAACAAATATTAACAAAACTCTAAATTTTTACAAAGTCATCGAACCTGATTTTTTCTATTTTTGCAAATTCAAAAATTAAAAGAAAACAGTAAAATGGAGATACCCAGTAAATATAATCCGGCAACAACTGAAGATAAATGGTATAAGCATTGGATGGATAAAAAATATTTCAAGTCCGTTCCTGATGAAAGGGAGGCTTATTGTATTGCAATTCCACCGCCTAATGTAACCGGAGTTTTACATATGGGCCATATGTTGAATAACACAATTCAGGATGTTTTGGTGAGGCGTGCCCGTTTGCAAGGCAAAAATACATGCTGGGTTCCGGGCACCGATCATGCTTCAATTGCAACTGAAGCAAAAGTTGTTGCTAAACTAAAGGCTGAAGGTATTGATAAATCCACAATTTCACGTGAGGAGTTTTTAGATCACGCCTGGGAATGGAAAGAAAAACATGGTGGGATAATTCTCGAACAATTAAAAAAACTTGGTGCTTCATGCGATTGGGACAGAACAAAGTTTACTATGGATGAGTCAATGTACGAATCAGTTATTGATGTTTTTGTTGATTTGTATAAAAAAGGACTTATTTATCGTGGTGTTCGAATGGTAAATTGGGATCCTAAAGCTTTAACCGCCCTTTCCGATGAGGAAGTTATTCATAAAGAAGTTCAATCAAAATTATATTATTTTAGATATCAAATTGAAGGTGAGAACGACCAATGGCTTACAATTGCTACCACACGTCCCGAAACAATTCTTGGTGATACGGCTGTTTGTGTGCATCCCGAAGATGAAAGATTTCAGCATCTCACCGGAAAAAATGCAATTATTCCTTTGGTGAATCGCCCGGTACCAATAATTCAGGATGAATATGTTGACCGTGAATTTGGAACAGGCTGCTTGAAAATTACTCCTGCTCATGATATAAACGACTATAATATAGGTATCAAACATAGGCTTGAAACCATTGATATTTTTAATGATGACGGAACTCTGAATGAAAAAGCCGAACTTTTTATCGGTAAAGACAGATTTGTTGTTCGTGATGAAATTGTTGCTGAACTGAAAGATAAAGGACATCTGGTAAAGATTGAAGATTATGTGAATAAGGTTGGTTTTTCGGAGCGAACCGACGAGGTTATAGAACCGAAATTATCGTTGCAATGGTTTCTTAAAATGTCGGAACTGGCAAAACCTGCCCTTGAAATAGTTATGAACGATACAATAAAGTTTTATCCAAAGAAATTCAAGAATACTTATCGTCATTGGATGGAAAATTGTAAAGACTGGTGCATTTCGAGGCAACTTTGGTGGGGTCAGAGAATACCGGTTTATTATCTTCCTAACAGGGAAATGGTAGTAGCTAAAAGTAAGGAAGAAGCTTATGAAACCGCAAAGAAACAATTCGATTTACCTGAGCTTAAAATAGAGGACATTCGACAGGATGAGGATGTTTTAGATACATGGTTTTCGTCGTGGCTTTGGCCGATTTCGGTTTTCGATGGCATTCGTTTTCCTGAAAATGAAGATATCAAATATTATTACCCTACAAATGATTTGATCACTGCTCCCGAAATTTTATTCTTTTGGGTGGCAAGAATGATAATGGCCGGAATAGAGTATCGAAATGATATACCTTTTAAAAATGTTTATTTGACGGGAATCGTTCGTGATAAGCTCGGAAGAAAGATGTCGAAATCGCTTGGTAACTCGCCTGATCCTATAAAGTTAATGGGAAAATACGGTGCCGACGGAGTCAGAGTTGGTATGTTGTTGACTTCCCCGGCCGGGAATGATCTGCCTTTCGATGAGATTTTATGTGAGCAGGGAAGAAATTTCAGTAATAAAATCTGGAATGCACTTCGTTTGATCAAAGGCTGGACAGTTGATGAAAATTTAGAACAACCCCAATCAAGTAAAATTTCAATTGAATGGTTCGAATCCAAATTAAATTCCACAATAAAAATCCTTGACGACCATTTCTCGAAATATCGTATTTCCGACGCATTGATGCTTACTTATAAATTGATTTGGGATGATTTCTGTTCCTGGTATCTTGAGATGGTGAAACCTGCTTATAAGAAACCTATTGATAGAACTACTCTTGAGGATACTATTGCGTTTTTCGAAAAGATTATGAAAATTCTACACCCGTTTATGCCTTTTATTACCGAAGAAATTTGGCATTTATTAGCAGAAAGGGATGAAGATGATTGTATTATTATTTCGAAAATGCCGGAAGTTGGTAAAATCAAGAAAGCTACTCTCAATCAATTTGAATTTGCAAAGGATGTAATTATTGCGGTCAGGAATTTCAGGAAGGGAAAAAATATCCCAAATAAAGAGAGCCTTGAAGTTTTTATTAAAAAGAATAATGACGAAAAACCAGACATTACTTTTGATAGCCTTGTTTCCAAACTTTGTAACTTGAATAAAATTGGTTATACGGATGAAAAAATTGATGCTTCGATGTCATTTATCGTAAAATCAACTGAATTTTTTATTCCTATGAGCGATTCGCTTGATATGGAAGCTGAGATTAAGAAACTTGAGGAAGATTTAAAATACACCAAAGGTTTTTTATTTTCGGTTTCTAAAAAACTTAGCAACGAACGTTTTGTGAATAATGCACCCGAAAAAGTAGTTGAAATGGAACGCAAAAAGCAATCTGATGCTGAAGCCAAGATCAGGGTGATTGAAGAACAGTTGGCTGCGTTGAAATAATAATTATTTGCAAATCGAACAATTGGGCAATTGTAGAGAAAAGGCATGACTTTTCTCTATGTTTTGCAACGATATGAATTGTACTACACAAATTTTTTCTTAAAAATAATCTCCCAACCGGAATTTACCAATTGGGAGTTTTTAGAAATATAAAAATTAACTAAAAATCTACAATACACCGAGGTCAATCATTGCATTTGCAACTTTTAAGAAACCTGCTATATTTGCACCTTTTACATAATTAATAAAACCATCACTGTCTTTTCCGTGCTTAACACATGACTCATGAATAGTAGTCATAATTTGATGTAAACGTTCGTCAACTTCTTGTGAAGGCCAACCGAGTTTCATTGAGTTTTGCGACATTTCAAGGCCTGAAGTTGCAACACCACCGGCGTTAACGGCTTTACCGGGCCCGAATAAGATTTTGTTTTCAAGAAAAACTTCAACAGCTTCAGGAATAGAAGGCATGTTTGCACCTTCAGCAACACAGATACATCCATTTTTCACTAATGCTTCGGCATCTTCTTTGTTTAGTTCGTTTTGAGTTGCACAAGGTAAGGCAACATCACATTTAACTTCCCATGGATGTTTTCCCTGGAAGAATTTTGCTTCAGGAAATTCGTAAGAATAAGGTTTTACGATATCCTGATTTGAAGCTCTAAGTTCGAGCATATAATTAATTTTTTCACCGGAAATACCTTTAGAGTCATAAATGTATCCGTCAGGGCCTGACAAAGTAACAACTTTACCTCCTAATTCGGTAACTTTTAAAGCAGCTCCCCAGGCAACATTTCCAAAGCCGCTAATTGCGACTGTTTTGCCATCAAAAGTTTCGCCTTTTGTTTTAAGCATTTCTTTTGCAAAATATACTGTACCGAAACCTGTAGCTTCAGGTCTGATAAGGCTTCCACCCCAGTTAAGTCCTTTTCCGGTTAAAACACCTGTGTGCTCCTGGGCTATTTTTTTATACATTCCGTATAAATAACCGATTTCTTTTCCTCCAACACCAATATCACCGGCAGGGACATCGGTTTCAGGGCCAATAAGTCTCCATAATTCCATCATAAAAGCCTGGCAAAAACGCATTATTTCATTATCTGACTTTCCTTTTGGATCGAAATCAGAACCACCTTTTCCTCCTCCCATTGGAAGTGAAGTAAGGCTGTTTTTGAAAATTTGCTCGAAACCTAAAAATTTTAAGATACTAAGGTTTACACTTGGGTGAAATCGTAAGCCACCTTTATAAGGCCCGATTGCATTGTTAAATTGTACACGATAACCTAGGTTAACATGAACTTTTCCATTATCATCTACCCATGGCACTTTGAAAGTTAAAATTCTGTCCGGCTCAACAATTCTTTCAATAATGCCGGCTGTTTCGAAATGAGGATTTTCATTTACTACATCTTCTATTGATTCTAAAACTTCTCGAACGGCTTGAAGATATTCAAGTTCTCCCGGATGTTTCTTTTCCAGGCCATTCATAAATTTTTCTAAGTTCATTTATTATGTTTATTTAATTGTTTTTATTTAAATTGTTAAAAAATAACAATGTTATTTAATTCACAGTGCAAAATTACATTTTCTTAATTGATAAATCCAAGAAAATAAGTGTCTTTTTTTAAAAATAATTTTGGATTAATAAAATGAACTTTTAAACAATATATTTTTTAGCTTGCTCTGTCGTAAAGCAACTGTTTTGATTTCTCTATTTTATTCAATAAGAAAGGGTTTTTGATTTTTTAAACGAAGAGCTTTAAGTCAATTTCAAATCTGATTTACCTCATTCTCAAGCTGTATTCCAAATTTCTCAAAAACCGAAAGCCTGATCATATCTGCAAAGGAGATAACTTCTTCTCCGGAAGCACCCCCATAATTTACAATAACTAAAGGCTGATTAATGTGTGTACCTACATTTCCAATTTTTTTACCTTTCCATCCACATAATTCGATGAGTTGTGCGGCTGAAAGTTTTATACTTTTATTTTCGTGTGAAAAAGATTTAATTTTCGGGTATTGTTTTTTGATTTTTTGAAATTGAAATTCCGAGATTTGCGGATTTTTAAAAAAACTACCGGCATTTCCAAGTTCAAGTGGGTCGGGAAGTTTTCTTCGGCGGATATTGCAAATAGCTTCACGTATTCCGGTCGCTGAAAGGTTCTGAACACCCATTCTATTTAACTCTTCTTTAACAGGCCCGTAATCAATATTAAAAACCGGTTTTTTGGAAAGTTTAAGAGTAATGGAAGTGATGAGAAATTTTCCTTTTAATTTGGTTTTAAAAATGCTGCTTCGGTATCCGAATCGGCAATCATTGTTTATGAAAGTTTTTGTTTTTCCGTTTTTCAGTTCAATAGCTTCAAGCTCTACCAAAGCGTCTTTTAATTCAGTTCCGTAAGCCCCGATGTTTTGAATTGGAGCAGCACCACAGGTTCCAGGAATCAATGACATGTTTTCGATACCATAATAATTGTTGTTTGCACAAAATTCTACGAAATTATCCCATACTTCACCGGCTTTTATATTAATTATAACTTGATTATCATCTTCCTCACAAATTCTGATACCTTTGGTGTTTATTTTTCCAATTATTCCGTCAAAATTTTTTGAAAATAAAATATTGCTTCCACCTCCAAGAAATAAAAATGGCTTTTGGGTTTCTTTGATCAATTTTAAAAAAGAAAAAATATCATTATCTGAATTAATTTCAACAAAGAATTTTGTTTTTTCATCAATCCCGAAGGTGTTAAATGCTTTTAATGTAATATTTTCTTTAATTATCACTTGTTTTTATTTTATTTCAAAGATACTCGAATTTGAATGTTTATTCCGAATTTATTGACTATTTTTGTAAGAAAAAAAATATCAAATGGTAGAAATAGAAAGAATACAAAAAGAAATAAGATCTCTATCATCAAAGGATTTTTATAAACTAAGGAACTGGATAATTGAAAAAGATTGGGATTATTGGGATAGAAAAATTGAGAATGATACACTAAAAGGTAAATTAGATTTTCTGGTTGAAGAAGCTTTAAAAGAGAAATATAATAATAAGCTTAAGAATTTGTAAATGCATAAAGCAAGTAGAAGGTTTTATAAGTTATTAAATTCCCTGCCAAAGAATACTAAAGAAACTGCAATTGAAAATTTTCAAATTCTAAAAAGTAATCCAAATCATCCTTCATTACATTTTAAGAAAGTTGGGAAGTATTGGTCTGCTCGCATAGGAATAAAATATCGAGCTCTTGCTACTTTTGATGGAGAAGATTATATTTGGATTTGGACAGGAACTCATGATGAGTATGATAGACTTTTGGGCTAAAAAAGATAAATCATAATAATTAATATTATTTAAGTAATGTATTATTCTTGTTTTCTATTTCAAATATTCATAAACATTGAAAATAACCAAAGCTGTGCCTAGAGCAATTGTTTCTGTAATCAATGATCTGTCAACAGACAGGAGAGTTGATAAAGTTTCAAATACCCTTCTAAAGCTTGGCTGGGAAGTAACTTTGGTAGGTAGAAAGAAAAAAGACAGCCTTGATCTTGAACGGAGAAATTACAAAATGAAACGAATGAACTTATTATTCGAGAAAGGTCCTTTGTTTTATACCGAATATAATATTCGACTATTTTTATTGCTTTTATTTAGGAAATCAGATTTATTGGTTTCAAATGATCTGGATACTTTGTTACCTAATTTTCTAATTCATAAATTGAAAAACATCCCGATTGTTTACGATAGCCATGAATATTATACCGAGACTCCCGAATTGGTAAACAGAAAATTTGTGCAGGGAGTATGGAAAAAAATTGAGGCTTTTATTTTTCCTAAACTTAAATATGTTTTCACGGTAAATCAATCAATAGCTGATCTGTTTGAAGATAAGTATGGTGTGGAAGTTCGTGTTGTTAGAAATATTTCCCCAAAACCGGATAGTAATACAATTTATACAAGGGAAGATTTTGATTTACCGGAAGATAAGAAAATCATTCTTTTACAAGGAGCCGGAATAAATATTGACAGAGGGGCCGAAGAATTGGTTGAAGCAATGCAATTTGTCGATAATGTAATTTTATTAATAATCGGAGGTGGAGATGTAATCGATATTCTAAAACAAATGGCACGTGATTACGGATTAAACGAAAAAGTCAGGTTTATTCCTAAATTGCCTTTCGAACAACTATTTGCATACACTTCTCTTGCAGATATCGGAGTTACAATTGATAAGGATACTAATATAAATTACAGGTTCAGCCTGCCAAATAAACTTTTCGATTATATTCACGCCGGACTTCCGGTTTTGGCTTCTCCTTTGGTTGAGATAAAAAAAATTATTAAAAAGTATCAGATTGGTGATTTAATTGAAAATCATGACCCGAAACATATTGCTGAAAAAATCAACAATATTTTTTCCCATAAAAATAAACTCAAATTGTGGAAGCAAAATATAAAGGTTGCAGCTGAAGAATTAAACTGGGAAAATGAGGAAAAGGTTTTGATTGATGTATATTCCAGGTTTTAATATTTGTTGAGAGTTTGTAATAAATTGGTGCTTTTCTATTTATTTGATCTATAAAATGTATATTTGCATAATAAAAAATCTATCTTGAAGAAAGAAGAATGTTGAATAGTAAATAAAAGAAAGCCAAAATGATAAATAAAGATATTCAACAAAAAGTATTAGGTCTAAAAGCTTTAGAAAAAATTCATTTAGTCGAATTTATACTCGAAAGCTTAAACAAACCGGATATTGAAATTCAAAATAACTGGGTTAAAGAGTCTGAGAAAAGATATGATGCATACAAAACTGGAAAAGTAAAAGCAGTTTCTTATGAAGATGTTATGAAGAAGTTAGAAAAATGAAAATAAAATTTATTCATCCATCAGATCAGGAATTAATTGACGCTTACAATTTTTATGAATACCAATTACAAGGATTAGGAGATCAATTTTTAAATGAATTCAATAATATTATTAAGATCATAATTGAACATCCACAAATATGGAGTAAAGTAGATAAAAGAACAAGAAAAGCTTTATTAAAAAGATTTCCATTTCTAATTTTGTATATCTTTGAAGACAACATGTTATATATAACTTGTATTGCACACCAACACCGCAATCCTGATTATTATATTGATAGAATAATTTAGATGGAAAATTTGAATATAAATAGTAAACAATTTTGTTAAATAATTCTCTACATATAGTTGCTTTTGATATTCCTTATCCGCCGAATTATGGTGGAGTAATTGATGTTTATTATAAATTAATTGCACTTCATAAAAAGGGCGTAAAAATCATTTTACACAGTTTTGAATACCCCGGTCGTGATCGTGCTCCGATTCTTGAAAAATATTGCTCGAAAGTATATTATTACGAACGAAAATTAGGACTTGTTTCAGGGTTAAGTCTTAAACCATACATCGTTAGAAGCAGGCGTTCGGAAGAAATGATAAAAAATTTACTTAAAGATAATTATCCTATTTTGTTTGAAGGTTTGCATTCTTGTTACGCAATTAGCGATAAACGTTTAAAAAACCGTATAAAAATCTATCGCGAAAGTAATATCGAGCATAAATATTATTATAATTTATACAAGGTAGAAAAGAATATTTACAAAAAAACTTATTTTTTAACTGAAGGTTTAAAACTTCGGTTATATCAAAAAATTTTAAAACATGCTTCGCTGATGCTAGTTGTTTCACAGCATGATACGGATTATTTAAAAAAGCATTTTAAAAATAGTAAAATAAATTTTTTACCGAGTTTTCATGCGAACAATACTTTTGATGTTAAACCCGGGAAAGGAAAATATGCTTTATATCACGGTAATATTGAAGTACCAGAAAATGCTTTTGCAGCTTCATTTTTAATCAACGAAGTTTTTAAATATCTTGATGTTAGTTTAGTAATAGCCGGCTCGAATCCTCCTCAAAATATTCAAAAACTTGCTGATGAGAGTGGAAATGTGGAAGTAATTGCAAATCCTCCGGACGAGAAGATGTTTGAATTGATCAGAGAAGCACATATAAATGTTTTAGTTACATTTCAGGCTACGGGTTTGAAACTTAAACTTCTCAATGTTTTGTATAACGGGCGTTTTTGTTTGGTTAATAATGAAATGTTGAATGGTACGGATTTGGACGAACTTTGTTTTAAGTCAAATTCGGCTGATGAGTTAAAGGAAAAGATCAGGAAATTGTTTACAATGGAATTTGATGTTTCACGGGTGGAAAAACGAAAACAGAAACTTCAAAAACATTATTCAAATAATGAAAATGCCTCTCGTTTACTTAGTCTCATTTCCTGAAAAAATAACATTCCCATCCTCACATTTCAATATTTTTGCCGGAAATCTTTGTATTATGGAATAATTATGGGTTGCCATTAAAACAGCCCTTCCCGATTCACTAATTTCAAAAAGTAATTTCATCAAACCCTGAGATGTTTCGGGATCTAAATTACCGGTCGGCTCATCAGCGAGAATAATTTCGGGATCATTAAGCAAGGCTCTTGCAATTGCAACTCTTTGTTGTTCGCCACCTGATAATTGGTGAGGCATTTTAAAACCTTTTGTCGGTAAACCGACTTTTTGTAAAACTTTCTGTATTCGTTCCTGGATTTCGGTATTATTCTTCCATCCGGTTGCTTTCAAAACAAAAGTAAGGTTTTCGTTTATAGTTCGGTCGATCAGTAGTTGAAAGTCCTGAAAAACAATTCCAAGTTTTCGGCGAAGAAATGGAACTTCTTTAGCTTTTAATTTTTTTAGATCGTAGCCTGCTACAATTGCTTCACCTTCATTTAATGGAATTTCAGAATACAAAGTTTTTAATAAACTGCTTTTGCCGGTTCCTGTTTTTCCGATTATGTAAACAAATTCTCCGGGAAATATTTGTAAGCTCACTCTTGAAAGGATCAATATTTTCTTTTGAAAAACCGAAACATTTTCAAGTTTAATTATTGGTTCGTTTGACATTTAATTATTTTTTATTTTGTCAATTCATTATCAATAAACACTAATATCTTTTTTAATATTATATCCAAATCAGTTATTATATCTTTCCCGGAAATTAATGAGTTATGAATATTTTCATTATTGTCATGAAAATGATGGGGGAAAGTCTTTATGTCTGGAAAATGTGGCGAATTATCCCATCTTAATAAATGAGTATCGGAAAATAATTGATATGAATAAATTAAATTTTCGGGTGTAGAAATCCATTTTATTTGTAACTTATAATCAGCGGGAATTAATTTGCATCGTATTTTATAATACCCTCTGCTTGCCGTTTCATCTGTAAAAACCTCAATTATTTGTGAAACAATATTTTTTGATTCTAAATAAAGCAGGATTTCTTTAATGTTAAGTTGCATTTTGCATCACGGTTTTTAGAGTTTTCGACCATGCTTCTTTCATTTCAATTGCAGCTTTCCATTCCATCCAGTCATCTTCTTCTTTTAGTGATGCAATATTTTTAATATTAGTGGTAAATCCATTAAATCCTGTATTATATTTGAGTTCAAATTTTTCTATAACTACTTTATATGATTTAAGTTTGTTTTTTATGAATTCAATGATAATATCTTTTAATGCACTTGCTTGATTTTTATAAATACCTGAAACAATTAGAGGGTTTAATAATTGTTGTATTTGTTCGGTATTTATCTGACCATGATACATAGCTTTAATTTTTATAATTTATTACAAAAGTACAATAAATCCAATTAATTAATGTTTTCTTTCAAAGAAAATAAGAAATCTATCCATACGAATTATTACGGATTAACCTCATGTCGCTTACTTCTCTTCGTATGAATTTCCAATTGGTTCGTAAAGGGAAATACGAAAAACATGGAAAACAATGGAATTAGTGTGAAAAACAATGATAACTAATGACAATCAATGACCATTAAATGACTTATACTTTAAATTACTCAACCAACATCATCCTAACATTATCAATATCCCCATCAGTTTTAGCCGGTTCTATGTTTAAAATATTTGCAATCAATGGATAAAGGTCCACATTGTTAAAAGTATTTTGAATGTATCCTTTTTTAAAATCCGGGCCATAAGCATAAAAAATCGCATGCATATCAGTGTTATCATTGTCGTAACCATGTGCTCCACCATCTTTTGCTTTTTGTCCTTCAAGACGAATACTCCAACTACTATCTGCAAGTACCACAAAATCCATTACACGGGGATTTGTACCATAATTTAATCTCTCGGGAACTTCATTGTTTTTCCAAGTTTTAATATGAGGAATGCTTCTTAAAACTGCATATAAGGTGTCATAAAACTCCCGGTTCGCTTTAATATTGAAATTTGGATTATAACCCTGAATAATATCTATCCACTCTTCATTAACATAATCATTCAAAAAAACAGTTCTTTCTTTACTGATAGGGCACATTCCATGATCGGAAGTTACAATAATATTAATGTTTTCATTATTTGGTAATTTTTCGATTTTTGTAATAAAAACTCCAATCAAACTATCAAGATAAACAACACAATCTTCAATTTCCCTGCTGTCGGGTCCAAAGCGATGACTCTTGCTATCAGGCTCATGGATGTACCATAAAATTAAATGAGGCCTTTCTTCTTCAGGAAGTTGTAACCATGCAATTACACTATCGATTCTTTGTTCAAAAGGAAAATAGTGATCATACTCTTTGCAATAAGTCGGGCTTACACCTTTTACAGGAGCTTCCGAACCCACCCAAAAATATGAAGCCGATATAACGTCCTGGTTTTCGGCTGTTACCCAAATGGGTTCACCATTGTAAAAATCAGGATTATTAACTGCCTTACGATCTGGGATTTCATAATATTTATCCATTTCTTCATCATAAAAACTATTTAACACAATTCCGTGATGATCGGGATATAAACCCGTAGCCATTGTATAATGATTTGGAAAAGTTTTTGTTGGGAAGGCAGGTTTTAATGATTTTGCTTTTACACCTTTTTTAGCAATATAATCAAGGTTTGGTGTCGGGACTTTATCGGGATAGTCCCATCTGAAACCATCAAGAGAAAGCATTACAACGTAGGGTTTTTCTTGTTTAAGCTTTGATTCTTTGCAGGAATATGAAAAAGTTACTAAAATAAAAACTACGGTAATTAATCCAAAAATTTCGAGTTTTTTCATTTGATTATTTTTTCAAAGGTATAAAAAAAAGCCACCCTGAATCGGATGGCTTTTGTGAATGTTTTGTAAAATATTAGAAATTAACTTTTAAACTAAAATTAAAAGTTCTTCCCCATGTCCACCATCCTTTTTTAAGGACGTGTTTGTAAGAACCATCATCTTGTTTAATACCTGTATCTTCACCTTCAACAAGTGAATATGTATCGAATGCATTATAACAGTTAATGCTTGCATAAGATTTCAGACCTGCAAATTGGAAAGCAAATCCTGCACGAATATCAAATATTCCATAATCAGGGAATTCATATGATTGTTCGGTATCCTCCGGTTTAGTTCTTTCTTCGGGTGTAAACATTGCGTAGTTATCAGCATAGTAATTGTATTCACAACCTAAGTCAAGTTGTTTTGTGATCTGGAATCTTCCAAATACTCCAATTTGTGTTTGTGGTTGATCATAAACTTTTAAGTCTTTTGTAAAGAGGGTTACAATTGTATCTAATTCATGGGTATCATCATCATAAACGTTAACTTCTACATTATCATTATATTTCCAATTTCCGATGGAAGCGATAGCTCCTAAGTTAATATTATTTGTAACTTGTGCATCTACAGAAAGCTCAACTCCTATATGATCCTCCTTAAGCCCAAAGAAATATACATTGTGGTAATCACCATCACTATCGCGATATCCACCAAGTTTAGAAATATCATCCCAAATTGTATAATAAGCGTTTAAGTTTGCTTTTACAAAGTTATTGTTGAATCCGTATCCAATTTCTGCTGCATAAACTTTTTCGTTTTCACGATCTTCATTAACATCGTTTCTGTAGTTTAAAAACATAAATCTGAAATTAGGAACTCTTGAATAATAACCTGCATTAAAGAAAACATTATTGTATTCATCAAGGTTATAATTGGCACCAATCTTTCCGTTATAACCTATATCAGAAAGTGTTTTGCTTGTGTTTTTATCATCGCTTGAGTCACCACTTCCCCAATCAGCCATATAACTCATATAATCAATACGTTTGTTCCAGGTATTAGAGATTGTTCCGGCAATGAATGCAGAAAAATCGTCGGCAGTATATTCAGCCTGTGCAAATGCACCTACATAAGTCACGATACCATCGTTATGATAAGCAATTTTATCACCAATATCATATCTTGCTCCCATCTTTTTATCGAACCAATATTGGCCTCCTAACAGATCTCTGACTTCACGATAGTGAATACCTTTGTAATAACGGGCATCAATACCTGCAATTAATTCAATGTTATCTGTAAGTTCCTGAGTTAAAGTAGATAAAAATCCAAACCAGTTGTGATGGTTAACAGAATTACGCATAATAAGATTCGATCTTGAATAGAAAGATGTATCACCGTTATCTGGTGGAGGATATGCTCCTGCAAGACGAGCATTTGTAGTATCATAATTTCCTGAGTTAATTACAACCATAGAATCCCAGTCATAAAGCCCTGTGTATTTACCGGCTTTTTGGTAATTATACCTTGGAGGATCATATTTATAAGAACCATATCCCAAAGTACCTGATCCGCCACCTCTACCGAATGACCAATAAGCAGATGTTGCAAGGAAAGATTTCTCACTAATTGTCCAATACCAGTTTAAGGACATCTGAGGTTTGTGATAATAGTTATTCCTTGTATTATACTTTTCACCATACAACCAACCCCAATTTTTATTGTATTTAGTACCGTACATGTCAAATTCTTCTTGTGTTAACATGTTATAACCATCACGTTGTCCGTGTTGTTGAGGAGCACCGATAGCAGTAAAAACTAAATTGTGATTTTTCCCAATTTCTTGAGATACAGTTAAGAAATACGACCATGCATCAACATAAGTAGCGTCGATATAACCCGGACCTTTAGTTCTTGAACCAACAAATGTTATTGCAGTTCCCGATGAAAGTTTTCCGGTTGAAAGTGAAAGCATAGATTTTGTTCTACCGTAATCGGTCATGGATTGTTTAAATGATCCACCCTTTTTAGCATCAGTTGTTTTAGTAATAATATTTATTGTACCACCAACTGAGTTGATAGCAAGTTTAGAAGCACCAAGGCCTCGTTGAACTTGTAAAGTACGTGTTGCATCGCCTAGTCCGGCCCAGTTTGACCAATAAACCCAGCCGTTTTCCATATCATTAACAGGGATACCATTGATCATTACAGCTACATTTCTTTGGTCGAAACCACGAATGTTAATTCTAGCATCACCAAAACCACCACCGGATTTTGTTGGATAAACACCGGGAGTTAATTTCATAATTTCCGGAAATTCCTGACTTCCGAGTTTTCTCTCAATTGTTTCACCTTTAATTGTTGTAACCGCGACAGGTGTTTTTCTGTCAATTGCTACAGAAGCAAGAACATTTATTTCATCAAGCCCGATTGCACTTGGTTCTAATTGAATAATCCCTATGTCAGTAGTAGAGCCTTCGGACACCATGATTTCAATAAGTTTAACTGTGTAACCAATGAAAGAAACCCTGATTACTTGATTTCCTGTAGGGGCTTCAAATGAAAAACTGCCATCAAGGTCAGTAGTTGTACCAATTGTAGTTCCCTCAATTATTACCGTTGCACCGATTAGGGTTTCATTTGTTTTTGCATCCTGAATAATCCCTTTTACAAATCCTTGTCCAAAGGTTGTAGCCGAGAATAAAAATAATGCTAATAACATTAATAATTTGTTTGTTTTTTTCATAAGCAATTAATTTTAGTGTTTAATAAAAATTTACAATATTTTTCTTAAGTACAAAAATATAGAT
This sequence comes from uncultured Bacteroidales bacterium, assembly GCA_964462015.1. Lineage (GTDB taxonomy): Bacteria > Bacteroidota > Bacteroidia > Bacteroidales > JAEINX01 > JAEINX01. The sequence goes on along the minus strand of CAYWXI010000007.1, from coordinate 135,487 downwards.
TATTTATTCTTAAAAAAATAAATAATTATTAACATTTTGTTACTGTATTTGCTTATGTTACGATAATTAAAAGAGTAACAGAAAGATGATGTGCTTATGATTGTTAAAAACTATGTAAGCGTTAAAACACAGTTTTTAATTAAATGCTTACAAAACTATTAAAAGTTTTTCATCAGATTAGCCATCTCAATGGCAGTCATTGCTGCATCAAACCCCTTGTTTCCGGCTTTAGTACCCGAACGTTCAATTGCCTGTTCGATGTTATCGGTAGTTAAAATGCCAAATGCAATAGGGATTTCTGTTTCAATTCCGGCCATAGCTACACCTTTGGCTGCTTCCGAAGCTACAAAATCAAAATGAGGTGTGCTTCCTCTTATGATAGCACCAAGGCAAATTATTGCATTGTAGTTTCCGGTTTTAGCCATTTTTTTTGCCATTAAAGGAATTTCAAATGAACCTGGTACCCACACCATTTCAATATTGTTTTCTTCGGCTCCGTGACGTAATAATCCGTCTTTTGCTCCCGATAATAGCTTGCTGCCGATAAATTCATTAAATCTTGAGGTTATAATACCGAATTTTAAATCTTTGGCATTAAAATTTCCCTGAATTGTTTTCATGTGATTTTGTATTAGTTTCTATTGCAATTTTATAAGGTAAAATTATTTTTATTCTCGCATTTTAGCATTCAATCATTTTCGCATTTGTCTGGTTCTACTACATTTGTAGATGTACTTTAATTTATATGTGTATTAAATGACCAAGTTTTTTTTCTTTTGTTTTTAAATAGAACTGATTATTGTCATTATATTCCGCAATAATTGGAATACGTTCAACGACTTTCAAACCAAAACCGAAAATGCCTGATATTTTTTTCGGGTTATTAGTCATTAGCCGGAGCTTTTTTGCACCAAGGTCAGCCAAAATTTCAGCACCTATTCCATAATCCCTAAGATCGGCAGGAAAACCTAATGCCTCATTTGCTTCAACCGTATCCATTCCTGAATCCTGTAAATGATAGGCTTTAAGTTTATTCAATAAACCGATACCACGTCCTTCCTGACGCATATATAATAATATCCCCCGGCCTTCATCGGCAATACGATGTAAGGCTTCATCTAACTGATTTCCACAATCGCATCGTTTCGAACCGAAAACATCTCCGGTCAAACATTCGGAGTGTACTCTGACAAGTACAGGCTGGTCAAGTTTTATGTTTCCCATAGTAAGGGCAATGTGGTGTTCTCCATTTATTTTATTTTGATAACCATAGACTTTAAAATTACCATATTTTGTTGGCATTTCAGCTTCAGAGATTTTTTCTACCAGAACTTCACTGCCACGACGATATTCAATAAGGTCAGCTATGGTAATTAATTTCAGGTTATGTTCCTTCTTATATTCAATTAGTTCGGGAACCCGTGCCATTGAACCGTCTTTATTCAGGATTTCACAGATAACGCCTGCGGGATATAATCCTGCTAACTTTGCCAAATCGACAGCCGCTTCGGTATGCCCTGCTCGAACCAGGACACCTCCCTTATTATATTCGAGAGGAAAGACATGCCCGGGACGAGTAAAGTCATCAAAGGATGACAAAGGGTCAAGGACTTTTTTAATTGTGGCTGAACGCTCAAAAGCAGATATACCTGTACTTGAATCAGCAGCATCAATTGATACGGTGAAAGCAGTTTTATGCACATCGGTATTTTCAGTAACCATCATATCAATTCTCAATTCTTTCAGACGTTTTTTTATTATCGGCATACAAATCAGCCCTCCGCCTTGTTTTGACATAAAATTAATTCCTTCAGGAGTTATCATATCAGCAGCCATAATAAGGTCGCCTTCATTTTCCCGTCGCTTATCGTCTACAACAATTACCATTTTTCCTTGCCTGATGTCCTCAATAGCTTCGGGGATAGTATTAAAATCGTTCATTTATTTATTTTTAATCAATTGTTTTCTATTATATTTCCATTGTGTTTCAACTGTATCTCTATTGTATTTCTATTGTATTTCAATTGTATCTCAATTGTATCTCAATTGTATTTTTACATAAATCCATTCTGACTTAAGAAATTTTTATCAATTTCTTTATTTCTGTTTTCATTATTTGACGAAAGTAATTTTTCAGTATATTTTGCTATCATATCGGTTTCGAGATTTACTTTGTCACCGATTCTTCTTGTTAACAGAGTCGTTTCCTGGGCGGTGTGTGGAATTATTGAAACTTTGAAAATACTATGATCTACGTAACTTACCGTTAAACTGATTCCATCAATAGCAATAGATCCTTTGTTGATGATATATTTTAAAAGTTGCTGTTCGGGACTGATGCTGATTATATGTGCAATATCTTCTTTTATAATATTTGTAATTACACCAACTCCATCAATATGGCCACTAACTAAATGTCCACCAAGTCGATCAGTTATTTTTAAGGCGGGTTCAAGATTTACACGGCTGTTGATAGAAATATCATTTAGTTTGGTTTTTTGCAGAGTTTCTGACATGGCTTCAACCGTAAAATTTGATTGATCAAAATGTACTACTGTCAAACAAATTCCGTCTGTACAAATACTGTCTCCCGTTTTTATATCTTCCAGTACTTTTTTAGCTGAAATTTTCAAACGAATCGACTTGCTGCTTCTTGTAATTTCTTTAACAATCCCTGTTTCTTCAACTAATCCTGTAAACATGTTTTTATTTTGTGTTAATATCTCTTCTGTTATTTTTTGATACAATTTTTATAAGAAATTTTCAAACTTCAAACACCTGACTTCCAACTTCCAAATACCCTTCAATCATAACATCCTGGTTTAATTGTTTTATTTTTATGTTATTTAATTTTATTGCTTGATTCAAATCCGATATTCCTTCTCCTTCAACCGGAGTAAGTGCGTTTTTACCGCCGATAATTTGGGGTGCAATAAATGCAATTATTTTGTCAACAATGTTGTTTTGCAATGCTTCGTAATTTAATGTCCCACCACCTTCTAATAAGATGCTGTCGATATTCCTGTTTGCTAATTCTTGCATTAAATTCGATAAATCAATCTTTTGGTTTTTTTGTTTGCAAATAATTACATCGTTTCCAAGTTGTTTGATTTGATCAATTTTTTTAACCGGTGCTTTCTCAGTTACAGCAACAATAGTTTGTGATATTTCAGGTGTGTTCAATACCTTTGCTTTAAGTGGTATTCTTGCTTGGGAATCGATAATAATTCTTACCGGGTTTTTTGTTTTTCCCGTTATGTTACGGATGTTTAATAAAGGATCATCATTAATTACAGTATTGATTCCTGCCATAATGCCCGAATATCGATTACGTAATTCATGAACAATTGTCCTTGATTGTTCGCTTGAAATCCATTTTGAATTACCGGTTTTAGTTGCAATTTTTCCATCTAAGCTCATTGCAGTTTTTAAAACCACAAAAGGTAATTTTTTAGTAATGAACTTAAAGAAAACTTCATTAAGTTCTTTGATTTCGTCTTCCAGAACTCCGGTTTTTACTTCAATGTCTGCATTGCGTATTATTTCAATTCCTTTGCCTGCAACTAAGGGATTGGGGTCGATACATCCAACAACTACTCTTGCAAATTTTCTCCTGACAATTTCCTCAGCACATGATGGTGTTTTTCCAAAATGAGAACATGGTTCGAGTGTTACATAAATGCTTGTGTTTTTTAATTCGCCTTTGACATTATTTATTGCATTGATTTCGGCATGAGGCCCGCCAAAATATTCATGAAAACCTTCACCGATAATATTACCGTTGTTAACAATAACAGCCCCAACCAAAGGATTTGGATTAACAGTGCCATAGCCTTTTTTAGAAAGCTCAAAGGCCCTTTTCATGAATTTTATGTCGTCAGTTTCTATCATAATAAAAACTATAAAAAAATTCCTTGTGGGCAAAAAAGAGTATGAAAGATAAAGCGAATCCACTTTATTAAACTTCTTCTCTCATCCAGACTTTAACTGTCGGCTCCGGAATTTCACCGGATCAGTCCCGATCACTTGATCAGGAGTCGCGGACTTTAACCGCCGGTCGGGAATTCCTGCTTCTTGAAACGAATCAAATAAAGCGGGTCACCCTGCCCCGAAGAAATTATTACAATTTCGCCGCAAAAGTAAATAATTATTCATAAGTCCAATCAAAAAACACCAAAAATCCGCAAGGATTTTCATTAGTGTAATTAAATGAATGGATTAGATAGAAAACCCTTCACTTATTTTTGTGAAATTAAATTTGTGGTAATTAGTGTCCATCCGTAAACTTATAAAAAGACACGAATTACACGAATTAACACGAATAAAATTAGTGTAAATTTGTATAATTCGTGTCAAAAGATTTTGTAATTTTACAATTATAAATTGTTGTCCTTTATCTATATTAACAAAAGTATTTATTATGAAAAGATTACTTGTCTTTTTCTTGTTCTTACCTATTGTCGTTTTTACTCAGAACGATTATCAAAGTGTTTTACCCGATGTGGAGGCATACTTTGAGCCTGAGAATGAAATTGTTACTTTTGATTATGGCAGTGAAAAGTTTTTTAGAGCAATAAAACTTACAGAGATATCAACTTCTGAATCACTAAATGGTTACAATAATTTCTTTGAATTTAACACTGATAATTACTCAACATTTTGGCATTGGGATACTTGTGTTTATCCGGAAAAATATTCATGGATAGGGCCTGAAGTGCTTATTTATGATGACGGATTAAATGTTTTCTTTAACAGAGATTTAGATTCGGTTTTTGTCCAAACTAAAGCTTTACTCAACGATAGCTGGAAACTTTATAAATTCCCTGACGAAAGTTATTTTAAAGCAAATTTAACTATTCATGACACGCTTTCTTTTCTTGGTATTCAGGATTCAGTTAAGACAATTGAAATTCAGTTTTTTGATTCCAATAATCAACCGGCTTACTCAAATCTTAACGGAAAATTAATTCGTTTAAGTAAAAACCATGGAATTATTTCAATTTTGAATTTTAGGGATTTTCCTGATTTCGGTGAAGAAACTTATGAAGTCTTATCCCATGATTTAATGGGCTTATCAAATCCTGAATTAGGTTATCAAAAAATGACAATTGGTGATATTTATGATTTTAATGTTGGTGATGAGATACATAGAAAAGCATTGGCTGATGGCATGAATAGTTATACAATTAACACATATATTGGGAAAAATCTCATTCATCCTGATTCAATGGAATATACTTTCCATCGAATTCATTGGATTTATACTCCGGATGATTATTGGTATTATAATGATACAATTACAACAATTTATGCTGATATTAATTCTTTCGTTATTGATGTCATGCCGTTTGAATCAATTTACGATGATTGGGAATTATACAGATATATGATAAGTAAAGGAGGAATTTATAATGGAAGGTCTGTTTTATATAAAAATACACCACGGCTATATTGGAATGATGAGTTTTCATGTTTTGCTTTTCCATTTGAACTTAATGTTACAAACGATTATAAATATATAAAAGGTTGTGGTGAATTTTCTAGTTATACTAACTTCTATTCCGGATATTATGAATACTTAGTGTATTTTAAAAAAGGAGATGATATTTGGGGCACTCCTTTAACACTTCCGCTTGGGATTTCAGAAAGTTCGTTTGATAATTTTGAAGTTTTGGTTTATCCAAATCCTGCCGGAGAAAATGTAATTCTTGAAATCTCACAAATAATCTCCAACAATAATTATTCTTTATTTGTTTTTAATGTTTTAGGCGAGCAGGTTTACAGTTTGGATAAATTGGGTGAAGTAAATTCTATTGATGTATCAAATTGGAATAGCGGAATATATTTTTATAAAATATCGGATAAAAAAGGCTTTTGTAAGCAAGGTAAATTTTTTGTAAATTAGTGTTCGTACATAACCTTAATAAGCAGACACGAATTTCACAAATTAACACAAATTAAATCAGTGTAATTTGTGTCAAAATATTTATTCTAATCGTCTTTATGGATGGATACTAATTCGTTCAATTAGTGTAATTCGATGAAAAAATCCTTCCTAAATAATTTTCTTGATAAGCCGTAAATTATGAGTGTATTTTTCAAGTTCGGTATTATAAATCCCCTGATGATCAATGTTGTCGATACGAACTTTTCCTGAAGCATGAATAATTTTATTTTCGGAGAAAAGAATACCGACATGAATAATATTTTCTTCTTCATCATCAAAGAAAATCAAATCACCTGCCGTGGCCTCAGATAAAAAATTCACCAATTCACCTTGTGTAGCTTGTTGGGAAGCATCTCTTAATAATTTTATTCCGCATGTTTTGAAAACAATTTGTGTAAATCCGGAACAGTCAATGCCGAAGGGTGTTCGTCCACCCCATAAATATGGAGCATTAATTAACATTATTGCATTTTCAATTAATTGCGAATTCGTGATTTTTTGGCTATTTGAAAAAGAATCGCCTTCATATGAAAATATTTCCTTGCACAATATAAATTCCCCATTTTCTAATCCCGGTAAACTACTTCCAAAAACTATAGGTATCATTGATTTTTTTGTCTTATTCACAAGAAAATGCACTAATTCCAGGGTAGTGTCTTGTTTTGAAGAACTAATATTTTTAAACTCTTCTTCAGTTAAAGTGTTAAATTGTTTTAAATCAATCCATCCTTCGTAGTTATCGTAAATAGATCTTATTTTTACCCAGTTCATATAATGTTCCAGGCTTGTTATTAAATCACCAAATAAAATCTGGTTTATCATTTCCGATTTATCAGATGGTTCCGACCTTAAAGGTATAACGCTTAGATTACATATTCCGAATTCCATAATATTATAATTTTAAAATCATAATTGAGTTTGATATAAAAAGCCGCTAATGCACGAATTTACAATTTAACATGCCTGATTAATAGTGTTTTACTATTTATAAAATATCATTATGCACTTTTTAGACTTGATTCATAATTAAATTTTCTCCAATCAATTGCAAATGTAGCACAAGATTACAAACCGGAACTTACAAAAAATGCTGAGTTCAGAAATAATTTCTATTTTCGTAGAATAATATATAATTTATGAATAAATTCTTTTCATTTATAAGAAATCACTACTCAGATATTTATAAAGGCTTTCTATTCATTGCAATGATAGTTTTGCTTGTTATAATTTATCCGAAAGAGGGGAAATTTAAATATGAGTTTCAAAAAGGTAAACCCTGGATGCATAAAGACTTAATTGCCCCTTTCGATTTTGCAATCCTAAAATCACCAGAAAAGCTTGAAACCGAGCGCAATGCTATTCGGGATAATATTAAAATGTATTTTGATTATGATAAAAATATCTCAACGCAACAAAGGCAGGAACTCATTATAGATTTCACAAACAACTGGAATGAAAAATATGCTGATACACCTGAATTTCAAACCTTGAGAAAAACTAATGAACAATTATGTTTGTCAATTTTCGATACGGTGATGAACGTTGGGATTATTAAATTAACTCCTGATATTGAAAATAAGCCCGATGATTACGGGATAATTGTAATAAAAGATCAACATGCAATTGAAAAGGAATTAAATGAACTTTATACAATACAAACTGCTTATAATTTTATAAATACAATTTTAAATCTTACATATGGATTTGATAATGATTTATTGATTTCGGTTTTAGAGAATTCATTAAAACAAAACATTATCTATAATGAAGTAATTACAGAAAGCGAAATAGCTAATGACTTGAATAATATTTCATTGGCTCATGGAATGATTCAAAAAGGCGAACGAATAATCTCCAAAGGCGAACTAATAACACCTGAAAAATATCAGGTGCTTGAATCACTGAAGATAATGTATGAATCGCAGTTAGGGTCTTCAACAAAATATTTCGCCATTCTATCGGGCCAAATAATTCTGATCACTATAATTGTAGTTGTTTTATTTGCTTTCCTATTGTTTTTTATAAGGGATGTATTCAACGAAAACCGAAAGATACTTCTTGTATTAATTCAAATAGTTTTAATGGTTTTTATCACAAGCCTTGTTGTGAAATACCAAATTGATTATTTGTATGTTGTTCCGGTATGTATTGTTCCGATAATTTTACGGGCATTTTTCGATACGCGAATAGCTTTGTTCGTTCATATTGTTACAATAATCTTAATTGGGTTTTTAGTTCCAAATAGTTTTGAATTTGTTTATTTGCAGCTTATTGCAGGGGTTGTAACTATTTTTAGTATAGTTGACCTTCAGCGTCGTTCTCAGTTTTTCGTTACATCTCTCGCAATTTTTGTCACATATATTTTAATTTATTTGGGCCTGACACTAATTCAGGAGGGTAGCCTTGCCGATATAAAATTGTTATATTTTGCATTGTTTGCCGGAAGTGCACTTTTATCATTGTTTTCCTATCCTTTGATTTTTATTTTTGAAAAGATATTCGGATTGATAACAGATGTCACTTTAATGGAATTATCAAATACAAATACAAAGCTTTTAAGAGAATTATCAGTGAAAGCTCCTGGTTCTTTCCAGCATTCATTACAGGTTTCAAATATGGCTGAAGAGGCAATTTATGAAATTGGAGGAAATAATCTTTTAGTTCGAACCGGAGCATTATACCATGATATCGGTAAAATGGATAATCCTTTGTATTTCATAGAAAACCAGACCACAGGAATGAATCCCCATGATGAACTTACTTATGTAGAAAGTGCAAAAATAATTATTGGCCATGTTATTAAGGGAATTGAAAAGGCAAAAAAGAATAAATTGCCGGAGCAAATAATTGATTTTATACGAACTCATCATGGAACCCGAAAAGCACAATATTTTTATGCCCTGGAGAAAAATAATACAATTGAGGGTGAGATAATAGATGAAAGTATATTTACTTATCATGGCCCAATTCCTTTTTCAAAAGAAACTTCGGTGTTGATGATGGCCGATTCGGTTGAAGCTGCATCGCGAAGCCTTAAAAACCATGATGAGGAAAAAATTAATAATCTGGTTGATAAAATAATTGACGGACAATTATATGACGGACAATTTGCAAATTCAGATATTACTATGAAGGAAATTGAAAAAATCAAAAAAATATTTAAGAAAATGCTTCTTAGTATTTATCATGTCAGGATGGAGTATCCGGAATGATGGTTTCGGGTTTCATGTTTCAGGTTTCATGTTTCAGGTTTCATGTTTTTCCATAACTCCATCACTCCTTTTTCATTTTCTTGCAAGCTTCATGTAGATAATCAATTGCACCCGGGCCTTCATTAAAAATCAAGTCTATAATGCTTAGGTTTGGAATAAATCCATGTTTTGTATCAAAAACCTGAGTATAAGCAGGAAATTTTTTATAATTATTTGTGTTGTTTTTTGGTGAAATTAAGTTGCGTTTATCAATATAATTTTCGTCATAATTTTTAATAAATTTATTTGAAAATTTCACTTTAGATTTTATTTCAAGTATTTCAAATAAAACCATTAATAAATCGTAATTGAAATTAATGAGGTTTTCATGTTTTTCGTTGAAGAACTTTATTAAATCATCTTTGTAATATAGAAAGAAAGGTGAAGAATTATAGGCTGATTCAATTGCCCTCCAATGATTTTTTTGCCAGTTTTCTGTATATGAAATCTGAATGTCTTCGGTTTTGGTGTTATGCCCGTTGACCTTAATTATCGGGATGCTTAAATTAAGTTTTCCGTTTGAACCATATATCTCGCAACGATTGCGATAAGTTTGTTTTTTATAGGATTCCTTTTTCTCAATTATCACCTCTTTTGAATTTATTATGGAAGTAAAATATTCGATAGGAGGGAGGTAGGAAGTCGAAAGAATAAGCGGTAATTGAAGAAGCATCATCACAGGATTTTATTGCAAATTTATGCAAATTAAAAAAAAAGTGCTACACTTTCGGTGTAACACTTTTTATAACTTTTGATTTTCGGTCTAATGATTAACAATCAGTAGAAACTCAATCATAGATCAAAATTATTGTTTCTTTCCTAAAAGGATTTCATCAATAGCTTTTTTAAATGATTCTTTAGGTAATGCTCCTGCAGCCATTTGAGGCTGTTCTTCGAGGGGGCAGAATAACATTGATGGTATGCTTTGGATACCAAAAGCTTGTGAAAGTTCACCTTGTTCCTCTGTATTTACTTTATAAATATTGATTTTTCCATCATATTCTTTAGCTAATTCTTCAAGTACGGGGGCAACCATTTTGCATGGTCCACACCAATCGGCGTAAAAATCTATTAAACAAGGTAATTTGCCTTCAAATTTCCACTCTTTATTTACTTCGTAGTTAAAAACTTTTTCCTGAAAAGTCTGTTTTGTTAAATGTTCCATTTTCTATAATAATTATTAATTTATTTTTATTTTTCCTGAGGTTTAAGAAGATTCTCTTCTATTATTTTTATATATGCTTCTTTCGATAATGCACCTGTTTGCATCATGGGTTTTCCTTCTTTTGGGCAAAACAAAACTGCCGGAATACTTCTGATCATAAATGCCTGGGCAAGTTCTTTTTCGTTTTGTGTATCAACTTTATAGATATTGACTTTGCCTTTATATTTTTTTGCAAGTTCATCCATTATGGGTGCTACCATTTTACATGGTTTACACCAATCTGCATAAAAATCAATAACACAGGGCAGGTCACCTTCAAAAACCCATTCTGTCGGATTTTTTTCAAAATCCATTACTTTTGTTAAGAAAGTTTCTTTTGTGAGTTTTTCCGGTTTCGAAGAATCATGTTTTTCAGGAACTACTTCTTTGCTTGATTTATTAACACTTGTTTGTGCTATTGTTTCACCGGAGTTTCCGCAGCCTATTAAAATTGTAGCTATTAATATAATACTAAATATTCCAATCTTTTTCATTTTGTTTTATTTTAATTTATTAATTTTTTGCAAAAATATATTTTTATTTTTATAAATCGCATTAGTATCACTAATTTTTTTACCTTTGTACCAATAATTGTGCCACTGACAAGTTGGCAGTAGAAGAGTTGGAGTGATGGAGAATGGAGTATTGGAGAGATGACATGAGGGAGTTGAATGATTAAGATTAGTAATTGATTTAGTATAGCACATAATATTGAATTTAGATGATTGAATCATTATTTAAAAATATAAACAAGGACGAGTTTGAGACACGTTTTTCCACAAATGAGAAATGTTTGGAATTTCTATCAGAAAAGAAATGGAAAGATGGTTTTGTTTGCCGAAAATGCGGGCATACAAATTTTTGTAAAGGCAAAGCACCCTTTTCGCGGCGGTGCACTAAGTGCAAGCATGAGGAGTCGGCAAGTTCACATACTATTTTTCATCAATGCAAAATTCCAATCTATGAAGCTTTTGAGATTGCATATTTAGTTTGTAATTCACCGGAGATTTCAACTTATGAAATTTCAAGAATATTAAATATCAGGCAAATGACTTGCTGGAAGTTTAAAAAGAAAATTATGAGTTGTATTGAATCCAGAAATGATCTTACTCATTTTGAGAAAATAAAAATCAATACTCCGGATTTAGTTAAATAAACTTAAAAGCAAAATATCATTCAGTTTCGATAATTGTTTTTCCACATAATCTTGCCGCAAAAGGATAAATAATTTCACCATCAGCAAACATTTTTACCAGATAACCTTCGGTTGGTTGACAATCGCCGATTCCATTGATCCAATTTGGGCCAATTTTTCTCAATATTTGTCCTTGTGAATTTCTTATAAAATCAAGGTCATCGCCTATGATAGTTTCAAATGCCTGAATTGCATCCATTGGAGCTTCGGGGAAATAACTTACAAATTGATACCCTTCAATTACCGAAATCGGAGTTGAAGGATCAATCATTTCTCCTTCAATTGTGAAGGAATCTTCTGCAAACATTTTAACAAGATAACCTTCTTCAATAATCCAATCACCAATTCCATTAACCCAATTCGGGCCGATTTTACGCAATGTTTGTCCTTGTGAATTTCTGACAAAATCGAGGTTTTCGTTTAAAATCTCCTCTATTACGACCAACATATCAGGATTAGAAAGGATAACAGATGTTGAAATGAATTGATATCCCTCTGACAAATTAAATGTTTGCTCATTTATTTGAATTGAATTATAGATATTTTTATCAATACAGTCATTATCTGGGCGTTCATCCCCATTATGAAATGTACATGCTTCAATAGTGTGTAAACCTCCTTCATTTAGATCAGCAAGTGCTGTAAAAGTATATTCAATGCTACCACCATAACATATTGGCCCTGCTACAGTTTCCATAATCATTGTTCCGTTATCAACTGAAAACCCTACAGAAAGATTAGAAATCACTTCCCAGCCAATATTAAATATAGTTACTGTTACTGTTTCATCTCCTAAATTACTACCGTTGTTAGGTGATATTATTTCAGATATTCCTACATCCAGCTCGGGTACCGTGGAAGAATATCCAATATCACCACCAGTCGGTTCAACACCGCCAACACCATCCTCAAAAACTAATTCTCCAAAACTGTCATAAATATAGTATGAACATTCATATGGCCATCCGCCAGAAGTCCAAACACATGATATAATACCCCATCCATAAACCAAGAATTCAACATATTCAGGCCCGGCACCGGTTTCAAGAGTGAAAGTACCTAAAGATGTGCTGTCACAAAATATTTCAACATATCCGCCATTCCAGCCGTCACCATAGTCATCATACATTTCGATTGAATAATAATCCATACATCCATGAGCAGTATTGGTAACCTCTAATGAATTAGCACAATCGTTTTGAGGGATAGTATCACCTAATATAAATGAACAGGACTCAAATGTATATATTCCAAATGCGGATAGATCAGTAAGTTTGGTAAAAGTATATTCAATTTCCTCACCCGGTTCAATAGGCCCTGGAATTATTTCATTAAACCACCCGGTACCATTAAAGTTAAATCCAACTTCAATTTGCGGTAAAGTATCTGAACCAAAGTTTTTGGCAATTATTACTACAGGTTCCAGGCAAAGGTGAAAACCTGAAACAGGAGAAATAATTTCAGATACACCTGCATCATTTGGAGGAGGAGGCTCTGCTGTTCCACCTTCAACACCGAAGATTGTTTCATTTTGGATAATTCCTAATATTGTCCACCAGCCTGGCGCATATGTATCAAATGCAGCAAGTCCACCTGCAATACCTGTTCCTGTTGAACTATATCCGATAGCATCAAAAGTAACTCCGGTTTCTGCACCTGTTTCAGGATCTATTTGGACAATAATAGCCTGGCTTGCACCACCTGATTGAGCAAAACCATAAAGCCAAGGATTTTCATTAGAAGGGTCAAGATACGCAAATCCGTAGTAACTTGAAAATGCACCACAGTTAAATTGGTTAAGAATATTTCCTGTACGATCATAAAGTGTAATGGGATCGCTCCAGTTGTTTCCCCAGAAACCATCATATTCGGCATCATAGGCACAAGCTCTGGTTGCAACAGGAGCAGTTAATGTACTAATCAAGATACCTGATTGTCCTGTAAAATCCATTTCAAATAATTGAGTGCCTGCAGCAGCACCATAGAAATATGTTCCATCATAAGCCATATCTCTAATATTAGAAACACCGGTAACAGAGAATTCACCAAGGAAAATACCGTCAATTTCATAGCAGAAAAATTTATCGCCATTCCATTTTGAAGTATAGATATAATCGCCATTTGTTTCGATCCCTGCTTCACCCGTAGCATCGCCACATGGAAAATTAAAATGATGCTCGAATAGGTCATCGGTAAAAGTTGTTGCGTTTGGATTTTTTTTAATATTTGGTGCAATATCAAGATTGCTTTGTGCAAAAATAATTGATGATGAAAGAATCATCAGAATCAGGCTAATTGTAAGATTTTTCATAAGTCGATGTTTTTTTGTTAAAGATACTATTTTTTACAAAGGTAGCTTCCAAAATTATTATTGAATAATAATTTTCTTAACCTGATTAAAGTCTTTCCCACTAAAGCAAATAAAATAAATCCCGGCCCCTAATTCTTTTAGATCAAGTTGTTCTGTCGTCATATTTTTTGTGCCTTCAATTTCAAAGAAGCGATAATCATTTCCATGAACATCAAACACTTTTATCTGAACTTTTCCACTTACATCTTCTATCAAAATATTAAATATTCCTTCCGATGGATTTGGATAAATTGAAATACTTTGATTTATATCATTTTCATCCGAAATTCCTGTTGTTGAAAAATGCAGCAAACTATATTCTCCATCTCCTTCCGGGAAAACATTTTCTGTCCATGCATCTCCGTAAGGATTTGAAAATGTGTAATCGGTTAAAACATATTCTTTGTTTTCTTTTTTATTCCATGTTTTTAAAATTAGGGGATTTCCGGAAGTATATCCTTGCCCGTTGTTTAAAGTACTAAATACGGGAAGTTCATTTTCAAATTTATTATTAGAATTAATTTTCATTGATCCAATGAGAATATCTCCATCAAAGGCAGCAATTTCATCACCAATTTTCAAACCTTCAATGTAAATTGTATATACAGACTCAGCGGGATTGCCTCCCTTAAATGAAAAATTAGTCGCTGCAAAATTATTACCATCTTGTCCGTGCAGTTCGTAAAACCGGTTTTTGTTCCAAACAGACAAATTGTTAAACGTGCTTCGCTCTCCTGTATGATTTCTCGAATAATCCTGCAAACAACGAATGCTTAGACCCGCATTCTTATTGTAGTTGTAACGATTTACTCCGTCTCCATTGTAGTACAGCTTCCTACGCCATGCCAGATTTATATTGACCTCAGTAGAAGACCAGAAATTACTGAAGATACTAAAACTATAGAAATTACCATCATTACTATTATGATAACCACCGGGAAGGGCTTCATAACCATATAGTCCTGATCCGTTGCCTCCACTATGCCAACCACTTGAGGATTTTAGATTTAATCCTGCATCAAAACCTCGATTTCCTGTTTGACTCCAAATTGGATTACTAACAGGATACTGGCTGTCAACTGTACCTTCAAGGATTTTCCATTCATGGTCGGTGGGTAAGTGCCAACCTTCAGGGCAAATGCCTTGCACAGCTGTGTCAGTAACATATTCCATCATTTCGTTCCATTGATATAATCCACCGAAAACTTCACAGATGGCAGGGTTATTATCATAGCAGTATTTTTCAATAACACCATTGTCGGTCATATTTTCAGAGCCGTTTATCATTTCACCAATATTAAGGTTTTCAGCCATCCAGCATTGTTCACCAATTTGTACAGTTTTATAAGATTTTGCATCACGAGTATCTGTAAACGGATTTCCACAAGTAAACGGATAGATCAAAATATCATCGGCATACATTTTAACAAGATAACCTTCGTCGGGCTGACAGTCGCCAATCCCATTAATCCAATTCGGGCCAATTTTGCGTAAAGTCATCCCTTGTGAATTTCGTATAAAATCAAGATTATTACCAATGATAGTTGCAAATGCATCAATAGCATCCACAGGAATTTCGGGAAAATAGCTCACAAATTGAAATCCGGTTCCAAGAGGTATAGGGCTTGAAGGATCAATTGGAATTCCTACAATTGAAAATGAATCATCTGCAAACATTTTTATAAGATATCCTTCTTCAATTATCCAGTCTCCGATATTATTAACCCAATTTGGTCCGATTTTTATTAAAGTTTGACCTGCTGTGTTTCTTACAAAATCAAGATTATCATTTAAAATATCATTTATAACTACAATCATGTCAGGATCAACAGGCTCTACTCCTGAAGATATAAGCTGAAATCCTGTTTTCAGATCAAACACTTGTGTTACAAATGGTGAAAAAACAGTCATTGCAACCGGAATTATTACTTCAGGATAATAAATACAATTACTAAAAATAATTAAATCGGCATTGTATATTCCCTCTTCCAAATCTTCAGCACTAAAATCAAGTATTACAATTTCTGAATCTCCAGGATCAAGTAATCCTTCAACCGGATCAACAATTAACCAGTTTTCTTTATTTCCTGAACGATTTATACTTTCGAAATCTTCGGGAAAAACAATTTCAATATTCCATTCTAATGTACCACAACCTTCACTGTAAATATTTAAAAAATCCTGTGCGTTACTATTTATTGCTACAGATTTAGTAAAAAATGTTGGATTATAATTAATAATTGGAATATGATTATGATCAAAAGACAATTCAACTATACTATATTGTCCGTCACCCGGTGGAAAAACATCACCAATATAGGCACCACCGTAGGGATCAAGAAACTCACATGTAAACACGTCAGATTCAAATTGTTCACTTGCATCCCAGCATTTTAATGACATCGGATTTCCTACTGTATAGCCTGGCCCTGAAGTAAGTACACTAAAAGCTATTAAATCATTATCAAATGTATTATCAGGGGTACAAACCTGATCTAAAATAAATGCACCCACCATTACATCCCCATCAAAAATAGCTATCTCATCCCCCGCCTCAAGATCATAACTACCCCTTTTTGCTTCACTAATATAAATAGTCCATACAGGAGAACTCGGATCACCTCCCTCAAAGTCAAAATGCTGTGCATTTACTTTTGTTGATAATGTGTTAATAATTAACAAAATTATCAATACTAAATTTTTGTAAATGTTTTTCATGAATTTTGTTTTTTTTCCGTAGATTTCGCTGATTTATTCTGTGTCAAACTGCAAAATCTGCGGGAGATAAATAATTATTGAATCACAACTTTATTTACGTATTTTAAATCATTTCCGGTTAAGCTGATAAAATAAACTCCCTTTTTGAGCCGGGAAAGATCAATTTCAATTTTTGATCCATCCATACGGATTTGCTTCGTTTCGTACGGACAAGTTTTTAAAACTGTTTTTCCGGTAATGTCAGTAATTTTCAAAGCTGAAAGGTTTTCAAACACTGTTAAGTTTCCGATTGTTATTATTCCAGTCGTTGGATTTGGAAAAATGGAGATTTCATTCTTATCATTTTCATTTGAAACTCCGGTTGTTGAAAAATGCAGCAAACTATATTCTCCATCTCCTTCCGGGAAAACATTTTCTGTCCATGCATCTCCGTAAGGATTTGAAAATGTGTGATTGTTTAAAATGATTTCTTTGCTCTCATTTTTATTCCAAACCTTTATTGTCGGTTTATTTCCCGGTTTATAAAGATTACTGAAAACAGGAATAGCGTTTTCCAGAATATTCCCGGAAACGATAACACCAGAACCTGTTAGAACTTCACCATCATAAATTGCAATTTCAGCACCAATATTTAAGCTTCCTTTTTCAATGTAGATTGTCCAGACAGGCTCCAGAGGATTGCCGTCTTTGATTTTGTAATTTACTGTTGATTTTTCACTTGATTGTAAAGCTTTAGTATTTATCGTAATATTTCTTAAACAGCGAACAGATAAACCAAAATTTTTATTTGCAATTTTTCTGTTCACCTGAGGATTATTTATTGCAAGCATTCTGAATATTGAATTACTCCAGTTGTATCCAGTTGTTGTATTGAAAATTGTTTTTATTCCCTTCAAAATAAATTCACCGGAATACCAATCTTTATAACCTGATAGTTTTGCTTCAAAACCTGATGAGCCATCTTCAAGAAGTTGTGTTCCACAATCTGTTCCATCCCAACCTGTGCATCCTGTAGAAAAAGGACTGCCAATACTGGGGTCAAGGTAGCTTTCCATTTCATACCACTCAGCATTGGAAGGTAAATGCCATCCATCCGGACAAATGCCCTGTGTGCTTTGGGCTGAAGTGTATTGCATCATTTCATTCCATTTATATAACCCGCCGTAAACCTTACAGTTTTCCGGGTCATTATCATAACAATACTTTTCAATTAGGCCGTTATCCGTTTGATTATTATCTCCGTTTATCATTATACCAATATCCATGTTTTGCGCCAGCCAGCATTGGTCTCCAATCTCAATTGTATTATAGGTCTCCATGTTCCGGTAATCAATATATTCTTCACCACAGGGAGGAAGTGAGTAATAAATTAAAGTATCAGTCATAAGCATTTTAATTAAATAGCCTTCACCGGAAATGCAATTACCCATACTATTTACCCAGTTAGGACCGATTTTTTGTAAAGTATAACCTTGTGAATTTCTGATAAAATCAAGATTATCACCAAGTATTGAGTTAAATGCCTGGTCTGCTTCAACCTGGTTTCCGGGTAAAAAACTCACCAATTGATATCCTTCAACCAAAGGAACAGGAGTCGCGGGGTTAGTCAAAATACCCTCTATCGCAAATGAATCCTCACTACTCATTTTAAAAAGATATCCTTCATTAATAATCCAGCTACCAATACCATTTACCCATGTATTTCCGATTTTTTGTAACATATAACCCTGCGTATTTCTTACAAATTCAAGGTTATCGTTTAATATTTCTGATACAATTTCAATCATATCATAATCCATTAATTCAAGATTGGATGAAACAAAATGGTAACCTTCGACAAGATTATATGAGTAAGAGATTGTTGTCGGGAAATTTAATGCTAAAATACTGTATTGTCCGTCACCTGAAGGGAATACATCTCCAATATACGCATCTCCGTAAGGATTAAAGAATTCATAATCGAAGAAGTCAGCTTCAACCTGCTCACTTGCATCCCAGCATTTGAATGAGAATGCATTGCCCGGATTATAACCGGGTTGTGTTGTTAAAGTACTGTATGCAGTAAGTTCATTGTCATATGCATTGTCAGGAGTACAAACTTTGTCAAGAACAAATAAACCAACCATTATATCACCATCAAATACTGTAATTTCGTCACCTGCAACAAGGTCATTATCTTCTAATGTTGCACCTGAAAGATAAATTGTCCAGACAGGATTTGCCGGGTTTCCACCCTCAAAAGAAAAATGTTGTAATGGTAAAACCACATCCATCATAACAGGAATAGTAATTTCAGGATTTGAAAGATCATTGCTTGATACGATTATGTTTGCATAATAAATTCCTTCTTCTAAATTGTTTGCATTAAAATCTAGTGTGACCAGTTCTGATTCTTCGGGAGGAAGATTACCGGCTAATGGGTAAACAGTTAACCAGGAATCCCTGATCACCGTACTTTTAACACTATTGCCTTTTTCAGTATAAACTACTTCGATATTCCAGCTTAAAGTATCACATCCGGAACCTGAAATTTCTATAATCTCCTGAGCTGATCCGTTCATTGAAACTGTCGCACCTATCGAAGTCGGTTCAATATCAATATAAGTACACTCAAAATGCAATTCAATTATACTGTATTGTCCGTCACCGGGAGGAAATACATCACCTGTCCATGCACCGCCATAAGGGTCAGACATAGTGTAAGTAAAACTCTCAGCTAATATCTGGCCATTATCAATGCATGCTTTAAATGTGAATGGGCTGCCCGGTGTATATCCGGGGATTGATGGAATTCCGGTTTGAGCAGGCAAAGCATTCTCAAACATATTGTCCGGTGTACAGACTTGTGTAAGTTCGATATATCCAACGATAAATCCTCCATCAAAAATGGCTATTTGATCTCCTGCTACCATATCTGATGAACCCAGGGTTGCACCGGCTATATATATTGTCCATACATATTCACTACAATTTGCGCCTTCAAATTGAAAAGGGCAGGTTAATCCTTGTGTATATAAATTTTGTGACAATAAAATAGATAATGATAATAAGGTTGCTTTAATTAAGTTTTTCATAATGTTTTTTATTAATGATTGTATGCTGAAATGAATGAATGTTTGAATATATGAATGAATGAAGTTCTTCT
This sequence comes from uncultured Bacteroidales bacterium, assembly GCA_964462015.1. GTDB lineage: Bacteria > Bacteroidota > Bacteroidia > Bacteroidales > JAEINX01 > JAEINX01. Next base: position 115,677 of record CAYWXI010000007.1, on the reverse strand, counting down.
TTTTCATTTTATTATTGAATTACAATTTTCTTAATCTTTTTAAAATCTTTATTACAAATGCTGAAAAGATAAACTCCCTTTTTGATTTCGGAAAGGTCAATTTCTAATGATGATTGTCTGTTTTCGATTTTTGATTGAAAAACTGTTTTTCCGGTTATGTCAGTGATTTTCAAATCCAAAACTGTCATGTTCATCAGGTTTCCTATTGTAACAATTCCTTTAGAAGGATTTGGATAAATGCTGATATTAATAGAAATATCATTCAATCCAGAGGTGTTTTTTGTAATGTTAAGGATGCTGTATTGACCGTCGTTTACAGGAAAATAGGTTTCCATAAAAGCATCTCCGTAAGGATTTTTATATTCAAAATTAAATTCAACTTCCTGATTGATTTTTGAATCCCAAACTTTCAGGTTCAAAGGATTTTCCGACTTATATCCTTGTCCTGTGAGGATTGAACTAAAAACAGGAAGTTCGTTTTCAAAAGTTTTTTTAGATTTGATTTTAGTAGCTCCAATCATTATCTCCCTATCAAAGGCTGCAACTTCATCACCAATTTCCAAACCTTCTAAATATAATGTATAAACCGCATCGGCGGGATTACCACCTTTGAAATCAAAATGTCTCGGTGAATTTGAAGAATTTCTTTTATTAAATAAATTTGATTTAAAACCTTCTTCTTTATTTGCTTGCTTATAAAAAGAAGAGTTAACCGTTTGTATATCATCCTTTACACATCGAACTGAAAGTCCTTGAGTTTTTTGAATGGAGGATGAATAAATATTAGTATTAGAATTGAGTATTCTCCAAAACCGAGCTGAATTATTATTTGTATATGTAGATGTCCATTTTTGAGAACTTATTGAAAGTTGAGAAAAATGTGGTGCACCATATATGACAGAGACGTTTCCACCTGCTAATGCAGTAAATCCACTCTCGTTAGTAGCTCCAACATTAGGAGAAAGCCAATGAGATGTTCCGAATTTTTTCATTTTTCCTCCTGCAATTTCTTCGCCACCAAGAAAGTCAACAAGTATTGTCCATTCATCATTAGAGGGCAAATGCCAGCCTTCGGGGCATATTCCCCGGCAACCTTCGACCGTTGTGTATTGCATCATTTCATTCCATTGATAAAGTCCACCATAAATGTTACATTTGTTTAATGAGTTATCGTAACAATATTTATCAATAATGCCATTATCTTTTTGCTGACTGCTTGTTATCATTATTCCTGAGTTTAGATTTTCAGCCATCCAGCATTGATCACCGATTTCAACGGTCTTGTAAACCCGGCCATCGCGAAAATCCGTGAATTGATCACCGCAATTGAATGGATAAATCAAAGTGTCGTCAGATAAAATTTTAGTCAGATAGCCTTCGCCCGGAATACAATCGCCAATTCCATTTACCCAATTTGGTCCTATTTTGCTTAACATCAAACCTTCTGAATTTCTTATATAAATTAAATTATCGCTGATAATTGAATTGAACGCATCAAGAGCATCTATCTCACTGAATGGTAAATAACTGACAAATTGGAAACCTTGTGAAATTTCAATTGGTGTTGTATTAGCAAGAGTACTACCTTCGATTGTAAATTGCCCCGAAGCAGAAGCTTTAATAAAGTATCCTTCGCTTGTGATCCAGTCGCCAATACCATTTACCCAAACTGACCCAATTTTTCTTAACATATATCCTTGTGAATTTCTTATGTAAATCAGATCTTCATTGATAATTTCCTGTGCAACAATTTCCAAATCAGGATCAACAGGAATAACTCTTGAGGAAATGAATTGAAAACCCTGTTCCACAGTTAGGGTTTGTGTTGCAGTAAGAGAAAAGTAAAGAGTACTTGTTAAGTTTTTGTTAATTAGAACATCCTGGCATTTTGTTTCATAGCCTTCTGCCGAAACACAAATATTATGATATCCTGTTTTAAGACTATCAATAAAATAGGTTCCGAGAGGCCCTGAAGTAGCAGCCAAGCAAGTGTCATCAATAGTGATTATTGCATCTGTTATAGGATTTGAGTTAATTTGGTTTATAGTTCCATAAATTTGGCCGGTGAATGGCAAAACAAAAGCACATGAAATATTTGATGCCTGGCTTTCCGATCCATTCTCCATATTCATTGTTACAAAATAGCAATATTCAGGGCCATAAACTGCAAGAGTATCTTTATAAGTATTTCCCAAAATACCTGAAGCAATAAGGGTGCTATCTTCATAATAATATATATTATAAGTTGGAAGATAAGAGAGAAAGTTTATTTCCAACATGCTATAAGGTTCACCATTGGGAAAAACATTACCTATATAACCACCAATGAATGAATACTCAAAAAAACTTGTTTCAACTCCTGCACTTTCATCCCATGCTTTAAAACTAACGGGATTGCCCGGAGTATATCCCGGACTGTTCCATAATAGTGAGAATGCATATAATTCATTATCAGACATATTAGCCGGTGTACAAACCTGTGTAAGGGTAAAGGTTCCAACCATTAAATCACCATCAAAAATAGCAATTTCATCTTCTGCCTCCATATCAATATCATCCCATGTAGCTTGAGAAATGTAAATTGCCCATATACTACCGGTCGGGTCACCTCCAATAAAATTGAAATGCCCTGTTTCTGTGATATCGTAATTTGTTTCCCATTCAAGTATTATTCCACCGGTATCAGGAATTGTTGATAATAATACAGGAGGTATGGAAGATAGTGCAAAATCAACTATAGTCGTTTCTCCTTCAAGGACTTCAATATTGAATTGTGTTTTTTGGAAATAAAATTCAGTAGTTGCTGTAATATCATATATTCCATTATTTAAGTATGGAATTGTATAAGTTCCATCTTCAGATGATGATGTTGTAGCAATTGACCCTTCGATGCTAATAATAACATTATTAAGTGGTTCAAGAGAGACGGAATCAACTACAATCCCTGTAATTGTTCCTGTTGTGATGCAATCGTCAAGAAAAACAAAACCATTATTTTGAGGAGAATGCTCAAATAAATTTAATCCTCCATTACTGATGAAGTAATAAATAATATTGCAATCTTCCATACCAAAATTATTTCCTTGCAATGTTAGGATATTAAGAGAGGTTAACTCTGAATAAAATTCTTCTGGAATTGGGCTTTCTAGTTGATTATTATCAAGATATAAATTATGTAATTGTGGCAGGAAACACATACTTTCCGGTATGCTTCCACTTAGATTATTAGATTTTATACAAAGATTGTTCAAGCCATTCAAATTACCAAAGCTTTCAGGGATATTTCCAATTAGTTGGTTATTATCTAGAATTAAACTTTCCAAACTAAGTAAATTACCAATGCTTTCAGGAATAGTTCCATTTAATTCATTTGAACTTAAATTTAGATACGTCAAATTACTTAAGTTTCCAATGTTTTCAGGAATACATCCACTTAACTGGTTAAAGTAAAAAATTATGGCAGTTATTTCACTTAAGTTTCCAATACTTACAGGAATGTTTCCACTTAATTGATTTGTATTTAGACGTAAATAACTCAAATTACTTAAGTTACCAATGCTTTCAGGAATTTCTCCACACAAATTATTTTCTGGTAAATAAATAAAAGTGACTTGGTTTTGATCACAGCTTATTCCATACCATGTATTTAAAGGCCCTGTTAGCCAATTGTCATTATTTGTCCAGTTTGGCCCATTAGTGGCATTGTAAAGATCAACAAGAGCAAGAGAGTCGATCGTGTTGTCTGTTGAATAAATAATTGTATCAGTTTCGGAAAATGTAAAAATACTTCTGTTTGCCATGCTATTATAAGATGCAAGAACTAAGACTAAAGTGATTAGACAAATTGTAAATTTTTTCATGATATTTAATTTTTTATAAATAGACAGATTTAAACTAAAGTCCAAATTCTTAGACTTATTTGTTGCCCTTATTTTATTACTGTTCATTTTTTATTGATAATAGAAAAGTGAAATTTAGTTTTAAATCTAAACAGCCTTCAAATATACAACAAAACAAAAAATAATGCAAGTGTTTTTTGAACTTTTTTTTCTAAAAATGAAAGTTTTAGGATGTCAAAGGTTCTCTTTTCCCTTTTATAGGCGGATATAAATAATATTTGCTTTGTATTTGATTTTTTTAAGTAGGATTTTTTTATAAATTTGAAAAATAATATGAATAATCATTTTGTTAAAGAAAATTAATAATAGTCTATATGAACTATTGGATGAATAAAACCTATTTAGTAGTATGTAAATGAGACTTATAATTGCTAATATTCTTCTTTTAATCACGATTCAGGTTTTCTCTCAAAATGAAAATTCCGGACACATACGTTTTTTTCAATTTAAATTATTTGAAAATAATTTTGACTCAGGAATTCCTTTCGTTGAATTTTGCTTTTTAGAAAATGACTCAATTATTTACGGTAGCTATTCTGACTTTGACGGCTATTCAAATCTTTACCTAAACGCAAATGAAAATTTGATTGACTCAATTTACCTGAGAATTAGGTACCTTATTGGACATCAAAGTTATAGTAAACCCCAAATAATCCCGTTAAGAGGAATTGAATTACTTGAAGAACTTGATATTGATTATAAGATTGATCTTGGAGAATTTGATGTTAACAAAAAAATATCATTAATTTTAACAGAATATAGAATACTAAAACCCAGAGAATGTAAAAAATATAATAGAAAACATAATAATAGACTCAATAGGAAGGGGGCTAAAACAAGTTATTTATATTTTGAGTGAGATATTACTGCCATATAGCATCAAGCCGGTGGAAACAGCACAATCTTGCACAAGGAATGCTTTAAATAAATAATTACTAATTTCGCTGTGAATAAATTCTATACCATGAAAATTAAAATGCATATACCCAACGCTATAACTTTATTGAATTTATTAAGCGGATGTTTTTCAATTGTCTCAGCATTTGAAGGTGATCTTGTTGGTTCGGCATATTTTGTTTTTCTTGCTGCCGTTTTGGATTTTCTTGACGGAACATTTGCGCGTATTCTTAATGCAAGGACAGAAATCGGGAAGCAACTTGACTCATTAGCTGATATGGTTTCATTTGGGCTGGCACCGGGATTTATTCTTTTTCATCTAATTAATGATAGCTTGATTATTAGCGGTATGCAAATCACTGACAATTTTCTTCCTTATATTGCATTTTTAGTACCTGTTTTTTCTGCTGTCAGATTAGCAAAATTCAATATTGACACTAATCAGGAAAACAGTTTTATCGGCCTTCCGACACCGGCAAATGCAATTTTGATAGCTTCTTTTCCTTTAATCCTGTATTACGAAAACCAAAATTCCTTTATTACTTTAAATATTCTTCAGAATACCTGGGTGTTAATTTCTCTTTCAGTACTATTATCAGGGCTATTAGTGGCAAATCTTCAGTTGATGTCTCTGAAATTTAAAAGCCTGAATTTTTCTGATAATTTAAGCAAATATATTTTCCTGATCCTGTCGATAATACTATTGATAAGCTTAAAATTTCTTGCTATCCCAATTGTTATTTTGCTTTATGTAGTTGTTTCAGTAATTAGTAACATCAGGGAATATCAGGGGGATAAGGGAAATAGAGGAAATAAAGATCACTAACATTTCCTTAAACCTTTATGCCATTTTTTACCCGTTACTATTATCTTCTTAATTCGAAATTCTGTCCAAGATAAATTTGTCTCACATATTCATCTTCGGCCAGTTCTTCTGAAGTTCCTGCTTTAAGTATCGAACCTTCAAATAATAAGTATGATCTGTCGGTAATATTTAAGGTTTCATGGACATTGTGGTCGGTTATCAGGACACCGATATTTTTTTCTTTTAGTTTAGCAACAATAGTTTGAATGTCTTCAACAGCAATTGGGTCCACACCTGCAAAAGGTTCATCAAGCAAAATAAATTTTGGATCGAAGGCAAGTGATCGTGCAATTTCTGTTCTTCGGCGTTCTCCTCCCGAAAGAGTAATTCCATGACTTTTTCTAATAGCCTGTAAACCGAATTCATCCAATAAAGATTCTAATTTTTCTTTTTGTTGAGCTTTCGAAAACTTTGTGAACTCTAAAACAGCCTTGATATTATCTTCAACGCTGAGATTTCTAAAAACCGATGCTTCCTGAGCCAGATAACCAATACCTTTTTGAGCTCTTTTATACATCGGGTAGGTTGAGATATCCAAATCATCTAAATAAACATGTCCACGTAAAGGTTTGATTAAACCTGTAATAATGTAAAAAGAAGTCGTCTTTCCCGCTCCATTTGGACCTAACAAACCGACTATTTCACCCTGATGTACTTCAAGTGAAACTTCATTTACTACTGTTCGTTGTCGGTATTTTTTAACAATTTTATCGGTACGAAGAATCATATTTTCTTATGGATTTACTGCAAAAATAAAATTAAATTTGGTTTTTTATTGTATTAAAAATCAAATTCTATTTAAAAATAATTGTACATAATTGCAAATATATTATGATGAAGATTTTTTTTTCTTCAATGACTTTAATTTCTTAACATCAAGAATCCCTATACGCAGCAACAGATTGCTATTCTCGACACAGAGAATCCTAATACGTAGCAAGGTATTGCCTTTCTCGACATCGGGAATCCTAACACGAAGTAGCAAATAGCCTTTCTAAAAATGGCAATTACCCACATAGTAGTACAATGCGATCAGCTTTTTTCTTGTTAGAAAAATTATATTTGTCTGTTATTAAGGAAACATCCCTCCCTAAATAATTACAAACTTTCTTTTATGTCTCAAATTTCCGTATTCAATGCAAACGAAATAAAATCCTTTAGTAAGTGTTGAGGTATCAAGAACTATCCGGTTTGTTTCAGATAAAACATTCCTGAAATATATTTTCATACCTTTTGAATCGTAGATATATAAATTATAATCACTTACTGCTTCTTTTAACTCAATTGTTAAAGTTGTTTTTGCGGGATTTGGTGTAAGTGAAATATCTTCTCCGGTCCCTATTCTAAAACTCTTAATACATGTATCAACAGTATCGTAACAATCATTACTTTGCGCTACTAAACTGATATTGAAGTTTCCATGCGAAGAATAAATATGTTCCGGAGAATTTTCGTAGGAAAATGTTCCATCACCAAAATCCCAATATGATGAAATATTATCGAATGTCAGGTTTTCAAACTGAACTTGAGATCCGTTTATGGTATATGAAAAATTTGCAAAATATTTCGCCAGCCAATTGTTAATATTATGTAACACAACAATTTTTGTCAGGGTTTGCAATGCTTTTGCATCATCTACGGGGATATTTGGGTTGAAATCAATGTTTTCAGGATTTTCCTTAAAAATTAAGGTGTAAATTCCGCATGCAGTTGCATAAGTACCGGTGGGATTTGGGTGGCCAAGATCAAGATATAGCTCAGGAATCGGATCCAATTCTAATGCATCATGCCAGATTTTTCCTATTGGAGCAATGCTGGCATTTATTTTTTTGGCATAATCTAATGTAATGGTAAAAATAAGAGGATAATTATATTCTGTATTTTTCATTGTCCATGGCATAAAAAGTATTGTTTTAGTACATTGATAGTTCTCTTTTATAAGATTATTAAAATCTTCAACAGTTTTGTATGAATCCAATAAACCCGGATATGAAGGGGTTAACTGGAGAACTACATAATTCCATTGTGCTTCGTGCAGGCTTGAAATAGTTTTGGACCTGATGAGATGATCTTCAAGTAGAGTGTTAGGAACTGTTTCATTTTTAGCAAAAACGGTTTTTCCACCTGCCTCCGAAATATTTTGAAACATATCAGGAAGATTGTTGAATGCCGAAAGACAGTTTCCTATAAATAATACCTTTAGGGTGTCGGAAGATTGTCCAAATAGAAAATTACCTGAGAATATAATAACAATAATAATTGTCTTCGGTAAAATTTTGTTAATACTTTTTTCTTTCTTCATTCTTAAAATGTTTATGTCAAAATTATTAAAAAGAAAAATGAAATGAAAAGAATAATGCAAAATTATTAATATCAGGATTGTCTAAATACGATAGCCTCCAAATTGCATCAACTCTGAAAATTTTAAAAATGTTTTCAATTCCAACACCTGCTTCCCAATATGGTTTTGTTAAAATAAATGAAGAGGATGGGAGAATTGAATATTCCTTGTTTTTTTCACTCAACGAGCCAATAACAACTTTTGCATGAGCAACTTCTCGCCATTTTAATTTTCGCATCAAAGGGATTCTGTTTAGAAAGAAGCCATCGAAATGATGAGTTACAAACAAGCTGAGATTTTGATCGCTGACAAATTCAAAGTAATTCATCAGGTTGTAAGCATATTCGTCGGCAAGGAAAGTTTCGTTACCGGGAAAAAGTTTAAGTAAAGGGTAGGGGAGTGTACCCCATGTTTTTCCGGCCTCAATAATATATTTTGACCAACCATAAGAAAAAACATTGAACCAGTGTTTAATTCCAATTTGAAGCACATCGTATTTATATTCACCGTTCAGGAAATTTGGAATTCCGTGGCAATATCTTAATCCAAGAACCGGATACCTTGTACCAAGGCTAATTCTTTCAAATTCACCCATAACGAATTTTTCACCGTATGCAAAGCGAATATCAAGTGATATTTCAGAGGTTTTTATTGAATTTAATTTCCTGGTTTCACCATTATCATTAATTTCAAAAGTTGCAGAGCCAAGAGGGTAGATCGTTCTGTTGTTGAATCTTGGTGTTGTCGAAAATCCGTTAAACCACTCATGTTCATAAAAAGTTTTATATTCCCTGACAATCGTTAATTTATCGGAAGGATTTCTTCTGAAGAAAGAAGCAAACAAATTATCTTCACTATAAGCATTCAGGCTTTGCCCCAATTGTTCGATATCGTATTTATATGAAGCACCGAACGAGCGTCTTGGATTTTTATTTAACATATATAAAAATCCTGTTCCATATTTTAATTTTTGGTCTTTTGTCCCATAAGCGATATGTCCGGTTAACATCAATTTTGTGCTGAAATCATTACTTGTTCTTCCACCCAACCTTAGCCTTAAACCCTCAACCTGATTAAAACTTAACATTTTATAATAAGGCCCGATTTCAAAAATGCCGGTTTCATAATAACCATTAGTTATCATGTAAATAATGTCAACATAAGTTTTGAAAATCGGTACATTTTTTATGGAATCAACCATAATATAAATATTGTTTTCCTTAACAGTCAGGCTGTCGTGTCGTGAGTTTGCCCAAAAAGTTCTATCTTTATCATAACAATCATCTAAGATTGTAACATTTGTAGGTGTGGAGTAAAATTCTTTTTCTTTTGGTTCATTAAAAACAAAATCTCTGTATGTTGTTGTTCTGTGTCCGTAAAATCCTATCGTTCTTTTTGAATTTTCAATAACGTTGAAATCAACCACAACATAATCTTTTGTGATCATCCAGTACTTGTCATCTATTTTGTTGTAATCCTGACGAATAGCATAATCATTAATAAAATTAATATTAATATCTTCGGCAATTTTAATTTCAACTTTTTTAATTGCAAAACTGCTGTCGTTTACCCAAAAGTTACCGGTAAATGTAAGTTCTTGTTTTCGGCGTGGTTTAAACATAATCTGATAGCACCATTTATTTTCAATAAACGAACTATCAACAAGATAATATCTGTAATATGATAAACCGAAATTTGCAATGGGGCTGACAAAATTTTTATCGAAAACATCAATGTAATTATCATAAATATTGACATTTTGGTAAAGATTACCTAAAAACTGTGTTAAACTTTCGTTTTCAATGCCTGATATTTTTGATGCTCTGATAACTTCTTTTTTTACCTTTGGATTGGAACGATAATAAATATCGGAAATAGTTTCACTTAAAAGCATTGGAAGATAGGCTTTTCCATTAACCGTTGAAGTGTCAACATAGTCGAAAATAAAATAGAAAGGTTTAAGTATCTTTCTGTTTCTTAATTTGTCGGTTATATTATTGGCGTCGAACTGAATTTTATTATAAACTTCATGTTGGTAATAATCGAAGTTTTTTTTATTATTAGTCTCCTTATTTTTAATGATTTTTCTTAGCAGGACTTCAGCTGGATTTTCACCAGGTGTAACCACTACTTCTTCGAGCAGAATATTATCAGGAGAAAGTACAAAATTAATATATTGAAATCTGTTTTTTTTAATTTTTTTTGTTTGAGAAATGTATCCGATAAATGAAGCAGAAATAGAATCAGACGGATTATAGGTTTCAAAGAAATATTCTCCGTTAAAATCACTTATTGCACCAATGCTTGTTCCATTTAAATAAACATTCGCAAAGGGGATAGGTTCTTTTGTAACAGAATCAGTTACTTTTCCTAAAATTTTTGTTATTTGAGATGATACTTGTGAAGGTGTTAATGATAATAAAAGTATAAAGAAAGCAATATATCTGATCTTAAAGGCTAATATCATTATTTTGTATCAAAATTCAACTTAAATTGATATTTGGTGTATGACGTTCAATATTATTAAAAGTTATATTTTTTTTATAAAAAAACGTGTGATTCTTCCCTATCACAAAATCCCTTCTTTCAGAATATCATGAATATGAATTATTCCAACATAATTATTATTTTGTGTAACCGGAAGTTGAGTAATATTATTTTTTCTCATGATATCAAGAGCGTTTATAACAAGTTCGTCTTCATCAATTGTTTTCGGATTTACTACCATAATTTCTTTTGCCTTAATATTTTCAATAGATGATTTAGTATGAAGCATTCTTCTTAAATCTCCGTCAGTAATAATTCCGACAATTTTTTTATCTTTAGTTACTGCTGTTGCACCCAGCCGTTTTGATGAGATTTCTAAAATTGTGGTTTTAATATCATCATTTTCATCAACATGGGGGACTTCATTTTGTTTATAAAGATCAATTACTCTTAAATATAATTTTTTTCCCAGTGCACCTCCCGGATGATATTTTGCAAAATCACTTGCTGTGAAATTCCTGCGTTCTAAAAGGCAAATGGCCAAAGCATCGCCGAGAACCAATTGAGCGGTTGTGCTTGATGTTGGTACAAGATTATTCGGGCAGGCTTCTTTTTCAACTGTTGAGTTTATCACAAAGTCTGCTTGTCCGGCTAAATATGAATTAATGTTTCCAACCAACGCAATAAGCTTGTTTCCCCTTAGTTTTAACAGAGGAACAAGTACTTTTATTTCCGGGGTTTCTCCGCTTTTAGATAAACAGATAATAATATCATCATCACGAATTATTCCTAAATCACCATGTATAGCATCGGCTGCATGCAAAAATATTGCCGGAGTACCGGTTGAATTTAAAGTTGAAACAATTTTAGTGGCGATATTTGCACTTTTTCCAATACCTGTAATAATTACTCTTCCCTTCGATGTATAAATTAATTCAACACATGATATAAAGTCATCATTAATTGAATTTTTTAAGCTCATAATTGCATCAATTTCTGCGTTTATTGTCTTTAATGCAATTGTTTTTATATTTTTTTTTGCTTCCACGATAAAAAAAAGTATTATTATTTAATTTTACTTTGGTTTTTTTTATTATATTTGTTAAAAACACCAAAAAGATGGTGATATTATGATTAATTATTAACAATAATAATAAAATAATATTTTATCAGTTGTATAAAAATTTTAGTATATAAACGAATTAATTAAAAATATTCTATTTTAACGAAACAAAGAAATGAGAAGTAAGGAAGAAAAATCGTTGATAGGGTTATTAAAAAAGTTTTTTGGCTTTGAAACTTTTAAGGGAAATCAGGAAGCTATAATAAATAATGTCCTGGATGGTAATGATTCATTTGTAATCATGCCGACAGGAGGAGGTAAGTCGATGTGTTATCAACTGCCGGCATTAATGAATGAAGGAACTGCAATAATAATCTCACCCTTAATCGCTTTGATGAAAAATCAAGTTGATGCAATTCGTAGTTTTGGATCAGAAGTCGGAATTGCTCATGTGTTAAATTCATCACTGTCAAAACAGGAAATTGCTCAAGTTAAGGAAGACTTAACAACAGGAAAGACTAAGTTATTGTATGTAGCTCCCGAATCGCTTACAAAAGAAGAGAATATCGAATTCTTTAAAAGTATAACAATTACATTTTATGCTATTGATGAAGCTCACTGTATTTCGGAATGGGGACACGATTTCAGGCCTGAATACAGAAGACTTCGACCAATAATTGATGAAATTGGAAAAGATGTTCCTCTGATTGCTTTAACTGCTACTGCCACACCAAAAGTTCAACACGATATTCAAAAAAACCTTAATATGATGGAGGCAAATATATTTATGTCTTCATTCAACAGGCCAAATTTGTACTATGAGGTTCGCCCGAAAAAAAATGATGTTATAAAAGAAATAATTAAGTACATTAAATCACAGCCTGCGAAATCAGGAATTGTGTATTGCCTGAGTAGGAAAAAAGTTGAAGAAGTTGCCGAAACACTCCAGGTTAATGGAATAAGAGCACTACCTTATCATGCCGGACTTGATACAAACACCCGTAGAAACAATCAGGATAGATTCTTAATGGAAGACGTTGAAGTGATTGTTGCAACAATTGCTTTTGGTATGGGTATTGATAAACCTGATGTGCGTTTTGTTATTCATCATGATATTCCTAAAAGCCTTGAAGGATATTATCAGGAAACCGGTAGATCTGGTCGTGATGATGGTGAAGGGAATTGCATAGTTTTTTATAGTTACGATGATATTATTAAGCTTGAGAAATTTATGAAGGGGAAACCTGTTGCCGAACAGGAAATTGCAAAGCAACTTCTCATAGAAACAGTTTCTTATGCTGAGTCATCTGTGTGTCGAAGAAAGCAATTATTGCATTATTTTGGAGAAGTTTATGAAAAAGAAAATTGCCATAATTGTGATAATTGTCTGCATCCCAAAGAAAAGTTTGAAGGTAAAGACAGTGTTAAGATTGTGTTAGAAGCAGTTTTGGAAGTGAAGCAACTTTTCAAAAGTAAACACATGGTGAATATTTTAGTTGGTAAAGCGAATGCAACAATTAAATCTTTTAAACACGATAAACTAAAAGCATTCGGACGTGGAATGGATCATGATGAAAAATATTGGAATGCAGTTATAAGGCAAACTTTGATTGAGCGGCTTTTGGTAAAAGATATTGATAGTTATGGTTTATTAAAGTTCACAACAGAAGGAAAGAAATTTCTGAAAAAGCCTTTTTCTGTCATGTTGACCAAGGATCATGATTACGAAAACCCGGATGATGAATATTTTGCAATGGGAGGTGGGCACAAAACAAGCACTACGGATAAAGTCTTGTTCTCTTTGTTGAAAGATCTTAGAAAAGATATTTCAAAAAATGAAAATCTTCCTCCGTTTGTAATATTTCAAGATCCTTCACTTGAAGATATGGCTATCCAATACCCTATTACACAGGATGAGTTACAGCAGATAACAGGTGTAGGTGCCGGGAAAGCAACAAAATATGGCAAACCATTTCTTGAACTTATTCAAAAATATGTTACAGAAAATGAAATAATCAGGCCAAACGACATGATTGTCAAATCGGTTATAAATAAATCAGGCTTAAAAGTATATATCATTCAAAGTATAGACCGAAAACTTGCACTCGAAGATATTGCAGATGCAAAAAATATGACAGTTAGTGAGTTGCTTACAGAAATTGAAAGCATAGTTTCATCTGGTACGAAGGTGAACATTGGATATTATATTAGCGAATACATTGATCCTTATCATGAGGATGAAATTTTTGATTATTTTAATGAAGCAGAATCCGATTCTATTGAAGAAGCATTAGAGGATTTGGGTGAAGAAGAGTATTCCGAAGAAGAAATCAGGTTAATGAGAATTAAATATATTTCCGAGGTTGGTAATTGATTAATGAGAGAATGATAAAATGATTGAATGAGAGAATAATTTTCGCATTCAAGTATTCTATCATTACTCTGAATTATTAAAAAGGGATAAATGATAATAAATTCTAAGTTACAAAAATTGAGTAAGGTGTTTTTTGTAATATGCCTCGGTTTTTTAATTTTTTCTTGTACAAGTAGCAAATCAAATGAAGGAAAAAGTAAACCGGAAAACCTGATTGAGGTTAAAAAAATGATTGATATTCTTGTTGATATTCAACTTGTTGAAGCCTCTTTAGTGAAAAAACGAGGAAAAAACGAGGATACAGACTTTTATTCTAACTATTACTATAAAAATATTTTTGAAAAATACGGTATTACAAAAAATCAATACGACCTTAGCTTAGAATATTATAAAAACAATATTGAGATTTTTGATAAAATTTATCAGGAAGTTAGCGACTCACTGTTAATTATAAAAAAGGAGATTTTTGATAAAAAGGACACTTTGAAGTTTATCAAATAAAATATTTAAACACTAATTACACAGATTTACAGTAAATTAATTCGTGATAATTTGTGTAATTAGTGTCCTATAAAAGTTTACGGATGGACACTAATTAGTAAAAGTTGCCGTGCATTCCATCGAAACTCCGGTGTAGGAATAATCATATGACCAATCAATTTTATCTGATGAATACACCCCGTGTCCACTAACAGTCCAGCCGTTATCCAAAGTTTGCTGTTGAACCGTAATTGTATTTCCAGCAACTATTGCGGTAGCAGTTTCATCAGTAAGTAGAAAGTTTGAAATAAGTACCTGAATGCTATTGTCCGGATCAGCGGAAATCTGAACTTTGTATGTTGCTTTTGAGCACTCATCGTTTACAACCCATTCACCAAGGAATTTATCCCTGTCAGGTTCATTGTTATTTTCATCATCTTCGGGGCTACACGAAAAAAACAATGTCGAAATGATTAATAAACAGCTTATAAGAAAGAAATTTTTTGTTTTCATGAGATATATGTAATTTGTTTAATATTTATTAATAACGCAACCTGAAAGGAAATATTTTTTCCATATCAGGTTGAAAACTGATAATTTTAATAATATTTTTCTAAACAATAATGGATTTGAAAGTGAAGAATTATATGTTTACAATTAAGTGTCAGGGTGTTACTCTTCCAAATCTTTCTTGATTTTATATCTTCCTGCATCTTTTAAAGCCTTGGTAATTATCCATTCTATCTGCCCGTTAGTGCTTCTAAATTCATCGGAAGCCCATTTTTCGAGTTTTGTAAATATCTCCGGTTCCATTCGTAAAGCAAAAACCTTTTTCTTTCCCATTGTTTATTTCAATTTCTGAAATATTATTTTTTACATGAATTAATACAAAGAACCTGTATTGATTACAGGTGTTGCATCCTTATCCGAACAAAGAACAACCATAAGATTACTTATCATGGTTGCTTTCTTTTCTTCGTCCATGTCAACAAGCGCTTTTTCAGAAAGTTGTGTTAAAGCCATTTCAACCATACTAACTGCTCCTTCAACAATTTTAATACGTGCGGCAACTATTGCTGTAGCTTGTTGCCGCCTGAGCATTGCTCCTGCAATTTCTGAAGCATAAGCCAAATAGCTGATCCTTGCTTCCATAACCTCTATTCCGGCAATCGACAGGCGTTCGAATAGTTCCTTTTCCAAAACATGATTTACATCCTCACCTCCCGAACGTAAAGTTATATCTGCCTGTTCGTCATCAAAATTATCATAAGGATAATGGCCTGCTAATTTCCTTATAGCCGCTTCGCTTTGAATATCAACAAAATGTGCGTAATCATCAACATCAAAAGCTGATTTATATGTGTTGCTTACTTTCCAAACCAAAACAATACCGATCATTATCGGATTTCCGATTTTATCGTTTACTTTGATTGGTTCACTGTCAAGATTGCGCGCACGAAGCGAAATTTTCTTTCTTGTGAAAAACGGATTTACCCAAAAGAATCCGTTCTTTTTAACAGTACCTTTATATGCCCCAAATAAAATTAAAACGCTGGATTCGTTTGGATTTACAACAAAATAGCCGCCAAGGGTAAATAATCCAATAAGTAAAAATGCTGCCAGCCAAATTTGTCTTAAAAATATTATTCCAAGAATTGGAGGAACGATTAGGAAAAAAGTTACAAATAATAATAAGTAACCTGATGCTGCAAAAAATTCTTTTTCGGTTTTCATGATTAATTTTTTTATGTAGTTAAAATGATATTAAAATAATATTGCAATAATACAACATTTCTGTTCACTTGTCAAGTGTTTTTTGAAAAAAAATGAAAATATTTTCTATTACTTCACAATTTTAAGATAATTTTGCTTCATAAAATTTTTTTAGAGCAATTGAATATGAAGTATAAACATTTATTTTTTGATCTTGATCGTACAATTTGGGATTTCGATAAAAATGCATTAATAACATTTCAGGAAATATATATAAAATATAAACTTAAAGAATTAGGTGTTAAATGTTTCGAGGATTTTTACTCAAAATATAAATTTCATAATAATGCTTTATGGGCTTTGTATAGAAAGGCAGAGATTAAAAAAGAAGTTTTAAGTGTAAAAAGATTTGAATTGACTTTAAAAGATTTTGGAATTAATGATAGAAGTCTTTCAGAAAAAATCGCACACGATTATGTAACATTAAGCCCTTTGAAAACAGGATTGTTTCCTCATGTTTACGAGGTTTTAAATTATTTATCTGAAAAATATAAACTTCACATTATAACAAATGGATTTGAAGAGGTTCAATATAAGAAAATTGAGGTTTCGGATTTAAATAAATACTTTGAGAATATTATAACTTCGGAAGAAGCCGGAACAAAGAAACCTGAGAGGCAAATTTTTGAATATTCTTTATCAAAAGCATCCGCAAAGGCCGACGAAAGTTTGATGATCGGAGATGATATAGCTGTGGATATTATTGGTGCAAAAACTTTAGGGATAGACCAGGTTTTTGTTAATTACGATAAAGTTTCTCATGATGAGGAAATTACTTATGAAATAAGTGACTTAATTGAATTGAAAGGTTTTTTATAATTTTTATAGAATCAAAATATTTTGTATCTTCGTTTAGCGATATAGTAATTAGGAAACAAATTAATTGGTTTAATAAAATGAAACAAAAAATAAGTTTTTTTATAGCAGTAACTTTAGTTTTTTGCAGTTTGTTTATTTTTCAATCCTGCAAAAAGGACACAAATTTAAATATTGATTCTCTTTACCTAAGTGTAAATTTTCCTAACCTGAGCCTTAAACACGATTTATATTATCAAATAAATAATACTGATCGGTTAATTGAAATGGAATTTAGTCAACAGATTAATCCCGAGACTGTTAGTAAGAATATTTCTTTTTTCGATAAGGACGGATCACTTGAATCATATTATGATTTTGTAATTTCAGGAAAAAAGGTTTTGATCACATTTCATTCAGATTTTGAATTGAACCATGGTTGGAAATATTTTTTAATGATAAAAGCAGGCCTTAAATCAATTTCAGGTGAAAGCGTAAAGCAAAATGAAATTTTTGAATTCAGAACATCAAATACACTGCATCTCTGTGGTGTTATGGAACGAAATTCAATTGCTTGTATCAGTGATATTCACATGGGAGACACCAGGGCAGTTTCAGATAATTATTGTTGGTTCGGAAAAAATGCCAATGCTTTGGAAAATTTCCTGAATTTTGTTATAGATAGCAATGAAGTAAGGCAGTTAGTAATACTGGGAGATTTGTTTGATGAGTGGTTAGTTCCGTATTCAATTTCTCCATTTGACTCTTTAATAGGTGTTAACAATTCAAAAGAATATTTTGAATCAATTTCTAACTCTACGACTAACAAACCTGTTTTTGATAAATTCAGAGCAATTGCATCAAATCAGGAAATCGACCTTATTTATACACCCGGAAACCATGATATGCTGATAACTAAGGAAATTTTAGAAGAAATAATTCCGAATATTATTTGGAAAAGTGACGTAGCAGGCCTGGGGAAATATTCACCTGTTGATGGAGTTATTATGGAACATGGACATCGTTATGATTTTTTTAATTGTCCACAACCTCTCGTAAATTCGGGTCATGTTTTGCCTCCCGGGTATTTTATTTCAAGATTGTATGCTCAGGGAATGATGGATCAGGCATCAGGCCCCTTAAAAGGAGGAATGGAAACTACCGGTTCTTTTGAATTTTTAGCAGCTTGGGAAGTTGCTTATTTTTATTCAATTTTACATTTTTTAATGCCTTTGCCACATCCTGATTCGTCAAATGTATTAATGGGAGGAATAGATAATTATAATGAAGCTTTTTCGTTTAACGGTGCCAGAGATATGTATGCAGAAAATATTGAAGATTTCTGGCCTGCAACACAAACGACAAACAAGGTGGCAGTGCCAACAGAGTGCTGTTTTCATGCTATTTGGAATGGACATAGTGATCTCTATTCGGCTGCAACTACCGAATATATGAAGAAACCTCCTGCACCAAATACTTATAAAATTGTTGCATTCGGACATACTCACGAACCTATGTTGAAAGTCTATAAAGAGGAAAAAGAACATATAAGTATTTATGCAAACTCAGGTTCCTGGATTGATGCTGATCAAAGTGATTACAAAGTCCGAACATATCTTATTATTCAGCCTGCAGAGTGGACAGGTTCCGATCTCGATGTCGTTTCATTATACCAATATAACCTGGATAGTGATGGTGGATCACAAGGCTCTGTTTATAAACCACATCTTATTTCTCAGGAAAGTATTTCCCGGTAATTAGTAATCAGTATCAGAAACTCGTAACTCGTAATTCGCAACCCAAAAACTAAACAAAACTCGCAATAATTGTTTCCCCTCCAACAACCTTTTGATTGAGCTTAACTTTAACTTTTGCGTTCACGGGTATAAACAAATCCACTCGTGACCCGAATTTTATTATTCCAAATTTTTCACCCTGAGTAATATTTGTATTCTTTTCTGCTGTGCAGACTATTCTACGGGCGGCAATTCCTGCTATTTGTCGCATCAAAATATTGTTTTTCTTTTCATTTTCAACTACTATTGAAGTTCTTTCATTAGCACTGGATGATTTTGGATTTTTTGCAAAATGAAAATTACCATTATGATGTTTTTTGAATTTTACTTCTCCGCTTATCGGGCACCAGTTAACATGGACATTTAAAGGCGACATAAAAACAGACACCTGGATACGTTTATCCTTAAAATATTCGGTTTCTTCAACTTCTTCAATTACAACTACTTTTCCATCAGCAGCGCTAATAATATTATTATCATTAATTATAGTGTTTCTTAAAGGATTTCGGAAAAAACGAATTACCAGAATAAATGTAATTAATCCGCAAAGATATAGAAAGTAGTGTATGTAAGTTTGTTGTGGGAAGATAATATTGATTATTGCTGCAGTGCAACATAATAAAATAAAAACTATTAATATTGGTTTGTATCCTTCTTTATGTATCGTCATCTTAGTTTACCAAAATTAAATATATGAACACCATTGGTGCTGATCCTAAAACACTATCGAATCTGTCTAACAAACCTCCATGCCCCGGCAAAATACTTCCTGAGTCCTTTGTATTCAGGCTTCTTTTTAACAAGGATTCGATCAAGTCGCCAAAAGTACCAAAAATAATTATTATCAAAGCAATCACTATCCAATTATACCAAAAAATTTGAGGATGAAAATATGAGATTAAATAGGCGGCTACAATAGCAAAAATACCTCCACCAATACTTCCTTCCCATGTTTTCCCGGGTGAAATTCTTTTAAATAATTTATGTTTTCCAAATAAATTCCCGGAAATATATGCGAAAGTGTCGTTTATCCAGATGATTATAAAAAAACCAAGTAAAAAAATATTTGTGGAATAATTTTCGGTAAATCCGGGATTAAAAAAGAAATTCATCAAAGCAAAAGGAATTGCTATATATATGATTCCAAGAATTGTGAAGGCAATATTTGAAAATGGATTTTTTGATTTTGAAAACAATTCGAAAACAAATATTAAAATACAGAGAACAAGATTTATTAAAAGAAACTTATATGGAATGAGATTTATACTGGCCAAAGCCAATGATAAAAATAAAATAGAACCGCTGAAAATTCCGACTAATTTTTGGGGAGAAATATCTTTGGATTTTACAAGCCTATAAAATTCCTCAAGACATAAAATGTTTATTATCAGAAATAGAACAATGAATATATATTGGTTCCAAAGTATTGAACAAATTATTGAAGCAACAAATAAAGTACCTGTAAGCGATCTTTTTAAAAGATTATTCACTCAAATTAGATTTATTAATTAATTGTTTAGCACGCAAAACATTATCAGTATGAACATAAAGTTCAATTCTTCCAAAAAGAAAGGATGAATCTTTTTTACTGATTTCAACACTTTCAATGTCGTTTTCGGCTAACAGGCCTTTAATGATTTGAACTTCATACATTTTTGAAGCAGTAAATACTTTTTTCCAATTTTCGTCCATGTTTATCTATTTTATAAATTATTTTATCTCAAGAATAAATATTTGTAACTAAATAGTTTTAGTAGGAATCGTCTATTAAAAAAACGTATAAATCCTTAGGCCCGTGAGCACCCATAACTAATGTTTTTTCAATATCTGCTGTTCTGCTTGGTCCTGAGATTACCGAAATCAAAGATGGAAAATTATTTTCGTATTTTTTTCTAATATTTTTTAAAGCATCTTTTATATCAGGCACTAATTGAGAAGAATATGCAAGAACAATATGTGATTCAGGAAAAATATTTAATCTTCTTCCTGATGCTTGTTTCGATGAAACCATTACTGAGCCTAATCGGGCAATTAAATATTCGCAGCGCGTAATTCCGACTTGCATGTTTTTAAAATCAGCCTCTTCACTAGTGAAAGAAATTCCCCCATTTTTCAGAAAGGATTTTAGAGCTTCATCCATGCAATGGATATTTTCCCAATTTTTTTCTTTTATCAACGATTTTATTAATGTAATAAATTCGTTCTCGTGTTGACAATAAACAAATTTCCCTGCAATGTTTGTAAACTCTTTAGCAAAAACCAAATCAAGTGTTTCATCAGAGTTGAAATATATATCCGATTCGTAATCAACAGTCAGTGCCGGATTATCTGATTTATTGATAAGGGCATTTCTGATTTTCTTTAATATTTTTTCACGTGAGGTTGTTTCTTGCATTTCTATAAAATAAAGTATAAAATTATAAAACAATCCGAATTAACGTAGAGTTTTTACTATTTATTTTTCTCAGGTTTGTTATTATCTTTATCCTTTTCAGGAAAATTTATTGGTTTTTGTCTATTATTTTCTTGTTTTTCCTTTTTGACAGTTGGTTTTTCTTCAGATTGCTTTTTTGGTGGATTTAAAGTTTCGTTTTGTTTATTATTCGTTTTTTTTGATGATGGAGATTTTCTTGTAGTTCTGCCTTTCGGTTTAAAGTTAAAAACTTCTTTTGGTTTATCAAATGGATTTTTTCCAAAGATCTTTTCGAGATCTTCGCTGAATATCACCTCCTTTTCGAGCAATAAATTTGCAAGCTTTTCAAGCAAGTGTTTGTTTTTTATTAAAATTGATTTAGCCCTTTTATATGCTTTTTCGACAAGTTTGCTAACTTCCATATCAATTGTTTCAGCCGTTTTTTCACTATAAGGCTTATGAAAAGAATACTCTTGCTGACCTGTTGAATCATAGAAACTGAGATTTCCGATTTTTTCATTTAATCCGAAATATGTTATCATAGCAAAAGCCTGTTTTGTAACTTTTTCGAGGTCGTTTAATGCACCTGTCGAAATTTTTCCGAAATTAATTTCTTCAGAAGCTCTTCCTCCTAAAGTAGCAGTAAGCTCATCAAACATTTGTTCATAGGTTGTGATTTGCCTTTCTTCCGGAAGATACCAGGCAGCACCAAGTGCTTTTCCTCTTGGAACAATGGTTACTTTAACCAAAGGATGAGCATGTTCGAGTAACCAGCTAACAGCTGCATGACCTGCTTCATGGAATGCTATTACACGCTTCTCGTTTGGAGAAATGATTTTACTTCGTTTTTCCAAACCTCCTATTATTCGGTCGATTGCATCCATGAAATCTTGCTTGGAAATAGCTTTATGATTTTTTCGGGCAGCAATTAAGGCTGATTCGTTACAAACATTTGCAATATCTGCCCCTGAAAATCCGGGTGTTTGCTTAGCAAGAAATTCAATATCAACATCTTTGTTTGCTTTCAATGGTTTCATGTGAACTTTGAAAATTGCTTTTCTTTCTTCTAAATCTGGAAGCTCAACATGAATTTGTCTGTCGAATCGACCGGCACGAAGTAAAGCACGATCAAGAATATCCGCTCTATTTGTCGCTGCAAGAATTATTACTCCGGCATTGCTTGCAAAACCATCCATTTCTGTTAAAAGTTGATTAAGAGTGTTTTCTCTTTCATCATTAGCTCCGGTCATAGGATTCTTTCCACGTGCACGCCCGATTGCGTCAATTTCATCAATAAAAATAATACAAGGGGCTTTTTCTTTAGCTTGTTTAAATAAATCTCTCACTCTAGAGGCTCCAACACCAACAAACATTTCAACAAAATCTGATCCTGAAATTGAGAAAAAAGGAACTTTTGCTTCACCTGCAACAGCTTTGGCTAACAGCGTTTTTCCCGTTCCAGGAGGACCAACCAAAAGTGCACCTTTTGGGATTTTACCCCCGAGGTTAGTATATTTTTCGGGCTGTTTTAAAAAATCAACAATTTCCATGATTTCTACCTTAGCTTCTTCAAGGCCGGCAACATCATGAAAATTTATTGAAACACTCGTGCTTTTATCAAATAATTGTGCTTTTGATTTTCCAATATTAAATATTTGTCCGCCCGGGCCACCTCCGCGACTCATCATTCGCATAATTAAAAACCAAACTCCAATCAAAATCGCTATCGGAAGAATATATCCTATAATATCAGATCCCCAATCTTTGCGAACTTCGTTTTCAACATAAACCGGATCAGGTAAACCTTTCTGTGCTTCTTCTACTTTTTCATCGAATTTATCAGCTGAGGTAACATTGTAATAATAATGTGGTGTTGTTTTACCAAAAGTTTCAGTGTTGCGAACTTTTTCATATTTTGGATATGATAATTTGTCTTTTTTGATAAAGATTTCTGCTTTAGCTTTATTAACCAGGATGATTTTTTCTACATCTTGAGCTATCAACATTTCTTTTAAATCTCGCCATTCAGTTTTTTCTGAATTTGTGCCCCAGTCAATAAACTGCATACCAATGAAAATCACCGCTAAAACTCCATAAATCCAATAAAAATTGAATTTATTTTTCGGGTTTTTACCTATTGGTGTTTCCGGTTTTGTTTTTATCTTTTGTGGATTTTTCTTTTCTGCCATTATGTCGTGCTAAATAAAAAAAATAATTTAAAATATTTTACTCTCCATACTTATAATGCTTAATATCAGCATCAGCCCATAAGTTTTCCAGTTTGTAGAATTTTCTGGTTTCTTCCTGAAAAACATGGACAATAATATTTGCATAGTCTATCAAAATCCATTCCGCATTTTCAAATCCTTCTTTATGCCAGGGTGAAGTCTTTGTTTTAAGTTTAGCATTTTCTATAACAAAATCAGCTATTGCTTCAACATGGACTTTTGATGTGCCCTGGCAAATAATAAAATATTCACAAACCGAATTTTCAATATTCTTAAAATCTAAACTGACTATTTGCTTGCCTTTTTTTTCTTCTATGCTATCAATTATGTTGTTAAGTAAAATCTTTGTTTCTGTTTTGTCGTTTATCATTAATTCTCTTGTTACTTAGGTGCAAAAATAATCTTTTTTTACACTATCTATTTTATTTCATTTAAAATAGTTAATTTAGTTGTGATTTATTAATTTGTTTTATGACAAATAAAAATGAGGAAGGAAAATGATTGGAGAAAAGAAAATTAAATTAAAAAAGATTGATTCAACTAACACATACGCAATCAATTTTGTAGGCAAACATAATCCGGTAGAAGGAACATTAGTACAAGCTGATTACCAAAGTGCAGGTCATGGTATAGATAATAATCATTGGGAAAGTGAAAAAGAAAAAAATATATTGATAAGTATAGTTTTATATCCTGATTTTCTATTACCTGAGAGACAATTTTTATTAAATAAAATGGTTTCTTTGTCTATTTTGGATTTTTTGAAAGGAAAAATTTCAGACAATAGACTGAGTATAAAATGGCCAAATGATATCTATGTTGATGAATTAAAAATTGCCGGTATTTTAATAAATAATACTATTTCCGGAAACACTCTTGAGACCTCAGTAATTGGAATAGGTGTAAATATCAATCAGGAAATATTTATTAGCGATGCTCCTAATCCGGTTTCATTAAAGATGTTAACTGATATAGATTATTCAATTTCTATATGTATTGATGAGCTATGTGTTTGTTTGGAAAACCGATATTCGCAATTAAAAAATAGTGTTGATCAAATTGATACGGATTATTTCAATTCATTGTTTAGATTTGGAAAATTTCATAATTATAAATTTAAAGATGAGAATATTTTAGGAAAAATTATTGGTACTGATGAATTTGGGAAATTGATAATAGAAAAACCAACTTCCGAAATTTTGACCTGTGATTTTAAGGAGATAATTTTTTTATTATAGATAATTGAAAAACCATTTACATGCTGAGATAAACTGTATCAGAGCAAATGGTTAAATGGCTATATTCTTACATTGTTTTCAAAAAAAAAACGCAATACGAAACAAGAAATTTAAATACAAAACCCGCAACCCGCAGCCAGTAACTCGGAACGCTATTCGTGATGATCTTTTAATTTGGAAACCATTATGTTAATTAGATTTTGTAAAGGTTTTTTTGCCATTAATAAAAGCATTGTTGAAATGTCAGCTTCGAGTTCAATGTGAACTTTGGCTTTATCCTTATCAATTTCTTCCAGAAAAAACATCATATCAAAATCAAAAGGTACTTTTCCATCTGATTTAATGTGAATATGTGTATGATGATTTTTTTCTTCAATCCTCATTCCGATGTCAGCCATACCTTTTATTGTAAAACTACATGCCAGTTCTGTTGATTTCCAGTTGATAATCTGTTCGGGCATTAATTTCTCGAAATTATTAAAATCACCGAGGAAATTAAAAATTTTTACAGCCGATTTATTTATAATTAGTTTATCGCTAACAAGCTTTACCATGATTATTTTTTAAATTTATCACTCCATTTTTCAGGGTCCTCACTCCACTTTAATAATTTATTTAAATCAGATTCAGTGATATATTCCTCATCCAATGCTTGTTGTATCAAAGTATTATAATCAGAAAGAGTTATGAGTTGACAATTAGCATCCTCAAATTTATTTTTAGCAACAGGGAGCATGTATGAAAAAATAGCTATCATTCCTTTAACATTGCAACCTGCCTCTCTAAGAGCTTGTACAGCAGCGAGGCTGCTTTTTCCTGTCGAAATAAGGTCCTCAATAACAATAACGGATTGTCCCGGTTCGATATGGCCTTCAATTTTATTTCCCATTCCATGCTTCTTTTCAGCCGAACGTATATATACAAATGGTAAGCCAAGGTCTTGAGCAACAAGAACTCCATGAGCAATTGCTCCGGTAGCTACTCCGGCAATAGCATCCACAGGACCATATTCTTCATTTATAATTTTCACGAATTCCTGTCTGATGAATGTCCTGATCTTTGGATATGACAAAGTTAGCCTGTTATCGCAATAAATTGGTGAATTTAATCCTGATGCCCAAATAAAAGGTTTGGCTACATTCAATTTTATTGCTTTAATTTGCAATAGAAACTCGGACATTTTTAATGCGGTGTCTTCAAAAGTTTTCATATAGCAAATGTATAAAGTTTTTATAGACCATAAGTCAATTATTTTTACAAAAAAAGACACGCCTTTGAATAAGGCTGATAATGATCTGTTTATAGAGTATTCTCTTGATGTAAATTTGGTAAATGAATTTGAGAAATTGAAATTCGATGATAAAATTCAGAATCTGATAATTCTTGTAAAAGAGAATGTTGAAAAGATTTTTTATGAGTTTTTATCAAATTTTATTATTCTTGAGGCAGGAGGAGGTTTGGTTGAAAACGAAAGCAACGAATATCTTTTAATTTTTAGATATGGAAAATGGGATTTGCCAAAAGGAAAAGCTGAAAAAGGTGAGGATATCGAATCAACTGCTTTGCGTGAAGTTGAAGAAGAAACAGCTTTAAAAGGAGCAAGGATTATTTCAAAATTGCCTATGACTTACCATTATTATGAGCATAAAGGCAGATCAATTATAAAAAAAACTCATTGGTTTTTTATGTATGCTTCATCTGAAAATCAGATTTTACTCCCGCAACTGAATGAAGATATTCAAAAGGTTGAATGGATGACGAGAGCTCAGGTTTGTAAAGCATTAAAAAATTCATATCGTTCGATTATTGAATTGGTTGATTGTTTTTATGAAAATAGGAATAAAAATATAACTTTGTAAAACAGAAAAATAATTTGAAACATTAAAAAAATGGAGAAAATTGCTGTTTTTCCGGGTTCATTCGACCCTATAACACGTGGCCATGAGTCGATTGTTTTGAGAGCCTTACCTTTATTTGAAAAAATTATTATTGCAATCGGTGAAAATTCTGATAAAACAACATGTTTTTCGACTGAAAAAAGACTAAAATGGATAAAAAGTGTTTTTAAGAATGAAAATAAAGTTGAGGTGATGACTTACAAAGGCTTGACTGTAGATTTTTGCAAGGAAGTTGGAGCGAAATATATTTTACGTGGGCTGCGTACTTCTGCTGATTTTGAGTTTGAACGTAGTGTAGGACAGATAAATAAAAAAATGTTTCCGGAAATTGAAACAGTTTTTTTTCTGACTGTTCCCGAACTTACTGCATTAAACTCTTCAATTGTAAGGGATATTTTACGACATGGTGGAGATGCAAGCCAGTTTATTCCTGAAGGGGTGGATTTGTAGGTATATTATTGATTTTC
This sequence comes from uncultured Bacteroidales bacterium, assembly GCA_964462015.1. Taxonomy (GTDB): domain Bacteria; phylum Bacteroidota; class Bacteroidia; order Bacteroidales; family JAEINX01; genus JAEINX01. Next base: position 88,663 of record CAYWXI010000007.1, on the reverse strand, counting down.
GATTGATGATTGACGATTCAATCAAATTCCTTATTTTTCTCTTAATTTTCAAAATGAACCCTAATAATGTTAGAATCTATACGTTAATAAGAATAATTTTATAATTGTATTCATGATTAGATTTGTAATAATTTCAATAACTCTGTTTTTTCATTTTGTTTTGTTTTCACAAAACGTAACAATTTCGGGAATTGCCATGGGGGCGGAGAACGAGAACATAAGAATATTAAAATACAAAGATCAAATTTCTTATCTTGAAGAAACAATAGGAGAGGCTGTTATTGATTCAATTGGAAAATTTTCAATGTCATTTCAAATTGATGAAATTTCCTACACAAGAATAAATTTGGGTTTTCATAGTGCCGGTTTTTATATCGAGCCCGGTGGAATTTATGAAATTATTATTCCGGCTGATCCAAATGGCAGCTTTTTTAGGCTCAATCCAACTTACGACTCACCATATCTTAATTATGAGATTATTAATTCCGATGATTACGAACTAAACTCAATGATCAGCAAACTGAATATTATTTTTGAGGATTTTATAATTAATAATTTTAATGCAATTTACAGGCAAAGGAAAAAAGATAAAATTGATGCTTTAAAACATACTTTAAACACAATTTTCCCCAAACCTTCAAACAAATATTTTAATGACTATGTAGAATATAAAATTGCTTCAATCGAACAATTAGCACGATTGAAGAACAGGAATTCTATCGAAAAACAATATTTTGAAAATAAAGATATTTTGTATGAAAATATTGAATATATGGACTTTTTTAATCAATTTTATTCAAAGTATTTAACTGCCACAAATAAACAATTCGACAGGTATGAATTAATTGAAATTGTTAACAGGGGAGAAGCATATCTTAAATTAATGGACTCCTTAGCCGGAGAAAAAGTTTTTTCAGATGAAATTTTTCGTGAATTGGTAATATTGAAATCTTTGAAAGATATGTTTTACATGCCTGAATTTTCACGCAAAGAAATTATCTCACAATTTGAAATTATTTCTGAAAAAGGAATTGGTATCAAAAATCGGCAAATTGCCGTGGATTTGATTTTCGAACTAATGAAATTTGATCCGGGTGCACCGGCTCCATATTTTTCTTTAAAAGACAAAAATGGACAAGAGGTTAGTTTGAGAGATTTTAATGGAAAATATGTATATTTAAATTTTTGGGCTTCAGATTGTATTCCATGCTTGATGGAAATGGATAGTTTGCGTAGTTTTAATAAAATACTTGAAAATAAAATTGCATTTATCAGCATTGGTGTTGATGAAAACAATGAAAAAATATTTAGCAGGGCCGACGAATTAAATTATAATTGGACGATTTTGGATTACGCCCACGATAAATCCCTGCTTGATAAATATAAAATAAAAGCATATCCTTTTTATGTTTTAATTGACAAAGAAGGAAATATCTTAAAGTATCCGGCGAATTCACCTTCCGAAAATGCTGAAAAAATGTTTCAGGAATTGGTTGGGAAATAAGGAATAGAATTAAACCTTCGAGGTTTTGAAAACCTTGAAGGTTTAAAACTATTTTTTTATCTTTACGGAAATTATACATAAATTGCTTTAGATGAAGAAAATTCTAATAGTTTTCATCCTGGTCCCTATAATATTGCATAGTCAAAATGAGGTAGATAGCCTTGAAAACATTTTAGAGGTTTCCACCGGTGAGCAAAATTTTTCATTATTAATGAAGATAATTGAAAAGATTTACAATAAAGAACCTAAACAGGCTTTGCAATATTCATTAGAGGCATTAAAAATGGCTGAAAGAGCAGATAATGAATATTGGAAAGCAAAAGCGTTTAATGAGATAGGAAGATCATATATGGGTTCTGGGAAATACGATTCTTCCTTAATTTATCATAGTAAAGCATTGAATATACGACAAAAACTTGGTGATAAAGATAAAATGGCCGAATCATATGAGAAAATAGGAAGTTGTAATTTTAATCTCGGAAATTATAATTTATCACTTAAAAGTTATCAGGACGCTTTAATACTAAACCGCGAAACAGGAAATAGAAAATGGGAAGCACGCGACCTTTCCGAAATAGGATATATATATATGACTATTAGTGAATATGATAAGGCAATTGAGTATTATCAGCGAGCATTAAAAATTAGTGAGGAAATTAATGAATATATACAAACTGCGGCTATAATGAATCGAATTGGCAGTATATATTCAAAGTTAGAAAATTATAAAAAAGCTTTAGAATATTATCAACACTCATTAAAAATCAGGGAGGATATTGGATATGATTGGGGAATAGCCGGTTCATTAAATAATATTGGGAATATTTATAATAAATTAAAAAAACACGATTTAGCACTGGATTATTTTTTCAATGCTCTTGATCTTAATGAAGAAATGGGAAATATGCGATGGAAATCATATAATCTTAATAATATAGGAACTACATACAGGCTAAAAGGTGAGTATTCAAAAGCTTTACATTATTTATCAGAATCGTTAAAGATTAAGGAGAAGCGAGGAGATAAAAAAGGTATTGCTACTACTTATACCGGAATAGGTGAGATTTATATACTTTTAAAAAACTATAATAAGGCTCTTGAATATTATAGTAAAAGCCTAAATCTTGCAGAAGAAATCGGATTGAAAGATAAAATTCGAAACTGCTATTCAAGTTTATCTGAAACCTATTCTTTAATGGGTGAGTATAAAAAAGCTTTTGAGTATAGAATTTTATATTCTGAAATAAAGGATTCCATTTTAAATGATGAAAAATTTAAAACTATTACCGAAATTCAAACAAAGTATGAAACCGAGAAAAAGGAAAAACAAAATGAAATTTTGAAAAAAGACTTAAGTATAAAAGAAAAAAGCGAACAGATTTTATTATTTAAGCAAAGATTTATGTTTGTAATAATTTTAGCTTTATTCGTCTTATTAATTTTAATTTTCTTTCTATTACGATTAAAGAGTAAATCTCTAAAAAGTAATAAGCTTCTTTTTGAGCAGGATAAAAAGTTAAATGAATTGGAATTAAGAAATAGAGAAAGTGAAAAGCAACATTTGGAAGAACTGGTCTTTGCCGAACAACAGATAAACAACCTGCAAAAAGAAAAAATACAACAAAAAAACCGTGAGCTGTCAACCATAACCCTCCATATAATAAATAAAAATAAAATTCTATCGGAGATTAAAAATGAAATTGGAATTATAAAATCATTAAAGACTTCTGATAATTCCTCGTGTAGTAAGATTTTGAATCTCATTGAAGGAAACCAGGTATTAGATCAGGATTGGGAACAATTCAAGAAACATTTTGAAGAAGTGCACAAAGGTTTTTTTGAGAAATTAATTAAAAATTTCAAAGGTTTAACTCAAAATGACATGAAATTATGTGCTTATCTACGGATTAATTTAAGCTCAAAAGAAATCGCAAAAATAATGAATATTACACCTGATTCAATGAAGAAGAGCCGTCATCGTTTAAGGAAGAAGCTTGAGCTAAATCCTGAGGATGATCTCATTGATTTTTTGAATAAAATTTAATCTGCATAATTCAAAATACGAACAATATTTTCTGCTTTTTTTCCGTCAAAAATCTTTCTGTCCCCCCATTTTTTTACACTAAATTCCGATCATACTAATTTCAATTTTATTATTGAAAGGCGATTTAATCAAAAAGTATCTTAAAAGACCATAAGATCAAGTCTTTAAAAAATAATTCTAATTTTCAAACAAGAATTATAAACTAAAGAAAACATTTTTTAAGAAAAAAATATTCCGATAATGTCATACCATTGTCCCCCTTGATTATTTGCTTTCAGCTTAATATGATGTTAATTTTACAGATATAAACTTGTAAAAATAATTTCTATGAAAAAACACATTGATATACTCATTATTGGAAATCTAAAAAATGCTGCCATTGCATTTTTAACAACAAAAGCTGCCAGTCAATTTAATATTAAAGGAATAGTAGGATACACGGTTGATAAAAACATATTTATTGAAGCAGAAGGCGTAAAATCACAATTAGAGAAATTTAGTGAATGGTGCAATCAGGAAAAAATTGGTGCTGAAATAAAAGAAGTGGTAATTAACAATGGTGAGATGAAAAATTATAAAACATTTGAAATGGAGGTTGGGGAAGTCGGTAATTAATCTAAACGCAGAGTCGCAAACCTGCCTGCTGGCAGTCAGGGGACGCAGAGAAAAATAATGCTACATTCTCAAAATAACTGAAAATTGAATCTCTGCATCTCAGCGTCTCAGCGTTCAATCAAAAAAATGTTCTAAATGGATAACCAGATACCAATGAAACAATTTAACAATTTATATTATAAACCTTAAAATCTTACTAAAATGAAAAAATCAATTTTACTTCTTATAACGCTTTTTGTAGCGTTAATGAGTTACTCACAAGTAGGGATCAACACAGATGGAAGTGATCCGGATGAGTCGGCAATTTTGGATGTTAAATCCACAACTTTGGGGTTATTGATCCCACGAATGACTGAAGCAGAGAAAAATACTATCGATTTTCCTGCAACAGGGCTACTTGTTTTTCAAACAAATGGAATTAGTGGATTCTATTTTAATAAAGGAACACCTTTAAGCCCGGATTGGGTGATTTTATCAGGCGATAATCTTGGAGATCACACTGCAACCCAAACACTTGATTTAAATAATAATAAGATCATAAATCTAACAGAACCTACTGAAAACACTGATGCAGCAACAAAGCAATATGTTGATAATAATAGTGGTGATAATCTTGGAGATCATATTGCCACCGAAAATCTTGACCTGTCTAATTATAGGATTATCAATTTATCTGAACCTATTGCGGCAGGCGATGCTGCAACGAAACAATATGTTGATAATAATAGCGGCGATAATCTTGGAAACCACACTGCTACCGAAAATGTTAAACTAATCGGAAACTGGTTATCCAATGACGGGGAAGATGAAGGCGTTTTTGTTGCCGATGATGGAAAAGTTGGAATTGGTAATGCTACACCCGCCTCTAAATTAGATGTTGACGGAACAGTAACAGCCACATCATTTTCGGGAGATGGATCAGGTTTAACTGGAATTGCAGGAGATAATCTTGGAGATCACACCGCTACTCAAGAACTTGATTTGAATAATAATAAGATAATAAATTTAACCGAGCCCACCGAAAACACCGATGCCGCCACAAAGCAATATGTTGATAATAGTGGTGATAATCTTGGAAATCACACTGCTATTGAAAATTTAAAACTTACCGGAAACTGGTTATCCAATGACGGGGAAGATGAAGGCGTTTTTGTTGCCGATGATGGAAAAGTTGGAATTGGTAATGCTACTCCTGCAACGAAATTAGATGTTGACGGAACAGTTACAGCCACATCATTTTCTGGTGACGGATCAGGTTTAACTGGAATTGCCGGAGATAATCTCGGAGATCATACCGCCACCCAAACACTTGATTTAAACAATAATAAAATAAGTAATTTAACTGAACCGACAGAAAATACGGATGCAGCTACAAAACAATATGTCGATAACAGCGGTGATAATCTTGGTAATCACACTGCTACCGAAAATGTTAAACTAATCGGAAACTGGTTATCCAATGACGGGAAAGATGAAGGCGTTTTTGTTGCCGATGATGGAAAAGTTGGAATTGGTAATGCTACACCCGCCTCTAAATTAGATGTTGACGGAACAGTAACAGCCACATCATTTTCGGGAGATGGATCAGGTTTAACTG
>CAYWXI010000007.1:0-82803 GCA_964462015.1 uncultured Bacteroidales bacterium | reverse complement strand
CCAATGACGGGGAAGACGAAGGCGTTTTTGTTGCCGATGATGGAAAAGTTGGTATCGGTAATGCTACTCCTGCAACGAAATTAGATGTTGGCGGTACAGTAACAGCCACATCATTTTCTGGTGACGGATCAGGTTTAACTGGAATTGCCGGAGATAATCTCGGAGATCATACCGCCACCCAAACACTTGATTTAAACAATAATAAAATAAGTAATTTAACTGAACCGACAGAAAATACGGATGCAGCTACAAAACAATATGTCGATAACAGCGGTGATAATCTTGGTAATCACACTGCTACCGAAAATGTTAAACTAATCGGAAACTGGTTATCCAATGACGGGAAAGATGAAGGCGTTTTTGTTGCCGATGATGGAAAAGTTGGAATTGGTAATGCTACTCCTGCAACGAAATTAGATGTTGACGGAACAGTTACAGCCACATCATTTTCTGGTGACGGATCAGGTTTAACTGGAATTGCCGGAGATAATCTCGGAGATCACACTGCTACGCAAGAACTTGATTTAAATAATAACAAAATAATCAATTTAACGGAACCTACCGAAAACACTGATGCTGCCACAAAACAGTATGTAGATAATAATGGTGATAATCTTGGAAATCACACTGCCACCGAAAATGTAAAATTAATAGGTAACTGGTTATCCAACGATGGAGGAGATGAAGGTGTTTTTGTTACAAGTGAAGGGAATGTCGGTGTTGGAACATCAAATCCAGAATTTAAATTTTCAATTGATAATGATGGTGGTATTCTGGCAAAAGGAGAATATAATGCAGGTTCAACATTAGCAAGTTCCGGAGCCGGAACACGGTTGATCTGGTATCCAAAAAAAGCAGCCTTTCGAGCCGGCCAGGTTTATGGCGATCATTGGGATGAATCAAATATCGGAATTGAGTCTGTTGCAATGGGTGTTGATACTAAAGCCTCAGGAAGCTATTCCACGGCAATAGGTGTAAATTGTCAGGCAAGTGGAACTGCTTCTGTTTCAATGGGAGATTATAATGTTTCCAGTGGAATATATTCAACAACATTAGGTAGTGCTTGTGAAGCAACAAAAATGTCATCTACAGCTATCGGGCATTCCTCTAAAGCAACCGGCGCTTCTTCAACAGCAATTGGTAATGAAATCGATGCTGAGGCATTTAATTCCTTTGTTATAGGAAGGTATAATGTAGGTGGAGGAGATCCTTATTTGTGGGATCAATTCGATCCATTATTTGAAATTGGAAACGGAAATAGTGATACTGAACGATCAAATGCCTTAACCATTTTGAAAAACGGAAATATGGGAATAAATACATCAATGCCTTCTTATGAGTTGGAAGTTGATGGTTCTGTTATGGCCACATCATTTTTTGGTGATGGTTCCGGTTTAACGGGAATTGTAGGCGATAATCTTGGAGATCATACTGCTACCGAAAATGTTAAATTAAGTGGAAACTGGCTATCTTATGATGGGGGTAATGAAGGTATTTATATTCAAAATGATGGTGATGTGGGAATAGGATATTCCAATCCAATGGAGAAATTGGTTGTTCGTAAGCAATTTTCTTCTTTAAGTGGCATTGAGAATATTGCCAGCATTTATAGAGAGGCATTAGGATCTCCGCTAAATGGAATAGGTGCCGGATTAGTTTTTAGGTGTGATGTACTACCCGGCTTAGAAACTATTGCAGGTAGAGTATCAGGAGTAATGGAAGTCGTATCCGGTTCAGTAAGTAAAGGCGGACTATTATTTCAACCACATGGATACTCCGGTTACAAAGATGCTATGTATCTTAATGGTAATGGTGATGTTGGCATAGGTACATTAAGCCCTTCAACAGAACTCGATGTTAACGGAACGGTTAAAGCTACATCATTTTCCGGTGATGGTTCAGGTTTAACAGGTATTTCAGGAGATAATATGGGTAATCATACTGCTACACAAAATATTAAATTAAGTGGGGAATGGTTATCCAATGATGGTGGAAATGAAGGAGTTTCCATAGCCAATGACGGTGAAGTTACAATATCGGAAGGATTGTTTGCAAACAATGGAATTTATGTTGTAAACTCGGGAGTAACTACAAATGGTGTGTTTGTGAATATGTCAGAGCAAGATGGTTTTAATGTAAGGCAAGCCGGTAACCCGAGTTCAACATGGGCTGATGGAAACAACAACGGGTTTGAAGTAAAGGGAGCACAAGGACATGGACTTTTTGTAGGCCAAACCGATATGGATGGTGTTCATATCCGAAAAGCCGGATCACCGACTAATACTTCAAGCAGTACATTAGATAATGGTTTTGAAGTAGAAGGTGCTTCAGGAAATGGGCTCTATGTTGGCCATGCAAATAATAACGGAATATCTATAAATACCGCAAGTGATAATGGAGTTTTTATTGATGATGTAGATGACGATGGCGTACATGTTAATACAGCCGGAGCTGCATCAGCAACACAAACAAGCTCTTTGGATAATGGCTTTGAGGTTGAAGGTGCAGCTGGTAATGGTTTATTCGTTGGACAATCCGACAAAGACGGGGTTTACATACACAAGGCCGGAACAGCTTCAACTTCAATTCCTTCAGCATCGGGATATGATAATGGGATAGAAGTAGCAGGTGCTGAAGATTATGGAGTTTATATCGGCCGTTCAGATAACGATGGTATTTACATAAATTCTGCAGGAGATATGGGGATTTATATTAACGAGTCTGCTGATGATGGCCTACATATTAAAAAGGCAGGAACAACAACTACAACAACAAGCAGTTCATATAATAATGGAGTTGAGATTGAGGGAGCACAAGGATATGGAATGTATATTGGCCATTCCGGAAATTCAGGTGTTTTTGTAAATGACGCTGATAATGATGGTGTTTACATTTCTGATGCAGCTGATGATGGTATTTACGTTAATAATGCTGGAGGTGAAGGAATAAAAGTAAATACTGCAGACGGTAACGGGCTTTACATAGGAAACGCAGGAATCAGAGGTATAAATGTTTCTGCCGATGATGATGGTGTTTATGTTCTTAGTGCCGGAAATAGTTCATATCAAACCCCGAGTAGTTATAAAAACGGTTTTGAAGTTGCCGGCGCTGAAGGATATGGCCTTTATGTCGGCAGAGCTAATAAAGATGGTGTTCATGTTTATAAAGCCGGAAACCCAACAACTATACAAAGCAGTTCAAATAATAATGGATTTGAAGTGGAAGGTACAGATGGACATGGCCTGTATGTTGGTTTTGCAGATGATTACGGAGTAAGTATTAAAGAGGCAAACACAGGATTCTATGTGCAAGATGCAAGTACTATTGGTGTAAGAGTTGTCAATGCAGGTACAAAGGGAGTTTATGTAGGGGAGTGTTCGGATGGACTTTGCGTTGATGATGCAGGGGATGATGGATTATGGATTGCTTATGCCGGTGACGATGCTATGAATGTTAACACAACAAACACAAATCGTGAATGGGCCCTATATACTTATGATAAAATCCATGCATATAATGTTACATCAAAAGGTAGTAGTTCGTATGCAAAAAATACTGGAAACTCTACTTTGGAGCCGGGAGATATTGTGTGTATTGCAGGAGGATTGGAAAACTACGTTCTTAATGGAGAAGGCCATCCGGTAGTAAATATTAGCAAAGCCTCCGAATCAAATTCTCAGGCTGTTTTTGGTGTTGTGGAATATAAAGTAGGGATTCGTGAAGAATATGTAAAAGCTCAGGATAGTGAATCACAAGAACTAAGAAAAAGATTTGAACATGCTGATGGAAATGTTATGCAGGGCAATTACCTTTCAGTTATTGTGTTTGGCCAGGCTGAAGTTAAAGTCAATAATAAAGAGAATATTAAATCAGGTGAAGCATTATCTGCCAGCGATAATGGTGTTAGAAAAATACGAACAACCGAAATCAATGGAATAACCATAGCCGAAAATGTGGGTATTCTTGGTAAAGCATTGGAAGATTCAAATGGAAAAGAGAAAATTATGGTTTTTGTTAATTGCAAGTAGAAGTCGGAAGTCGGAAGTCAGAAGTCGGAAGTCAGCAATTAATGACAACCTAATGACTACTTAATGACAATTGAATTTAAACTTAAAAAACAAATATTATGAAAACAACGAAACGAAGTAAGTCCGTACGACCGAATGGAAGTCCGTATGGATGGAAAATAATTCTCCGGCTAATCTTAATAATAATATTTTGCTGGAATTTACAGGAAATAAAAGCCCAATGGGTTATAAATGAAAACACTAACATAAAAGTAAATACAGGTTCATTTATAAATACTCAAGGTGACTGGAAAAATAATAATCCTGAACTTAATCTTGAAGAAGGAACAATTAAATTTTCCGGTGCAGAGAACCAAAGCATCGAGGGTACTAACACTTTTAAAAACATGCTTGTAGAAAAAAATTCAAACGAACTTGATTTAAACGGCAACTTAAATTGTAACGGAATTCTTGAAATATCTTCAGGCGGTTTTAATGTCAATCCCGAAATAGAGTTGACATTAAACGATGATTTTTCAAATAATGGAAACTTTACAATCAAATCGGATGAAAATGGAACAGGCTCACTGTTAGACAACGGAATAATTACAGGAAGCGGAGTCTTTACAGTTGAGCAATTTCTTACAGGTGGCCCTGCCATCGAAGATATCTGGCATTATGTTTCGCCTCAGGCAGAAGGAGTTTTGTCGGGAATATTTGCAGGTGGAATGCTTTTAAAATATAATGAAACTATCAGCAATTTTGAGCCGGTCATAAATCCTTATGAACCTTTAAATGGCTTACAAGGATATACAACATCCTTTGCTGAAAATACTACTGTTTATTATACCGGAAATCTTTTCACGGCTACCCAAACCATCACAGGACTCACTTACACAGAAAATATATCGGCAAATTTCGATGGGTTTAATCTAATCGGGAATCCTTATCCTTCATTAATAGATATTGAAAGTTCGGGAGTTACTTTAACAAACCTTGGCAATGCCTTCTATTTTTGGGATAATACCCTGAATGGAGGTCTCGGTGATTTTGCGATTTATCTCAGAGGTGGATCAGGAATCAATGGGGCTATTCAATATATTTCAGGTGGACAAGGCTTTTTCCTAAAAGTTGACTCACCCGGAAACATAGGAACATTTTCTACGGATAATTCAGTAAGGCTTCATCAGGGCGAGGAGGTTTATAAAGACCCTGAAGTTAACCTGCTAAGATTATCAGCCGAAGGTGGAGTATTTAGCGATGAAACAATAATTTGCTTTAATGAATACGCAAATGAATCATTCGATAGCGAATTTGATGCTTATAAATTTATTATAAACGATAATGTAAATCATCTTTATTCCAAAACACCCGAAGAATTTGGACTTGCAATCAACACCTTACCAAATATACTTTTAGATAACGGAATTTCAGTTCCATTATCCTACAATGTTGTTGAATCAGGCAATTACACAATAACAGCAACAGAACTTGAAAGTTTCTTTGAAGAAATTATAATTTTGGAAGATATTTTGCTTGGAACCACAACTGATCTTAATGAAAATCCAATCTATATCTTCACGGCAAATCCTGAAGATGATCCAAACAGATTTATTATACATTTTAATGTTTCCTCAGCACAAACCCAGGATTATTTACTTCAGGAAGGTTATCAATTTGTATCAACTCGAATAATTCCCGAAGATCAGAATATGCTAAACATTTGTGATGAAATATTAGACAATCTTGATTTCGTCAGGAATTCAGCAGGATTAATGCTCCGAAAGATAGGTCCAATGTGGATCAATAGTATTGGAGATTGGACAACCACCGAAGGATACTTATTTAAACTGAATGGCCAAGATATGCTATCAATTTCCGGTGAAGAAATAGATCCACAAACTCCTATAGATTTGGTTTCAGGTTATCAAATGATCAGTTATCTGCCCGAAATGCTCATAAATACAACTGATGTCTTTGTTGATGTTTTAAGTAATCTTGAATTTGTAAGAAATTCTGCGGGTTTAATGTTTCGCAAAATAGGCCCTGTCTGGGTAAATAGTATAGGAGATATGCAACCCGGTGAAGGATATCTTGTAAAAATGAATGCAGATGATGTGTTAATTTATCCTGAAACAACAGATAATTTAATTGCATCAAAACCAAAACTACCTGAACATTTTAAAGTCATAAACGGCAATCCCCACGATCCTGTCTGGACAATTTATTTTGAACAAAATGCTCTAAGTTTAGGTGATGAAATAGGAGTTTATGATGGAGAAACGCTTGTTGGAGCAGGAATAATAAATTCGGAAAACATTTTAGAAAACCCTGTTCCTGTTTTTAGCAATCTGTATGAAATCAGAAATTATCCCATATTCAAAATCTGGAGTAAAAACGCAGAAGAAGAAATTCTCTTAACAGATTATTCATATATAAATCCTTACGGAAGTGCATACATGGAAGAAATTTTCCCTGAAACAGATGGAGAATATAGCATGCTGAACTTTTCTGTTACCGGAATATCGGATAATTTAAAATATGCTTCATTAACAATCTATCCAAATCCTTCCGATGGAGTTTTTAATATTTTATTAGAAAGAATTAGTGGTGAATTACAATGCAGAGTTATGGATTTGAAAGGAAATGATTATTGTAACTTTGAATTCACCGGAATTTCAGGACTCACAATAAAACAACTTGATTTAACAAAACTACCTGCCGGAGTTTATTTTATTAGCTTTATGGGTAAAAATGTGTCTAAGATTGAGAAGGTTGTGATCCAATAAAATAAACTTGATTTTTGCTTTTTTATTTTGTATATTAGCAACATATTTAAATGACAAAATACTGCAAATTATGTAACTATAAATACTATAATAATGAGTTCGGTCTAAAAAGACAAAAAACCTTGTTTTATCAATGTATTATTTGCTGAATAAAGCAATATAAGTTTTAATAATTAAGGAATCTGTGTCTTTTTTTACTGATCTTAATAATAAAAGAAAATTGAACAACTAAAACAAACGCTTTATGAAAAAATTTACTTTTCTGTTTGCAGCTCTTCTCGTTATGATTTTTTTAAGTGGAGCATTTACACAAACTTTCAGTCAAACCTATGATCGTTCTTCATACGATTATTGGCAGAAAAAGATGATAGATCCAAATCAGAACTTTAACCAATTAGTCGATGAATTTGATAATTACTGGAAAGGAAAGAAGATTGTAAAAGGCTCAGGTTATAAACAGTTTAAACGTTGGCAGTATAATTGGCAGGGAGAGGTTCGTGAAGACGGAACTTTACCCAATCCGGGATACTACATGAATGAGTATTACAAATTCGAACAGTCTTATGGTACCGATGCTGTTGTTGGTGATTGGGAATTTGTTGGTTATGGTGCAAATCCTGAGCCTGAAGGTGCAGGACATGGCCGCCTGACGTGTATTGCATTTCATCCTACAAATTCAAATATCATATACGTTGGGGCTCCTGCAGGTGGATTGTGGAAATCGACCTCAGGAGGAAACTATTGGGAAGTTTGCGGAACAGATGATTTGCCGACAATCGGTGTATCTAGTATTGCGATTGATCCTGACAACCCAAATACAATATATATTGGAACAGGCGACAACGATGGTTGGGATACTCCGGGTTTAGGAGTTTACAGGTCAACGAATGGTGGTTATTCCTGGGAACCGAGAAATTACCAAATAGGAAATCTGACGGTTTCCAGGATTCTGATCTCTCCTTCCGATCCTGACAATATTGTTATTTCAACCAATAACGGTGTTTATAAAACTTTTAATGCCGGAGGCACTTGGATTCATTCATCAGGGATTGATGGAGTTGTGCGGGATATGGTAAACAAACCGGGTACTATGAGTATCTTGTATGCTTGTGTTGAAGGCCGCTTTTTCAGATCGGATAATTCGGGTATTACCTGGGATGAAACCTATTCCGGCATACCAAGCCCTGGCCATCGTTCAGCTATTGGTGTAACTCCTGCCAATCCTGATAAAGTATATTTCTTTTCCACACTTGACGGCCTCCCATACAGGTTATATATTTCGAATGATGAAGGATTGTCTTTTAGTGGCAAGTCAGTTGGTTTCGAAAGTAAACAGGGAGGTTACAATCTGGATATTACAGTTGATCCGGTCTATGAGGATGTAGTGTATGTCGGTATGGTTGCTTTATACAAGACAATAAACGCTGGCGACCGTTGGTTTGATACAGGTTCCAGTCCTTTGCATGCCGACCAACACGCTCTTGAATGGTCACCTCATAACGGGAATCTATATGTTGGGAATGATGGAGGAATATATTATTCGCCTGACAATGGTATTGAATTTATTGATATTAACATTGGATTGGCAATTGGTATGACTTATAGGTTAAGTACAAGTCCCCAAAATCCTGATATTCTGATTTGTGGCCAGCAAGATTGTGGGAGTTTTACAACAACAGGCGGCACATTTTACCATAAACGTGGTGGTGATGGAATGGATTGCGAGGTTGATTATACAAATTCCAATATCATCTATGGCACATGGCAACATGGCCCGATCAGTAGGACAACAGGAGGAGCAGGATCTTCTAGTGTGTGGCATACGATCGGAGGTATGAATAGTGATAGTAGTATAGTGAATGGAGTAGATGAAAGGGGAGGTTGGTTAATGCCGTTCCAATTGCATGATGATGATCCGTCGATAATGTTCGGATGCTGGAGAAATGTATGGAGAAGCACAAACATTAATACATCCAACCACAGTAACATAACATGGTCTAAAATTTCAAACTTCAACGATGATAAGGTTAGTGAGTTATTTGAAAAATCACCTGCAAATGAAAATATTATGTATGTCGGAAGAGCTAGACCCTGGTCTTTACACATGACAATCAACGGGACATCCTCATCACCTTACTGGTTTGAAGTTTCTTTACCTTATGCAGGCAGTATTAAATGGATTGAAGCTCATCCGACGGAACAATTTACCTTTTATATTTGTATAAAACACAGAATATATAAAACAACTGATCTGGGACAAGGATGGGAACGTATTGACGGCAATATGCCCTATGTTTCAAAAAATTGTATTATTCATCAGGAAGGAAGCAATGAGCATTTATACGTTGGTACTCGCACAGGTGTTTATTACCGTGATGCTGATATGCCTGAATGGAACTGGGTTAAATTTAAATCAGGTATTCCTTTAAATGTTCCTGTTTCATTCCTTAATATTAATTACGGAGTGTCACCCTCACAATTATTTGCCGGAACATGGGGGCGTGGAATGTGGAAAACCGAAGTATTGGACGAATTCAAGCCAAACCTGAAAATTATTTCAGGAAATTGTAATGTTAACAGCACTAATGTTGATATAAGTGTTGCATTTAGAAATGAAAGTGAGATGGTGGATGCAAGCAATTTTAAGCTTGGATATTATTTATCCGTGAATAATATTATAACAGCAAGTGATTATAAAATAACTGAAGATACTATTCTTTATGCTGCTCCGGGCATCATTATAGGAGAAGATTGCTCAAGGGGTGTAAAATATGTTGAACCTGAAATTCCAAGCGGGACATATTACATTGGTGCATTTGTCGATAACTACAATGAAATAGCTGAAACAGAGGAAAGTGATAATACAATTGTTTTTTCTGAACAGGTTACTTTGAGTACGCCTATGAAACCACTAAATTTAACAGCTTCCGACGGTACTTACGGGCATAAAATTGTTTTGGATTGGGATCCGCCAACCGGACTGGTTGACACCGTTTGGTACAGGGTTTACAGGAATACTTATAATAATCCAAACACAGCTGAAGAATTGGGGACAGTGTGGAACACAAATACTGCAAAATGGGACGAAAGTGCAGAAGATGGGATTGATTATTATTATTGGGTGCGAGCTGCTTATAATTATTTGGGTTTAAGGCCAAGCGCTTTTTGTAATTATGATGTCGGATGGCAATACCTTAGTCCCCCTTCTGATGTGGATGCAACAAACGGAGTTTATGACGACCGTATTAAAATTACCTGGGAACCACCTGAGAATGGTACACATTTTAAAGTATGGAAAAATACAACTACAAATATTAACACTGCGACTCCTCTAAGTACGAACTGGACATCTCTCCATTATCAATTTGATTATGACGTGGAACCGGGAACAACCTATTTTTACTGGGTTAAAGCTGCCAGGAGTAGTACGGGATCAAAACCTTCACCTAATTTTAGTTCTTATGCTACTGGTTGCGTTGCATTAACCAATGCACCGACAGCAAGTGCCTCTGACGGAGAATATACCGACCGGATTGAAATAACTTGGAATGCTGTACCGGGGGCTTCCCATTATAAATTATACGGAAGTTACACAAATGATCCGGAAACTTCTAATCCTATGACTGTCTGGGTAACAACGACAAGTAAAAGCGATGGTGGTGCACAAAGAGGTGTTTTTAGGTATTATTGGGTTAAAGCGGCAACAAGCATAACCGGATCCAATTCTACCGGTTATGGAGAAGGGGACTCCGGATGGAGAAAACTCGAAGAAGTTCAGAATGTTCAGGCTGCTGACGGAACATCTACAGACCATATACGAATTACCTGGAACAACCAGACTTATGCTGATTATTTCAAAGTATTTTGTAACGTGAATACAAACTTTGCAAATGCTGATCCTGTTTCCTATTGGATAGAAGATAACGATTATAATGACAGTACGGTTTCAGCTCCCGGCGATAAATTTTATTGGGTATTGTGTGCTAAAGATACTGCGATAAACAGTGACCAGGGAAGTTACAATATAGGTTGGCGTAAATTATATCCACCCGAAGTTGATGCTACTGACGGATTTTATGCAAACCATGTAAAAATTACATGGGATCCGGTTCCAGGAGCTAATTCCTACAGGGTTTTTCGTGGCCCGGAGTTTAGCGCCACACCTACAGTAAACCTGACAGACTGGAGCAGTACCCTGAATTTTGAATACAATGACTTTGATGTGGTTCAGGGTGTAAGATATAAGTATTTTGTTAAAGCTGCATATAATAATTATGGAACCAAACCCAGTGAATATGGGGACGATCATGGAATAGCTAATGAATGTGCAAATATTACCGAAGATCCGGATCAGGGATATAGAGGTATTGATATAACAGGCACAACACTTACGATCAGTCATCGGGTAATAAATAATGGGCCTCATTCTACTTTTGATCCGTTTACGATTGGATATATGCTTACAGTTGGACCCCCCGGCTGGAATGTCGTTTACAATTTAGACACAGATGAAATACCCGCGCTTGCAGCTGGCGCCTATTATGATAATACCTACTCAATCGATCTGGAAACACTTTCAGGAGGTCCAGTTGTTCATGGTACTTATTACTTAACTGTATTGTATAATTGCTGGTCAAATATTTGTGAAACCAACTGGCTTGATAATGTTATTCATTGGGAAACCCCTGAGGTAAATTATACGGATGCATTATATGGAACCTATACTATTGGCGGTTCCGATCCCGATTATAACAACTTTGTTGCAGCAAATACCGATTTGATTAACAAGGGAGTCAGCGCACCAGTAATATTTAATGTGAGGCCAGGTTTTTATAATGAGCAAATAGCATTTTCTTCAATTGGCGGATGTAGTAACACAAAAACAATAATTTTTCAAACAGAACCTAATAAATCCGATACTGCTGAAATTTCCTTTGCAAGCTCTGAAGGAAATTATACTGTTCAGTTTGATGGAGCTTCAAATATTACTTTTAAAAACCTAAAGATCACTTCACCCGGCTATACCAATTACCAGGGCACATTTGGAAGGGTTATTGATTTAAAAAATGGCGCCAACAATATAACCGTACAGAATTGTTATATAGAAGGTTCATCCGATCTTATCCATCTGAATGATGATATCGCCACTATTTATTGTGGTAACTCATATTGTAATGATATTACCCTGAAAGACAATAAAATTCGTCACGGATCATTAGCAATTTATATGGAAGGGCTAAGTTCAGGGGATGACGAACTATATAATTTTAATATTGAAAATAATGACATCGGAAAGTTTGCATATACGGGGATTTACCTAAAAAATCAAAAGAATCCTGTTGTCAGGAAAAATATAATAAATTATTCACCAACACCCGTGTCGCAATGCAAAGGAGTTGAATTGTATAATATTGAAAACGGTTTTACCCTCGAAAAAAATAAAATAATTATGGAAGCCTGTGATGGTGTGACTCGTGGTATTGATCTTTATGCGTGTAACGGAACTGATGAAAACAGGGGGTTTGTAGCAAATAATTTTATAGCAATCAATTCCGGTTTTGAGGAACCAATATATGGGCTTACCTCGTTTATATGCTCAAAATTCGATATTTATCACAACAGCATCAGCCTAAGCGGAGAAACTTATCAGCAAACTTTCTGCATTTACCTGGATTGCTCAGATGATGGTATTACACATGATAATAATGTGATAAACAATATTTTCTTTAATCAGATGGATGGATATGCTGTTATCTACGGAGATGAAGCTATCAACCAAAGTTATATTACCGAAATGGATTATAATGATCTTTATACTACAGGAACTTTTCTTGCTTTATATGGGAATACAAATCAGGTTACGGATTTTAATGCCTGGAAAACTGCTTCAGGATTTGATACCCATTCGGTTTCAGGTGATCCTTTATTTACAAGTCAAACCGATCTTCATGTCCAGAGTGCCGGAGTTAATGATGTTGCCACTCCACTTTCAAGCGTTCAGGACGATATTGACGGAGAGGGCAGGCATCCCTTATTTCCGGATATTGGTGCAGATGAATTTACACCTCCCCCTCCTGATTATGATATTTATGTAAATGATATTATTGAACCTGTAACCGGATATGGATTAACCGATGAGGAAACAATCACAATTGAAATCTATAATGTAGGATCTCAAGATGTATCTAATTTCCCGGTATCCTATATTGTTAATAGTGAAAACACAATAACTGAAACTGTAACAGAAACTTTAAATTCATTTGATGTTTTATGGTATTCGTTTGCAACTAAGGCTGATTTATCCGAAATTGGAACATACATAATTACTTCCTCCACAGCTTTGCCGGCTGATGAAAATAATGCCAATGATTCCTATACTTCCACAGTTATTAATCTTGATCCATATAATTGCATCCCTTTATACGGAATCGGATGTGATTATGGTGATTATATAGATAATTTTCATATAAGTAGTTTGTATCATACGGAAAGCGGATGTAGCGAAAACGGATATGGTGATTTTACGAATATGGCAACCAATATGACACAGGGACAATCTTATCAAATGGAGATAAGTTTAGGATTTAACGACCAATATGTTTCCTTATGGATTGATTTTAATGATAATCTGATTTTTGAAGATGAAGAAAAATTAGTGCAGGACCTTTTTTGTCAAAATGGAGGCCAGACATATAGCAGCATGGTAATTATTCCCAACTCTGCTTTACCCGGGCCGCATCGTATGAGGGTAAGGTGTGCCTGGGACAACTATCCGGTTTATCCGTGTAATTATTTTCAATATGGAGAAGCACATGATTACACTGTTGAAATTTTGACCGGTGGCGGGCTTTGGGTATTTTCCAATGAATTTAAAACCGAGTGTCCCGGAACAGATGTTACTATTTCTATTGATGTCCAGGGCGGAACACAACCATACAGCTATTTATGGTGTACAGGTGAAACCACCGAAACTATTCTTGTTTCTCCTGAAACAACAACAGGATATAAAGTATTTGTAACAGACCATAATGGATTCATAGGAAGCGATTCGGTTTATGTGAGTGTAAACCCTAAACCTTCAGTAACAATTTATGCTCAATCCTATGATTGTGAAGGTAACGATATACAACTATATGGTTACGCAACTGCTTATGGCTTAATGAAAGAATATTGTATTACAGATTGTGAATTACCAACAGGATATTGTCCATCAGCAGCCTTATTCATTGATAATTCAATTGTTGAAGAAGTGGTTTTAAATACGATTAATAATAATACGGCAGGCAATTGTGCCACTTATTCCGATTTTACAAGTTTGTCCACAACTCTGGTAAAAAATGAAATGTATGACCTGGAAATAACTCTCGGTACATGTGGAGTTGATAACTATAAAGGTGCCAAAGTATTTGTCGATTGGAACCGCGACGGTGATTTTGAAGATTTCTTTGAGGACGTAGCAGAATTCTGGCCTGTGGATACTACTTACACCCACTACACTATGATTTGGGTGCCGGATGAAGCTGTCTTAGGAAACACAGTCATGCGGATAGTGGCAGTCGAAACATGGGATACATGGTCGATCTCACCTTGTGGTAACTATAATTATGGTGAAACAGAGGATTACACCATCAATATTGCTGATACAGCCCAAAATCAGATAATATCTTATGATTGGATCGGTCCTGATGGATATACTTCAACTTTACAAAATCCGATCTTAAGTAATGTTATACCAGCTGATTCGGGATATTACAAATTAACAGTTTCTGATGGAAACTTATGCACCAACACCGACTCTTTGTATATTTGGATACAAGCTTCACCATTTGCCGATGCAGGCCCCGATACAACTATTTGCGAATATATGATATACCAGGCTGATCCGGTAGTTGAAAACTACATGAGTGTATTCTGGGCAACAGATGGCTCTGGTTATTTTGATACAACTTACATCGAATCACCAAGTTATTACGCAAGTTGGGAGGA
Organism: uncultured Bacteroidales bacterium; assembly: GCA_964462015.1. Classification (GTDB taxonomy): domain Bacteria; phylum Bacteroidota; class Bacteroidia; order Bacteroidales; family JAEINX01; genus JAEINX01. The sequence goes on along the minus strand of CAYWXI010000007.1, from coordinate 68,021 downwards.
TGTTCAAAACGGTAGTGTTGATTTAACTATAACTGCATGGCCAAATTATCCTTGTATGGATTCGGCTTCATCCACTTTGACATTAAGCTTTCAACAGATGCCTTTTGCTGATATCCCTCCGGGAGATTTGATTTGTGGAAATGAAAACTATCAAATAAGTGAGGTTAGTGCAAGTAATTATAATTCACTTTATTGGACGACAAATGGAACAGGTAGTTTTAGTGATTCCACTATTTTGAATCCACTTTATTTCCCGAGCATTTCGGATATTGAAAACGGTTTTGTTGACCTGATATTAAATCTTGAAGCTATTGAACCTTGTTCTGCTGATTCATTTTACTTGTCTTTAATGATTCAGCAAGAACCCTTTGTATATGCAGGTGAGGATACAAGTATTTGTTCAAACGGCACATTGTCAATTTTATATGCAGAGGTTGAGGATTATGATTCATTAAAATGGTTCACAAGTGGAACAGGAACTTTTACAGATATTTATAGTTTAAATCCTGAATATTTCCCCAGCCAGGCAGATATTGCTGCAGGTTCGGTGGATTTATCCCTGGTTGCATATCCAATGATTCCCTGCTCCGACAGTGTTGTTTCATCATTTCTTTTAAATATTTCGCAAGAAACATTCGCCTTTGCCGGTGGATTTGATTTTATTTGTGAAAATACTCCATATTTATTGTCAGAAGCTGAGGCTTCAGGATATACTTCATTATTATGGGAAACAAGTGGCACAGGCTACTTCGACAACCCTAATGAATTGAATCCGGTATATTATCCGGGAGAAAATGAAACAGGTTTTGTTTTCCTCTCACTTACTGCGTTTGGAAATCCGCCCTGTGGTAATTCAACCGATTATTTTTATTTAGAAATAACACCTGCTCCTCAGGTTTATATCGATGAAGATGCAAGTATTTGCGAAGGTGATTATTATACTTTCATAAATGATACAGCATTTAATTACGTATATATATTCTGGGAAACAAGTGGTTCAGGTTATTTTAGTGATCCTTATTCTTTTCACCCAACTTATTTTCCGGGAACTGGAGAAACAGGCCAGATTTCAATTAGCTTAACTGCTTATGGCAATTCGCCTTGTGAAGAGACTGTTTCCAGTATGACACTTAATATTGAGATAATACCATCCGCTTTTACAGGCGAATCGGCAATAATTTGCGAAAACGAATCTTATTTCCTGGCTGATGCAACAGCTTCAAACTATTCATCCTTACTTTGGGAAACCAGTGGAAGTGGTTATTTCGATGATCCAAATGCTATGAATCCAACTTATTTCCCGGGAACAGGTGAAACAGGTTATGTTGAACTTAGTTTAACAGCTTATGGAAATTCACCCTGTGCTGATGCATATTCTGCTATGAATCTTGAGATCATAGCTGCTCCATTAGCTTTTGCCGGACAGGAAGCAATAATTTGCGAAAACGAATCATATTTCCTTGCAGACGCAATAGCTTCAAATTATTCAGCTTTACAATGGGAAACTAACGGAAATGGTTATTTCGATGATCCAAATGCCTTGAATCCAGTCTATTATCCCGGAACCGGTGAAACTGGTTTTATTGAACTAAGTTTAACAGCTTATGGAAATTCACCCTGCGCTGATGCTTATTCAACAATGAATCTCGAAATTATTTCCGCACCATTGGCATTTGCCGGAGAAGAAGCAATAATTTGTGAAAATGAATCTTATTTCCTTGCAGGCGCAATAGCTTCAAATTATTCATCCTTACTTTGGGAAACCAGCGGAAGCGGAACTTTCGATGATCCAAATACTATGAATACAACTTATTTCCCCGGAACCGGTGAAACAGGATTTATTGAACTTAGTTTAACTGCTTTTGGAAACTCACCCTGTTCTGATGCATATTCTACAATGAATCTTGAGATTATATCTGCTCCTTTAGCTTTTGCCGGAGAAGAAGCAATAATTTGCGAAAACGAAACCTATTATCTAGCAAGTGCGACTGCCTCAAATTATTCATCATTAGTCTGGGAAACCAGCGGAAGCGGAACCTTCGATGATCCGAATATCTTAAATCCAACTTATTTCCCGGGATCAGGCGAGACAGGTTATGTTGAGCTAAGTTTGACAGCTTATGGAAATTCACCCTGTGCTGATGCTTATTCGACAATGAATCTGGAAATCATAGCTGAACCATTGGCTTTTGCCGGAGATGAAGCGATAATTTGTGAAAATGAATCTTATTTCCTTGCAGGCGCAATAGCTTCATATTATTCATCCTTACTTTGGGAAACCAGCGGAAGCGGAACTTTCGATGATCCAAATGCTTTGAATCCAACTTATTTCCCCGGAGCAGGTGAAACAGGATCTATTGAACTTAGTTTAACTGCTTATGGAAATTCACCCTGTGCTGATGCATATTCTGCTATGAATCTTGAAATTATAGCTGCTCCATTAGCTTTTGCCGGGGAAGAAGCAATAATTTGTGAAAACGAATCATATTTCCTTGCAAGCGCAACAGCTTCAAATTATTCAAGTTTACTTTGGGAAACCAACGGTAGCGGAACCTTCGATGATCCAAATGCTTTGAATCCAACTTATTTCCCCGGAACCGGTGAAACAGGATTTATTGAACTTAGTTTAACTGCTTATGGAAATTCCCCTTGTGCTGATGCATATTCTACAATGAATCTTGAAATTATAACTGCTCCTTTGGCTTTTGCAGGAGAAGAAGCAATAATTTGTGAAAATGAATCTTATTTCCTTGCAGATGCAATCGCTTCAAATTATTCATCCTTACTTTGGGAAACTAATGGAAGCGGTTATTTCGATGATCCAAATGCTTTGAATCCAACTTATTTCCCCGGAGCAGGTGAAACAGGATCTATTGAACTTAGTTTAACTGCTTATGGAAATTCACCCTGTGCTGATGCATATTCTGCTATGAATCTTGAGATCATTGCTGCTCCTTTGGCTTTTGCCGGTGAAGAAGCAATTATTTGCGAAAACGAATCATATTTCCTTGCCTACGCAATAGCTTCAAATTATTCAACTTTACAATGGGAAACTAACGGAAACGGTTATTTCGATAATCCTAACATTTTGAATCCGACTTATTTTCCGGGATCAGGTGAAACAGGTATTATTGAGCTTAGTTTAACAGCTTATGGAAATTCCCCTTGTGCTGATGCATATTCTGCAATGAATCTTGAGATCATTGCTGCTCCTTTAGCTTTTGCCGGAGAGGATGCAATAATCTGCGAAAATGAATCATATTTCCTGGCAGACGCAATAGCTTCAAATTATTCAACTTTACTTTGGGAAACCAGCGGAAGTGGATATTTCGATGATCCAAATGCCTTGAATCCAACTTATTTTCCCGGAACCGGTGAAACAGGTTTTATTGAACTTAGTTTAACTGCTTATGGAAATTCCCCTTGTGCTGATGCATATTCTACAATGAATCTTGAAATTATAACTGCTCCTTTGGCTTTTGCAGGAGAAGAAGCAACAATTTGTGAAAATGAATCATATTTCCATGCAGGTGCAATTGCTTCAAATTATTCATCCTTACTTTGGGAAACCAGCGGAAGCGGTTATTTCGATTATCCAAATGCTATGAATCCAACTTATTTCCCGGGAACAGGTGAAACAGGTTATGTTGAACTTAGTTTAACAGCTTATGGAAATTCACCCTGTGCTGATGCATTTTCGTTTATGAATCTTGAGATCATTGCTGCTCCTTTGGCTTTTGCCGGAGAAGATGCCACAATTATGGAAGGAGAATCATATTTTATATTTGACGCTACAGCTTCAAATTATGAATCGCTTGAATGGTCAACAGATGGAAGTGGGTATTTTGATGATCCTAATATTCTAAATCCAACTTACTTTCCCGCTTCAGGTGAAACAGGTATGGTTGTTTTGACCCTTAGTGTTAATGGATTTGTACCATGCTCTACAGTTTATTCAAGTATGAATCTTGAAATAGTCGGAGGAGGATATCCATTAAATGTTGGATACCAATTTGTTTCAACACGAATGATTCCATATTCTCCTAATATGTTGGATGTTTTGGCTAATAATCTCGTAAATATTGATTTCGTAAGGAACTCTGCCGGACTAATGTTAAGAAAAATCGGTCCAATTTGGATAAATTCAATTGGTGACTGGATAACCACCGAAGGATATTTATTTAGAATGATTAATCCTGATTTATTAACTATTTCCGGTACCGTCATTAATCCTCAAACACCGATCGGATTGGCACTTGGTTATCAAATGATAAGCTATTTACCTGCACTTCCAATTAATACTTATGATGTTTTCACCGATATTTTAATTAACCTTGATTTTGTAAGGAATTCAGCAGGATTGATGTTCCGAAAAATCGGACCTGTCTGGGTGAATAGTATAGGAGATATGCAACCTGGTGAAGGATACCTCGTAAAAATGAATGCAGATGATGTGCTTATTTATCCTGAAGCAACAGATAATTTAATTGCAACGAAACCAATGGCACCTGAGCACTTTAATGTTATAAACGGCAATCCTTACGACCCGGTCTGGACAATCTATTTTGAACAGGGAGCTTTAAGTATATGTGACGAAATTGGAGTTTTTGATGGAGAAAAACTTGTTGGAGCCGGAATAATTAATTCGGAAAACATTTTGGGTAATCCTGTTCCTGTTTTCAGCAATCTATATGAAAGCGGAAATTATCCCATATTCAAAATTTGGAGTAAAAATGGAAATGAAGAAATTTTCTTAACAGATTATTCATACATAAATCCTTACGGAGGTGCATACATGGAAGAAATATTCCCCGAAACCGATGGAGAATACAGCTTGCTGAACTTTTCCATTACCGGAATATCAGATAATTTCCAACATTCTTCATTAACAATTTATCCAAATCCTTCCAATGGAATATTTAATATTTCAATAGAAAGGGTAAGCGGTGATCTTCAGTGTAGAGTAATTGATTTAACCGGGAATGTATATCGCAACTTTGAATTCACCGGAATTAAAGGATTTACAGTAAAACAACTTGATTTGAAAGAATTGCCTGCAGGAGTATACTTTATAAGCTTTACGGGTAGGAATTTATCAAAGGTTGAGAAGATTGTGATTCAATAATCATTAATGGTAATTAATTGTCATTAGATACTCATTCAATTGTCATTCAATGGTCTGCCTACTGAAATTTTAGTGTAGATGGGTTCTTGGTTGTAAACTATCAATTGTAAACCATAAATTCAGATTTTAGATAAAAATTCGCATTATTGTTGACCATCTATGTTCCTTTTAAATTATATTTTTATTATATTTGTAACTTGGTTAAAAACTACGGTTTATCAAACTTAAACTTCAGCAATGTTTCTAAACCTGTTAATCGGATTTTGTAAAATTAATAAGTTGATTAATTCTCTTCGAAAGATCTTGTTATATTTAATCATTATGCAAGGGATTACATCTTCGGCAACAACATATTATATCAGCCCATACGGCGATGATAACAATTCCGGTACTTCCCCGCTAATACCATGGCAAACTATTGAAAAAGTAAACTCATTTAACTTTTCACCAGGTGATTCGATTTTATTTCAGGGGGGACAGGTTTTTTCGGGGAACCTGTATTTTGATTCAAATGATGCCGGAATGTTATCTGAACCGGTAACAATAAGCTCATATGATAACGGAAGGCCTGAAATAAATGCATCTTCAGGTAATGCGCTGTCTATTTATAACGCAGCCGGATTTGAAATTCATAATATTAAATTTTCAGGGAGTGATAATAATACAGATGATGGAGTCAGCGTTTTTATGGATTTGCCGGGATCGGTAAAGTTATCGTATATATTAATTAATGAGGTTGAAGTAAGTGGATTTGGAGGATGGGGTATATCTATCGGTAGCTGGAATGGTTTAAGCGGTTTCACAGATATTACCGTGATGAGTGTTGAATCACATGATAATTGTAAAGGTGGGATAATAACCTATGCTGAAAATATTTATGTTAATGAAAATGTTTATATTGGTTTTTGCAAAGCTTATGATAATCCAGGTATTTCAGGTACTGTCGGTAATAATGGAAACGGTATAGTCCTCGGTAGTGTTTCGGGAGGTATTATTGAATATTCGATAGCTTATAACAATGGTTGGTTGTGTACCGCTAATGAAGGTCCTGTAGGTATTTGGTCATATGATTCTGAAAATGTTCTGATACAGCATAATGAATCATATTACAATAAAACCGGTGGGTCAGCTGACGGTGGTGGATTTGACCTGGACCAGAATGTGAGAAATTCAATCATGCAATACAATTATTCACACGATAACGAAGGTGCCGGATTCCTTATCTGGCATGGACTAAACAATAATAATTGCACGGGAAACATTATTCGGTATAATATAAGCCAGCGCGATGCAAGGAAAAATGGATACGGATCAATTCTAATCGGAGGAAAAGTCGATAATACGGAGATATACAACAATACAATATTTCTGGACAATTCGGATGTAAGTATTCCAAAAGCTATTTATGTGTGGGATTATATTGAAGTTACAAACGCTCATTTCAGGAATAATATATTTTATACTTCCGGTGATGTATCACTCATTACAGTAAGCCCGGGTGCAACAGATTCAATAGATAATAATCTCTTTCAGGGTAATTGCTATTATTCAAGTACGGGTACTCTAAAAATTAATTGGGGTAATGAAACGTTTACTAATATTCAGGCCTGGCGAGCAGCAACCAATCAGGAAGTTGTCAATGGAAATGAAAGCGGTTATGAGGGAGATCCTCTTCTTGTTTCGCCGGGTAATGGGACAACAATAGGAAACCCCGTTTATTTTGATTCTCTCGTTGAGTATAAATTATTGCCTGGTTCACCTCTAATTGAATCGGGACTGGATCTCAATTCACTTTTTGGGATTGATCCCGGGGTTAGGGATTTTTATGGAAATTTTATTCCGGTAAATATGTATTATGATGTTGGCGCCCATGAGTATAGTAATGTAATAATATTAAATATCAGGGTTCTCCTCGAAGGTCCCTTCAACGGAACAGATATGGATATGGATTTAAATACCATACTTCCTTTGACACAACCTTACAATATTGCTCCATGGAATTACACAGGAACAGAATCCGTTACGACAATTCCTAATTCCAATGTGGTGGACTGGATATTAATTGAGCTTAGAGAAACTACAGGTGAAACTTCAACAGCTACTTCCGATTCCATCATCGCTCAACAGGCAGCCTTCTTGTTAAATGATGGTTCAATTGTTGGTTTGGATGGAAGCAGTGATCTTTTGTTTAATACAATAATAAATGACAGCTTGTTCGTTGTTATATGGCACCGCAATCATCTCGGAGTAATGTCAGCTTATCCTTTAATAGAGGCCGGCGGTGTTTACACTTACGATTTCACAAGCGGAGCAGAGCAGGCTTATGGAGGTGCTAACGGACACAAGGAAATAGGAACAGGTGTTTGGGGAATGATAGGCGGCGACGGTAATGCAAACGGACAAATAGATAATCCTGATAAAGACGATGTTTGGGCATTACAAGCAGGGAATTCAGGATTCCTTTCAGGAGATTTCACTATGGAATCGCAGGTGAACAATAATGATAAAAATGATATTTGGCTTATTAACAATGGTGTAGGTACACAAACACCGGATAACAAAAACGGTGAGTATCACCAATTGACGTGGCGTTTTGCATATCCTAAAGTAATTCAGGGTTCGCCGAATTTATTTCAATTTGATATTGAGCTTAAATGCGATGAGCCTGGAACTTATCACACACAAACGCAAATCTATTTTGAATATGATATTCTCGCTTTTGGTTCAAATATTAATGGAATATCTCAAAATCCCGATATTAATGAAAGGATAAGCCATAGCCATCTTGAATTAATGGACCCGGACAAATATCTGATTGTTAACGATGCGAATAATACATCCGGTAGATATGCAATTATTATTCAACCAATTGATGAAAATTACCCAATTGTTTTAAGCAACTTAACAGAAGTTGATACGTCTTACCAAGGATTTTTAAGATTTCAAATTGAAATTCAGGACGAAAGCCAACTTGCAGGAATTTCGTTTTCGGAATTACTTATGGATGGAGGCCAATATTATTTAGACATTGATTCCGATACTTATCCTGAAAAGTATATTGACCCATGTTTGTATCCAAATGATATGATAAATGTACCCCTGTTCTATACCCCGGAATCTCAGGAATATGTACTTGCTATAGGATATCAATTCCTTTCAACACGAATTATTCCCGAAAATCAGAATATATTAAGTATTTGTTATGAAATATTAGATAATCTTGACTTTGTCAGAAATACATCCGGCTTAATGCTTCGTAAGATCGGGCCGATGTGGATCAATAGTATCGGTGATTGGATCACAACCGAAGGCTATTTATTCAAGATGAATGACGAAGATGGATTTTCAATCTCCGGTGAAGTGATTGACCCTCAAACACCAATATCATTAGTAGAAGGGTATCAATTTGTTAGTTATTTGCCTGAAAATCCGATGGATGCTTTGGATGTTTTTACTGATGTTTTAGATAGCCTTGATTTTGTGAGGAATACCGCCGGATTAATGCTACGTAAAATAGGTCCTTTGTGGATCAACGGAATAGGCGATTTGAATCCGGGCGAAGGTTACCTCGTTAAAATGATCAATCCCGATATTCTGATTTATCCTGTAGAAGGCGAGAAATTCACAGGCTTAACAAACAACGAAACTGAATACTTTAATTTCGAAGGTGGAAATGCTGCCGATCCGGTTTATACAATTTATTTTGAAGGCCTGGAAATTGGTGATGAAGTTGCTGCTTATGTTGGAAATAATTTAATTGGTGCTATGAAAATCAATTCACAAAACGCTTTTAATAACGACCTTCCGATATTCAGCACATTAAATATCGGACAAGGATTTATACCCGGGCAAGCGATAACAATTAAAGTTTGGGATAACAAAATCAAAAAAGAAGTTCCTGTAAGTTATGAATTTAAAGACCCTTACGGAACCGCACACACTGAATATCATTTCCCGGCAAATGACGGAGAATACAGTATCTTGAACATTGCAAAAAATATTGAAAAAGAAAACAGTATTTCAAATATCAATATTTATCCAAATCCATCCAATGGAATATTTAATATTTCAATGGAAAGAGTAAATGGTGATTTACAATGTAAGGTAATAGATCTAACCGGTAATGAATATCGCAATTTTGAATTTACAGGAATTAAAGGATTTACAGTAAAACAACTTGATTTAAAGGAAATGCCTGCGGGAGTTTATTTTATTAGCTTTACGGGTAGGAATTTATCTAAGGTTGAGAAGATTGTGATTAATTAGAGTTTTCTCATAAGATTATATAAAGACACGAATTTCACGAATTTACACTAAGGTCTTTATGCCGCTAATTCGCTAATAATATTCTCGAATTAGCGGCTTTTTTTTCGATTGGCAGCCCACCTTTACGAAAAATCGGAATTAGTACAAGTAAGTCATTAATTTTTAATCAAAAATCATCGATCAAAATAACCTGTAAGATTTAATTAAATTTTGCAGGTTATTTTTTTTATTATTTCATTATTCCCCTTGTATCACAATTTAATAAGTAATATTCTTTTCTGTTAATACTTATTGATTACATTTTTTATATTTTTACATCAGATATTTTTACTTTTTCTATGAAAAAAATAATTTTAATATTTATATTTATCCCTGGCATTATAATGGCACAGAGTAAGGTTGATAGCCTTCAAAACCTTTTGGAGACTTCAACGGGAAATGAGAAATTTGATATACTGTTAAAGCTTACCGAAGTACTGAAAAAGCAAGAACCGGAGCAGGCTATCCAATATATAAATGAAGCTTTAAAAATTGCACAAAACCTGCATGATAAAACCGGTCAATCAGAATGTTTTGATTTACTTGGGAAAATTCATCACAAAAAAGTTAATTATGATTCGGCTATCTTTTATTATGAGAAAGCACTTGATAACAGGCTTAAGAATAATGATCAACAAAAAGTTGCGGAATACTATGATGTAATTGCTAAATGCTATTTTAGCCTGGGAGATTATAAAAACTCAATGGAATCCAATAACAAGGCTTTATTATTGAACCAGAAAACAGGAAATCGAAAATTAGAGGCCAGAATTCTTTCTAACATAGGACGCATATATAGTACAACAGGTGATTCTGACAAAGCAATAGAATTATATCACAGAGCTTTAAAGATCAGTGAACAGCTTGATGACGGATATAATTCAGCATTAACTTATCATCGAATCGGTAGTATTTATTTTAGTATTGAAAACTATTCTAAAGCAATGGAATACTATATTAAAGCCTTGAAAATAAGAAAAAAAATTGAAGACAAAAACGGAATTGCCGGGTCCCTGAATAATATTGGCAATGTTTTAAAATATACAGGCAAATACGATTCCGCTTTGATTTATTACCAACAAGCTTTTGAGATGAATAAAAAATCGGGAAATTTAAAATGGCAATCTTTTAACCTTAATAATATCGGAAGTATTTACAAGGATAAAGGGGAGTATGATGAAGCACTACTTTACTATTTTCAATCTTTAAAGATAAAAGAAACAATAGGAAATAAAAAAGGGATTTTGTGGACATTGAGCAATATTTCCACTACTTATACTTTTCAGGGTAAATATAAGCCTGCAATTGAATATTACCTTAAAAGCCTTGAACTGGCAAAAGAGCTCGGTTTAAAGGAACAGATTCTTAATTCATATAAAGATATGGCAGAATTATATTCAATGGCTGGAAATTATGAAAAAGCTTTTGAATACAGCCGTATGTATCATTTGATGAGGGATTCAGTATATGGTGAGGAAAAAATCAAAATCATCGAAGAAATTCAAACAAAATACGAAACCGAAAAAAAAGAAAAGGAAAATGAAATATTAAAGAAAGATGCAAAGATTAAAAGTAATATACAGTTGATACTGATAATTAGTGTTACAGCTTTTATATTTCTTTCTATACTATTATTTTTCTTGTTTCGAATTAAAAACAAGTCATTAATCAAAAATAAAAAAATACTTGAGCAGGAAAGAAAAGTTAATGATTTGGAAATTAAAAATAAAGAAATTGAGAAAGAGCGATTAAAAGAACTGGTTTTTGCCGAACAACAGATAAATAATTTACAAAAAGAAAAAATTGAACATAGAAACAGGGAGTTATCTACTTTAACGCTCCATATTCTTAATAAAAATCAAATTCTTTCCGAAATAACAAGCGGGCTTCAGACAGTAAAAGGTTTTGATAAACAAGAACAAAAAACAATTTCCAATATTCAAAATGTAATAGATGGCAATAAAGTATTAGATCAGGATTGGGAACAATTCAAGAAGCATTTTGATGGAGTACATAAAGGATTTTTTGAAAAACTCGAAAATAATTATCCCGACCTTACTCAAAATGATATTAAACTTTGTGCTTATATTCGCATCAAGCTAAACACAAAAGAAATTGCAAGAATGTTAAACGTAACAATTGCCGCAATTAACAAAAGTCGTCAACGCCTGAAGAAACGACTTGAATTGGATATTAAACAAGATCTTGGTGAGTTTATTAGTCAGGTGTAATCATTTTCGATTTACAATTGATGATTGATGTTAAACCGCATAGCGGGAGTTTGTTACCGGCAAAATCAAAAAACCCCCAATTTTATTGGAATCAAATATAAAGTTTATCATCTAATTGCATGAATCTAAATTTGTTCAATTATTGTAATTCAATGACAAAACATCAGTTGAACATTCCATATTCCCAAAATTCCCCTATTCCCTTTATTTTCTAATCATTTTCTAGAAATAAGACTGTCATTTTAAAGAGTATTTTTTGCCTGTCCTATCAAATTATTTCCGTTTTACAAGAAATTGTACTATTATATAATTACACACAGTATGTATATAAATGGTTTAATAAATTGTTTTGGTGAATTATAACAAATATTTTCATCACTAATTTGAAAAGAAAATATTAAATTAAAAATCATAAATTACAAATCAAGAATTCCATTTTTGTCCTACTATTGTCCTATGAAAATAATTGCTATCAGCAAAATGTGGTGTTAGTTTTACGAAATGAAATTTAACACCAAATAGAAATTATTTGACAATGATGAAACATATCGACATACTAATTATTGGAGATCTAAAAAATGCTGCATTTGCATTTTTAACAATTAGGGCAGCTCACCAACATAATATTTCAGGTTTTGTTGGATACACAGCCGATAAAAACATATTTATTAAGGCAGAAGGCCCCGAATCACAATTAACTAAATTTATTGAATGGTGTAGAAAAGAAAAATCCGGTGCTGAAATTAACAAAGTAATAACTAAAAGTGGTGAAATAAAGAACTATAAAACATTTGAAATGGAAGTAAATGAAATGGATTGGGAATATGAGGTTAGAAATCGAACCTCTAACCCGTCTTTATTCCGATCTGATAACTATCGGAAGTAGCGAAGGAGTAAAACCTGAAACTATATAACAATGAAGCAATTTAACAAAATTTTAATAATTATAAACCTTAAAATTTATCAGAAATGAAGAAAGCAATTTTACTTTTTGTAAAACTTTTTATAGCGATAATAAGCTACTCACAAGTAGGAATAAATACTGATGGAACTAATCCCGATGAATCGGCAATTTTGGATATTAAATCAACATCATTGGGATTATTGATCCCGCGAATGACTGAAACAGAAAAAAATGCAATTGCATTACCTGCAACCGGATTGCTTGTATTTCAAACAAATGGAGCAATAGGATTCTATTATAATAAAGGAACACCGGTAAGTCCCAATTGGGAGATTTTATCGGCGGATAATTTGGGGAATCATGCTGCCACCGAGAATATTAAATTAACAGGAAACTGGTTGTCCAACGATGGTGGAGATGAGGGTATTTTTGTATCTGAAGATGGAAAAGTTGGCGTAGGAAATGCCACACCATCAACAAAATTAGATGTTGATGGAATTGTAACGGCAACATCATTTTCGGGTGATGGTTCAGGTTTAAGTGGTATTTCAGGCGACAATCTTGGGAACCATACAGCTACGGAAAATTTAAATTTAAATAATAATAAAATAATTAATTTATCAGAACCTACCACAGATACTGATGCTGCAACAAAACAATATGTTGATAATAATAGTGGTGATAATCTTGGAAACCACATTGCAAGCGAGAATGTTCAACTAACAGGAAACTGGTTATCAAATGACGGAGAATCAGAAGGGTTATATGTTGCTGATAATGGATTTGTAGGTATTAACACAAATACTCCTGGCAGTGAATTAATGGTTGATGGTCATATTGTTTCAAGCGGAATGATATTCGCATCACCCGGGTCAATTACTGAACCCACCTTCCGTTTTGGACAGGGTGAAGAAAATACCGGTTTTTCAAGCCCGGATTATCAAACTATTTCGGCAATTACTTATGGAGTTGAAAGGATGAGAATTTCTCATAATGGTAATGTAGGTATAGGTGTTTCAAATCCTTCATCCGAATTGGAAGTAAATGGTACCATTGAGGCTACTTCCTTTGTTGGAGATGGCTCAGGTTTAACCGGAGTTTCAGGTGATAATCTTGGAAATCACACAGCAAACCAAAACATTAAAATGTTAGGGAACTGGCTATCGAATGATGGGGGAAATGAAGGAGTTTTTGTTACATCAGCCGGCAATGTGGGAATCAACACATCCAGTCCAACAAGTACACTGGATGTAGATGGATATATTTCATCGTTGGATGGAATTGTTGTTAATTGGGCCCCGGAATATGGAGTTTATGTCAACTATTCCCAAAAGAGCGCCATAAATATTTGGAAAGCAGGTAATCCATCGTCAACTACTAATAATTTATCCAGTAATGGTATTACTATACAAGGAGCAGAGGGTAATGGGCTCTATGTAGGAAGAGCAGATGGTAAAGGAGTCCATATCAATGAAACAAATAGCGACGGTGTTTATGTATATAAGGCTGGAAACCCGGGATCAACTCACAGCTCAAGTTTATTCAATGGATTTGAAGTTGAAGGAGCCGAAGGCAACGGCCTGTTTGTTGGTAGGGCAGATTATGATGGAGTTCATGTAAAAGAAGCAGGGGATTTTGGTTTTTGGGTAGAAGAATCAGGAAGTACCGGTTTAGTTATTCAAAATGCAGGGAACATTGGAATAGATATAGGTTCAACAACATCTTGTGGAATTTCGATAGCATATGCAGGTACAGATGGAGTTAAGATAAATAATGCGGGTAATCCTTCAACACAGCATAATAGTACTTTAAAAAATGGCTTTGAAGTTGCTGGTGCAGAAGGTAATGGGCTTTGTGTTGGTCAGGCCGATTTAGATGGAGCTTATATATATAAAGCAGGCTCTCCATCAAATACAATTTCCAGTTCTTATAATAATGGTATTGAAGTAGCCGGAGCAGAAGGTTATGGGTTATATGTGGGTCAGGCTGATTTACATGGAATTTTAGTTTGGAAAACAACATCAAATGGTATCCACGTTGGTTGGGCCGGACAACATGGAATCGCTGTAAATAACGCAGTTAAAAATGGGATTTCTGTTTATACAGCCGGTAATGATGGTATTTATGTCCAAAATGCTGGGGATCCATCAACATTAAATACCAGTTCATATAATAACGGATTCGAAGTTGCAGGAGCAGAGGGGCATGGTATGTTTGTTGGCCAGACTGATATGGATGGTATTCATATTAAAAAAGCCGGAACAATTTCAACTACTTCCTCCAGCTCCCTTGACAATGGTGTTGAAATTGAAGGAGCAGCAGGGTATGGATTGTACGTTGGAAATTCTGGTAACGATGGAGTCTATCTCGCAAATTCCGGTGGAGATGGTGTTTATATATATGATGCTGAAGATTTTGGTTTCAAAGCTGCTAATGTTGGGGAGGATGGGTTTTATGTACAATATCCCGGTGATGATGGCTTTTATGTGTATTCTGCTGTTGATGACGGTTTGTATGTAAACAATGCCGGAGACCGGGCCATATATTCACGCACAACTGATGCCTCAAATGAATGGGGACTCTACACTCCTGATAAAGTTTATGCTAATAATGTTACATCCAAAGGGAGTAGTTCTTATGCTAAAAATTCCGGAAATTCCTCCTTAGAGCCGGGAGATATTGTGTGTATTTCCGGAGGTTGGGAAGAAAACGTTTTGGATGGTGCCGGATTTCCAGTTGTAAATATTAGCAAAGCTACGAAATCAAATTCACAGGCTGTTTTTGGTGTAGTAGAATACAAAGTAAATATTCGTGAAGAATACGAAGAAGCACCTGAAGGGGAAAGCCCTGAGCTTAAAAAAAGCTTTGAATATGCAGATGGGAATGTTATGCCAGGCAATTACCTTTCAGTAATAGTGTTTGGTCAGGCCGATGTTAAAATTAATACAAAGGAAGATATTAATCATGGTGAACCGGTAAGCTGCAGCGAGAATGGTGCAAGAAAAGTACGAACAACCGAAATCAATGGAATAACTATAGCCGAAAATGTCGGCATTCTTGGCAAAGCTTTAGAAAATTCAAATGGAAAAGGAAAAATAAAAGTGTTTGTTAATTGTAAATAGAATGGGAAAATGTAATAGGTAATCAGTGATCGGTAATCGGTAATAGATCAGTAGATTGGATACTCAAATCCCGATTCTCGTAACTCATAACCCGTAACACAATAACAATAAATCAATTTATCATAAATCTTAAAATCTATCGAAATGAAAAAAACAATTTTACTTTTTATTACGCTTTTTATAGCGATTATGAGCTACTCACAAGTAGGGATCAATACAGATGGTAGCGATCCTGATGAGTCGGCAATTTTGGATGTTAAATCCACATCATTGGGACTATTGATCCCGCGAATGACTGAAACTGAAAAAAATGCAATTGCTTTACCTGCAACCGGGTTGCTTGTTTTTCAGATAAATGAAACTTCCGGATTCTATTTTAATAAAGGTACACCGGTGAGCCCTGATTGGGTGATTTTATCGGGTGATAATCTCGGTAATCATATTGCAACTGAAAATCTTGATCTCTCAAATTATAAGCTAATCAATTTATCGGAACCTGTTGCCGCCGGTGATGCTGCCACGAAACAATATGTTGATAACAATAGTGGTGATAATCTTGGAAACCACATTGCTACTGAAAACCTCAATTTGTCAAACTATAAAATAATTAATTTAACTGAACCTACAGAAAATACTGATGCTGCTACAAAGCAATATGTTGATGCTAATAGCGGTGATAACCTTGGGAATCACACTGCAACTGAAGAACTTGATCTAAATAATAACAAAATAATTAATTTAACCGAACCTATCGAAAACACTGATGCTGCCACAAAACAGTATGTTGACAATAGTGGCGACAATCTCGGAAATCACACCGCCACCCAGGTTCTTGATCTGAATAATAACAAGATCAAAAATTTAACTGAACCAACTGAAAATGCTGATGCCGCCACAAAACAATATGTTGATAATAGCGGAGATAATCTTGGTAATCACACGGCTACTGAAAATGTTAAATTAATCGGAAACTGGTTATCCAATGATGGAGAAGACGAAGGTGTTTTTGTTGCCGATGATGGAAAGGTTGGTATCGGTAATGCTACTCCAATCTCGAAATTAGATGTTGACGGAACTGTTACAGCAACTTCATTTTCGGGAGATGGCTCAGCCTTAACAGGAATTTCAGGTGACAATCTTGGAAACCACACTGCAACTGAAGAACTTGATCTAAATAATAACAAAATAATTAATTTAACTGAACCTATCGAAAATACTGATGCTGCCACAAAACAGTATGTTGACAATAGTGGCGACAATCTCGGAAATCACACCGCCACCCAGGTTCTTGATCTGAATAATAACAAGATCAAAAATTTAACTGAACCAACTGAAAATGCTGATGCCGCCACAAAACAATATGTTGATAATAGCGGAGATAATCTTGGTAATCACACGGCTACTGAAAATGTTAAATTAATCGGAAACTGGTTATCCAATGATGGAGAAGACGAAGGTGTTTTTGTTGCCGATGATGGAAAGGTTGGTATCGGTAATGCTACTCCAATCTCGAAATTAGATGTTGACGGAACTGTTACTGCCACTTCATTTTCTGGAGATGGCTCAGCGTTAACAGGAATATCAGGTGATAATCTTGGTAATCATACTGCTACCGAAAATGTAAAATTATCAGGAAATTGGCTCTCAAATGATGGTGGAGACGAGGGTGTTTTTGTTGCCAATGATGGAAAAGTAGGTATTGGAACTTCATCACCTTACGGTGCTAGACTGGAAGTTAAAGGTGACGGAAGCTTAATAGGAGGTTTAAGAGTTTCTGGGACAGGAGTTAGTTCAGTTGGTTCAGCTATTTATCTGAATGCTCAAAATCGTGATTGGGTAGTTCAGGCAACCGGGCCAAGTAATTCTAATGGAGATCAGAAATTTCAAATAAGGGATTATTCAGCTGCTCAACCCAGGTTAATTATAGATAATGAAGGAAATGTAGGTTTAGGGACAACAAATCCAAACCGAAAACTTGACGTCTCTGGTATCGTTAAAGCAACTTCTTTTGAAGGAGATGGCTCAGGTTTAACAGGAATTTCAGCTGATAATCTAGGAAATCATACTGCAACAGAAAATATCAAATTAAATGGTTTTTGGCTATCAGGCGATGGAAATTATGAAGGAGTCTTTGTACATCCTGACGGACAAGTAGGAATAGGTACTTCAAGCCCTGATGCTCTTCTGGAAATTGATGGCAACGATGCAAATACATTTAAGGTAAGCAGATCCTACGGTTTAAATCCAACTGAATTTACTATTGAATCGAATGGAGAGATGTCTCTTGCCAAAAACTCAGCTGAATATGCCAGATTAGGTTGGTCACCGGGAGATTTTGGTAATTTGGAGTTAAAACAAGCCGGAGTCACTTTTCTCTATTTGGGTAACTCAACATATTTCAATGGATCAGGCAATGTGGGAATTGGAACAACAACACCTTCAACCAAGTTAGAAGTGAATGGTACAGTTACAGCATCCTCTTTTGTAGGTGATGGCTCAGGATTAACCGGAGTTGCTGATAATCTTGGTAATCATACAGCAACCACCATCCTAAATATGACAAATCATAAGATAACAAACCTCTCAACACCTACTTCTAATACTGACGCTGCAACTAAACTATATGTTGACAATAGTGGCGATAACCTAGGAAACCATACTGCCACCTCCATCCTGAATATGACAAATCATAAAATAACAAATCTTACTACACCTACTGCTAATGGTGATGCTGCAACAAAACAATATGTTGATAATAATAGTGGCGACGACCTTGGGAACCACACAGCAACTCAAAATATCAAGCTCAATGGAAAATACTTATCAGGAGATGGAGGTAATGAAGGTGTTTTCGTTTCTTCATCAGGTAAGGTAGGTGTTGGATTAAATAATCCTGCTGAAAAGTTTGAAGTATATGGGAAAATAAAGGCAGACCATGGGATACTTGTTGGTGATGCAAGTCAGGATGGAATTTATGTTAATGATGCATATAGTAATGGTATCCATGTTAAAGAAGCAGGTAATCCAAGTTCAACATTTTCAGATATTAGTGGAAATGGAGTATTAATTGAAGGAGCACAAGGAAACGGACTTCAAATTGGTATTGCTGATGAAAACGGAGTCTCAGTATATTTTGCAGATAATGATGGTTTTAATATCTGGTATGCCGGAAGCCCATCTTCATATATGTCATCAACTTTAAGCAATGGAATTGAAGTTATGGGTGCCCAGGGTTATGGGGTATTTGTTGGCCAGGCAGATAGAGATGGTATCCATATCCGTAATGTCGGTTCTAATTCAACGAATACAGTTAGCGCCCTGGATAATGGAGTTGAAATTGCAGGGGCAGAAGGATATGGATTGTATGTAGGAAATTCGGGTAATGATGGCGTTTATCTTGCAAATTCAGGCGGAGACGGTTATTATGTATATGAAGCTGAAGATTATGGCTTCAAGGCTGCTAATGTTGGGTTAGACGGTTTTTATGTTCAATATCCCGGTGATGATGGTTTTTATGTTTATTCCGCAGTTGATGACGGATTATATGTTAATAATGCCGGTGACAGAGCAATATATTCACGCACAACAGATGCTTCCAATGAATGGGGACTTTATACACCAGATAAAATTTATGCTAATAATGTAACCTCCAAGGGAAGCAGTTCTTACGCGAAAAATTCAGGGAATTCGACCTTGGAACCGGGAGATATTGTTTGCATTTCCGGTGGATTGGAAAAAAATGTCTTAGATGGCGCAGGTTTTCCGGTTGTAAATATTAGCAAAGCCACAAAATCAAACTCACAGGCTGTTTTCGGTGTGGTAGAATACAAAGTAAATATTCGTGAAGAATACGAAGAAGCACCTGAAGGGGAAAGCCCTGAGCTTAAAAAAAGTTTTGAATTTGCTGATGGAAATATTATGCCGGGCAATTACCTTTCAGTTATAGTGTTTGGCCAGGCAGAGGTAAAAGTAAGTGATTCAAAAAGCATTCAGGCAGGACAAAAACTTACTGTTTCCGAAACATCTGGAAAAGCCCGGACATTAAACAGTCAGGACAGTTGGGCTGATACAGGAATTCTCGGTAAAGCATTGGAAAATTCTGCAGGACAGGGAAGAATTACTATTTTTGTTAATTGCAAGTAGAAGTCGGAAGTCAGAAGTCAGAAGTCGGAAGTTGGCAGTCAGCAATTAATGACAACTTAATGACAATTGAATTTAAACTTAATAAATAAATATTATGAAAACAAATACAAAAATAACCATCCAGCTATTCTTAATAATATTGCTATGCTGGAATTTACAGGAAGTAAAAGCCCAATGGGTAACAAAAAATAACACTCATATAAAGGTAAGTGCCGAATCATTTATAAATGTTCAGGGTGACTGGAAAAACAATAATCCTTCGCTTGATCTTAATGAGGGAACAATTAAATTTTCCGGTGCTGAGAACCAAAGCATCGAAGGTACTAACACTTTTAAAAACATGCTTATTGAAAAAAGCTCTAACAAACTTGAATTAAACGGCAACTTAAATTGTAAAGGCACACTTGAAATTGTATCGGGAGGTTTTAATGTGAATCCTGAAATAGAATTAACATTAAACGATGATTTTTCAAATAACGGTTCTTTTACAATTAAATCAAATGAAAACGGAACAGGCTCACTACTCGACAATGGAATAATTACCGGAAGCGGTGTCTTCACAGTTGAACAATATCTAATGGGAGGCCCTGCTCCGGAAGATGTTTGGCATTATGTTTCACCCCAGGCAGAAGGTGTTTTGTCGGGAATATTTGCAGGAGGAATGCTTTTGAAATATAATGAAACAATAAGCAATTTCGAGCCGATTATTAATCCTGATGTTCCTTTAAATAGCTTGCAAGGATACGCAGCTTCATTCGCTGAAAACACAACGGTTTATTATATCGGAAATCTTTTCACAGCCACCCAGTCGATAAGCGGATTAAGCTACACCGAAAACTCCTCTGCAAATTACGATGGATTTAATTTGCTTGGGAATCCTTATCCTTCTTTAATTGACATTGAAAGCACCGGACTTACTTTGTCAAACCTTGGTAATGCCTTTTATTTTTGGGATAATACATTGAACGGAGGCCTCGGTGATTTTTCAATTTATCTTAAAGGAGGATCAAACATAAACGGAGCTACTCAATTTATTTCAGGCGGACAAGGCTTTTTCCTGAAAGTTGATTCACCGGGAAATATCGGAACCTTTACAAGCGATAATTCTGCAAGGCTTCATCATAGCGAACCAACTTACAAAAATCCCGAAGTCAACTTTCTAAGATTAACAGCAGAAGGTGGAATATTTAGCGATGAAACAATTATTTGCTTTAATGAAAATGC
Organism: uncultured Bacteroidales bacterium; assembly: GCA_964462015.1. Classification (GTDB taxonomy): domain Bacteria; phylum Bacteroidota; class Bacteroidia; order Bacteroidales; family JAEINX01; genus JAEINX01. The sequence continues at coordinate 46,967 of CAYWXI010000007.1, read as the reverse complement.
AACGGAATCATTCGATAGTGAATTTGATGCTTATAAATTTATAGTTAGCGAAAATGTTAATCATCTTTATTCAAAAACCCCCGAAGATTTTGGGCTTGCAATCAATACTTTGCCAAACATTCTTTTAGATAACGGAATTTCAGTTCTCATATCTTACAATGTTTTTGAATCAGGTAATTACACAATAACAGCAAGTGAAATTGAGAGTTTCATCGAAGCAAGTATTATTTTGGAAGATATTTTAACCGGAACCACAAGCGATCTTAATGAAAATCCAATCTATAATTTTACAGCAAATCCCGATGATGATCCCGATAGATTTATTATTCATTTTAATGTTTCATCAACACAGAGCCAGGATTATCTACTTCAGGAAGGTTATCAATTTGTTTCAACACACATTATTCCAGAAGATCAAAACATGCTGAATATTTTATCTGAAAATCTCGAAAGCCTTGATTTTGTCAGAAATACAGCAGGTTTGATGTTAAGAAAAATCGGTCCGGTTTGGATCAATAGTATTGGAGACTGGACAACCACCGAAGGATATTTATTTAGAATGAACTCCGAAGATCCTTTAACAATATGCGGTGAAGCGATTAATCCCCAAACACCTATTAATTTAATATCAGGATATCAAATGATTAGTTTTCTTCCCGAAACACCTGTAAACACAAATGATGCCTTTGCAGATGTTTTAAACAGTCTTGATTTTGTAAGAAACTCAGCAGGCCTGATGTTTCGTAAGATTGGCCCCGTTTGGATAAACGGAATAGGGGATATGCAGCCAGGCGAAGGCTATCTCGTAAAAATGATTGCAGATGATGTGCTTATTTATCCTGAAACATCAGATAATCTGCTTGCTTATAAAATCCCAATGCCTGAACATTTTAAAATTATTGACGGCAATCCTTATGATCCGGTTTGGACAATTTATTTTGAACAAGGTGCATTAACCAATGGAGATGAAATTGCAGTTTATGATGGAGAAATTCTTGCTGGAACAGGAGTTGTAGTTTCTGAAAATATTCTTGATAATACTATTCCGGTTTTCAGAAATTTATATGAAAGCGGAAATTATCCCACATTCAAAATTTGGAGTAAAAAAGGAGAAGAAGAAGTTTCTTTAACAGATTATTCATATATAAATCCCTATGGAAGTGCATACATGGAAGAAGTTTTCCCCGAAACCGATGGAGAATATAGCATGCTGAACTTTTCTGTTACAGGAATATCGGATAATATAAAATATGCTTCATTAACAATCTATCCGAATCCTTCCGAAGGAATATTTAATATTTCATTGGAAAGAATAAATGGTGATCTTCAGTGTAAAGTAATAGATTTAACCGGAAATGAATATTGTAAATTTGAATTCAACGGAATTACCGGATATACGGTAAAACAACTTGATTTGAAAGAATTAGCTGCAGGAGTTTATTTTATCAGCTTTACGGGTAGAAATATATCAAAGATTGAGAAGATTGTGATAAATTAATGATTTATGCCGCTGATAAGCTAATGTTATTCGCGCATTAGCGGCTTTTTTATTTGGTAATTTATAGTAATTAATTGCAATTATATATAAAAGATTAGCCTGTCAGATATTATGAAATTTGGCAGGTTTTTATTATAATTTAATAGAATGCAATACTTTATATTTTTAATAATACTTTTTCAAAGCATTCGAAAAGTTTTGAAAGGTAATCTATTTCTGTAAAATCCATTGTCAGGTATGGACTCATAATTGTTGATCGAAGAACAAATACCTCCTGTGTTTTTTCCCATTCGCTTTCAGGAATTGACAACTTTTTTAAAAAGTCCATTGGAATATCGTTATAGTCGTCAAATGAAAATGATGTCGAAGATATCATAAATTCGTATTGTTGCGCAAATTTCTCCGGTTTGTAATATAACTTTTCTTTAATGTTTCTGTTCAAAAGGTTCATTTTTTCCAGGCTCTTGTTTCCAACTTCGTTGAAAGCGTACATTACAATATTTGTGTCGGGTTTTAATAAAGGAACAATTTGGTACGATTTTTCGTTTACAATAAATTCACTGCTCTCTATCATCATATTGTATAAACGTAAAGCACCTTCGATTGATTCCCCTATTATTTTACCGTATCCATTAAGATGTAAGCCTACAACTTTGTTTGCTGTCCAAACAGCTGCAGCTGCTGCACCGGATTTTGAACCTTCGAGAATATAGCTTCCAAGTAATAAGGGATTTTGATATTCGTTGCCTTCTTCAAAAATATATGGAGCAAAATATGAAATAATATTTCTAACATGCTTGTCGCGAAAAACTATTGCTCCGGCCTGATATGGAATGTATCCCAATTTGTGAGGGTCAATAGTTACAGAATCTACCTCTTCAAATGACTTAAAAGCACTATAAGTTTCTATAGACGGATAATCAAATTTTTTATTAATAATCTTTTTTTCATGTAGAGAGTTCCTTAATTCAGTGTATGGTAGAAAAGTAAAGGTTTCATCTATAAATAAACTTCTTATGTAACCTCCATAAGCACCATCAATATGTATATAAAAAGATGTCTCTTTTGCCTCAAATTTTTTTCTTAATGCAACAATTTCATCAATGGGGTCAACTGTTCCTTCTTCTGTGGTCCCGACAACTCCTACAACAGCTAATATCAACTCCCCCTGATTTATAGTTTCCTGAATTTTCTGTTCAAGATCATTAATATCCATGCGATACTTGTCTGTAACATTAACAACAACAAGGTTGTTGGCACCAATTCCAAGAATATCAACCATTTTATCCCATGAGTAGTGCCTTGTTCCCGGTACGAAAACTTTTCCTATTTCAAATGGTTTTACTCCCTCTCCCCGAACAGAATATTTTTTAATCTCATCAATATTTTCATCAACCATCCTTACTAATTCGAGAGTTTTTCGAGGCGACATATTCAATAACATTTTATCCGACATTCCTTCAACCAAATCGGGTCTTACTTTTTTTATTGCAAGTGGAACTGATTTTAAATTTCGGGCAATCCACAGGGCTTCAATATTTGCAACTGTTCCTCCAGAGGTAATATGGCCAAATGCTTTGTCTTTATCAAATCCTATCATCTGGGCAAGTTCAATTCCAACCTGTAATTCAAGCTCGGTTGTTGCCGGTGAAGCTTCCCATGCAACATTATTGGGATTATATAACATTGTCAGGATATATGCCAAATGAGCCGGCATTAATAGGTCGGAAACCATGTGTCCTAAGTATCGGGGAGAATGCCATGGAAGAGAACTTTGTTTTAATGCTGATGATAATTGTAAAAGTGTTTCCTGAATTTTTTGTTGTGTTGAAATGAAATTCTTTTTTCCCTGATCTTGCAAAGTAATACTTTGCGTATCATTTGGATGGAAGTTTCTACGCCAATGAACATGCTCATCAATTAAAAAATTGAGTATTTCTTTAAAAAATTTATGGTTCTCTGCTTGTGGCCCGAGAAATAATGCTTCAAAATTCATAATTGTAAATGTTTATATTAATTATCCAAAAATAAGATAATTATTATATTTTTGATTGTAATTAGATGTTAATTATTTGAAATTTATAGCCTGCTCACAAAAACTTTAGTGCAAGTGGATCATTAATAGTCATTAAGTTGTTATTTATAAGTCATTAAAATTCAATCATCAATCGTTTTTCAAAAATCATTCTATTCGTCTGATAAATTCTTCAAGGTCAGCTTCCACGTCAAGACCAAGTTTTTTCTTAAGCCGATACCTGGCGCTTTTTATACTATTAGGTGCAATATTTAAAACTGAAGCCATTTCCTTGCTATTCATATTAAGTTTAATTAATGCACATAATCTGAGGTCATTGGTTGTAAGTTCGGGGTTAATTTGTTTAAAATAACCAAAAAAGTTTTTGTTGACATCTTCAAAATACAATCTGAAAACATCCCAGTCATTATCAGCCCTCAGACTTTGGTTTATTTGATGACTAATTCTTTTGTACCGTGGTTTTTCGTTTGTATTTACTTTTGTAGAAAGGTCTTTTACTTCATTTTGAATTTCCTGAAGAATAGTATTTTTCTGCATCATGTGAAGGGCATGAGTACTTAATTGTTTGGATTTAAAGCTGATTGATTGTTGAAGCTCATTTTCTTTAAGTTTGCTTTTTTCTAATTCTGTCTCTGCAAGTTCTTTTTCTTTTTTATGGAATAATTCCTTTTGTTTTAAAATTTGTTTATCCTTTTTTCTTTTTATGACAACAGCAAAAATAATAATCACAAATAGAATCGCGATCAGTATAATCACAGCAAAAAAAGTGCGTTGTCTGTTTTTAAGTATTTTATGTTCAAGGTCTTGATTTTCTTTTTCTTTCTTTAGTAATATTATCTTTTTTTCCTTTTGTGCGGTTTCAAACTTTGTTTGCAATTCGTTGAATCGCTGAGTATTGTCAACATTAAACAAACTGTCGTGTATTGAAGTGTAAAGTTTATGGTATTTTAGTGAAAGTCTATAATTACCCAGTTTTTCAAAAATTTGTGACTGCAACTTATAGTTTTCTTCCTGCAAAACCATTTCATGGGTTTCAGAAATTATTTTATTTGCCTCATTAGCATATTCCAGAGCTTTTTGATAGTTCCCAGTTTCAAAATAAATATTTGCAAAGTTTTGAATACTGGTTGAAATCAGCTGTTTGTCTTCGACTTCCCTGCTAAGAGGAAGTGCTTCAACAAGTGCATTTTCTGCCTTTGTTATTTCACCTAAACCAAAATATAAGCTGCTTAGATTTACTAATGACATTGCTATTCCTCTTTTATTTTTTGATGCTCTGCTAATTTTTAGAGATTCCTCATAATTTGAAATTGCCTGAATTGTATCTCCCATTCGCTTATAAGCCAATCCAATATTATTATAACATATTCTTTTGTAAAAATTGTCGTTTAACTCTATAAATTGTTTGTTGGCTTCATTAAAATATTCTATTGCTTCGCTGTTTCTGTTCATTGACGAATAAACATTGCCGATGTTTACCATCTCTCTGGCAATCATTTTTGGTGATGCCTCTATTTTTACTTTTAGATTGTAAGATTCGGTATGATAATATAGTGAAGAATCGAAATTCCCCAAATTACGTAATGAAATACCAAGGTTAGTCATCATTGTAGCAAGATGTTTCATACCTATGTTCGATTCCCCTTCATGTGTTACCCAATATGGTTCAAACAAATCCATGCCTTGTTTAAAAAGTCCAGCTGATTCTTTAAAGTTTCCCATTCGCTGTTGTGCAAGCCCTTTTATAGTAGAAGTCTTCATAATGTTGAAGGTGTCATTAAGGCTTTTAAAAGCAGATAAAGAAAAACCGTAATACCTAACTGCTGAATCTAACATATTCATCTTTTTGTATAGTCCGGCAATTTTAAAACCAATGTCGGCAACTTCAATATGATTGTTTTTATCTGAAAGATAAAATGCTTCTTTTGCTGCTTTCAGACTCTCCTTTGGTTTGATTTTTAATTCTTCGCAAAGTTGCAAAAGCGTTGGGATTCTTTCTTTTCCCTGTTGATTTTCCAAAACTGCTCTCAAGCTGTCGGACTTATTAGCAAAAGAAAAAATACTTATCTGAAGAAAAACTATAAGTATTAAAAAAACTCTTTGGTATGCGTTTATAAATATTCGTTCCATAAATTTAAAAATTTTGTTTTAGAGAAATAGAATGAATGAATATTGGAAATATTATTTACCTGATATAATATTTATCTTTAAAGCTAATGTTTATCCTAAAGCAGAAAACATACTACTGCTAATCCATTCACTCATTCATTCACTCATTCTATTCGTCTGATAAATTCTTCAAGGTCTGCTTCAATATCCAGATTAAGTTTTTTCTTTAGCCTGTAACGAGCACTTTTAATACTATTAGGAGCAATATTCAACACCGAAGCCATTTCTTTACTATTCATATTAAGTTTTATTAGTGCACACAATCTAAGATCATTAGTCGTAAGATCAGGATTAATATTTTTTAAATAACTAAAGAAGTTTTTGTTGACATCTTCAAAATACAGTCTGAAAACATCCCAATCACTATCAGCTCTTAAACTTTGATTAATTTGGTGGCTAATTCGTTTGTACCTGGGTTTTTCGTTTGTAATAGCTTTTTTAGAAAGGTCTTTAACTTCGTTTTGAATTTCCTGAAGGATTGAATTTTTCTGTATCATGTGAAGCGCATGTGTGCTTAACTGTTTAGATTTGTAGAGTATTGATTGCTTCAATTCCTCCTCTATAAGTTTGCTTTTTTCAAGTTTCTCTTTATTCAAGTCCTCATTTTTAATATGAAGTTCATTTTTAGTTTTAAACAGGGCTTTTTCCTTTTTACGTTTAGCAGAAACCAGATACAATACATAAACGATAATGAAAATTATTATTAAACCTCCAACTACAATAGTAATTACCCATTTTTGTTTTACAAGGTTTTTTTGTTCCAAAAGTTCAATTGCCTGGTCCTTTTTATCCAATTCATACATTGTCTGCATTTGAACTAATTTGTTTCTTGTACTTTCAGAATTAATTGAATCCCGATACAATGCAGACAGCTCATAATATGTGAGGGAAGTTTTAAAATCAGAGATTTGTCTGTAATAATCGGCAAGAAAATAATAAGTTGTTTTATAAGCCGATTTGCTTTTTATTTCATGGCAAACATCCAGTAACTTAAAAGCATAGTTTTTTGTTGAGTCTAACATTTGCTGTTTCAAAAACAATCTGGCAATATCTTTATACACTTCATAAAGGCCCCAGCTATAATTAATCTCTTCGTAGTTTGTTTTTGCTTTCGTGAAATACTCCAAAGCAATGCGGTAGTCACCACGTTTTAAATAAGCTTCACCCAAATTTGAATAAGAAATACCTATTACCCGCTTATTATTCATGTCCAGTCTTAATTTTAATGATCTCTCATGATAAAACAAAGCTGAGTCCATATAATTTAAATTACTATAAACATAGCCAAGGTTAGAATATGCCCCGGCAATTTCCATTTTATCATCAATTTCCAATGATATTTCCAGAAATTTGTAGAAGTAATCAAGCGATTTATAAACTAACTCATCATCTGATTGTTCGGAGTAAACCATACCCAACTCATTATAAACAGTGGCAAGCTTTTTTTTATATTTAGTGCCAGTAAATATATCCCTGGCAGCAAAAAGATAATCCAGAGATTTCTCAAATTCACCAATCATTTCATAAGATAATCCGAGATGATATTTACTAACCCCCTGATGGTAAATATTATCTGAATTCTTGACTAATTCAGCGTAGCGTTTCGATAACTTCAGGCCAATTGTGGGATTGGAAATATTATATCTATTAATAAGGGAGTCTAAAATCTTTTCCTGAGTTTCAAACTTTTTTCCCAGAAGAAGGGAGTCAACTTCCGTTTCCCTGATTCCTGATGCCGATAAACCATGTATAAAAAAGAAGCAAAATAAATAAAAAACAAAGATGGTTTTTGTCATAACATATAAAGAATAATTGCCGTAAATGTAATAAATTTTACAATTGATATATATTATGCAAGTAAAATATTCCAATTGCATATATCCTATTAATAAAAACTGATTAATTGGAAACTTAATTATTGTTTTTTGTAGTTAGCTGAGTTTCTTAGTTCTAAAATTATAAAACCTAAAAATGCCTACCATTTGCATACTTAAATCCCGATCAATGCATACCATTTACAGCCCTATATTTTTTTATGCATTTTGAATTGCATATTATGTTTGCCAAAAAATTTAGACAAATGAATCAGTGTATAGTAAATGTAATTGGCAAATCGATTTTCGTAACCTTTAACAAAATTGTGAAAAACGGAAGTATTGAAATATGGAGTATGGGTAATAATATTGGTTTGCTTGAACAAAAAGAAATTGAAAATACAAACTTCACAAACTTCAATGTGAAAGATCAAAAAGGAAAATTAAAGTTGGAGATTATATCCGACAACGAAAAGATATCAAGAATTATTAATGTTAAATAAAAATTTTGAAAAATGAAAAAAGCAATTTTACTTACAGTTTTGTTTGCAGTTTTAACAAGCGTAACTTTCTCACAGGTTGCAATAAATGAAACAGGTGAAGATCCTGATCCATCAGCCATTCTCGACCTTTCGAGTACTGATAAAGGATTTCTTGTACCGCGTGTTTCAACCACCGAAAGGAATGCAATTGGAACAACCCAGAGCGGTTTATTGGTTTATGATATTGATACCGAAAGTTTCTGGTATTACAATAATATGCTGGCAAGCTGGGTTGAAATGTCCGGTGGAGGTGAAGATAGCGACTGGATAATCTCAGGTAATAATATTTACAGTTCTGTTTCAGGTAACGTAGGAATTGGAACCACTAATCCAAGTTCTAAACTTCAGGTGCGTAACGGAAACCTCTCACTTGTATCGCAATATGAAGATGCTTATATTAAGCTTCTCAGTGATGAGGAAGAGGATCTGACACCAGCTTATATTTGGTCGGAAAATGCTAAGGGTTTTTCGGTAGGAAGCACACCGGGAACAGCACAAATGCTAATTAATGCAGCATCGGGCAATGTAGGTATTGGTACAACAAACCCAAGCCAGAAACTTTCTGTCAGGGATGGTAATATGAGTCTCGTTTCGGAAGGAAGTGATTCTTATATTAAACTTGGAAGCAATGAATTGGCCAATGCCATCAGTTCTTATATCTGGACGGATGATAATGTGGGCTTTGCTATTGGTAGCACACAAGGTATTCCGCAAATGGTTGTTGACAATACAAGTGGTAATGTTGGAATAGGAACGACTAATCCGGGAGCAAAACTGGAAGTTGCCGGACAAATAAAGGTTACCGGCGGAAATCCAGGAACGGGAAAAGTATTGACATCTGATATTAACGGATTAGGTTCCTGGGAAAGTATCCCGCTCGGAGTCCATGAAATTGATGACTTAAGCGACGCTAAAACTGATGGTTATAGCCTTTTTCTTGGAAGTAGTTCAGGGATTAATGATGATGGTGGTAATTATAATACAAGTGCAGGTCAGTTTAGCTTTAATCATAATATTTCCGGTATAAGAAATGCAGTTTTTGGAACTTATTCAATGTTTGAGAATGAAAGCGGAAACGCAAATACAGCAATTGGTTATGCCGCCTTATATAAAAACGAAACAGGGAATTCAAATGTAGCTCTTGGTATTCGAAGTCTATATAAAAATACTGACAGATCAAATTTGGTTGCAATTGGCGATTCAGCCCTTTTTAACAATGGACTTAATGCCAGCTTACAAAGCCATAGTACAAGAAATACCGCTGTGGGTTCAAAAGCTATGTGTTCAAATACAATAGGAAGAAGCAATATTGCTTTAGGTTATGAATCTATGAAATCCAATATTGGAGGAAGTTTAAATACTGCTGTTGGCTGTTCTTCCTTAAACGACAATACAGAGGGTGATAACAACACAGCTCTTGGATATATTGCTTCATTTTCAAATACATCCGGAGACAATAACATCGCTCTTGGATCAATGAGCCTGTATTCCAATCAAACAGGTAGTAATAATATTGCAATTGGACGACATGCAGGTTTCAACACTTTAGGCTCAGGGAACGTCTTTATTGGACATGAAGCAGGTTTGAATGAAAGCGGAAGTAATAAACTTTATATTTCTAATTCTTCAACCGACACACCCTTGATTTTTGGTGATTTTAATTCCAATTTAGTGAGTCTTAACGGAGATGTTGCAATTGGATCAACTTTTGCCGACGGCTACAAACTATCGGTTGAAGGAAAAATAATATGCGAAGAACTCAGGGTTGACCTGCAAGAAGATTGGCCCGATTATGTTTTTAAAAAGGATTATAAACTTTTGCCTTTAAATGAAGTAGAAGAATTTATTAATAAGAATGGACATTTACCAAATATTCCGTCAGCCTCAGAAATGAACAGCTCAGGTTTGGAAATAGGGGAAACACAAAGGTTGTTAATGGAGAAAATCGAAGAATTAACATTGTACATTATTGAACAACAAAAGCTAATTGATCAATTAATTGAAAAGACCAAATAAAATGAAAAAACTTACTTTAATAATAGTAATAACTTTCCTGTTTTTGTTTGGCCAGGCTCAGCAATCTCTTAATAATAAAGATTTTAATAGAATTGTACGAAATACTGAAAACCTTTACAAGAACAAAAATAAAGGAAAAGGAACAGGGTATAAGCAATTTAAAAGATGGGAAAATTTTGTTGAATTCAGGCTCGATAAAGATGGCAAAAGGTTAAATAACAGCGCTATGTCATTTACAGCCTATGAGAATTTGAAAAAAAAAGGAGGGATTATTAACGGGCAAACTGATTCAGGTTCATGGACAGAGTTAGGACCTGAAACATGGTCAAATAATCCGGATCCTTATCCGAACACCGAACAGGGTGGATGGAATCCCGGTAATGGCAGGATAAATGAAGTAGCCTTTCATCCAACGAATCCTGATGTTATTTATGCAGGAGCTGCAGGTGGAGGTTTATGGAAAACTACCGACGGGGGAAATACCTGGTCTTGTATGACCGATGATCTGGTAAATTTAGCAATTTCCGGTATTGTCGTTAGCCATAGCAATCCCAATACAGTTTATATTTTAACCGGTGATGGTGATTCTGATGATCTGGTAAGCATCGGTGTTCTGAAATCTACTAACGGGGGTAATACCTGGAACCAAACTGATTTAACTTTCGATAGAAATGAGGTTGTTTTTGGTACTGAACTGAAAATGGATCCGGCCAATAGTAACAATATAATTGCTACAACCAGTGATGGAATCTATTATTCAAATAATGGTGGTGCGACATGGCCAAAAGTAGAAACTGGTGAATTTTACGATGTAGAATTTAATCCTATAGATAATGATACAGTTTTTGCTTCAACCGAAAATTCAATATTCAGGTCATCAGATGGAGGATATAGTTGGGTATTATTAAGGAATTTCACCGGGAATATGACAGAAAAAACCAGAATAGAAATTGCTGTAACTCCCGCAAATTCACACATTGTGTATGCAGTGTTGGGAGATAAAGATAATTTCAGAGGTGTTTTTTTTAGCGAAAACGGAGGTCAAAACTGGTTAAGTTATTATCAGCCTTTTCATCCTAATATTTTATCCTCTAATGTTTTCGGACTTGGAAACTCTACTCAGGCAAGTTATGATCTCGCAATTGAAGTATCACCAACAGATGAAAATGTTGTATTTGTTGGAGGAATCAATATCTGGAAATCTGATTTTCGTGGTCATCAATGGTCAGCAATAACTCATTGGCGAGAAGATTGGGATACACTTGCCTATGTACATGCCGATATTCATGAATTAATATTTAATGGAAACGATTTATATGCAGGATGTGATGGTGGTTTATTTAAATCGACCGATATGGGTACAACCTGGTCAGATATTTCTTTTGGATTAAGGATTATGCAACCGCATAAGATCGGGATTACTACCTCAAATACTAATCTAGTTTTTATGGGAACTCAGGATAATGGAGTAAACAAATACTCGGGAAATACCAATGTCGAACATGTAAGAGGAGCTGATGGGCTTGAATGTATAATTATGCCAAATAATCAAGATCAAATATTTACTTCCAGACAGAACGGAATTATTGAGTACTCATCTGATGGGGGAAACACTTTTTCCCTTATTTCGGGTGATACGCACAACAGGTTATTTAATAATCCTTTGCTTTTAAGGCCTGTATTAAACAACCGTCTTATTTCAGCCAAAGCAGGTGAAATCCTTATTTATTATTTAAATGGAAATCTTGATTTTAATAAAGAAATACCAATGACTGATTTCCAGTATGTGAAAGCCATGGATATTTCTCCAACCAATGAAAATATTATGCTTGCTGCAAGCAGAGGAAATAACGATCCTTTTTCGATTGATAATTTATGGCTTACTACTACATTATTCACGGGGCAAAATTCCTGGTCGAATATTGGAGGCATGTTGCCATTAGATATTTATTCAATTTCGGATGTAGCGATTGATCCAACGAACGAATCGCATTTCATTGTAACATTAGGTGGTTATGATGATGGAAACAAAGTTTTTGAAACCTGGGATAGTGGCGATAACTGGGTGAACGTAAGCTATAACCTGGAAAACATACCTGTAAATTGCATAATCCTTGATCCTGAAGTTCCTAATTCTATGTTTATTGGTACGGATATCGGTGTTTTCAATAGGGAAAACGGAGAAGAATACTGGAATTATTTTAGTACCGGACTTCCTGCAGTAATGGTTCATGAATTAGAAATAAATTCTAAAGACAACCTGATCTATGCTGCAACTTATGGCAGAGGCCTTTGGGTTTCTTCTTTTGGTTCCGATTGCCCGGTAAGTTATCACCTGACTAATCAAAGTGATCCGAGTATTCCCGGATTTACAGGAGTTCAGGTTTATACAGCACAGGATTCTATAATTTCCACACGACATATTGTAGGAGGAGCCGGAACGGATGTATATTATCAGGCCGGAGAATTTATCGACCTGAGGCCCGGATTTGTTGCCGAACAGGGAAATAAATTAAATGTTCAAATAGGTGAATGTGGAACAGATAAATAGATAATATATAATATTCAAAGTTTATAAATAATTAATATTTTTTAAAATGAAAAAAACAATTTTACTAACAGTTTTGCTTGCAGTTTTAACAAGCGTAACCTTTTCGCAGGTTGCAATAAATGAAACAGGTGCTGATCCTGATCCATCAGCCATTCTCGACCTTTCAAGTTCAGATAAAGGATTTCTTGTGCCGCGGGTTTCAACCGTTGAGCGTAATGCAATCGCTACAACTCAAAGTGGCTTATTAGTTTATGATACTGATACAGAGAGCTTCTGGTATTATAATAACATGTTGGCCGACTGGGTTGAGATGTCTGGTGGCGGCGCTGACAGCGATTGGATTGTTATAGGTGATAATATGTATAGTACAGTTTCCGGTAATGTTGGAATCGGAACTGATCAACCGGATCACGCATTAGAAATAGTTGGAAATCACTGGGATGATATTGTTAAAATATCTGACGGAAATTATTATGGTAATGCCATTTATTTCAGCAATGGAGCACAATGGGCCTCAATAGGTGGCGGATCAACTGGCGAACGCAATGATATTGTGATTGAACATGAATCGGGAGAAATTGGTATTGGAAGGCCTAATCCTGCTGCTAAACTTGATGTTGACGGCTCAATCAGAATGACTGATGGTAATGAGGGTGTTGGCAAAGTAATGGTTTCAGATGCAATTGGTAAAGGTAGTTGGCAGACAATACCAGCCGGAGCACAGGAGATAAATGATCTGTCAGATGGGTCATTTAACGGGGAAAGTCTTTTTCTCGGACTTGAAGCCGGAATTAATAATAGTGCAAACTTTAATACCGCAGTAGGCAAAGCATCACTTAAAGAAAACCTTAACGGTGGATTCAATACTGCTCTTGGAAATTCATCTTTAATTAGTAACGAATCAGGGAATTTAAATACGGTAATAGGATATTCTGCATTATCTAATAATATTAGCGGGGGAAGTAATACAGTGATAGGCGCCGGGGCAGGAATGTATGCAACCGGAGATAGTAATATATTTATTGGATATTTGGCAGGTCAATATGAATATGGTAACAACAAACTTTATATTGATAATTCCAATACATCTGAACCATTAATCGGGGGTGACTTTGCTGCAAATACTGTTGATATTAACGGTTCTGTTAAAATTGCCGGAGGTTCACCGGAAGTTAATAAAGTATTGGTAAGTACCGACGCAGACGGGAATGCTGTTTGGGAAGATATTTCTTCCATTGGTGGCGGAATTTATAATGACTGGACAATTTCAGGAGACAATATGTATTCTGCTGTTTCGGGAAATGTTGGTATAGGAACAACAAATCCCAATACTAAACTACAAATCAGAAATGGAAATTTATCGCTAATATCTCAAAATGAAGATGCTTATATTAAACTTTCAAGTGATGAAGAGGAAGATATTACACCAGCATATATTTGGTCGGAAAATGCTAAAGGTTTTTCTGTTGGAAGAATACATGGAACTCCCCAATTTTTAGTAAATGCATATTCCGGGAATGTTGGAATTGGTACCAGCACACCTGAAGCAAAGTTAGAAGTCGTCGGACAGGTGAAAATTACCGGAGGCACACCTGATGCCGGTAGAGTTTTAACAAGCCTTGATAATGAAGGTAATGCCCAATGGCTTGATTTACCTTCAAGTTTCGGTTCTATAACCGACCTGTCTGATGCATATTATGACGGAACAAGCCTTTTCTTGGGTTATGAGGCCGGTATTAATACAGGGCTTAATAAGTTTAACACAGCCGTAGGAAAAGAAGCTTTAAAGGCTAATACAACCGGACAGGATAACACGGCAATGGGTTTTCAATCTTTGATAAATAACGTTAATGGAAATAAAAATACTGCTTTTGGTTTAAATACACTGCGACAAAATGTTAGCGGTTCAAATAATGTTGCTTTAGGATATGAAGCCTCGTACAAAAATACTTCCGGATACTCTAATGTGGCAATTGGAACACAATCTCTTTATTGGGGTCAAAGCATAAATAATACTGTTGCAGTTGGAGACTCAGCATTGTATTGGAATGGCTTTGGAGCTTCGGATCCTAACGATGGAATTGACAATACAGCGATAGGTTCAAAAGCTTTGTTAGCTAATACCACAGGATATCGCAATACTGCTGTTGGAAAACAAGCCCTTGAAGACAATGGATCAGGTAAATATAATACTGCAATAGGATACAATACAATGAATCAAAATATTTCAGGTGATTTTAATACTGTTATTGGAACTTCTGCTTTAACACAAAACCAGGGTGGAGAAAAGAATGTAGCTATTGGTTCAGGAAGTTTATTTTCAAACATTAGTGGAAGTGGTAATGTTGCAATAGGAACAAATGCAGGCCTTTCTTCCACAGGTTTTGGCAATGTTTTTATTGGAAATGAAGCAGGTTATAATGTAACAGGAAGCGATAAACTTTTTATTGATAACAGCTCAACAAATCAACCATTGATCTATGGAGAGTTTGATGATGACTATTTAGAGATTAATGGTGAACTCAACGTAAAGGAAGACATAACTGTTACGGGTGATTATAAGTTTCAGGCTCCTAAAACCTGTGTTTTGAAAATAGGTGCCAATAAATTTGTTACTGACGATGAAAATTCTTACCTGCGTTCATTGCGTTCAGAAGATGGATATTTAATTCTTTATGGACATGAAACCGAACCTGATAATGCTAAATATTATGCCTCTGTTAACCTACCGTATGGTGCAACAATAACACGCTTTAGTCTTTTTGCTGATAAAAGTGTAGGTGGTAATATAATAGTAACCTTAAATGAAAGGGAAGAATTAACACTTGGATCAACAGAGATGGCCAGAGTTGAACTTGTTGAGGACGAGGTACAACTGAATCGTTTTGATGCTCCATCAATTACTAATCCAACAATCAATAATGATAAATGGTACACTATAATGGCGTTTTTCTTTAACGAGGTATATCCTTGTCATAATGCAATTTCCGGTGTTGAAATTGTTTATACAATTGATAAAGTTACACACTAAAAATAAATTAAAGATGAAAAAAACAATTCTAATATTATTTGTGATTATAGGAATGTTAAGCAATTCCTATTCACAGGTAGCAATAAATGAAACAGGCGCTGATCCTGATCCATCAGCCATTCTTGATCTTTCGAGTTTCAATAAAGGATTTTTGGCACCCAGGGTTTCAACTTCCGAACGTAATGCAATTGGAACAACTCAAAGCGGTTTACTGGTTTATGATATTGATACCGAGAGTTTCTGGTATTATAATAATATGCTGGCAGATTGGGTGGAGATTATTAATAATGCAAACAACAATTCAATTTCTGATGCTGACAATGATACTTATATCACTACCGAGCAAGGTTACGATGAAGATACTATAAGAATATATATAAACGGAATGGAAAAATGGAGATTTTCAGGTAATACACTCGAAGCTTTAAACAATGGCTACTCGGTATTTATTGGCGAAGGTGCCGGGGTAAATACTACTGCACCAATTAACAGAAATGTATTTATTGGTTCTTTTACAGGTCATAATAATACAATTGGCGATGGTAATGTTGCTATTGGACAAGGAGCTATGGTCTTTAATTCAGATGGAAACTTTAATGTTGCGGTAGGTATGAATTCTCTCTATTTAAATACCAGTGAGGGTAATTCTGCGTATGGTGAGAGCTCACTCGTTAATAATACAGAAGGAAGCAGAAATACTGCAATTGGTAAGCATTCATTGGTTGCAAATGTTTCCGGAAGCTATAATACTGCTTTAGGTTATAATGCTGATGTAGGTGCTGAAGCACTGGAAAACTCTACGGCAATTGGTAACGGAAGCCTTGTAACTGCTTCAAATCAGGTTCGTATTGGAAATTCAAATGTGTCGAGCATTGGCGGGCAAGTGGATTGGACCACTTTATCAGACGGTAGATTTAAAACAGATATTAAGGAAAATGTCGCAGGCCTTGATTTTATCCTCAATCTTCGACCAGTTACTTACAAGCTTGATAACAATTTGATTAATGAATTTGTTGATAGAGATGAGCACAAAAAAAACAATGTAGAAACTCAGGAAATTAAAAGTGGATTTATTGCACAAGAGGTTGAACAGGCTGCTAAAAACATTGGATTTGAGTTTAGTGGAATTGATGCTCCAAAAAACGACAAGGACTATTACGGACTCAGATATGGACAGTTTGTTGTGCCCCTGGTACAAGCAATTCAGGAGCAACAGAAAATAATTGAAGAATTGAAAGCACGTATTGAACAATTGGAAACAAATAAAAAATAAATATTATGAAAACAAAAATAACCATCCAGCTAATCTTAATAATAATATTATGCTGGAATTTGCAAGAAGCAAAAGCCCAATGGGTAACAAAAGATAATACTCATATAAAAGTAAGTACTAATTCGTATATTAATGTTCATGGAGACTGGAAAAACTATAATCCCGAACTTGATCTTGGAGAAGGAACAATTAAATTTTCCGGTGCAGAAAACCAAAGCATTGAAGGTGCAAATACTTTTAAAAACATGCTTGTTGAAAAATATTCAAACGAACTTGAATTAAACGGCAACCTAAATTGTAAAGGAACCCTCGAAATAACATCAGGAACCTTTAATGTCAATCCAGAAATAGAATTAACATTAAACGATGACTTTACAAACTATGGAAATTTTATAATCAAATCAGATGATAGTGGAACAGGCTCATTACTTGATAATGGAATAATTAACGGATACGGAATATTTTCAGTTGAGCAATATCTCACGGGCGGGGAAGATGTATGGCATTATGTTTCACCGCAGGCAGAAGGTGTTTTGGCGGGAATATTTACCGGAGGAATGCTGATGAAGTACAATGAAACTTTAAGCAATTTTGAGCCAATAATCAATCCTAATGAACCTTTAATAGGATTGAAAGGATATGCAACTTCATTTGCAGAACATGCAACGCTTAATTATTCAGGTAATCTTTTTACAGGTTTCCTATCTATTACAGGATTGACTTACACCGAAAACTCCTCAGCTAATTACGATGGATTTAATTTGGTCGGAAATCCCTATCCCTCATTAATTGACATAGAAAGCACAGGAGTTACTTTAACGAATCTTGGCAATGCCTTTTATTTTTGGGATAACTCATTAAACGGTGGCCTCGGTGATTTTTCAATTTATCTAAAAGGAGGATCGAACATTAACGGAGCAACTCAGTATATTCAAGGAGGACAAGGTTTCTTTCTGAAAGTTGATTTGCCCGGAAATATCGGAACATTTTCAACTGATAATTCTGCAAGGCTTCATAATGCTGAACCGATTTATAAAGACCCTGAAATTAATCTGCTAAGATTATCAGCAACAGGTGGAATATTCAGTGATGAAACAATAATTTGTTTTAATGAAAATTCTACCGAATCATTCGACAGTGAGTTCGATGCTTACAAATTCATACTAAATGATAATGTTAATCATCTTTATTCCAAAACCCCTCAAGAATTTGGACTTGCAATCAACACCTTCCCAAACATACTTTTAGATAACGGAATTTCTGTTCCTTTATCTTATAATGTTGTTGAAGCCGGTAGTTACACAATTGCTGCTTCTGAACTGGAAAGTTTCTTTGAAGCAAGTATAATTTTGGAAGATATTTTGCTTGGAACCACAACTGATCTTAATGAAAATCCAATCTATATCTTCGCGGCAAATCCTGAAGATGATCCAAACAGATTTTTAATTCATTTTAATGTTTCTTCAATACAAACGCAGGATTATGTGCTTCAGGAAGGTTATCAATTTGTTTCATCCCGAATTATTCCCGAAGATCAGAATATGTTAAATATTTTATCTGAAAATCTCGAAAGCCTTGATTTTGTAAGAAACACAGCTGGCTTGATGTTAAGAAAAATCGGCCCGATGTGGGTTAATGGAATTGGTGACTGGATAACCACCGAAGGTTATTTATTCAAAATGAACTCCGACGATTTCTTAACTATTAACGGTTCGACAATTGATCCGCAAACACCTATTGACTTGATTACAGGTTATCAGATGATCAGTTTTTTACCGGAAATGCCTATAAACACCTTTGATGCTTTTGCAGATGTATTGGATAATCTGGATTTTATTAGAAATTCGGATGGATTAATGTTCCGAAAAATCGGCCCAGTTTGGGTAAATAGTATTGGTGACATGCAACCATGTGAAGGTTATCTTGTAAAAATGAACTCAGATGATGTTCTTATTTATCCTGAAATATCAGATAACTTGCTTGCATATAAAACTCCAAAACCTGAACATTTTAAAGTCGAAAACGGCAATCCTTACGATCTTGTCTGGACAATTTATTTTGAACAGGGTGGTTTAAACATCGGCGATGAAATCGGAGTTTTTGATGGAGAAACACTTTCTGGAGCAGGAATAATAATTTCTGAAAATATTTTGGAAAATTCAATTCCTGTTTTTAGTAATCTTTATGAAAATGGAAATTATCCAACATTTAAAGTTTGGAGTAAAAATGGAAATGAAGAAATTCTCTTAGCAGATTATTATTACATAAATCCCTATGGAAGTGCATACATAGAAGAAGTTTTCCCCGACACCGACGGAGAATACAGCCTACTTAATTTCTCAATTACAGGGATTTCGGATAATGATAATAAATATTCATCATTAACAATCTATCCAAATCCTTCCGATGGAATATTTAATATTTCATTAGAAAGAGTAAGCGGTGATCTGCAATGCAGAGTTATGGATTTGCAGGGAAATACTTATAGTAATTTTGAATTTACGGGAATATCCGGATTTACTGTTAAACAACTTGATTTACAAGAATTGCCTGCCGGAGTATATTTTGTAAGCTTTATAGGTAGGAATTTATCTAAGGTTGAGAAGATTGTGCTTAATTAGTGTTCACGTAAACTTATAATAAGACACGAATTTCACAAATTTACACTAATTAATTAATAAGCCGCTAATACGCGAATGTTAATAGCGTATTTGCGGCTTTTTTATTTGGTAATTAAATGATAATTAATTGTAATTGATGGTAAATTAAATAAATAGTAATAAGTGGGCAGTCAGATAATCTCATTTTTGTATCGATTTCATTGCTTCATAGTGCATGATGTAAGCCATTGAAAAATCATCTTTTCCAAGAAGCAGATCAGTAGCTTTAATTGTTGTTGATAGAAGCATGGGATTTGTTATCGGGCATGTAACTCCTTTCATTATGCATGCTGTCATAAACGCCTGATTGACTGACTTCCTGTCAGGAATACCAAAGGAAATATTGCTTGCTCCAAGGGTTTGATTTATGCCAAATTCTTTATTTACTTTTTCAATTGTATCCAGGGTAACTTTTCCGGTAAGATGATCGGCACTAACAGCCATTGCCAAAGGATCAATAACAATATCTTCAATTGATATATTTAATTTGGCTGCTCTTTCAATAATTTTAGCTGCTATTGATAGTCTTTTTTCGGGGTCTTGAGTAATACCTTCATCGTCCATGGTAAGCCCGATAACTGCCGCACCATATTCTTTAACAATTGGCAGCAAAGCTTTCAATGAAGCTTCCTCTCCGTTTACAGAGTTCACAAGACATTTGCCGGGTGCAACTTTAAGTGCAGCCTCAATGGCATTAGGGTTTGGTGAGTCAAGACATAAGGGGACATCGAAGTTATCTGATATTATTTTTACTACTTCAGGAAGTAACTGAACATCATCAACTCCAGGAAAACCAACATTAATATCAAGTACATCAGCTCCGGCTGCAAGCTGAATTTTAGCCAGCTCAAGCACAAAATCAAACTTATTTTCCTGTAACTCAAAAGTCAATTGCTTTCTTCTTGTAGGATTAATACTTTCTCCGATTATTATTACAGGACCTTTAGGGTCAATAATTACTTCTTTTGTTCTTCCCTTTAATTTTGTTTGCATCTATTCTGTTTTATAAATTTTTTATTGCAAATATATGATTAAATATATTTCATGAAGCTTAGCGTAATTGTAATAAAATTCTCTTGCTTTAGGTTTTTTCCTATAACGCTGACATTCTTGTAAACACTGTTTGTTATTAATTGAAAAAAACATAAAAATATCCTTGACATCTGTTAATATTTTTTGTATATTTACTGCCAGTATAAAATAATGTAATTAGCAGAAAGATGAGCAATGTTAGGTTTTTATTATCATCATTAATTAGAGCCTGTCTATTAAGTTATTATAATCTTTTTCAATTCTAAGGACAGCCCTGATTACAGAGAGCCCTCTCTTTTATAAACCTTACAAATGTCATTAAATATTTTGCTAAGTCATGCAACAATAATGCTCTTGCAATGAAAGGTTTAATACTTGATAATGAAAATATTAATTTATAAAAACATAGCTTTATGAAAAATCTAACAATTACAATAATCCTGATGATCCTCTCATCATCAATTCTATTTGCTCAAAGCAACGCAGATGTTGATCCCAATGCTGTTACAAACCCACATGCAACAACTATTACTGATGACCTCTTCGATCATCAATTTGATTTTATTTGCGGTGATGCTTCAGGTGAAGCAGGTATTGAAACAAATGGCGACCATATCTACACATCAAAATGGAATGGTGATGGATTTTTCTGTTATGAAATGGATGGTACTTTCCTGGGAGCATTCCCTGTTCCCGGTGAATCAGCCGTAAGAGATATGGCCTACGACGGCACTTATTTCTATGGTGCTGCTGCTAGCACTGCATTATATGAAATGGATTTTGATGGGCAATCAGGTACTTTGATTAGTATATTAACTGCGGCAGTTGCTACAAGAGCAATTGCTCATAATGCTGATTACGACGCATTCTATGGAAATAACTGGAGCGATCCTATTACACTTTATGACCGTACAGGCAATATTCTTAATCAATTTAGCTGTGGTTCATATTCAAGTTATTACGGATTTACATGGTTAAATGATGCAGGAATACCCTGGCTTTATGGATTTGCACAATCAGGTGGTGCAAGCCAGGCTGTTATAGTTCAGATTGATCCTGAAACAGGTGATGAAACCGGAATTACTTTTGATGCTATCGGATATAGTTTAACCGGTACAGGCATTGGAGGTGGTTTAGCTGCATTTAATACTTATGCACCGGGTTGGTGGACATTATTAGGAATTATTCAAAATGAAACTATCTTCGGCGTTGAAGGTGGTGTTGCAGGCCCTCCACCTGATCTTGATCTTGCATTAAAAGGAATACTTGAACCAAATTCAGGCTTTGGACTTGGCGTTGAAGACATTGTTATTAAGGTTAAAAATCAAGGTGCTATTACACAAACTGATTTTGATGTTCAATATCGCGTTAATATCGGATCATGGATAAATGAAACAATACCGGGGCCTCTTGCAATGGGTGAATCAATAGATTATACTTTTGAAACTTCTTATGATTTCTCGGAATTTGGAGAATACTTTATTGAAGCAGAAGTTATTCTTGCTGGTGATGAATATCCGGATAATAACTTTGATGATAAAACCATCGAAAACTGGGATCCCTTGGAATGGTGTTTCTATTCAATAACAATGTGGGATGACTATGGCGATGGCTGGAACGGTGGATTCGTTCAAATCCTCGGTGATGGTGTTGAATTTATCAATGCTACTTTAGCTGCAGGTTCAGGCCCTGAAACAATTGAATTTCTCGTTGAAGACGGAGTTTTCCTGACTGCTGTCTGGACAGCAGGTGGCTGGCCTTATGAATGTTCGTATATTATTTATGATCAAAATGAAGAGCCCATATTTGAAGATGGAATGGGTGGTGTGGAACCTGTAGGTGGTGATATTGGATATGCTTCATGTGCCCCTCTTCCACCATTTGATGCAGGTGTAATCCAAATACTATCTCCTCAAACTGGTATGTTGCTTGGTGTTGAACCGGTTATCATTAAAGTTAAAAACTTTGGTTCCGAAGAGTTATCTGAAATTCCTGTTGGATTTAATCTTGATGGTTTAGGATGGATTAATGGAATAATTCCAGACTCAATTGGATATAATGAAGAAGTTGAATATACTTTCACTGATTCAGTTGACTTATCTGAAATAGGCACATATATTATCGTAGCCTGTACTTTCGTTCCTGATGACGAAGATCCTCTAAATGACTGTATGGAGACTCAAATTGAAAACCATGAATGTACATATTGTTATGCATCGACAAATACTGAAGATGAATGGATTGCTCATGTATTAATGGGTGATATTGATAACGCCAGTGGATGGCAGGGAGGGGTTGCTGATTATACTGATCAGTTTACCATTGTTGAAGTTGGAATACCCCAAGAAATTGTTGTAACTAATGGAAATGCTTGGGCACAGGATAATGTTACTGTCTGGGTTGACTGGAATGAGGACTGTGAATGGGAACAAGGCGGAGATGAAGAATTTGTATTGAATAATGATGGAACAGGTTCATATTTTACAGGTAATATTATTGCTCCTGCTAATGCTATTGAAGGATCACATAGAATGAGAATAAGAATGACATATAGTGTTCAACCTTATCCTTGTTGTAATTCTGATTATGGTGAAGTTGAGGATTATACTGTTGTTGTTAATGAGTTTATTCCATTTTCTGATGCAGGTGTTACCTTAATCCTTTCACCGGTTTCAGGTTTTGGTCTAGGTGTTGAACAGGTTACCATTACAGTTAAGAATTTTAGCAATCAAACTTTACCTGAAATTCCGGTTGGATTTAATCTTGATGCCGGAGGTTTTATTAATGAAATAGTACCAGGACCTATTGACCCCTGGGAAGAAGTTGAATATACTTTCGCAATTACTGTTGATCTAAGTGAATTTGGAACTCATTCATTGGTAGTATGTACCTTTGTTCCCGATGATGAAGATCCTCTTAATGACTGTGTAGAAGAAGTAATTATAAACAACGATCCTTCACAAGCTTGTCAGTGGTCGGTTACAATGTGGGATGATAACGGCGATGGATGGAATGGTGGATTATTACAAATCCTTTCTGATAGTATTGAAATGTTTTCCGGAACATTAGCAAGTGGTTCAGGGCCTGAAACATTTTTTTTCATGGTTCCTGAGTTATCATTGCTTACTGCTGTCTTTACTCAAGGTGATTGGACTGCTTATCAAAATTCTTATGCAATAAATGACCCTTTCGGTAATACGGTTTTTGAGGATGGCATGGAAGGTGATGTACCAGAAGGCGGTGAAATTGGTATTGCATATTGTGAATTACCAATTTGTGATTGGTCAGTAACAATGTGGGATGATAATGGAGATGGATGGAATGGTGGATTATTACTAATCATCTCTGATAGTATTGAAATATTTTCCGGAACTTTAGCAAGCGGTTCAGGACCAGAAACATTTATTTTCTCAGTTACAGATTTTTCATTGCTTACTGCTGTTTATACACCCGACAGTTGTGCTTATGAAAATTCTTATGCAATTCACGACCCTTTCGGTAATACTGTTTTCGAAGATGGTATGGGAGGTAATGAACCAATAGGTGGTGAAATTGGCATTGCATATTGTACTGAACCATTATTTCCTGAAATAGCTGTATATCCTCTTTCTTTCTATGTAAGTCTTTTTCAGTGTGGCACAGGACAAGAATTTCTAAATATCAGCAATATAGGTTTAAATGAATTAAACTTTGCTATTACAATAGGTTCAGGAACAGATTCCAATCCTCCAATAAACATTGTAAAGGAAACAAAACCCGATGCAAATATTAAAGCAAAGGAGTACACTTATATTCTAACAGAATCATTTATGGAATGTCCTATTGAAACAGCTTATGGAATGGTTCCTGATATGGAAAATGCTGCTGTTACCAGCGAACTGAATCCTGATTACGTTTGTTATCAGTTTATTGCTGGGTACGGTGTTTACGAAGGCATTGGATTCTGGGGTCTTAACCTCACGTATAATGAAGAATGGGATATTTGTGATACCGAAGATCCTATGGAATTCGAAATCGGATTTTATGCCGACAACGCAGGCGAGCCGGGAATTCTTATTCATTCTGAAGTTGTTTCAATCTTAAGAGACGACACAGGCGAATTACTGTTTGATTTATATCCGGTTTACTACTATCAGGTAGCTTTTTCTACTCCAATTGCTTTAGCCTATAATTGGATATCTGTACAGGGACTTACTGCTTCGGCAGACGATTGTTGGTTTCTCTGGAAAGGTGCCGATGAAGGACTTGCCCCTAATTATTTGCAATGGGACGGTTCAGCCTTCAACTTGGGCTCTTATCCTTTAGCATTATGTTTGACAGGTGAACTTTCAGAACCATGGTTAACTGCTAATACTTTAGCTGGAACTATTGATCCACAAGGTTCAGAAACTGTTACTCTTGATTTCAATGCCGGAGATCATTTGGCAGGAACAGTTTTAAATACTAATCTTATTATTACAAGCAATGATCCTATTACTCCAGAAATTATAGTTCCCGTTGAGATGACAGTAAATGATGGATATGAACAACACTTTCCTTTTGAGGGAGGTGGTGGTGATACGTGGATTATTTACCTTGCAGGTGCTACTTTTAATGATTATGACCTTGAGGAATGGGATGAAATTGCTATTTTTGATGGAAATCTTTTGGTTGGTGCAATTATTTTGGATCAGGTATGCACTCCTGACAATGCGTTTGATAATGATTTAACGGCATATAGTATTTTAACTTCACAACCCGGATATCAGGCAGGTAATGATTTCTCGTTCAAATGCTGGGATGCAAGCGAGCAAATAGAAGCTGATTTCTTCCTTTATGAATTCTTTGATCCTTTTGGTGATGCCTGGATGGGAGATGTATTCCCAGCAGGAGAGGGTGAATATAGTGTTGCAGCTCTTGATTTTATGACAGTTTCGAGTCAACAATTCGACTTAAGCTTTGGATTCAGCTTCATTTCATCAGCAGTTGATCCTATGGATAGTGATATGATGGTTGTTATGGCTGATGTATTAAATGATAATCTTGATTTTGTAAGAAATTCACAGGGACAGACAATACGCAGAATCGGCCCGAATTGGATTAATGGAATTGGTGACTGGATTGTTGAAGAAGGTTATCTTGTTAAAATGTTTGCTGAGGATTTATTTGTAATTGAAGGTTTTCCGGTTAATCCAACAACTCCGATTCCTATTGAGGCAGGATTTCAGTTCATAAGTTTTTTTCCCAAAGATCCATTGGATGCTCTGGAAGCTTATTCTACTATTATTGGTGATGATCTTGATTTTATAAGAAATTCACATGGACAGACCTTACGAAAAATCGGCCCGAACTGGGTTAACGGTATTGGAGATTGTCAACCCGGCGAAGGTTATCTTGTTAAAATGTTTGCTGAGGATATTTTAATTTATCCCACTTCCACATCATTTACATGCGGCGACCCATTTACCGACTCCCGTGATGATCAAATCTACACGACCATACAAATAGGTGATCAATGCTGGATGGCTAAAAATCTTAATATAGGAACATTGATAAACAGCTCTGAAAATATGACCGACAATGGAGTTATTGAAAAATACTGTTATAATAACGATACTGTCAATTGTGAAATTTACGGCGGTTTATACCAATGGAACGAAATGATGAAATATAATGCAACGCAAGGCGTGCAAGGGATATGTCCCACAGGCTGGCATTTACCAAGCGATGAAGAATGGACAACTATAACTGATTTTCTGGGAGGAAAATGGGTAGCAGGTGGAAAAATGAAGGAAGCCGGCACATCACATTGGAATCCACCTAATACATCTGCTACTAATGAAAGCGGGTTCACGTCGCTTCCGGGCGGTTACCGCGTTCCCATTGGATCATTCGAAGGTCTGGGTAACCTCGGTTATTGGTGGTCTTCAACGCAATACATATCATCTTATGCTCGGAGACGGAGCATGCTCTATGACTACGGCGCTGTATTCCGTGGCTACGGTAATAAGACTTACAGTTTTAGTGTCCGCTGCGTTAGGATTAATCGGCTATTTGACAATTTGTCTATTTGGGAAAAAAACCTGCTGTACGAGTTGTCAGGAAAAGAAGTTAAAAATTTAGTAGCGCCTAATTTTTCATTTGAGGGAGGCAATCCCGCCGATCCTGTTTATACAATCTATATTGACGGACTTAATATTGGTGATGAAATTGCCGCCTTTGACAGAGATATTTTAGTAGGAGCAACGCAGGTTAATTCAAAAAACAAATTTGATAACGAACTTCCTGTATTCAGCACATTAAACAGCGGAAACGGCTACTCTCCCGGAAATCCGATAATCTTAAAACTCTGGAATAATGCCGAAAATAAAGAAATAATTTTAAACAATTACACCTTTTCAAACCCTTATGGAGATGCCTGGACAGAAAATGTTTTCCCCGAAGAAGACGGGGAATATAGTTTGCTGCATTTTTCAGCAACAGGAATTTCGGATGACAATGAAATGAATCAAGTTGTTTCAATTTATCCAAATCCTTCCAATGGAATATTTAATATTTCAATCAAAGGAGTAAGTGAAAAAATTCAGATAAAAGTATTTGATATTCTTGGAAATGATCACCGTTTCTTTGAAATTGAAGGAACAAGAAATTTAATAACACAACAACTTGATTTAAAAGAATTAGGGGCCGGAGTTTATTTTGTAAGCTTTAACGGCAAAAACTTTAACCGGGTTAAGAAGATTGTGGTTCAATAAATTAAAATATCAAATGAATAAAAAACCGAAAGGGATGGCATCCCTCATGAAGAATATAGAAAGTAATGATCATACTTTAAACCTCATAAGGGATGCCATCCCTGACTCGAACAAAAAATTTATCCACTGAAGTTTTATCGAAGGTGGACAAGAAATAAAAGAAATTAAAACCAACAGATAAAAAAATGTCTTATGAAAAAACTTACAAATCTATTTATTTTGATGATCCTTGGATCATCAATGCTTTTTGCTCAAAGCAACATAAAAGAGCAAATCGAAAACAAAGACAAGATAACTAATACAGAAGTTGATCCTAATGCCAAAGTTAATCCCCACTTTACAACTTTTACAGATGATCTCTTTGGAGAATTATTTCAATTTCCATGCGGAGATGCAAATGGTGAAGCAGGTATCGAAACTAATGGAGATTTTATCTACACCTCAAAATGGAATGGCGAAGGATTTTTCTGTTATGAAATGGATGGTACTTTTTTAGGATGGTTTGAAGTTCCAGGTACTGCTGCTGTAAGAGATATGGCTTATGACGGTACTTATTTTTACGGAGCTGCTGCAAGTACTGCTTTATTTGAGATGGATTTTGTAGGACAATCAGGTACTTTAATAAGTACTTTAACTGCTGCCGTTTCTACAAGAGCTTGTGCTTATGATCCGGATCATGATGGTTTCTGGGGAAATAACTGGAGCGATCCCATTACCCTTTATGACCGTTCAGGTGGTATAATTAACCAATTTAATTGCAATGCTTTTTCAAGTTATTATGGATTTGCGTTTGTTAATTGTGCTGGAGCTAAGTATCTATATGGTTTTGCTCAGGCAGGTGGTGCAAGCCAGGTTGTTATTGTTCAAATTGACCCTGAAACAGGTGAAGAAACCGGAGTTACTTTTGATGCTATTGAATTTAGTTCAACAGGAACAGGTATTGCCGGTGGCCTCGCTGCTGTTGAGCTTTTTGTTCCTGGTTACACAACACTACTTGGTATTATTCAAAACGAAACTATTTTTTGTGTTGAAGGATGTGTTGGCCTTCCTACCATACTTGATCTTGAGCTAAGAAATATATATAAGCCGAATTCGGGATTTGAGCTTGGTATTGAAAATATTATAATTTGGGTTAAAAATAATGGATATCTTACACAATCAAATTTTGATGTCAGATATAGGGTTAATGAATGTGATTGGATAACTGAAACAATGCCAGGTCCTCTTGCAATGGGTGAAACCTGGGGTTATTCCTTTTATCAAGCATATGATTTTACTGAATTTGGCATTTATGATATTGAAGCAGAGGTCCTTTTACCAATCGATAATAATCCCGGAAATAATACATATAATAAAACTATTGAAAATTATGATCCTTCGGAATGGTGTTATTACTCAATAATTTTATGGGATGACTATGGTAATGGCTGGGGTAGTGGACTTGTTCAAATATTTGGTGATAGTATTGAATTAATAAATGCTACTTTAATTACAGGGACAAGCTCTGAAATTTTTGAATTTCAAGTGAGAAATAATATGTTTTTGCAAGCTGTTTACACTGCTGGTAACTTCCCAAATGATAATTCTTATGCCGTTTATGATGTTCATAACAATTTGATTTTTGAAGATGGTATGAATGGTACTATACCTACAGGTGGTGATATTGGTTATGCTTCTTGTGAACCTTTATCTATTGATGCAGGTGTTTCAAAAATAGTTTCTCCTCATAACGATGTATATCAGGGTATAGAATATGTTGTTGTTAAAGTAACAAATTTTGGTACAGAAGAATTATTTGATATCCCTTTAGGATTTAACCTTGATGGAACTGGATGGATTCTTGAAATTTTTACAGGGTCAATAAGCCCAAATGAAGAAGTTGAGTATGCTTTTACAGCAACAGTTGATTTCACAGAACCAGGTACATATAATATCGAAGCCTGTACTTTTGTTCCTGATGACGAAGCTATTTCTAATGATTGTCTGACTAAAGAAATTTACTGCCATGAATGTACATACTGTGATGCATCAACAAATACTGAAGATGAATATATAGCTAATGTCTTAATGGGTGATATTGATAACTCAAGCGGATGGCAGGGAGGTGTTGCAGACTATACTGATATTTCTACAGTTGTTAATGCAGGATTACCACAGGAAATTGTTGTAACTAATGGAAACCCTTGGGCACAGGATAATGTTACTGTCTGGGTTGATTGGAATGATGACTGTATTTTTGAGCAAGGTTCAGGAAGTATCGAAGCTTTTCCATTAACAAATGATGGAATGGGTTATCAGTTTACCGGTGATATTACTGCACCTCCGGACGCAATTGAAGGCGTTCATAGAATGAGGATAAGAATGACATATAGTGTTACTCCTCAACCTTGTTGTAATTCTTCTTACGGTGAAGTTGAGGATTATACGCTTGTTGTTTATGATACTGTTCCCCAGATTATCAACTGGAGTCCAAATTCCTTTTCTAAATTTGTAGGTTATGAAAGTACAGCTCAGGATTTTCTTACGATTGAAAATGTTGGGCCAGATACTTTATTTTGGAATATTGAAGATAGTATTCCCTGGTTAGGTGTAAACCCATTAGGTGGTTTTATTTTAACACAGGAATCCGACACAATTACACTTGATTTTAATACTGAAGGATTACCCGGAGGAACTACATTAAATGACGAACTTATTCTTTTTAGCAATGACTTGGTTTATTCTGAGATAATAATTCCTGTCAAAATGATTGTTGGGCCTACAATAGTATCAAAAACTATTGATTTAAATAATGGATATCAATTTGTTTCTTCAAATATTACAACTTCTGACCCTGATATGATGGTAGTGATGGAAGATGTTTTAAATGAAAACCTCGATTTTGTCCGAAATTCAGAAGGACAAACATTACGAAAAATCGGTTCGACTTGGGTTAACGGGATTGGTGACTGGATTGTTGAAGAAGGATATCTTGTTAAAATGTTTAATGAGGATTCATTTTCAATTGAAGGAGTTCTGATTGATCCTACAACTCCAATTCCTGTTGAAACAGGATTCCAGTTTGTTAGCTTTTTACCGGATACTAATATTGATGCTCTAATTGCTTTTGAAACTATTATTGGTGATGAACTTGATTTTATAAGAAATACGAATGGCCAGACCTTACGAAAAATCGGCCCGAATTGGGTTAATGGTATTGGCGATTGTCAACAGCAAGAAGGCTATCTTGTGAAAATGTTTTCTGATGATACTTTAGTTTATCCGTTCTTTTGTGGGAATTCTTTTACTGATTTCCGTGATGGACAGGTATATAAAACAGTTTTAATCGGACAACAGTGCTGGATGGCTGAGAATCTTAATGTAGGCGAAATTAAAGATGCCGTACTAAATCAATATGACAATGGAATAATCGAAAAATATTGCTATGATAATTTAATTGAAAAATGCGAAGAATATGGTGCTTATTATCAATGGAACGAAATGATGCAATATATAACAGATACTGCAACACAAGGTATCTGTCCTGAAGCTTGGTATTTACCAACTGATTTTGATTGGAAAATACTGGAAGGTACCGTTGATAGTCAATATCCTGTTGGTGATTCAATTTGGAATCATCATGGACTAAGAGGTTTCGATGCAGGTTTAAACTTAAAATCAACAATTGGATGGAATTCCGGTGGTAACGGAACCGATCTTTTTGGTTTTGCAGGACTTTCATGCGGACATCGTTTTATAGATGGTGAAACCTGGGGTTTGGGTAGTCATGCATTTTTTTGGACTTCTAGTATAAGTAGTACCAATGGTTCATGGAGACGAGACCTTTTTTCTTCCGATGATAAAATACAACGTATACAATCCAACAGAAATACAGGTTGTAGTGTCCGTTGTTTGAAAAATAATCCTAATTCTAATTATTCCTTTATAGGAAAACTAAATAAAGATAATGAATTATTAAATCATAAAAATTCAAATATTGAAATAGTTCATTTTCTTTTCGAAGGAGGAAATCCTGCCGATCCTGTTTATACAATCTACATTGATGGGTTCGAAATTGGTGATGAAATTGCTGCTTTTGATGGAGATATTTTAGTAGGAGCAATGCAGATTAATTCTCAAAATATCTTTGAAAATGAACTTCCAGCATTCAACACACTAAACAGCGGAAAAGGATACACTCACGGAAATCCGATAATCTTAAAAGCCTGGTATAAAAGCGAAAACAAAGAATACATTTTAAACGATTATACATTTTCAAATCCTTACGGAGATGCATGGATAGAACATGTTTTCCCCGAAGAAGACGGGGAATATAGTTTGCTGCATTTTTCAGCAACAGGAATTTCGGATGACAATGAAATGAATCAAGTTGTTTCAATTTATCCAAATCCTTCCAATGGAATATTTAATATCTCAATCGAAGGAGTGAGCGGAAAAATTCAAGTGAAAATATTTGATATTCATGGAAATGATTATTGCATATTTGAAATTGAAGGAACAAAAAACATTATTACAGAAAAGCTTGATTTAAAAGAATTAGCTGTAGGAATATATTTTATAAGCTTTACCGGGAGGAATTTTAATCAGGTTAAGAAGATTGTGATTCAATAAATATTACGGATGCTTACTTTTTAAAAATTAGTATCTTTAACAAAAAAAACATCGACTTATGAAAAACCTTATTATAAACTTAATCCTGATGATCCTCTCCTCACCAATCTTGTTTGCTCAAAGCAACTCAGATATTGATCCCAATGCAATTACAAATCCACTCGCAACAACTTTTACAGATGATCTCTTCGATCATCAATTTGATTTTATTTGCGGTGATGCTTCTGGTGAAGCAGGTATCGAAACCAACGGAGATTACATTTATACCTCAAAATGGAATGGTGATGGGTTTTTCTGCTACGAAATGGATGGTACTTTCCTGGGAGCATTCCCTGTTCCCGGCGAATCTGCCGTAAGAGACCTTGCTTATGATGGTACTTATTTCTACGGTGCTGCTGCAAATACCGCATTATATGAAATGGATTTTGTAGGACAATCGGGTACTTTAATCAGTACTTTAAATGCTCCTATTGAAACAAGAGCAATTGCTTATGATTCTTATTATGAGGCTTTCTATGCAAATAATTGGAGTACTCCAATAACACTTTATGATCGTTCAGGCAATATTCTTAATCAATTTGACTGTGGTGTTCACGAAAGTTATTATGGATTTGCGTATATACATTTTGATGGTGATGGTCCATGGCTTTATGGTTTTGCTCAGTCAGGTGGTGCAAGCCAGACTGTTATAGTTCAAATTGATCCTCTCACAGGATCTGAAACCGGAGTTACTTTTGATGCTATCGGATATAGTTCAACCGGAACAGGTATTGCCGGTGGCCTCGCTGCATTTGATACTTATGCACCGGGCTGGTGGACATTGCTTGGAATTATCCAAAACGAAACTATTTTCGGAATTGAAGGTGGTATAGCAGGCTCATGCTTTTATTTTGATCTTAAATTAACTTCTATAGTTGAACCAAATAGTGGTTTTGCATTAGGAATTGAAAATATCGTAATTGGAGTTAAAAGCTTCGGGTCATTCCCCCAAAGTAACTTTGAAGTACGCTACAAAGTTAATGGAACTGAATGGGTAACAGAAACGGTTCCCGGTCCGATTACATTTGGTGAAACAATTGAATACACTTTTAATACTCCTTATAATTTTTCAGAATTTGGTGAATATTTTATCGAAGCGGAAGTAATTTTAGAAGGAGATGAAAATCCGGATAATAACTCAAAAGAGAAAACTATCGAAAACTTTGATCCTTCAAATATGTGCGAATATTCTATCACAATGTGGGATGACTATGGTGATGGCTGGAATGGTGGATACGTTCAAATCTTTGGTGATGGAGTTGAATTTATTAATGCTACTTTAGCCTCAGGAGGCGGCCCTGAAACAATTGAATTTCTCGTTGAAGACGAAGCTTTTCTGACTGCTGTATGGACTGCAGGCGGATGGCCTTATGAATGTTCTTACGAAATTTTTGATGTAAATGGTAATTCGATTTTTCAGGATGGTTTTTGGGGTGTTGAACCAACAGGTGGTGATATTGGTTATGCTTCTTGCTGGATACCTGATTTTGATGCGGGTGTAACAAACATAATATCGCCCCAATCAGGAATGTTACTTGGTATTGAACCGGTAATTATTGATGTGAAGAATTCTGGTGCTCAAACCTTATCTGGAATTCCTGTTGGATTTAATCTTGATTGTGCCGGATGGATTAATGAAATAATTCCCGGTCCAATTGGTTCGGGTGAAGAAGTTGAATATACTTTTTCGGCAACTGTTGATTTAACTGAATTAGGCACATATTTTATAGAAATATGTACTTTGGTTCCTGACGATGAATTTCCATTAAATGATTGTCAGGATATTTTTATACAAAACATCAATTGTTACTATGATTATGCATCAACAAATACAGAAAATGAATATATAGCTAATGTATTAATGGGCGACATTGATAACTCAAGTGAATGGCAGGGAGAGATTGCTGATTATACTAATCTTTATACAGTTGTTAATTTTGGAATACCTCAGGAAATTGTTGTAACTAATGGAAATCCCAATCCACTGGATTATGTTACTGTTTGGGTTGACTGGAATTTGGACTGTGTTTTTGAGCAAGGAGAAGAAAGCATCGAAGAATTTCCATTAATAAATAATGGAACAGGTTCAATTTTTACTGGTAATATTATTGCTCCTGCTGAAGCAATTGAAGAACTTCACAGAATGAGAATAAGAATGACATATAATGTTCCGCCTCTACCTTATTGTAATTCTGATTACGGTGAAGTTGAGGATTACAGTTTATTTGTTGGTGAATTTATTCCGCCTGATATATTATGGAATCCAATTTCATTTTCTCAATTTGTTGAAATTGGTCAAATAGCCAGGGATTCACTTACTATAAAAAATATTGGAGAAGGTCCCTTATTATGGAATATTGAAGTTAGTGTGCCTTGGTTAATTGTAGAGCCTATTGGAAGTATTGTGGAATCAAACGACTCAATTGAATTAATACTTAGCTTTAATGCTGGATATTTACAGGCAGGTAGTTACTTAGCTAATCTAATTTTAACAACGAACGATAGTACTAATCTTGAAATTATTTTACCTGTTGAAATGTTTGTTGGTTTTAAAACAGTGACACAAACATATGAATTAGAAGAAGGTTTTCGGTTTATTTCTTCAAATGCAATTCCCCCTGATCCTGAAATGATAGTAGTAATGGATGATATTTTAAATGAAAACCTTGCATTTATAAGAAATTCACAAGGGCAAATTTTAAGAAAAATCGGTGGTGTTTGGGTAAATGGTATTGGTGATTGGGTAATTGAAGAAGGTTACCTGATTAAAATGTTTAATGAGGACACATTTTCAATTGAAGGATTAATTGTTAATCCCAATAATCCTATTTCTCTGGAAACAGGATATCAGTTTATAAGCTATTTTCCTGAAAATTTAATGGATGCTCTCGTTGCATTTGAAGCTATAATTGGCGATGATCTTGATTTTATCAGGAATTCAAGCGGGCAGATGATACGTAAAATTGGTTCTGTATGGATTAATGGAATTGGTGAATGTAATCCCGGCGAAGGTTATCTTGTTAAAATGTATTCTGATGATGTATTAATTTATCCTTCGACATCATTTACTTGTGGCAGTCCTTTTATTGATCCTCGTGACGGACAAATATACAATAGCGTACAAATTAGTGGCAAGTGCTGGATGGCTGAAAACCTTAATATTGGGACAATGATAAACGGCGCCGAAGAAATGACAAACAACAGTATAATTGAAAAATATTGTTATGATAATGATCTTGCAAATTGTGATGAATACGGAGGCTTATACCAATGGAATGAAATAATGCAATATACAATTACACAAGGTGAACAGGGTATTTGCCCTGTCGGCTGGTACATTCCTACCGATAGTGAGTTGAAAATACTTGAAGGCAATGTTGATAGCCAATATCCGGTTGGCGATCCGATCTGGCATACTTTCGGATGGAGAGGTTTTGATGTAGGCTTAAATTTAAAATCGACCAGTAGTTGGTATTTAAATGGTAATGGTCTTGATTCATTTGGATTTAGAATTCTTCCGGGTGGTTCCCGCAATTATGATGGTAACTTCAACAACATTGGTGTTATCACCTTCTTATGGTCTTCAACTAAACGTCATAGTAATGATGCCTATCACCGACACCTAAGCTATAATCACAATGAAATAAACCGTGGTTATATTGAAAGAATGAATGGTAATTCAGTCCGTTGCTTAATGGATGATTCTAAATTTATTAATTTATCTAATATAGAGAAAAACGAAGATAAAAAAAATACAAAAATTGAGATGTTTCATTTTTCTTTTATAAGTGGCAATCCTGCTGATCCAGTTTTCACAATTTATGTTGACGGCCTTGAAATTGGCGATGAAATTGCCGCTTTTGATGAAGATATTTTAGTTGGTGCAATTAAGATTAATTCTCAAAACAAATTTGATAACGAACTTCCAGTATTCAGTACATTAAATTACGGAAAAGGCTACATTTCCGGAAATCCGATAATCTTAAAAATCTGGAATAAATCCGAAAATAAAGAATACATATTAAAAGATTACACTTTTTCAAATCCTTACGGAGACGCGTGGATAGAAAATGTTTTCCCCTCGGAAGATGGAGAATACAGTTTGTTGCATTTTTCAACTATAGGAATTTCAGATGAAAATGTAAAAAATGAAATTTCAATTTATCCAAACCCATCCGACGGAATATTTAATATTTCAATCGAAGGAGTGGAAGAAAAAGTTCAGATAAAAGTATTTGATATTCACGGAACTTATAATAGACTTTTTGAAATTGAAGAAACAAAAGGTATAACTACAAAACAACTTGATCTAATAGGATTAGCTGCCGGGGTTTATTTTATAAGCATTAGTGAAGAAAACTTTAATCAGGTAAAGAAAATTGTGATTCAATAATAATTATGGATTCCTACTTTTCTGAAAATTAGTATCTTTAACAAATAAACATCGCTTTATGAAAAATCTTACAATTAGCCTGATTCTGATGATCCTCTCATCATCAATTCTATTAGCCCAAAGCAACTCAGATATTGATCCCAATGCAATTACAAATCCACACGCAACAACTTTTACAGATGATCTCTTCGATCATCAATTTGATTTTATTTGCGGTGATGCTTCCGGTGAAGCAGGTATTGAAACAAACGGAGATTTTATCTACACCTCAAAATGGAATGGCGAAGGATTTTTCTGTTATGAAATGGATGGTACTTTTTTAGGATGGTTTGAAGTTCCAGGTACTGCTGCTGTAAGAGATATGGCTTATGACGGTACTTATTTTTACGGAGCTGCTGCAAGTACTGCTTTATTTGAGATGGATTTTGTTGGACAATCAGGTACTTTGATCAGTACATTAACTGCTGCGGTTGCTACAAGAGCTTGTGCTTATGACGCTGAATATGATGGTTTCTGGGGAAATAACTGGAGCGATCCTATTACACTTTATGATCGTTCAGGTAATATTCTTAAGCAATTTGATTGTGGTACTCATGAAAGTTATTACGGGTTTGCACGTATTTACCAAACATGTGAAGGGCCATGGCTTTATGGTTTTGCCCAGTCCGGAGGGATTAATTCATGTGATATTGTTCAAATAGATCCTGAAACAGGTGAAGAGACAGGTGTTGTTTTTGATGCAGTTGGATACAGTTCAACCGGTACAGGTATTGCTGGTGGCCTTGCTTCATTTGATTGTTATGCACCAGGTTGGTGGACAATACTCGGAATCATCCAAAACGAAAATATTTTTGGTGTTGAAGGGGGAGGTGCTGGTCCCGGAGTTTGTGAAGACCTTTCATTACAAGGGATATTAGAACCGAATACAGGCTTTGGGCTTGGCATTGAAGATATCATTATTAAAGTAAAAAACGTGGGATATGTTACACAAAATAACTTTGATGTACGATATAAAGTTGATGGTGGTGTCTGGATAACAGAAACAGTTCCCAATCCTCTTTCTGGAGGTGAAACAATTCTTTACACATTTAATCAGGCATATGATTTCTCGGAATATGGAGAATACTTTATTGAAGCAGAAGTACTTCATCCCGAGGATGAAAATCCTGACAACAACTATGCTGATAAAACAATAACGAACTGGGATCCTTCACAATGGTGCAATTACTCAATCACAATGTGGGACGACTATGGTGATGGCTGGAATGGTGGATTCGTTCAAATATTCGGTGATGGTGTTGAATATGTAAATGCTACTTTAGCATCAGGGGCAGGCCCTGAGACTATTGAATTTCTCGTTGCTGATGATTCTTTTCTAACTGCAATTTGGACTGCAGGCGGTTGGCCATATGAATGCTCTTACGAGATTTTTGATCATGGAAACAACTCGATTTTTCAGGATGGTTTTGGAGGTGTTGATCCTACAGGTGGTGACATTGGTTATGCTTCATGTGAACCACCTCCGCCTATTGATGCAGGTGTAATCGAAATAATTTCACCTCCTGAATTTGGTATGTTGCTTGGTGTTGAACCGGTTATCATTAAGGTTAAAAACTTTGGTTCTGAAACTTTATCTGAAATTCCTGTGGGATTTAAATTTAATGAGGATGATTGGGTAAACGAAATAATTCCCGGCCCTTTAGCTCACGATGAAGAAGTTGAATATGCTTTCACTGATTCAGTTGATTTAACAGTAATTGAACTAAATTATATCGTAACATGTACTTTTGTTCCTGATGACACAATGTCTATTAATGATTGTCAGAGTATAGAAATTTATGTTCCTGGAGATCCATACTGTGATGCTTGGACAAACACAGAAGATGAGTACATTGCTAACGTTTCAATGGGCCTGATTGATAATACAAGCGGATGGCAGGGAGATGTTGCAGACTATACCGATCTTTATACAGTAGTAAATATTGGAATACCTGAAGAAATTATTGTAACTAATGGAAACCCTTGGGTTGATGATAAAGTTACTGTCTGGATTGACTGGAATGATGATTGTGTTTTAGATAATGAACCTGGAAGTAATGAGACATATCCTTTAACAAATGATGGAACAGGTGCAATATTTACAGGTAATATTACAGTTCCTGTCGGTGCGATTGAAGGACCTCACAGAATGAGAATAAGAATGACAAATAGTGAAGATCCTTTTCCTTGTTATGAATCTTCTTATGGTGAAGTTGAAGATTATACAATTGTTGTTGGTGATATAGAAGATCCTGAAATTTCCTGGGATCCTGCTTCATTCGATGTAATGCTTCAAGAAGGCTTAACAGTTCAGGAATACCTTATAATAGGTAATACCGGTCCTGGTTCATTAATATGGAATATTGAAGTTTCTTACCCGCAGATGAAAACAACTACGCCATCTAATATAAATATTAAAACTATGCATAATGCATCTTTATCTGATAATGACCCTATTTCAAATTCTGATTGGGATTATAATTGTTCTGAAGGATCAATAATAAGCCAACCCTGTCCTGATTACTCTAATGCTTTGACAGCAGATGAAGCTGCAGGATATGACTTCTACCAAAGCTTCTCAGGAGGAGGTGAAATTGAGGGAATTCGTTTCTGGGGCCTTGACGC
Source organism: uncultured Bacteroidales bacterium (assembly GCA_964462015.1). Taxonomy (GTDB): domain Bacteria; phylum Bacteroidota; class Bacteroidia; order Bacteroidales; family JAEINX01; genus JAEINX01. Next base: position 7,905 of record CAYWXI010000007.1, on the reverse strand, counting down.
GATATTTGATAATGGTTGGATTCCATGCTCAGCTACTGAGCCAAAAATTTTTCATATTGGTTTCTATGCTGATGATGGCGGACAACCGGGTGCAATGATAGATGAGTTCACCCTTGAAGTTCCAAGAATTAATACAGGTGATCTTTACGCATATACTTTTACTATGTGGGAATATGAAGTTGTTTTTCCTAATTCGGTGACAGTTGTTGAAGGATGGTTCTCGGTTATGGCACTTACTGATCCTGCTCCATGTTGGTTTTTAACACTTAATGCTCCAAATGGTTTAGGTGTAGGGCAACAATGGGATGGTACAGCCTGGAATCCACAAGACCCAATGGGTTTCTGCTTACTTGGTGAAATTTTTATTCCCTGGTTGGTTGTTAATCCATTAGAAGGCATCATAAATCCACAAGGTTCAGAAACAGTGATACTTGATTTCAATGCCGGAGATTGGCCTGCAGGAACTGAATTAAATGCAGATCTTATTCTTACAAGTAATGATCCCTGGTATCCTGAAATTATTATTCCGGTTGAAATGACTGTTGAACCTTCGGGAGGAATCCAAATGTTTGACCTGGAGCCGGGATATCAGTTTATTTCTTCTAATCTCGTTCCACCTGATCCTGATATGATAGTGCTTATGGAAGATATCTTGAATGAAAATCTTGATTTCGTAAGAAATTCACAAGGTGAGATATTACATAAAATTGGCCCGAATTGGGTAAACGGGATTGGCGATTGGATAATTGAAGAAGGATATCTTGTTAAAATGTTTGAAGAAGATTCATTTGTAATTTATGGATCTAAGGTTATGCCATCAACTCCAATTCTTGTTGAACCAGGATTTCAGTTTGTTTGCTATTTCCCGGATACTCCGATGGATGCCCTGATTGCTTTTGAAACTATCATTTGCGATAATCTGGATTTTATTAGAAATTCACATGGCCAGACATTACGCAAAATAGGACCGAATTGGATTAATGGTATAGGTGATTGTCAGCCGCAAGAAGGCTATCTCGTTAAAATGTTTGCTGTTGATATACTTATTTATCCATTTTCTTGTGGTAATTACTTCACCGATCCCCGTGATGAACAAATTTATAATACCGTTCAAATTGGAGACCAATGCTGGATGGCCGAAAACCTTAACATTGGCCAAATGATAAATGGTTCGGAAGACATGACTGACAATGGTGTGATTGAAAAATATTGTTATGATAATGATCCTGAAAATTGCGAAATATATGGAGGCTTATATCAATGGAATGAAATGATGGAATATTCTACAACGCCGGGTGTACAAGGTATATGTCCTTTAGGCTGGTATATTCCAACCGATAATGACTGGAAAATTTTGGAAGGTACTGTTGATAGCCAATATCCGGTTGGAGATCCTATTTGGACAACTTCAGGATTAAGGGGTTTTGATGCCGGTTTAAATTTGAAATCCACAAGTGGTTGGCATAATAATGGAAACGGAACTGATTTATATGGATTTACTGCTCTTTCCGGTGGATATCGAAATATTGCCGGTAATTTCTATACTTTGGAATGGTCTGGCAAATTCCGATCTTCAAGTAGGAATAGTGTATCACACGCATGGTATCGGCTCTTAAGCTATGATCGCGACGATATAGGTCGTATCACTAATTACATTGATGAAGGTTTAAGTGTTCGGTGTTTGAAAAATAATTCGATAAACCATATGGATGGAAGAAGCTCCTTTGATAATTTATCTATCCGGGATAAGCATCAGACTTATGAATTATTGGAACATAAAAGAAAAAACTTTGAGACTGTTTACTTTATTTTTGAGGGAGGTAATCCTGCCGAAGCAGTTTACACACTTTATATAGAAGGTTTGGAAATAGGGGATGAAATTGCTGCATTTGACGGAAATATTTTAGTAGGAGCAATAAAAATTAATTCTCAAAATATTTTTAATAACGATCTCCCTGTATTTAATACAATTAGTAGCGGAAACGGATATACATCAGGAAATCCAATAATTTTAAAAGCATGGGATAAAAGCGAAAATAAAGAATATGTTTTAAATGATTATACATTATTAAATCCTTACGGAGATGCCTGGACAGAAAATGTTTTTCCTTCAGAAGATGGAGAATATAGTTTATTACATTTTTCAACAACGGGAATTTCGGATGAGAATGAAATGACTCAAACTATTTCAATTCATCCAAATCCTTCTGAAGGGATATTTAATATCTCAATCGAAGGTGTAATTGGAAAAATTCAGATAAAAGTGCTTGATATTCACGGAAATGATTATCGGTTCTTTGAAATTGAAGAAACAAGAAATTTATTAACAAAACAAATTGATTTAAAACGATTAGCTGCCGGAGTTTACTTTATAAACTTTATTGGCAAAGACTTTAATGAAGTTAAGAAGATTGTGGTCAAATAAATATTTTAAACGCAGAGTCGCAAAGTCGCAGAGAAAAAAATGTTTCATTCTCAAATAACAGAAAATTAAATCTCCGCATCTCTGCGTTCAATAAAACAAATGTTCTAAACGAATAACAAAAAACATCGACTTATGAAAAAACTTACAATTACATTTTTCCTGATGATTTTCTCATCATCAATTCTGTTTTCTCAAAGCGATACAGATATTGATCCCAATGCCGTTATAAATCCGCATGCCTCAACTTTCACAGATGGCCTTTTCGACCACCAATTTAGTTTTTATGTTAGTGATGGTTATGGTGAAGGAGGCGTAGAAACAAATGGTGAATATATTTATACTTCAAAATGGAATGGAGATGGATTTTTCTGCTATGAAATGGACGGTAATTTTTTAGGATGGTTCCCTGTAACCGGTGAAGCTGGTGTTAGAGACCTGGCCTATGATGGAAGTTATTTCTATGGTGCTGCGGCTAATACCGAATTATTTGAAATGGACTTTCAGGGGCCATCAGGTACTTTGATAAGTACATTGACTGCCGGTGTTGAAACAAGGGCTTGTGCTTATGATTTTGATTATGATGGTTTCTGGGGAAGCAACTGGAGCAATCCTATCACACTTTATGACCGAACAGGTGAAATTATTAAACAATTTAATTGTTGTGCTCACTCAAGTTACTACGGTTTTGCATGCTTAGACGATGCTGGAACACCCCGACTTTATGGTTTTGCCCAATCCGGCGGTGCAAGTCAGGCAGTTATTGTTCAAATTGATCCTGAAACAGGTGATGAAACCGGAGTTACCTTTGATGCTATCGGATATAGTACAACCGGCACAGGTGTTGCCGGAGGCCTCGCTGCTTATGATACTTATTCACCGGGTTGTTGGACAATACTCGGAATCATCCAAAATCAAACTGTCTTCGGTGTTGAAGGTGGTATTGCATTTCCCTCACCTGAACTTGATCTTGCATTAAAAAACATAATTGAACCAAATACAGGATTTGGGCTTGGTGTTGAACATATTGTTATTAGAGTAAAAAACCAGGGTTCTATTACACAAACTGATTTTGATGTTCAATATCGTATTAACGGGGGTGCTTGGATAACAGAAACTATTGCAGGCCCGATTGCAATGAATGAATTTATTAATTATACATTTAACCAGGCTTATGATTTCTCAGATTTTGGAGAATATTTAATCGAAGCAGAAGTTATTCTTACAGGTGATGAAAATCCTGATAACAACTACTATGATAAAACAATAGAAAATACTAATCCCTCAGCGTTGTGCACCTATTCAATAACAATGTGGGATGACGATGGAGATGGTTGGAATGGTGGTTATGTTCAAATATTTGGCGATGGTGTTGAATATTTAAATGCAACATTAAATTACGGATCCGGCCCCGAAACTATTGAATTTTTTGTTCATCACGATTCATTCCTGACTGCTGTATGGACTGCAGGCGGTGATCCCTATGATTGTGAATATGTTATATATGATATTCAGGGAAATCTTGTTTTTGAGGATGGCATAGGTTATTATGAGCCAACTGGTGGCGATATTGGCTATGCTTCATGTGTTATTTATGAACTTGATGCAGGTGTATCCAAAATAATTTTACCTGGATCATATGTGTATAGTGATATTGTGCCGGTCAGAATAAAAGTGAAAAATTTTGGATCTCAACTTTTATTAGGAATTCCGGTTGGATTTAACCTTGACGGTACCGGATGGATTAATGAAATAATTACGGGCCCAATTTATCCGGGTTATGAAGTTGAATATACTTTTGCTGATTCAGTTGATTTAAGTGAATTAAATACATATATCCTTGAAACCTGTAGTTTTATACCTGATGATGGATATCCCTATAATGATTGTAAGGATAAAGAAATTGAACATTCTCAATGTTACTATATGGATGGACATACATCTGCAGAAGATGAGTATATTGCTAATGTCTTAATGGGTATGATTGATAACTCAAGTGGATGGCAGGGAGGTACTGCTGATTATACTGATCTGTTTACCAATATTTATAACGGAATACCTCAGGAAATTGTAGTAACAAACGGAAATCCCTGGCCTGACGATTATGTTTTTGTTTGGATTGATTGGAATGAAGACTGCATTTTTGAAGTTGGATCAGGTGGAGAACAATACCAATTAGATAATATTTATGGAACAGGTCAAGTATTTAAAGGTGATATTATGGCTCCCGAAGACGTAATTGAAGGTTCGTACAGAATGAGAGTAAGAATGGTGTACCAAAATAGCTCTCCTTGCCCTACATGTGATTACACTTATGGTGAAATTGAGGATTACACCTGTGTATTTTTTGAGAATTTTATTCCACCGGAAATTACCTGGAATCCAACTTCCTTTACTCAATTTATTGAATACGGTGGCATTGCTCAGGATTTTCTTTCTATTGGAAATATGGGAGGAAGCACGTTAATTTGGAATATTGAAGTTACTGTTCCATGGTTAGATATTGATCCAATAAGAGGTTATATTGAACCAAATGACTCAATTGAGATAGCCCTTAACTTTAACACTGAATATTTATTGGCAGGTAATTACTTTGCTGATCTTATTCTGACATCAAACGATTCCCTTTATCCTGAAGTTATTATTCCTGTTGTAATGATAGTTGGTTCTTATATTACAACACAAACATTTGACTTAGAGGCGGGTTTTAAGTTTGTTTCTTCAAATATTATTCCTGATGACCCGGATATGACTGTTGTTTTGTCCGATATATTAAATGATAATCTTGATTTTGTAAGGAATTCAGAAGGACAAACATTACGAAAAATCGGTTCGAACTGGGTTAATGGTATTGGTGACTGGATTGTTGAAGAAGGATACCTTGTTAAAATGTTTAATGAAGACTCATTTTCAATTGAAGGAGTTTTGCTTGATCCAAAAACTCCAATTCCTGTTGATTTAGGATTTCAGTTTGTAAGTTACTTTTCCTTAAACCCGATGGATGCCTTAATTGCCTTTGAAACAATTATTGGCGATAATCTTGATTATATTAGAAATTCAAATGGACAAATGCTACGTAAAATCGGTCCGGTTTGGATTAATGGTATAGGAGATTGTCAATCAGGCGAAGGTTATCTTGTTAAAATGCATGCTGATGATGTTTTGATTTATCCCGGTTGCGGCGATCCTTTTACCGATCCACGTGATGGACAAACTTACAATACAGTAAAAATTGGCAATCAATGCTGGATGGCCGAAAACCTTAATATTGGCGAAATGATTCATGGCTCAGTAGATATGACAAATAATGGAGTAATTGAAAAATACTGTTATGATAACGACCCGGCTAATTGTGAAACTTACGGTGGATTATATCTTTGGAACGAAATGATGCAATATGTAATCGATACGGCAGTTCAAGGTATTTGTCCAGCCTACTGGCATTTACCTACTGATTTTGAGTGGAAAATACTTGAAGGCACGGTTGACAGCCAATATTTTATTAGCGATCCGATTTGGAATGAATCCGGATGGAGAGGATATGATGCAGGATTTAATTTAAAATCTGTAAGAGGTTGGTATGAAGGAGGCAACGGCTCCGGTCTTTATGGCTATGAAGCACTTCCCGGTGGTCACCGTACAAGTGGTGGTAATTTCAGTCATCTCACTAACATCGCATATTTTTGGATGTCAAATGAACACCAAAGTAATTTCTCGTGGAGCCGATATCTGTATTGGAACAAAGATGAAGTACAACGTAGCCTCCATCAAAACTATGTAGGTCTCGGTAATTCAGTCCGATGCTTAAGGGATAATTCGATATTTTATCCGGCCGGGAGAAGCATGTTTGATGATTTATCAGAAAGGAGAAGAAATAAAAATACTTTTCCTGATCACTTTATATTAGAAGGTGGTAATCCCGCCGATCCTGTTTATACAATTTATGTTGATGGACTCGAAATTGGTGATGAAATTGCTGCCTATAACGGAGATGTTTTAGTTGGAGCAATGAAAATTAATTCTATAAACAAATTTGAAAATGAACTTCCGGTTTTCAGCGTGTTAAACAACGGTAAAGGATACACTCCCGGAAATCCGATAATCCTAAAAGTCTGGGATAAAAGCGAAAATAAAGAATATATTTTAAACGATTATACATTTTCAAATCCTTACGGAGATGCATGGACAGAAAATGTTTTCCCCTCAGAAGATGGAGAGTATAGTTTATTGCATTTTTCACCAACAGGAATATCTGATGAAAATGTGATAAATGAAATTTCAATTTATCCAAATCCATCGGAAGGAATATTTTATATTTCAATTGAAGGGGTGAGTGGAAAAGTTCAGATAAAAGTGTTTGATGTTCACGGAAATGATTATCGTTTCCTTGAAATTGAAGGAACACAAAAAATAACAAGAAAAAAACTTGATCTAAAAGAATTAGCAGCCGGAGTTTATTTTATCAACTTTAGCGGTGAAGACTTTAATCAGGTTAAGAAGATTGTGATTCAATAATTAAGCAAAAGGGATGGCATTCAGTTAATAAAGTCATAGGATGAGTTACCCAAAGTATATAGAGATAAAATAAAACTTATCTTAAAAACCCATAAGCAACTCATCCGATGACTATTCACAAAGGATTTTATCTTTTTAAAAATTATTATCTTTAACAAAAAAATACCTATGAAAAAAATTACAATTTTAATTTGTTTAATGATCATTTCATCATCAATAATTTATTCTCAAAGCAATACTGATATTTCACCAAATATTAAAAAAAATCCAAAAGCTCCAACTTTAACTGACGACCTATTCGATCACCAATTTGATTTTCAATGTGAAGATTGTAGAGGTGAAGCAGGTATTGAAACAAATGGTGAATTTATCTACACCTCAAAATGGAATGGTGCGGGATTCTTTTGTTATGAGATTGATGGTACATATATTGGATATTTTACAGTACAAGGAACTGCAACCGTAAGGGATATGGCATTTGATGGAACATATTTCTACGGCACTCCATCGTCAACTCAATTATTTGAAATGGATTTCAATGGAGCATCAGGTGTGTTGATTAGTACATTAACCGCAGCTGTTAATACGCGAGCCATTGCTTATGATCCTGATTGGGATGGTTTTTGGGGAAACGACTGGTCAAGTGATATCACACTATATGACCGTTCAGGCAGTGTTCTTAATTCATTTCCTTGTGGTTTACATTCAAGTTACTATGGATTTGCTATGGTAAATTGTCCCGAGGGTGAATATCTTTATGGTTTTGCTCAGACAGGTGGTGCAAATTCTTGCGATATTGTTCAGATTGACCCTTATACAGGGGAAGAAACCGGTGTTGTTTTTGATGCTATCGGATATAGTTCAAGCGGTTCTGGTGTTGCAGGTGGTTTAGCCTCATTTGATACTTATGTACCTGGTTGGTGGACATTACTTGGAATTATTCAAAACGAAACAATTTTCGGTGTTGA
>CAYWXI010000006.1:0-163812 GCA_964462015.1 uncultured Bacteroidales bacterium | reverse complement strand
CCTTAAAAATAACAAATAAAGTATAAATCTGTCAAGCTATTTTAGGGAAGGACAACGATTATTGAATTATCAACTTTCATAATAAAAATGTAAACGTTCATTATTGAATTACCACCTTTCATTACTGAATTACCAACTTTCATTACTGAATTACCAACTTTCATTACTGAATTACCAACTTTCATTACTGAATTACCAGCTTTCATTACTGAATTACCAGCTTTCATAACTGATTTACCAATGTTTATTGTTGAAACACCATCGTTTATTGTTGAAACACCCTCGTTCATTGTTAAATTACCGACGGTTATTGTTTAAATACCTTTCTTCATTAATAAAACAACATCAGTTATTGCTGAAATATCAACGATTATTATTGAAATACCGTTGTTGATTGTGAGTAAACCTACTACAGGTTAAAAGAAATGAAAAACATCACAAAAATCAAAACGTTAGAAATAAAACCCGAAAACCTTTTAATTCTCCCCTATCCGAAACAGTTATTAATTACAGTTTATTCGTATCTAAGCGATTCAATAGGATCGAGTTTTGAAGCTTTTGTTGCCGGAAGAAAACCTGACAATAGTGCAACAACAAAACATAAAGCCACACCAAGGAATATCCAAAGCCATGGAATAATAAAACTACTACCTATAATCATCGAAACCACATTTCCAATTAGAATCCCTAAAACTATACCCAGGAGGCCACCTAATTGTCCGATCACAATAGCTTCAACCAAAAACTGATTTCTTATGGTTTGCCGTGTTGCTCCAATGGCTTTTCTTATTCCAATTTCGCGGGTTCTTTCTGTTACCGATACCAACATTATATTCATTAATCCGATTGCTGCACCGAATAAAGTTATCAATCCTATAATTGTAGCGGCAAAAGTAATATACTTAATATTATCAATTAACATTTTAGCAATATTATCACTTTTTGAAATCCCAAAAGTATCTTCATCACCAATCCTGTCTTTTCTGATAATCCGGAACAAACCGGTTGCTTCGCCAATTGCAGGTTCGAGTTGTTCGGGTTTTTTCGTCATAACATTTATGGTGTAAGTCATATTAGGCCTGGCAAAATACTGTCTGACATTAGTTAATGGCAGCAAACAATTTCTGTCCCCGCTAAAACCAATACTTGATCCTTTTTCTTTTAAAACACCTATAACCCGATATTTTCCCGGCCCTATTGATATTATTTTCCCAACAGGATCCTTATTTTTAAATAATTTTCTAACTAATTCGCTTCCAATAATAACAACATTCGATCCATAATAAACCTCATTTTGTGTAAAATTCCTTCCCTTACCGATCTCTAAGCCCGAAGTTATAAGATAGTTTTCATCAGTACCTATTACTCTTGTATTGGGGTTTGTTTTCTCTGATTCATATTTCAGTGTTGCTGTTCCGGTTGCCCAAACATAAACTGTTGTAAAGGCAGGGAATTCAAACTCTTCCTTAAAACTCATTGCTTCATCATAAGTAATTGGCGAATAGCGCTTAGCCTGATTTCTGTTATCTCCAATTCTTACAACTAATTCTCTGTTTCTAATTGTAAAGGTATTTGCACCCATCAATGTAAAATTTTCGTTAAGAAAATATTTTATAGAATCAATGGCGGTTAAAATTCCAACCAAAGCCATTATTCCGATTGCAATTATAAGAACTGTCAGAATTGTACGAACAATATGGCTTTTTATGGATTCAATTGATATTTTTATATTTTCTATTACCTTGGCATTCATTATAATTTTTTTATTTTTTACTACCAAATGCAAGATCACCGGCATCACCAAGGCCGGGGACAATATATCCCTGAGCAGTTAATTCATCATCAATTTCTCCAATCCAAATGGTGATATTATCATCAGGAAGCTTTCTTTGAATATAATTTACACCTTGTTCACTTGCTAATATTACAGCCAAATGTGTATGAATAGGTTTTCCTCTTGTTAATAATTCTTTGTACGAAAGAGCCATAGATACTCCCGAAGCAAGCATTGCATCTGTTAAAATCAATACTTTACTACTCAATTCAGGGCTTGAAACCGACTCAACTTTTGTTTCTGCTTTTCGACTTTTATGATGTTTACGAAACATTGTAACAAAGGCATTTTCAGAATGATCAAAATAATTTAGCATTCCCCGGTGAAAAGGTAGTCCGGCCCGAATAATAGTTGCCAATACCGGTATTTGTGTTAATTCCATGCCTTCGATTTGGCCGAGAGGTGTCGTAATATTTTTTTTATTATATTCTAAATGCTTACTGATTTCATAGGCAAAAATTTCACCGATTCGTTCAAAATTCCTTCTGAATCTCATTCTATCATTCTGAAGGTTGACATTACGAATTTCAGAAATATACTGATTTAGTAACGAGTTTTCCTTTCCTAAAAATTTTAACATTATACAATTTTTATTGAAACAGTAATAACTATCTATTGCAAATATACAAAGTCTGTAATAACTAGCAAAACTTATACTATTTTATTAATTACTTTGGCCGGAAAATAAAGGGTGAATGCATTAATAAATGAATACTAGCAGAAACTAAACGGAAAAACAGTAAATAACATTTATACATTTAATAATTTATGCATTTTAGCAGTTAAATTTTTAATAATTTTAACTCCAAGTCTTACAAAAAAAGGTAATGAGTTCTTCTGGATATGAAAATAATTACATTTTGTTGAACCGTAGCTTTTGTAAAACCTGGCTAAATTCTTATCCATCGATCCTTCGAAATCAAGAGTCAAAGCAGTTTTAGAATTATTTTTAATAAAATTGTCGATCAATAAAGACATAGCTCCGCTTTCTTTAGCTGATATATTTGCACCTGAAAACAGAAAAATTGCTTTCTTATTACTTTGAACAAAAAATGCACCGGCACATAATTCATTTTGTTCGGTGTAAGCTCCATAAGCATTTCCGTAAGATTTAAAAATACATAAATACATCAATCTTGACAGAATCTGATAATCTTTTTCTTGCAAGCCATTTATATCTTTTCCACGATGCTCCCGGAATATTTTTATTATTTCCTCGGGCCTGACATTTTGAGAGATTGAAATATTTGATTTAACAGCTTTTTTAATATTTCGTTTTGTATTTGTTGAATATTTTTGAAAAATATTTTCATACGAATCAATCAGGTCAAGTTCGTGTGTAACTTTTTGAAAACACTTGAATTCAGTATTGTTTGTTTTATTTTGTGTATTTAAGTTTATTTCAATAAGTTTATATTTCGAAGGTATAGAATTTAAAAAATTGTCAACAATTTCTTCGGAAAGAAAATCTCTTGAAAAAACCCCTAATTGCTGAGTAAAAACAGGTTGAAAAAGATAATATATTTTATTTTTTTTTCGCCATGTTAGTGGGAAAATTCGCTCGTAATCGCCTTCAACAAGAGCTTCCCAATCAGGACAAACAACATCTAAATACCATGAATAAGCGTAAATAATTCCATTAACTGAATATCTGACACAATCATCCCATTTTCTTTTATCAATTTCATTATGTTTTAGGTATTTAATCATGGTTAAATCTTTAGTTCTACTACCAATTTTGAGGGCAAAATATCTGAAGGGACAGAAGTCAGAAGTCAGAAGTCAAAAGAAAACTACTGTTAATTATTAGTTTATTATCCTTTTGACGATACTTAATAAATTGATACTCCATTTTTTGGCGTATTAACTTCTGACTTCGGTCTTCCGACTTCGTACCAAATATAATCTCATTTATACATAACATTATTTGTTTTCCATTAAATTCTCAATTCCCACAATCTTTAATCATTTCTTCATAAACATTCCTCCACCCCGACCAACGTTTTTTATCACTTAACGATTCATTATGCCATACGCTTATAAAGGTTCCTTTAACTTTTTTCACTTCTTCGATTAACGATTTAATAATTATTAAAGACTCTTTACCTGCAAGTTGTTTGTAATCTCTTAAAGTTCCGTCCATAAATGCGAAAGGATGAACTCGCAGGTTTGTTTCTGTTTCCAGGTCAAGGTCATAAAAATAAAATGGGTCACAAATACTTGCTCTAAAACCGGGCTCGGAAGCATATCCCATTGTATAATCATCAGTAATATCAAGGTTTAAAAGATTACGATAAGTTGTAGGCAGATTGAGTTTGAGAAAATGTTGCCGGCTTTTAGTAATTTCTCTTTTAAGTACCTGAGATAGTTTTTTGACTTCTTTTTTTAGCTTCTCCTGATTTGTATTTGATCCAAACGACGGATGAATTCCAACCTCTGCATAATCGCCAAGTGATTTGATCAATTTTTGAAATATAAAATTATTTACAGAAATACTCTTATCATTCAGGCCGTAATCGGCAAAAAGAATAAAATATATTGGTTTTAATTCATATTCTTTTTGAATTATAAATTGATAATTATAAGAGTCGAAAGGATCTTTTTTCAGGCCTAATATAACCTCTGTCCTTTCCAATATTTCCTGAAAATCTAATTTTGAAATTGATTTATAATATCCACCAAGACTTCTGAATACTCCCTTGCATTTATAAGAATAAGCAGCATCAATATCAATGGTAGGAAAAAAAGAAAAACTTCGGGTTTTTTGTTTAAACTCAGGGAATTTGTTTGAAATAATTTCAGCAATTTTTTGAGCAAAAATATTTACGACAGGTTTTTGTAAAAAGCCATTTTTAAAAGAAGTACTTTCCTTTGCTTCAAAGCGGCTGTATTTATCTTTAACATATGGAAGATATTCTTCGTAGCGGCTGACGAGAAAAAAACTTGCAGCAAAAGGATCGAAAGCCAGGACTGATTGCTTTTCATAATTCGGAAAAAATGCTTTAGTATCTTCAAAATCAATAAATTTTAACTCTTGTTCAACTATCCCAATTTCAAATAACAAATTTGAAGAATAGAAAAATATCTCATCATTAAAGGCTTTTGTTGAATAGTTGATTTTTATTCCTTCAAAAGATTGAAACTCCTCTGCATTATTTGTTATCCTAAATTCAGTTCCTATGAGGTCTTTAAAAATAAGTTTAAAAATATATTTTAAACGCTTACTGATCTTTGCAGAAAAAATTAACAGCATATTTTATATTATTACGACCGGGCAAAATAAGTAAAAATTTGTAACTAATCGAATTTAACATGCATGAAAAAATTATTATTGTACAATGGCTAATAATAATTGTATGTGATTTCAATTGGAAAAGGCAAGAGTTATTGTTACGGGTTGCGAGAGATGCGAGTGGCGAGTTGCGTAACCTGAAACCTGCAACTCGAAACAAAATATTAGTTAGTTTGACTTTTTAAGATCCTAAAAGCTTATCCAATTTAACCAATAATATCTTAGAATCAACGGGTTTAGTGAGATAATCAACTGCTCCGAGCTGCAAGCCTTTCAACTCAGATTCTTTATCTTCTGCACTTGTGACAAAAATTACCGGAATTTTAATTCCTTTTGAATTCAACAATTTAATCAGGCCAAATCCATCCAGATCGGGCATTAATAAATCGGAAATAATAATATCGAATTTTTCTTTCCCAATATGAAGCAATGCCTCTGCACCGTTATCAGCAACCTGAACCTCGTAACCTTCCTGAGTTAGAAGGGCCTCAAAAATACTTTGTTGAATTATGTCATCTTCGACAATTAAAATTCTGAATTTTTTCTGGATATTTTCTTTTTTCCTAATTCTTGATTTTGACGGAATCAAAGCAGCGAATAGTTCATCTAGATCTACACTGGCAAAAGTTGAAGCATAATCAGACATTGCATAAGGAATTATCAACTCATTGTTATGAATTATCGATCCACAGGAATAAACAACATTCGGAACATAACCTTCTCTTTCTTCAGTATTTGGCGATATTAATGGCTCGTCTAGTTTTCCAATGATTATTGAAGGATCTTCAATATCAAGAAGAATCGCACTGATGTAATATTTTCTCATATTCCCTACTCCGTGAGTAAGAACAATCCAGCCTTTTTCAGTTTCAATAGGTGATCCCGAATTCCCGATTTTAATTAGCTCCCATCCCTGTTCAGGCCTTTGAATTATCTTTGCATCTTCCCATATGTTTATATCATCCGAATACATTATATAATTATTAACTCCATCGATTCTGGAAAGCATTGCATATTTCCCGTTGATTTTTCGTGGGAAAAGTGCCATACCTTTGTTTTGAGCATATTTACCATGTAAAGGCATTATTCTGAAATGATAAAAATTTTCGGTTTCAATAAGCTTTGGTAAAATTGCAAATCCATTATAAGCCGTATAGGTTGCATAATATTTAATTTTCCCATCATCATCAGTAAATTTAACAAAACGTGCATCTTCAATTCCGTTTCTTTCATCAGAAATTATTGGAAAGATCACCCTTTCAGAAATTGCAGTATCAAGAGAAAAGCTAATTTCGTAATGAGAACTTGCAAGCCAGTTTATCGCTTGCAATACATTTTTCTTTGTATAGGTAAGTTTAATTTCTTCTGAAACTTTGTGTATTGTTTTTGTTAATTCCTTATATGTAAAATCATCATTTAGTTGATTCATTACTACTGAAATAATATCTTTTTTGATATTCATTTCGTTTAACTTATTAATAAATTTATACTTATTATAAATTTGCTTTTTAATAAATTCAGGTTCATCAACATATTTTCCAAGAGGATTGAAACTTATATTGTTTTCCTTATCAATAATTCCGCCTCTGAAAACAACGGATGAAATATGTCCTTCGCCTGTCGCCCTGAAACTTACGATTATACGTTTTTCGTTAATGCCAAGATTAGTTTGATCGGGGTCTTCAACTATTGAAGGATTGAAAAAGGCTGCTGATTCAATAGAATATTCTCCGGCAAAATATGATCCTATCAAAAGTCGTCGTTCTTTAGAAATAGAATCCGGATCAATTTCCAAATCATTTATGATGTTTATTGATTTATCAAAATATTTTTTCAATGTTCGTGAAATATTCCTGTGACGACTTGAAAATTCCCTGAGAGTTTGAGTTAACAAAATATTGCATTTATTATCAGGAAATTCCATAATTTTCAGGATTAACCTCTTTGGTGATTCAGGAACACAATATCTTATGATAACACGGGAAGCATCAGGATATAATCGGTTTGGTTTTCTATTAACTGCAATTTTCATAAAATTATGATCTTTAAATTAATTGCAATATAAGAAATTTGTCGTACACCCATTCAATTGAAGATTTTCCTTTTCTTAATTATTTACTACCTTGGTATAAAAATTGCTATTAATTATTTTTTTTTTGAATAATTCTTTATTATGTTTAAAAAAACAATTAGCATATTTTTATTATTTTTTCTTGTTTTCACCAATGCAATTTTTTCGCAGAAAAATGACAGTTTACAAGTAGCGAATTTATTAACTGAAGAGGAAATTAATTTTGAACTGTTAAATGCTGCTTACGAAGGAAATGAAAAAAAAGTTCTGATGCTTTTGAAAACAGGTGCTAATGTTAATACAAGTACTAACGAAGGAATTACACCATTGATGTATGCAACTCAGGGCGGATATTTATCAATTGTTAAAATTCTAATTTTCAATGGTGCCGATGTAAACGCAGTACCAAAAGATGGAACAACCTCATTAATAAGTGCAGCTCAAAACAATCATGAAAACATTGCTGAATATTTGATTCTTAATGATGCATCAATAAATGCAATCGACTTATCATACCGCTCGGCTTTATGGTACGCTATTGCTTATAATAACCTTATATTAAGCGATATGCTTATTTTCTACGGTGCAGATTTTGAGCAAAAGGATACTCAAGGCAATACACCATTGATTATTTCTGTCACAAATTCTGATTATGAAATTATTGAGCTTTTAATAAACAAAGGTGCTAATGTAAATGCTACAGATAACGAAGGTTTTAGTCCATTAATGCTGGCTTCTCAGATTGGTGATATTTCATTAGTTGAATTATTATTAAATAATGGTGCTGAAATTTTACTGAAAAATGCGTATAAGATGGATGCCCTATCATTAGCAGTAAAGAACAATCATGCAGAAGTTGTAAAAGTTCTTATAGACAAAGGTGCAGATGTCAACGTGGAAATAAATCCTTACCTGACACCTTTATCGCTTGCACAACTAAATAACAATAAGGAGATTATTGAATTATTAAAATCGATAGGTGCAGTTAACAATAATAAACTTTATATTAATAAATTTGTTATCAATTCAAGTTCATCGGCAAATACAAAAGATTTTTTGACAGGACTGGAAATAGGAGTTGCAGAAGAGAAAACCCGAACAATGTTTTTGCTCGGGTATTATATCAGGCCATGGACGAGAAATGTTTTAATCAAAAAAGAAAACAATACTTTTTATCAATTTTGGGAAAACAGGTCAATTATTACTTTGAGTATTGCAAAAACTTTTTCATTTCATTCCTTTAACGAAAAATCTAGTTTGGGCATGGATGTTATAATAAAAGCTGCCTATACCTTTGGTAATTACCGGGGCTCAACTTTAAAACCTAAGAATAAATTATTTGCTGTCCCGGAAATTAACTTTTATTTTAAAAAAGATTTTTATAAAATATTTCTGGGTTATGAGTATTTGAATCTTGACACCGAACCCATTTCATCACACCGCTTAAGTTTTGGAGTAGGATTTTATTTAAGTGCAACAAAATACAGAGAAAAAAACAAAGCTGTTATAACTTTATGAACTCACTAAAATTATAGTATTGAAAAATTGAATCGTAAGCATATTTTTAAAAATAGTGTCAATGAATAAAAAACAAAAAAATCAATTTTATATTTTTCTTTTACTGTTAATTATAATATTATTTTCGTGTGAGAGGGATACAAAATTTTCATTATTTGATAAATTTGATTGCTCTGAATGTTACCAGATAAAACCTGACTCAGCTGATCTAACCGTCAAAATAACAATCAACAATGAAAACCCACGCGTTCCTCTTGTAATTTATAAAGGAAAAATTGAAGATCAGGTAATCGATTATATTGATACGGCAATAAACTCCGATTATTATTTATGGGTTAAAGTTGATGAATATTATTCGGTTGAAGCAAAATATAAAAGCGGGAATAAAACAATTATTGCTGTTGACGGCGATAAAATTAAAGCCAAAAAAAACTCCAGCGAATGTGATGAAACCTGCTATTGGATAAAAGGAGGATATATTAATGTTAGGTTAAGGACGGACTGAGTATTTGGGATGATAAGTGTCTATTTAAATATTGCTAAATTGTTTTATTGTTCTTTACTAAAGTTTCGCACTTTAATCTAATTGATTAATATTAAATCTGATAAAAGAATACGAATACCATTCATCGCTCTATATCAATGTTTTGAAACATCCAAAAGAAAGCACTATTGATATTTCTTTAAAATCATAAAATTAAGCAAAGCTCAAATATTTCCATTGAGTCTTTATTACTTTATTTGATACCAAATAAAAAAAGCCCGGAACCACCCGGGCTTCAAACCTATTAACCAAAAAACTACACCAATCACATAGCCTATTGAACAGGCTTTGTATAAATATTATCATCGTTTCTGTAATCAGGCAAATCCAAATACCAATCATTTCTGATTGTCCCATTAGTTTCAGCCCATTCGGTAAATTTTAAATGAGCCTGATTTATTTGTACTTTCTCAATTGGATAATCAAATGCATAAAAAATATTTATTGCCCAGGGCAAATTTGAATATGTTTTATAATATCGCCCTGTGCCAGGATCGCTATCATCATCCGAGGTTCCAAATAATCCCTGATCAGCCAGATCAGTAGGTGCATAATTAGGAAGATGTACTTCATAACCTCTTTCTTCATTGATAATAATGAAGGGATTATACGGTGGACTGCCTAATTGTTCACTTGTATATTCATCTGCAAGATCAATAGAAATATTAAGAGTATCTTCAGGAATAACATATTGTTTTTCAGGAACAGTGTTTACACCAATTCCTGCACCACCCGGATCGGGTAAAATATTATATGAATCATCATATACTATTACAGTGGCTTTAGTTTGGCCGGCCTCAAGATTGTTTGAAGGATCTAAGGTGATAAAATTTCCCCGTAAATCGTAGCCACTAACATTTGTAACTTCTGTTGGGGCTATTGGTAACTGAAATCCAAATCCATTGTGAAAATAAGCTCCGGTTGCCACAACAACCAACTTAGCATCAATATGAACAATATGATTATTACCGTTTGTTATTTGATTAAACTGGTAGTCTAAAACAAGGTCGTTAAAATCATAATCACCAACACCCGGCCACAAATCTTCAAAAGCCAAAGTACCAAATTCAACAACACACGGATATAAATTATTAAATGCATAATTTGTATTATCAGGATAATCATCATAATAATCGGAAACACCATCATTGTCAGAATCACTACCTGTGTAATCAATCAATGGAAAATCCAGTATTGTACAAGGTTGTGGATCAACCGATATATAAAATATTGCATCGTTAAAATCATGATCGCAGGTGTAAGGATCGACACCCTGATTATCTCTTTGAATGTCTTCAAAACCAAGTATCATCAACTCACGTCCCGGATCATAAATAATCACACTATGTTGTTTTAACTCAGGATCTGATTCAGGATTAAAATCACGGTCTGAATAATAATAATTATAACCTTCGGTAACAGTTCCATTGCTCCATCCGTTGGCAATCAGCACCCAACCTATACCCGTATTATCAGGGAATTCACCAATCTTAACTTTATTACCCGATTGAAGTCCGCCCCCGCTTCCCTGATAAGAAACATTTGGGTATATTATTGTAATAGTATCAATGTCATCATTTGTTAAAGGAGGCGAATTAATATTATAAGTATAAAAACCCAGAACATTTTTATATCCTGCTCCCTCGTGAACAAATGTAACCCAAACTGAAGCACCGCATTCCAATAATAAATCATGCTCAAAATCAATTGATAAATATTCGGGATGACTGTTTATAAGATGTTGTCCTTCAGGAAGGCTATTGTTTATATCCTGCAAAAAACCGGCAGATAAAATGTCGTTTTCAGGTTCTAAATAGTCAGGAACTCCTTGATTATTATAAGTCCCTAAAAATTTAATTGAACTATTTGTGCTTTTTGGAATCAACGAAACACTTGATTTTTCCTGATTAATTTCGCCTCCAAAAGTAAATTCAACTTCTTCATCCACGACAGGCACTTTAATATAATTTACCAGTCCTATTTGTTCGGTTGCAAGAACTATTTCGTTTAAATATTTAGGTATTGGCCTTGTTGATTCGAACTCTCCGTTTTCATCGGTTATGCCCTTTAGCATTAATAATCCTCCATCTTCCGGAAAGTCGGTATAAACTTTTACAATTGCATTTGAAAGGGCTTCGTTTTGATTATCTCTTGTATTAATTTTTATACCTATATTTTTTGCTGTTTCCCATTTAAATTGGGGATCAACAACAAGCTCATCCATAGTTTTTTCCGATTCACCATCATTATCAGAATTATTATTTTTTCTGCATGATGAAATCAGGAGAGAAAAAATAAAGATACAGAGTAAAAAATATTTTACTTGTTTAAAATTTGTTTTAATGATTTCTTTGCTCATAATTTTTTTAATTAATGTTTTTATAATTTACAACAAACATACCAAATTTTAATTATTTAGTTTTGTGATCGTTGAGAAGTAATTTGATTCCAAATTTAGTAATTGATTCCAACATAAAGAAATAATTGAATTATATTACGGAAATGAAATTTCTTTAACCGCAATTAATTTATCATAAAATGTCCCTGGTTTACGAAAGTAAACACAAATTGTGTAATCGTTTGAAGTTTCATAATGATTACCTTCGATGAAAGATACATCACCGATCCCTGAACCATTTTTAAGAAACATATAAACGTATTCGTAATAACCTTGTTTAAGAAGCAATGTCGCTTCATAATGATGATTATTAAAATTATATTTCATTAATCCATCCTTTGTGAAGTTCCAGTTTGTCAGGCTTCCGAAAACATAAAAATTCCCATCATAAAGTGGTGCCTGATATGGAAGCGAAAAATGGACACGTGCATATTCTGCTTCGATATCAGAATTATTCGCATCTTCGGTTTTTATGAATTTTTTTCCATTAATATCTTTTTCCGAAATATAAATTTTATATGGCCTGCTGACGTCGTCTCTAAGAAAAACATCATATCCATCGTATTCACGATCAATCTTAAGTATTTTTTCGGAATTATATTTCAAACTTTTAAAATCAAATTGCCTAAATTCATTACATCCATTGAAAACAATTTTTCCGTTATAATTATAATCCAATCGATCACGATTTATAATTCTCGGTTCAAGGTTAGTAATTATATTATCCCACCTTCCGTTTTGCCGTAAAACAACTTTCAAATCTTTGTAAGGTGCAGGAATATATAGTCCTTGTGTGTTTATCCAAAATTCGATTTCCTGTTTATAATCCATATCCTGAACGTGTACTGCTCTTTTGACTTTAGCCTCAACCTCAACTTTTGGATTAACAATCATTAAACGTAATGTAAAGGCAACATTTTCATCATCATCATTATCAAGAAATACTTTAAGAATGTAATTTCCTGAAATTATTGGCTTTAGGTATTGTGTCGGAAAAATAAGTTCATAATGTATGTATGGGGTTATCGTATTAAATGAAAATTGATAATCTTCAATAAAATCCTCTGCAAAACCTTCAATATATTCATTTTGTTGAATCTCTGATGTTTTCCAATTCGCATCACAATGAATCAAGGTATATTTATAAGTTTTAACAGCATCCACCAGATCATCGAATGAAAGCTTCAATTTCTCGTTTGTAAATATTGTAATAATGGGTTGTGAAAATTCATAACCATTTTTATATAATAAAACAGTTTTAATATTGTCTTTATAAATAATATCTTCGTTTTTAATAATATTATCTTCATACTCACCCTGGCTCTGATTGCTTTGATCATTTGAAGAAATCAAATTATTATTATCAGCAAATCCTGAATAATTCAAAACTAAAAAAGTTAGACAGATTATTATTCTCATGTGTTTATATTTTTGTAGTTAGTACATTTTTAGTTGTTTGTATTTATTGAAATTAGAAATTGGAAATTTGGTTGCTCTTGAATTTCTAATTTCCAATTTCCAGTTTAATAATTTGTATTCAATTTATACAATCGGAAATTATATAATCTAAAATACACATAGTCAAATAAATAAATTTATTAACACTAATCATTGACCGCTAAATTAATATTTTTTTCAGGGTAAATTAAAAAAATATTTTAATTAAAATTATGATTGATTTTTTTTTCATAAATTGCGTACTTTTTTAAATTATTTTAGATTAATAAGATGTCTGAAACAATAAAAATAAACAAAGGGCTTGATATAAAGCTATTTGGAGAACCTCAAAAAGTTTTAACAAGTATTTATTCAAACAAATTTGCCTTAAAACCTACGGATTTTAATGCAGTATTTCCAAAATTACTTGTTAAAGAAGGCGATGAAATAAAAGCCGGAACTAAAGTGTTTTTCGATAAATACCGGGATAATATTGTTTTTACTTCTCCCGTTAGTGGAAAAATCACTGAAATTGTAAGAGGCCCAAAAAGAGTTTTACAGGAAATAAGGATTGATGCTGATCCTGAAATTTCATACATTGATTTCGGGATTGCAAATCCCAACGATTTAAAGCGTGAAGAAGTTATTGCAAAGTTATTGGATAGTGGTGTTTGGCCTGTTATCCGTCAACGGCCATATTCAATTATTGCTGACCCGTCAGACAATCCAAAAGCAATTTTTATTTCAGCTTTCGATACGTCTCCGTTAGCCCCCGATTACGATCTGATGGTTCATGGAAATGGCGATATTTTTCAAACGGGTCTTGATGCCTTGATGAAATTAACAAATGGTAAAGTTCATCTTAACCTTGATAAATCGAAAAACATATCGAGGGTTTTTTCTAATTCAAAAGATGTTCAGATCAACTATTTTGAGGGGCCTCATCCTACAGGTAACATTAGCATTCAAATAAATAAAATTGACCCTATTAATAAAGGTGATATAATTTGGTATGTTAACCTTCAGGATATTTTAACTATCGGAAGATTATTTTTGGAAGGAAAATATGATGCGAAGAAAATAATTGCATTAACAGGTTCGGAAGTAGAAAAACCAAGACATTTCAAAACCATTGCCGGAACAAGTATTTCGGAAATGGTAAAAAACAATGTAAAAGAAGGTAATCTTCGATACATTAGCGGGAATGTTCTGACGGGAACAAAAATCAAAAGCGACGGTTATGTAGGATTTTACGATTCGCAAGTTACTGTTATTCCCGAAGGTGATTATTATGAATTCATTGGCTGGGCTTTACCCGGATTACATAAATTCAGTTTCTATCGCTCATTTATATCATGGATGACGCCAAAGAAAAAATTCCGTTTCGACACAAATATTCATGGAGGAAAACGTGCTTTTGTTATGACGGGCCAATTTGAAAAAGTATTTCCGTTGGATATTTATCCGATGCAACTCGTCAAAGCAATAATGACCGAAGATATAGACCAAATGGAAAATCTCGGAATTTTCGAAGTTGATGAAGAAGATTTTGCTCTTTGTGAATATATCAGCACTTCAAAAATCGAAATTCAGTCTATCGTCAGAGAAGGATTGGATCTTATGCGAAAAGAAATGAGTTAATTAATAAAGAAAAGTTAATCAACACAATAAATGAAAAATCTTAGAAATTTTCTTGACAAAATAAAACCAAACTTCGAGAAAGGAGGAAAACTTGAAATATTTTACTCTACTTTCGAGGCTTTTGAGTCGTTTTTATTTGTTTCAAACAAAGTAACTTCAAAAGGTAGCCATATTCGTGATAATATCGATATGAAAAGAACAATGAGTGTGGTTGTTATTGCATTAGTACCGGCTTTATTGTTCGGAATGTGGAACATAGGATACCTGCATTTTCTTTCTATGGGTGAAGAAGTTGAAATTTTTACTGCATTTTGGTATGGTTTTCTAAAAGTTTTACCTCTTATAATTGTCTCTTATGTAGTTGGTCTCGGTATTGAATTTGTTTTTGCTCAATTACGTGGACATGATGTCAACGAGGGCTTTCTTGTAACCGGGATTCTAATACCAATGATAGTCCCGCCGGATATTCCGCTATGGATGCTTGCAATTGCAACTGCTTTTGCCGTTGTGATCGGGAAAGAAGTTTTCGGCGGCACAGGTATGAATATTTTAAATCCTGCCCTGACAGCCCGTGCTTTTTTGTTTTTTGCTTATCCTCAGGATATGTCGGGAGGCAAAGTATGGATTTCCGAAAAACTTGACGCGTTCTCAGGTGAAACACCGCTTGGAGATGCACTTGTCGGTAATTTTGATAATCTTCCGTCTGCACTTCAAATGGTAATAGGAGATATTCCCGGTTCAGTGGGAGAAACATCTGTAATAGCAATAGCCATTGGTGCATTTATTTTGCTTTTCACAGGAGTTGGAAGCTGGCGAATTATGTTTTCGGTAATAATTGGTGGCTTATTTATGGGATTTTTATTCAATGTTTTTGCAGTAAACGAATATATGAAGTTGCCTGCATGGTATCATCTTATCATGGGTGGCTTCGCATTTGGGGCTGTATTTATGGCAACTGATCCGGTAACGGCATCTCAAACCAATAAAGGAAAATATATTTATGGATTTCTTATAGGTGTGATAGCTGTTTTAATTAGAGTTATAAATCCGGCTTATCCCGAAGGCATGATGCTTGCCATTTTATTTATGAATGTTTTTGCTCCGCTTATTGATTTTTATGTAATCGAAGGTAATATTAAAAAACGCCTAAAACGAGGGAAAAAAGCACTTATTATCAATTAACAATAATCAATTATAAATAATTCAATAAAAAAGGCCATGTACAGCAACTTTTATATTTTCAAATATTCTGCAATAATGGTTATTCTTGTTGCAGCTCTGTTATCAACGGCAGCAATGCTGTTGAAGCCTGCTCAGGAGAGAAATCTTAAAATTGAAAAGATGAAAAGCATTCTTGCTTCAGCAAATATTGAAGTAACAACCGAAGATGCAATTGATCTTTATAACAAGCACATTACAAAAGAAATAGTACTTGATCCTGAAGGCAAACAAATTGATTTATTTGAAAACGGGAAATTTATTGAAGGCGATGAACGTGCCTTTGATATTAATTTAAAGACGCAATTATATAATAAGAAATATGATAAGGATTATCAATTGCCTTTATATGTTTGTAAAAAAGGTAATGAAACATTATATATTATTCCGTTATTAGGAAAAGGTTTATGGGGTCCGGTTTGGGGAAATATTGCTTTAAAAAGTGATTTCACTCTTGTTGAAGGTGTAACATTCGGCCATAAAGCAGAAACGCCCGGACTTGGAGCTGAAATTGATACGAAAGATTTTCAAAAACAATTTATCGGGAAAAGAATTTTTAACAATTCAGGCGAATTCACTTCCATTAATATTGTGAAAGGCGGAATTGGCCTATTACCCAAGGATTTGAAAATACATGGAGTTGATGCCATCTCAGGCGGAACTATCACCAGTAACGCTGTTGCCGATATGCTGAATAATAATTTAAGTAGTTATGTACCATATTTCAAAAAACACAGATAGGATATGAGTTCAAATAAAATAAGCAAGGAACCAATGTTTTCATTAAAAAACAGAAGGTTAATTACCGATCCCTTAGGAAAAAATAATCCAATCACAATTCAGGTTCTAGGTATTTGCTCGGCTTTGGCCGTTACGGCAAAAATAAAACCGGCATTTGTTATGGCACTCTCAGTAATTGCAGTTATGTCAATTTCAAATGTAATAATTTCAGTATTAAGAAACGGAATGCCACCACGAATTCGAATCATCGTACAATTAGTAGTAATAGCAACCTTGGTTATTTTAGTTGATCAAATACTGAAAGCTTATGTTTTTGATGTAAGTAAACAATTATCGGTTTATGTAGCATTAATAATTACTAATTGTCTAATAATGGGAAGACTGGAAGCTTTTGCCTTGAACAACAAACCCTGGCAGTCATTCCTCGACGGACTTGGAAATGCATTCGGATATGGCTGGATTCTGATAGTTGTAGCATTTTTTAGAGAACTGCTGGGAGCAGGAACAATTTACGGTTACAAAGTCATCCCCGAATCATTTTATGATTTCGGATATAAAAACAACGGCCTTATGATATTACCACCAATGGCTTTAATAGTAGTTGGAATAATTATTTGGATTCAAAGGTCGAGAAACAAAGAGTTGATTGAAGAGAATTAGAACAGAACTCAAAAGCATTAATCAGTTTAACAAAAATAAATTATGCAGGAAATAATTAACATATTCGTAAAATCCATTTTTATTGACAATATGGTCTTTGCCTATTTTTTAGGCATGTGCTCATATCTTGCTGTTTCAAAAACCGTAAAAACTTCGATGGGACTCGGTTTAGCAGTAGTTTTTGTACTGGCAATTACTGTTCCTGTCGATTATTTATTAAATAAATATATATTATCACCGGGAGCACTGGTATGGTTTGATCCATCTTTTTCTGAGATTGATCTCAGCTTTTTAAGTTTCATTATGTTTATTGCAATTATAGCATCAATGGTTCAGCTTGTTGAAATGGTAGTCGAGAAATTTTCACCGGCCCTGTATTCTTCGCTCGGAATATTTCTTCCCTTAATTGCCGTAAACTGTGCCATTTTAGGTGGTTCGTTATTTATGCAGGAACGTGAATTTCAATCAATATTGCAGGCAACATCCTTCGGACTTGGTTCGGGAGTGGGTTTCTTGCTTGCTATTATAGGTATTGCTGCCATCCGTGAAAAAATCAAATACTCCAACGTACCCGCTCCACTTCGTGGATTAGGTATAACTTTTATAATTACCGGATTAATGGGAATTGCATTTATGAGCTTTCTCGGTATTAAGCTTTAAAAACATTTATCAACTTAATTTGAAAATATTAATTTTAAAACAATGATATTATCAATCGGAATCGGAATAATCATATTAATTAGTATAATAGTTTTTTTAGCTATTATCTTATTATTAGTAACCATTTTGTTGTATGCAAGAAAAAAACTTATGCCTCAGGGCAAAGTAAAACTTACAATAAATGAAGAAAAAGAACTGGAAGTTGATCCGGGTTCAACTGTGCTAACTACCTTAATGAACAACAAAATATTTCTTCCTTCGGCTTGTGGTGGTGGCGGAACTTGTGCGATGTGTCGATGCCAGGTAATTTCGGGCGGGGGCTCAATTTTGCCAACTGAAAAGGATTTTTTCACCAGAAAAGAACAACAAAATAATCTGAGACTCGGATGTCAGGTTAAGGTTAGAGAAGATATGGAGATAGAAATTCCTAAAGAAATTTTCGGAATTAAAAAATGGGAATGCGAAGTTGTTTCTAACCGTAATGTTGCAACATTTATTAAAGAATTTGTAGTAAAATTACCGGAAGGCGAAAAAATGGATTTCCGTTCGGGTGGTTATATCCAAATTGATGTTCCGAAATGTGAAGTTAATTATAAAGATATTGATGTTGACAAAGAATATCAGGGTGATTGGGATAAATTTAAAATGTGGGATTTAAAAATGAAAAATCCCGAACCAATTTTCCGTGCATATTCAATGGCAAACCATCCTGCCGAGGAAAATATTATTATGCTTAATATCCGTATTGCTACTCCTCCATGGGATAATAAAACCAATGGATTTAAAAAAGTTAATCCCGGAATTTGTTCATCTTATATATTTTCGCGAAAACCCGGTGACAAGGTAACAATCTCAGGCCCCTACGGTGAGTTTTTCATTAAACCCACCGATAACGAAATGATGTTTATTGGTGGAGGAGCCGGAATGGCACCCATGCGTTCTCATATTTTTAATCTTTTCAAAACCGAAAAAACAAAAAGAAAAGCAACATTTTGGTATGGAGGCCGCTCGTTACGAGAACTTTTTTATATCGACCAGTTTAAAGAAATTGAAAAAGAAAATCCTAATTTTAAATTTAATATTGGGCTATCTGAACCTCTACCCGAAGATAATTGGGATGGTTATGAAGGATTTATTCATCAGGTAATCATTGATAATTATCTGAAAAATCATCCCGAACCCGAAGAGATCGAATACTATCTTTGCGGGCCACCTTTGATGAATGATGCAGTTTTGAAAATGCTTGATGATTACGGTGTTCCCCAGGAAATGATAGCATTTGACGACTTTGGTGTATAGTTTCTGAATTCGTAAATAACTATACTCTTAATCAGGGGGTAAAAAACACTGAGGTTTAGAAAGAGAAGCTAATCTGTTGTTTTATTAGATTCGTTATACGCAGGTTTTATTTAATGGCAACTTTTTCAATTATAGTTGAATTGACAGTATTTATTTTGAAAATATAAGCCACCGGCTGAAACCCCGAAGTATTAATTTTTATTTGAGTATTTATATCAGAATTCAATTATTTAACTGTAAACTTTTTTTAGAACGAGATATATTAATCGAAAACTCCCCACTCCATTAATCCAAAAGTATCCACCCAAAAAAGATTAATCACCTTAATTTTTGAAAATGTAGATGAAAAAACGGCCACTTCTATATCAAAAATTTTCCCAAAATAAGAAATAAGTAACTTTTTTCTTATGAAAAGTGACTTTTCTCTTATAAAAAATGACTTTTTTCTTATGACAAATGACTTATTTCTTATAAAAACAGGCTTTTCATGATAAAAACATCCCTTTTCATACCCTAAAACATAGTTTTTATACCCAAAATCTGTCCCAGAATAAGAAACAAGTGACTTTTCTCTTATGAAAAATGACTTTTCTCTTATAAAAAGTGACTTATTTTTATTAACGAGCTACCCGTTTACGATAAAAACACACTTTTCAAAGCAAAAAAGATACTTTTCATACCCAACAAGGCAGCTTTTATTAGCAAAAAGTGTCCCAAAATAAGAAACAAATGACTTTTCATAAGAAAAAAGTCACTTTTTATAAGGAAAAAGTCATTTATTTTTGTTGACGGCTCAGCCGTTTTTGTAAAAACTACAGGTTTTATAAGAGTTTACTCACATATTATAAGAGAGTTACTGCAGAAATGAAGCTCTATATAAATCTTTTGATGTATAAAAGGTATTTTTAGATTAAATCAGAGTTAATAGGTTTATTTTTATTAATCGCTATGGAATTTTATCACACAAAAAAAGGGAGAAAAAAGCCTCCCTTTTAAAAAATTCGTAAACCCCCGGTTTTATTTAATGGTAACTTTTTTAATTAAAGTTGAATTGACAGCATTTATTTTGAAGATATAAACACCGGGCTGATAATCCGAGGTATTTATTATAATTTGAGTATCATTAACTTCAGTATTTAATAAAACTTGTCCTAAGAAATTAAGAACCTCTATGTCTTTAATGATTTCATTTGAAATAATATTGACTTTGTTGTTTGCAGGATTTGGGTAAATTGAAATGTTTTCATCTGCAAGGCTTTCTATACTATTAGTTCCTTTCTGAATAGTAACAATACTATATTCTCCGTCTTCAGCAGGGAAATATCTTTCGGTGATTGCATCACCATAAGGGTTTTTCATATCAAAACTTATAGGAATCTCTTTTCCGGTTTCACGATCATAGGCTTTTATTGAAATAGTATTTCCTGATTCATATCCTTTTTCGTTGTTGAGTGTACTGAAAACCGGAACAGAATTATCGAAAATATTTGCGGAACTGATAACACTTGCACCTACGATT
The DNA here is from genome assembly GCA_964462015.1 of uncultured Bacteroidales bacterium. Classification (GTDB taxonomy): domain Bacteria; phylum Bacteroidota; class Bacteroidia; order Bacteroidales; family JAEINX01; genus JAEINX01. The sequence goes on along the minus strand of CAYWXI010000006.1, from coordinate 142,980 downwards.
TTTTGATTATCAAAAACAGCAACTTCATCACCTATTTCCAGACCTGAAACATAAAGTGTGAAAACCGGATCGGCAGCATTACCTCCCTTGAAAGAAAAGTGTGTTGGTTCGATATTTGCGATCTTTGTATCTGATAAATCATTTACGCGGGTTTTTTCTCTATCAGAAAGATTGTTAAGTTTTGCATTATCACGCAGGCAACGAACCGAAAAACCATAATACTTATTGTAGTAATTACGGCTCATATTATTAGCATAACAAATCATGCGTCGCATCCATGCCCGATAATCATTGTGTACATTTGACGACCAAAAGAGGGTATAATTACCCAAATTGCCGAAATTACCATTTGATTGTCGATAACCGCCGGCAAGAGCAGTGAATCCAAATATGTCAATGCCGGGGTTTTTACTCCAGGTCGTAAAAGATTTAAGGTTTCTTGCTACATCAAACCCACGATATCCTGTTTCATCCCATTCAGGATCCCCAACAGGATATTGGCTATCGGCATTACCTTCCAAAATTTTCCATTCATAATCAGTTGGGATACGCCAGCCTTGTGGACAAATACCTTGTATTGCCGAGTCGGTTACATATTGCATAGTTTCGTTCCATGTGTATAATCCACCGTATATATTGCAATTATCAGTATCATCATCAAAACAGTACTTTTCGAACTCATTGTTATCGGTCATTTCTTCCATGCCGTTTATCATTGTTCCTAAATTGAGGTTTTCTGCCATCCAGCATTGCCCGTCAATTTGCACTGTATTGTAAGTCTGCCCGTCGCGAGGATCGGTAAAAGGTTCGCCACAAGTAAATGCTACAGAAGCGGAATAAATTAATATATCGTCGGCTAACATTTTTATTAAATAACCTTCGCCCGGATTGCAATTTCCAATACCATTTACCCAGTTTGGGCCTATTTTACGTATCATTCCGCCATCGGAATTTCTTATATAATCAAGGTTATCCGTTAAAATATTCTCAAAAGCCAAAAGGGCATTTGCTGAAATCTCAGGTAAATAACTTACAAATTGATAGCCTTCGCTAAGATTTATTTCAGTTAAAGGATCAATGATTTCACCTTCCAAAATCAGCTGATCTGAAGAATTCATTTTAAAAAGATAACCTTCAGAAGTAATCCAGTCGCCAATTCCATTTATCCATATCGGGCCTATTTTTCTTAATATTTCTCCATTTGAATTCCTGACAAAATCAAGATTTTCATTTAAATTATCATTCAAAACAACCATCATGTCAGGGTTTTCAGGAACAATTCGTGAAGAAACAAAACTGTATCCTTCAGGAAGATCAATCTCTTGTTCTCCGTTTTGTTGGGGTGGGAAAAGAAATTTTTCATAAGGAGAAATTTTCCCGTTTAAAGTAACATTCAAAGGGCCTTTACTAAAACTTAATTTTATTGCGCCAGTGATCGTAACCGAACCTCCGGCAGGAATTGCCTGCCATGAAGGGCCGACAATCTGGTATCTTTTCCAATAAGGATGTGTGTCATCAATAACCGATAATGTTCCGGTTCCCCATGTTGAAGTCCATCGCCCTGATTTTGGAAGATCGAAATGAACTATCCATCCGGCCGGGATTTCTTCATTGGTTTTATTAATAATTTGAAATTGGGGTGTGTAATTTGGGTGAGAATAAGTACCGGTGAATGTGAAATCAAAATCTAATGTATCTTCAGGCAATTCTCTTCCAACCGGAGGTAATAATGTTGCATTATTGAAAAAATTATAAGCATAAGTTGTCATGTCGTTACCGACTTCAAACTGGCCTGTTTCCTGATTTAACTGATAATCGCCACTTAATTCCCAAAACATCATTCCACCAAGTCCTCTGTCAGCGATATATTGCAATTTGTTATGCAAGCTAACTGTATCTTCAAAAGTCAGAAAAGTATTTGTGCTTGAATTCCATGCCCAAACAGTTTTGGTTTCATCATCAAAATGTTGTGAATAACCCGTAATTCCTGTTTGAACACCTCCCCAGGGTGTACCTTCGAGATACTCGTACTCTGCAGTACCGGGGTTTTGCAATAGATTCATAACATGCCAAATCGGATTAGCTCCGGCATAAGCTTCCGGTGGGGGATCATTCCAAATTCCATCCAGTCCGCCAGCTCCTGTACCAACTGTTCTCGTATATACATAAGTTCCTCCGGGATATATGTAATTGTAAGTATGTTGAACCAAAGGGCTTGTTCCCCATAATCCATTATTTCCTCCGCTGACATCAATCCAGCCTCTCGAATAATAAGGAATGCCAATATTAATATCTTTTGGATTCATGTAGCCTGAATAATACTTTACAGCCCAGTCAACGTTTAAAGTGGGTTGATCTAGAGAAACTGTTTCAGGGTCGTTTGGGCTTGCCCATAAAGCAGATTGTGGCCCGACATATTGATTCCAGGTTCCGTGTAGATCATAGGTCATAATATTTATATAATCGATGTATTTGCAATAAGAACCCAGTTTCATCCCGCCAAGTGTCCATGATGAGGCTGAAGCCGCAATTGTTAAAAGATATTGCTTTTCATCTTCCTGGCTTGCAATATCAATTTTTCGTCTTAAAATATCCATTAATTGAAGGTAATGGCCATAAATTACATCACGACGATATTGCATATATAAATAATCGTCAAGAGGGTGAACACAACCCAGTGCCGATGATGGATATTCGAAATCAATATCAATGCCATCAAAACCATAATCTCTGATAAAATCGACACAGGAATTTGCAAAAGTTACCATACGATTTGTGTCGTCGGTCATTTCATAAAAACCTCCTGAAGCCGCCCAACCCCCGACTGAAATCAAAGTTTTAACATCTGTAAATTGCTGTTTATAAACAGTAAGTAAATTTAATTGGCCATTATAATCCAATGATGGGTCCTGCCCGGGCAAAGTATCAAAAATTGCAGTTGCCGTGTCGAGGAAAGAAATTTTGAAATCCTGTCCCACTCCTGCAAAAGCATAATTAATATGGGTTAATTTATCCCAGGGAATATCGTCAACACCATAATTGCCCTTTATAGTTTGGTCAGACCATGAAGCGAAATATGCTATGATTCGTTTTGGATGATCACCATTTGCCAAAGTATTATTAATGAATACAGAGGCAAAGAATATTATTAAAAATAATTTGCAGGTTTTAATTATGGGTTTTTTCATGATTTTATATTTTTCCTCCAGATTACGTAGATTTTCGCTGATTTTTTCTTCGTTTATCTACGGGTAGATTTATTTACGCTTTATATTAGTCTCATTATTGGATTGTGATTTTCTTAACTATTGTATTATTTCGGGTATGGATTTTAATAAAATAAATTCCTGATTGTGTTTGTTGAACATTATAATTAATTTGTTTTGAATTACTATTAACGATATTAACAATTTGTCCGGCTGAATTTATTATTTCGATTTTTTTAATTATTTCATCGGAGATAATATTTAGTATATCTTTAGCAGGATTAGGATAAATATTGATATTATCTGGAACTTCTTTCAAACCGGAATTATTTTTTGTAACTTTTAAGATGGTATATTCTCCGTCTTTAGTAGGAAAATAATCTTCGAAAAAAGCACTGCCATAAGGATTTTCCATTTCAAAACTAAGCGGAACTTCTATTTTAGTTTCACCATCAAATACTTTTATTGAAATAATATTACCTGCTTCGTATCCTTGTTCATCGTTTAGAGTGCTAAAAACCGGAACAGAATTTTCAAGAACATTTTCTGAATTTATCATGCTTGCTCCAACCATTTTATCTCCATCAAAAACAGCAACTTCATCACCAATTTCCAAACCCGAAACATAAATAGTATAAACCGGATCGGCGGCATTTCCTCCTTTGAAGAAAAAATGAGAAAGTGGTTTTTTAGGAGTTGAATTCTTAATATTTACTACAGGAATATTATAAACCAATTCATCATCGGTAAACATTTTTATTAAATAGCCTTGCCCCGGAATTGCATCACCGATACCATTAACCCAGATAGGGCCAATTTTACGTAAGGTTTGACCGGATGAATTTCTTATATAATCAAGATTTTCATTCAAAATATTTTCAAAAGCTACCAGAGCATTTACTGAAATTTCCGGCAAATAGCTAACAAACTGATAACCTTCGCTAAGGTTAATTACAGATAATGGATCAATAATTTCACCTTGTAAACTTAGCTGATCAGAGGCATTCATCCTAAAAAGATAACCTTCGGTAGTTATCCAATCGCCAATTCCGTTTACCCAATTCGGGCCGATTTTTCTTAATACCTGTCCGTTTGAATTCCTCACAAAATCAAGATTTTCATTCAAAACATCATTCAAAACAAGCATCATATCCAGATTTTCAGGAATTATTCGTGATGACACAAAACTATAGCCCTGTGAAAGTGAAATTTGCTGAGTGCTTTGCGTAGTATCATTAATTGTTTCGTAAATTGTATTCAAGAGAGCCTCATACTTATCACCACTAAATTCCCAAAACATTACACCACCGAGGTTCATTGATTTAATATAATTTACTTTTATCTCCATTGATTGTGGATTATCGTAACTTATCATGTTTTGCGTATTAGGATTATAAATCCAGGGAACTTTTGCCTCATCATTCCAATACGAAACATATCCGTTCATATCAATATAATTTTGGGCCAAATCCCAATAGTCAAATACACCATTTTCCCAGGTTCCAGGGCTTGCAGGGCTTGTATAGGTCGCGAAAAGCCCATTATTCACATTAGGCACACCCCCGAATCCTCTTCCGTAAAATGCAAGCGAAGCATGAAGTTTTTCCATTGGTACACCTTGATTGAGATATGCTTCCACCGCTGCCGATAAATTAAATGTAGAATAATATGGTTCAGGTGTCGGATCATCAGCTACCATATATAGAGGAGTGTTAAAATTAGTTACAGGATCAGATACTCCACTCCAGGGGCCATGAAAATCGTAAGTCATTATATTTATCCAATCTAAATATTGATGAATCAGGTCAATTTCGATGTTTTCCTGAATTAAAGGTGAGGACGGAGCTGCAATAGTAAGAAGATAATCGCCGGCCTGATCAAGTTGGCTTCGCAATTCGGCCAATAAGAGTGTGAAATTTTCCTTATCTTCCGGACGATAAATATTACTTCCTAATCCTCCGCTTACAGGATATTCCCAATCAAGGTCAACCCCGTCGAATTCGTATTCCTGAATAAATTCCACACAAGAAGCAGCAAAAATTTCACGTGATTCCTGCGTTAAAGCTATGTTTGAAAAATATGTTGACCAGGTCCAACCCCCTACTGAAATAAATGTTTTCAAATGTGGATTATTTGCTTTTAATATTTGAAGCTGATGAAAACTCCCTCGTAAGCTATCTGGATGCCAACTGTCTCCGGGATACCATTTATCGACATCTGCATAATAATCACCTAACTTTATAGTTCCTGTTGCATTGTCGATATTTGCAAAAGCATAATTTATGTAATTGATTTTATCAGCTGGAATATCAGGTACATGATAATTCCTAACATAAACCGACCATGAAGTGTAATATCCAATGATCTTTTTATTGAATTGCTGTCCGTTAGTGCTTTGGGTGAACGAAAACAAAATCGAAATAATAAATGATAATAATAAAGTTTTTCTCATGACAATCTCATTTTATAGATTAACAAAATAATATTTATCGTAGTACAACTAATTTCTTCATAATTTTTTCTTTATTTAAATTGATAGTTAAAATATATGTTCCGCTATTTAAGTCGGAAATATTCAATCTGTAATTTTCATCACTAATTTGAATTTCGTTAATGTGTATGCTTCCAAGATCAGAAATTGCTATTTTGCCGCCCTTGCATCCTGAAATAATTACATAATCACTTGCCGGATTGGGATATATATTTACTTCCTGTAAAATTGCTTTTTCAGCTCCAATACTTCCTTTGTTGACATTTACAACACTATATTCACCATCAAAAGTTGGAAATTCTGTCTTTTTGTAAGCTTGTGAATATTCATTATTTAAGCTAAAAGTTGCAGGTAATAATGTTTGGCTTATATTATCCCAAACCTTCATTACAATCTTATTACCCGGCTCATAGCCCTGCCCTGAGAAAATGGTATTAAATACGGGGATAGCGTTTTCAAGTTCATTTTCAGAAATAATTACACTTGCACCAACTATTTTATCATTATCAAAGATCGCAACTTCATCACCAATTTCCAAACCTGAAACATAAATTGTATAAACCGGATCGGCGGCATTTCCACCTTTAAATTTAAAATGTTTAAGAGTTTGTTTTGAATTTGAAAGTTTTACATTATTTGAAGGAATATTATAAACCAATTCATCATCAGAAAGCATTTTTATTAAATAACCTTGTCCGGGATTTGCATTTCCAATACCATTAACCCAGTTTGGGCCGATCTTCCTTAACATACCCCCTTCCGAGTCTCTGATATAAACTAAATTTTCATTTAAAATATTTTCAAAAGCAACTGAAGCGTCAATTGTTAGAGCAGGGAGATAACTTACAAACTGAAAACCTGCATAAAGAGGGATTGCAGTTAGGGGATCAATTGTTGGTCCTTCGAAAGCTAACTGATCTGCTGCATTCATTTTAAAAAGATAGCCTTCGGTTGTAATCCAGTCGCCAATTCCATTCACCCAGTTCGGGCCGATTTTACGTAGCATTTCGCCATTGGAGTTCCTGACATAAACAAGGTTATCATTTAAATTATTTTCCAAAACAATCATCATATCCGCTTCATCCAACAAAACTCTGGTTGATACAAACTGATAGCCTTCCGATAGCTCAACCTCCTGAATTAATTGATCTAAATTAATTGTATAACAGGAAATTCCGTAAGATCCAATCAAAAGTGTTCTTGTATTGTTATCTATTTCCATACAGGTAACAGAAACGTTAGGTAAACCCTGATTCAGGCTTTCCCAACTTTCACCATCGTTTGAAGTAAAGAAAATTCCTGCATCTGTTCCAATGTAATATCTTCCCGGGTACTCGGGATCAATTTTAATAATATTTACTGGTATATCTGGGAGATTACTACTAATATCTATCCAATCCTGTCCAAGATTAATGGATTTAAAAACATGAGCCTGCGGTTCATCCCATCTGAAACCCGAAACTGTTGCATAAATAGTATTCACATCTTGCGGATCGCAAGCTACTCTTGTGATCCATCTATTAGGTAATCCTTCGGAAATATCATCCCAATCATCTCCACCTGAGGTTGAAATATTTACTCTTGCATCTGCACTTCCGGCGATTACAATCTGAGGATCAATAGGAGAAATTGCAAGTGTGGTAAGAGTATGATAAGTATTTGAGCCACCTTGGGTAAGATCATTACTCACCGAATTCCAGGAAGAACCACCATTAGTAGTTTTCCAGACTCTATAAGTTCCGAAATAAAGAATTTCAGGATCTACTGGATGCATTACAAGAGGTGATGACCAATTTGTACGATCATTTGACATTGGGCCTGCAATGTAATCAAAATCGTATCCTCCATCTTCTGATTTGAATAGAGCACCATTTTGCATTTCTGCAAAAACATTATTATTATTTTCATAATCAACAAGACAATACATTCCGTCACCACCGAGAATGGCTTCCCAATCATCAACATTTCCTGTCATAGTTCGAATAGTGTTATTATCTTGAGTTCCACCGTAAATTCTATCAGGATGTGTAAAATCAAATGTGATATAATAAAACTGAGTTAAGGGAATATTATTTATTTTGTTCCAACTACTTCCGTTAGTACTTTTGTATAGGCCACCATCATTTCCTTCAATTATCAGGCCTGTATTCTCATCAATGTACATGGCATGATGGTCAACATGCATCGAGTATCCGGTTTCCGACCATGAAGAACCGCCGTTCGTTGTTTTGTAGGCATAAACACCCATTACATAAACTCTATTTTCATCATTCGGATCAACTCTAATCTGTCCAAAATACCAGCCAAATGAGCTACACATCCCATTTAAATTACCGTCGTTGGTTTGTTGCCATGAGTTTCCGGAGTTTGTTGATTTATATACTCTGATGTCCTGGCTTGGCATATCATAAAAAGTATAAATCACATCAGGATTTGACTTACAAAGATCTATTCCTATTCTTCCTACATTATTTCCTGTTGGAAGGCCGTTCGTAAGTTCTGACCAGGTATCTCCACCATCAGTAGTTTTCCATACACCCGAACCGTCACCAAATGATCTCCTATAAGTCAGGCCCCGCATTCTTTCCCACATGGTAGCATAAATAATATCAGGGTTTGTAGGATGTTGAACAAGGTCAACGGCAGAAGTAGAATCATTAACGAAAAGTACCTTTTCCCAGTCATTGCCACCATTAATGCTACGGTAAACACCACGATTTGGATCTGAAGTAAACAGATCGCCACAGGCTGCGGCAAAAATCCGTTCCGAATTATCATAATCAACAATTATGCGGCCAATATATGCAGAGTTTTCCAAACCGGCAAACTCCCAGGTATCCCCGGCATTTATTGATTTATAAATACCCGAACCGAAAAAACTATAACTTGATGCATTTGCTTCACCAGTACCGGCGTAAATTACCTGGTCATCATTCGGATCAATACATAAATCACCAATGGAAATAACAGGAACATCCATAAAAATGTTTTCCCAGCTTTGTCCCGCATTAGTTGTTTTTAAAATACCACCGCTTGCAGCACCTACATACCAGGTGTCCAGATCATCAGGATGAATTGCAAGGTCGGTAATTCGTCCGCCAATATTAGAAGGGCCGGCAAATTCCCACTCACCTCTATCAGTATTAGCAGTTTTTTTATGCATATCACTTGCCTGTTTCATTGATGAAAGATATGATTCAATCTTGATTTTGTTGTGAGGATATGCCCTTTGGTATGCCATCCAGTCGTTGGGAATAGCGTGAGGGTCATGATTCTCAACTTTTGTAATATTTTCTTTTTCAGTAAAATTTGAGGATAAATAATGAAAGATCCCTAAAGACAAAACTCCAAGGATCAGAATTAAAGAAAGCAGGTAATGTTTTTTCATGGCTTAAATATTTTTTAATAATGCAATAATATGAATAAAAAATGCTCTGAGAAATTTCAAAACATTCCCATTCTCAATACTTTTTGTTAGACAGAATAGATTAGAAATAAGTTGCACCAATTTATGATCAATTTATTCTAAAGTACGGAGAATTTAAATCAGGGCAAGACTCAAGGTCAAGCCCTGCCTATATATTTTCTGAATCACAATTTTCCTATTATTTTTAATACCTGATGAATATTTAATATTTTAATAATTTAAATGTATAACTGCAAAGTTTTTTCTTAGCGAATCTCTGCGGCTCTCTGCGAATCTCTGCGTTATAGCTACTGTTACGCAAAGATTCGCTAAGGTTTCGCTAAGATTCGCTAAGATTTTGTTTGTTATTGAATCACAATCTTCCGAACCTCACTAAAATCCTCACTGCTAAAGCTGATAAAATAAACTCCGGCAGCTAAGTCTTTTAGATCAAGTTTTTTAGTTATAATATTATTTGTTCCTTTAAGTTCAAAGATACAATAATCATTACCGTGAACATCTAACACTTTCATCTGAACTTTTCCACTCACACCTTCAATTGAAATATTAAACATTCCTTCGGAAGGATTTGGGAAGATTGTAACAATTTCTTGAGCATTTTCAATATTATTTATTCCTTTAGAGATTTCTATAATACTATAAATTCCATCTTCTGCAGGATAAACTTCTTGCATATAAGCTTCATTATATGGATCGACCATAGTGTATTCAAAAGGAATTAATGATTGAGTGGAGACATCCCATACATTCATAATTATAGGATTACCTTCTTTAAATCCCTGTCCACTATTTAATGTGCTGAATATCGGAAGATCGTTTTCAAAATGGTTTTGAGAGTTGACTCTAGTAGCTCCAAGCATTTTATCTCCATCATAAGCAGCTACTTCATCACCAATATCAAGGCCTTCGATATAAATTGTGAAAACAGGATCAGCTGCATTACCACCCTCGAAATTAAAGTATTCCGTTTTGATATCGGAAATACGCTTGATTGCTTTATTTATTGCAGGATAAACCAAAGTATCATCACTATTCATTCTAACAAGATAACCTTCGCCGGGTTGCATTTCACCTATGCTGTTTACCCAAATAGGTCCGATTTTACGGAACATTTGCCCTGCTGAATTTCTTACAAAATCAAGGTTATTTAAAACATCGGCAAAAACATCAGCTGTGTTAATCGGGATTTCCGGCAAATAACTAATCATTTGGTATCCAAACATTAAATTAATTGGAGTTTGAGGATAAATTGATAAACCGGTGATTGATAAAGTGTCAGCATTATTCATTCTAAATAAATAGCCTTCAGTTGTGGCCCAATCACCTATTCCGTTAATCCAAATAGGCCCAATCTTGCGAAGCATACCTCCGTAAGTATTTCTTATAAAATCCAGATTATCCAATATTTCATCACAAAGAACAAGCATATTAGGATCCTCAACAATCATTCTTGAAGAAATAAATTGATAACCAAATTGAAGCGAGTTTTCCTGAATTCCGGGATGAGGATATAAAGAATCATTTATCAAATCATTTTCGTACAAGCACGGAAAAAAATATTTTTCAGGTAAAGTATCGGAGTCAATATCAAAATAATACTGGCCCCCATCCATTAGAAAGTCGCTGAAGGATATTCCTGCAAACTGGCTCTGATCCTGAATTTCAATTTGAAATCTTAAAAATCCTTTAAAATTAGTATCAACTTCTGTAAGATTATTTAAAGGAATCGGATAGCTTTCATTAATTGGCTGGGTAATAATTGCATATTTATCTGAAGTGTTATTTGCATCATTAGTGATCATATATTTGTTCTGATCCATTAATTCAAGAAAACTATAGCTGATCCTTTCATTGATATCAGGATTTTGAGAAATTCCATCAATGTTTGAACCAAAAGCCAGAGTGTCATAATTAAAATAAATTTGGGTTTGTGTATGATAAGTTCCCAACTCATTGCATTTTACCTCGACATCAAATTGAAATAAAGCAGGCCAAGCATGAATTACCAAAGGATTTGCAAATCGCCATTCTAATTGCGAGTTTTCACCGTTTTTGTTATCAGGAGGTTGTGCACCATCGCCATTATTTAGAAGCCAGATATCATTTTTATCAATATTGTTTACTTGCGATTCCATTGTAAAATCGCCTGAAATAAACCCTGAATTCCCTGCTTGCAATGCCCAAACATTATCAATATCCTCCACATTTATTTGTCCGTCAGCGTTTCCATCACCTCCGGCCATTCCCCAAATTCCACCGGCCAGTTCTTTGTGTCCTTCAGCACCACCATAAGCCTGCCCTTCCCCTGTTGAGAAATCGTGAGTATAAATATCACCGGTTTCTGTTAATGGATTTGCTGACATTACGGCAAGATGATTTCGATGCATGATTACAACAAACAAATTCTCAAAAACATTCAACTTGAAATCAAGCGGGCTGAAACCATTTTTCCTTACTAATGAACCATCGCTTTGTATAAAACCCGCCTGACGAGCAATCACGGTAGTATCAGTTGCTGAGGAAGCATCACCGGTGGCTTCCCTAAGCTCCATCAATATCCAGTCAACCACATTTTGATTGGGTAAAGAACTTACAGATTCGCTACCTGTATAATTCCAGGGAGCAATTCCATAAGGTTGTGACATTGGTATATAATCAGGATTTAAATTTGATACCATTTGATTGACAACAAATGGACCCTCAAGAAATGCTTTTACATCTAATATTATTCCATCAATAAATGCATTTCCATCATTATATTCCGATAAAATAACATTACCATCAGAATCACTATATTCACAATTGCCGGGAGTGCCTGTATCCCAAATCAATCCGGTTGAACCAACATGAGTATAAAAATCCAGTTTTATCAAAGTATCGTTTCCTACATTTGCAGGAGTAATTGATGCCCATGAAATTATGCAGTGGCCATTATTTGCATTTACTATTAAAAATCCGCTTGCTAATTCGGAATGAACATCAGAAAAACCTATGAATTCCAAAATAACAGGATCATAATCCATTGTTAGTGAAATTGCAGCAACACTGTCACAATCAGTAACAGTAACGGGAATAGAAACAGTATCAGCCATAGTTGAAACCGAGCCAATGCTTGTTGTAATTACCTGTGGTTGGGGTTCTACTGTTAGTAATGCAGAATTTGAAGTATCAGCAGGAGAACATGTACCGCTAACTACACACCTGTACTCATAAGTATTCATCCCAATGCCTGCATCGGTGATATTCAAATTATTTGTTGTTACACCTGAATATGGTGGAGTATTAGTCAAAGAGTTCCAGTTTGCACCTGAATCAATGCTTTCTTCCCATTGATAAGACAAGCCGGTTCCGGATGCTGTGATACTAAAACTTGTATTTTCACCTGCAAAGACAGTTGCATTTTCAGGATGGGATGTAATTGAAGGCAGCTCATGAACAGTCACATTTCCATTGACATAAGCTGAACTGATCAGAGAACCGTCAATATCACTGTATTCGCAACTTCCTTCGATCTCAGTGAACCAGTTGAGCCCTGAAGATCCTGTTTGTGCCGAAAAATTCAATTCCATTATAGTTCCATCACCAATATTTGCTGCTGTGAGCGAAGCCCAGCTAATTATCAGCTTATCCGCAGATGAATTTATAACTAATACACCGCTTGACAATTCAGGATGTGGATTCTGGTAACCGGAATAATTTAAAATTAAAGTATCGTAAACGAAGGTTAAGGAGATTGCCCCGACACCTTCACATTGTGAAACAGTAATTGGTAACGAGATATCTCCGGGACAAGTAATTATTGTTGGAGCAGTAGTGGTTATTATCTGAGGGGGATGATTCACATTTAATATAGCAGAATTTGAACTTATTGCAGGTGGGCATGCTCCGTTAACATTACATCTGTATAAATATTGATCCATTCCAATTAAAACATTTGAAATGTGAAGTGATGATGTGGTAACCCCTGAATACACAGAATTATTTGACAGATCATCCCAATTTGCTCCGCCATTAATACTTTCCTGCCATTGGTATGATAATCCCGGGCCGGTTGCAGATATGCTGAAATCGGCGTTTTCACCTTCAATGATAGTAATACTTTCAGGATGCTGCGAAATTGCCGGTGAAGCTTGTATTGTTATTATTCCATCAAAATAATTGGAATTGATCACACTCCCAAAAATATCGCTATACTCACAGCTTCCCGGTTCCTGATCCTGCCAGATTAAGTCAGATGCTCCATATGATGCATAAAAAAGCAGTTCAAAGAGAATGTCATCTCCAACATTAGCTTCCAAAAGGGAAGCCCAGTTAAAATAAATTTTTCCATCAATGGCATTAACAACCGTATTACCTGATGCAAGTTCAGGATTAAGACTCTGATAACCTAAATAAGTTAAATTCGAAGTGTTATATGCTAAAGTCAGTGAAATTGCTCCAACTCCGTTACAATCTACAACTGTTACAGGAGTTGCAATAATCCCGTTACAAATCGTATGTGTTTGTGCAGTTGTACTTATCAACTGAGGTAAGGGATCAACTGTGAGCATAGCATAATTTGAAGTAAGAATGGGTGGGCATTCACCACCAACAACACAACGGTAAAGAAAACCGGTTATCCCAATTGTGGCATTTGTTATATTTAAAGTAGCGGTTGTAACACCTGAATACGGTGCTGAATTTAATAAATCATTCCAAATTGATCCTCCGTCTGTACTTTCCTGCCATTGATAAAATAAACCATCACCGGTTGCCGAGACATAAAAAGTAGTATTTTCGCCTTCGGTTATTACTGAATTTGAAGGATGTGAAATAATTTCAGGAAGCTGATACACATTTGCTGTTCCATTTATATAATTTGATGGAATAATATTTCCGTAGTAATCGCTGTATTCACAGCTACCCGGAGTAATAGTATCCCATACAAAGCTGCTTGTTCCTTCGTTAGAGAAAAATCTGAGTTCCAAAAGTGTATCATTTTCATTCACTGTTGCCGGAGTTATTGAAGCCCAGGAAATAATAACCTTATCCCCTGTTGAATTTACCACAATAAATCCTCCGGTAAGGGAGTCATGAAGATTCTGATAGTTGTCGTAATTCAGCACTGATGGTTCATATATAAGTGCCAATGAAATTGCGGCAACACTATCGAAGTTTGAGACACATATGGGTATCAAAACCTCGGTAGGGCAGGTTGAATTCGATTCTGCTGTTGTTATAATGTTTTGTGAAAACAAAATAGCCGGAAATAAATAAATTATTAGCAGCAGTAATATTTTATGATTTTTAATTGATTTCATAATTATTATTTTTTAATAATCAAATGAATTCAAATTATTTAGTAATGATCATATTCTTAACACCTGAAAAATGCCCGGTTTTACCTTTTACTTCAATTTTGTAAATGTAAACACCTGCATTCAGTTTCAAATTTTCGAAGTGAACTTTATACGAATCTGCAAGCTGTGTTTCGTTCACTAATTCTGCAATTTTATTACCAAACATATCGTAAACAAATAAGCTGACATGTCCTTTTTCCGGAATCGTATAATGTATTATCGTATTATGAGTGAATGGATTTGGGTAATTATTGCTTAAGAAATATCCTTCTGGTGAATAATCAGCTATCCCCATTGTTGAAGCCACGATCTCTGAAGTTTTCAGAACAATGTCCTCCAATACCGATGCTTCTCCATCAGCAAGCTCACTATTTAGTTCTAAGCCAAGTTGAATTGGGTCGCTTAATGATGAAATATCTTTTGATTTAAAATTTAGCGTAATTATGGTTTCATCTGCATTTAAATACATCGGATTTAAGTTTGCCCAGGAAACCCTTAGCAGGCCTTCCTTTGCCGACCAGATTACATTTCCGGCATTATTGGAAACATCAATTAATTCAAGATAATTCTCCGGGTAATAAAAACCAAGTGAGATTGCTCCAACTTCAAGATATTCTGTAACATTGACATCTACATCAAATTCCTCAAATGAATTTACTGCCAAAATATTATCAAATTCAAGCATTATGCTTCCTCCAAACTTTGTCGGCGGAGTGTAAGAACCATTTACATCACCGTAGCACAATGCTTTAAAGTCGTGTATTGAGTCGGTTTTTCCATCAATTAATAATGTATCAAGGCTAAGCAACCAGTCTCCCACGACAAAGCTATTGATCACACCCGCATAGCGTTTCATTACCAATAATGCATCGGTTGCATTAACAGTATGGCTCCAGTTGACATCAGCTGCATCTTCTTTAACACCAGTAAGCAGGCTTACCTGTGCAAAATCCTGCATGACCAGAAGGGCATCGGTAGAGTTTACTCCTCCCCAGGCAATATCAGGTTCAATATCAAACAGATATTTACCAAAATACAAGCTATCAAATTCAAAATGTCCGAACTCATCTGACCTTGTAGTATCAATGATATTTCGAAGATAATCCATAGCATAAACATCAACGCTATCAATAATAGTAGAAGCTGTATTATCATAGACAAAATCTCCGCTAAATGTATATTTTTCGATAATAATATTTAATCCAACAGAATCGGGATCGGCAAAATAAACTATCCCTTTAGCGGGGTTGTCATAAAAATCGTAGATACGACTTGAAATGTAATCAGGGTCAGTGCTTTTCCAGAAATTATAACGTGCATTGATATCATTGCCGGTATTATTATATACATCATAGCCATCGTTAAAATAAATATCACAGCCAAGTTCAGGAGTATTCCCTATTGTAGGTTGACTTGTTCCGGTAAGATAAATACCATGAGATCCATTGTATATAAATTGTGAAGTTTTAAGTTGAGGTGAGGAA
Source organism: uncultured Bacteroidales bacterium (assembly GCA_964462015.1). Lineage (GTDB taxonomy): Bacteria > Bacteroidota > Bacteroidia > Bacteroidales > JAEINX01 > JAEINX01. The sequence goes on along the minus strand of CAYWXI010000006.1, from coordinate 127,033 downwards.
TTATAACACTGCAATCCATAATTATTTGAAAAAACAATAAGGCTACTTTCAATTGTCGGTTGAGCAGTTTTATAGCAATAAATATTATTTTGATTTCCTTTTTTAATTACACAATGTTGTAAATCAGATGTAGCACCGTAAGAGTCACTATAATCATCAAAATAAATTCCTTCCCAACCACCGATAGAATCGTTTATTGGAGCAAAAGTAATCAGGCTGTCAGGTGTTCCAATTGCGTATAACTCACCACCATAAGGAGTCCATCCGACTTGCAGCTCTATGCCGGCATTAAATTTGCAATTAATCCCGGGTTCTATTGTAAGCCGACATTTATCACCATATTTCCCGATTTTTATTTCTCCTATCGCAATATAATCACAGCCATCATTATACCAGGTACCGCTTGTGGTCATATCTCCTCCAGCATAAACCACAGCATCATAATAATTACCTGAATATGTATTTCCTGTAATGTTTGGGAAACTATTAGCATTAGCACAAAAGATTGCATATTCTGTATTATTATTTATATCACTGTCCCAAATTTGCGGAGTGGATGTACTTAAAGAAAAACCATGAGTACCATTATTCCGAATTATTGAATTTGTTACAGAAGGTGATGAACTATTGCAAAGTAAACCTTCATCTGTGTTATTCTCAAAAGTACAATTTTCAATTGTAATGTTTGAATTATTATTAAGATAAATTCCCTCATCTGCTGAATTCTTTAGCGTACAATTATTTAGTGTAGGCTGAACAGTACTATAGCAATACATATTATACTGATTTCCTTTTTCTATCACACAATATTCTAAAAGAGATGTTGAACCATAAGAATCACTATAATCATCAAAATAAATTCCTTCCCAGCCACCGATAGTATCGCTTAATGAAGTAAAAGTAATCAGGCTGTCGGCAGTTCCGATTGCATACAGATCAGCGCCATAACTACTCCAACCGATTTGCATTTCAACACCGGCATTAAATTTACAAGTAATCCCGGGTTCTATCGTAAGCCGACATTTATTGCCATATTTTCCAATTCTTATTTCTCCAAAGGCAATATAATCGCATGCATCAGAATACCAGGTTCCATTTATGCTCATATCTCCACCGGCATAAACAACAGCATCATAATAATTTCCTGAATAAGTATTTCCTGAAATATTCGGGAAACAATTTGGATTAGAACAATAGATGGCATATTCAGTATTATTAACTATTTCAGAAGAGTTAATTTGCGGTGAGGATGTACTTAAACCAAAACCATGACTACCATTATTCCGAATTGTTGAATTTGTTACAGTAGGTGATGAACTATTGCAAAGAACACCTTCATCTGTATTATTCTCTATAGTGCAATTTTCAATTGTAATGTTTGCATTAGTATTAAGATAAATTCCTTCATCTGCTGAATTCTTTAGAGTACAATTATTTATTGTCGGCTGAACTGTACTATAGCAATACATATTATACTGATTTCCATTTTCTATCACACAATATTGTAAATTTGATGTTGAACCATAAGAGTCACTATAATTATCAAAATAAATACCTTCCCATCCACCGATAGTATCGCTTAATGAAGTAAAAGTAATCAGGCTGTCGGCAGTTCCGATTGCGTATAGATCAGCGCCATAACCACTCCAGCCGATTTGCATTTCAATACCGGCATTAAATTTACAATGAACTCCGGGTTCTATTGTAAGCCGGCATTTATCACTATATTTTCCAATTCTTATTTCTCCTAAGGCAATATAATCACATCCATCGGAATACCATGTTCCGTTTATATTCAAATCTCCTCCGGCATAAACAACAGCATTATAATAATTACCTGAATATGTATTTCCTGAAATATTCGGGAAACAATTTGGATTAGAACAATAGATGGCATATTCTGTATTATTATTTATATCAGTATCCCAAATTTGTGGAGAGGATGAATTTAAAGAAAAACCATGATTACCGCTATTTTGAATTGTAGAATATGTTATTGTTGGAGATGAATTACTACAATATATTCCACTTGACTGGTTATTCTCTATTGTGCAATTATCGACTGAAATAGTGGAATAATCAAAAAATAATCCATTATTGGCTGAGTTTTTTATAGTGCAATTATTAATTATTGCTGGTTGAGTTGTATAATAACATTTCATATTATACTGATTTCCATTTTCAATTATACAGTGTTGCAAATTAGACGTTGCTCCATTAGCATCACTATAATTATCAAAATATATTCCTTGCCAACCACCAGAAGAGCCATCTAATGAAGTGAAAACAATTGGGTTGCTGGCAGTTCCTGTGGCATATAATTCACCACCATATCCGGAATGTCCGATTTGCAATTCAATATCAGTAGCAAACCTACAAGTAGTCCCTGGTTGTATTGTAAGACGGGGATTAGAAGGATTATAAATAATAATCTCTCCTAAAGCAATGTAATCAATACCATCATTATACCATGTTCCACTTGTAGTCATATTACCACCGGCATAGACCACTGCGTTAAGATTGTTTCCGGTATATGTGTTTCCAAGTATGCCCGGAAAACAATCCGGGTTAGCGCAATAGATAGCATATTCCAGATTATCTTTTATTTCAGAGTTCCAAATCTGTGGTGAAGATGAACTTAGTAAAACACCATGATTATCATTATTTTCAATTTTAGAATAGGCTATTGTTGGTGAGGAATAATTGCAATATAATCCACTATTTGTATTATTTTCAAACATACATTGATTTAATGTAGGGGATGAATACTGTAAATTAGCTCCATAACCTTCTGCTTGTCTGAAAAAACAATTTGTTAATGTTGGCTGGGAAGTGTAGTAACAATAAAGATTTGCATTCCTGCTTCCGAATCCGGCATTTTCAATTATTGTGTAGGTTATTGCAGACGCTACACCAATATCACTATTTTGATTAAAATATATACCTTCCCAGATACCTGAACCACCATCAAAACTTGTAAACTTTATTGAGTCATCAACTGCACCATTACAAAGCAGGTTTGCCTGCCCTATCTCAAAACCGGTTTCATTAATAAACAAAACTTCAACACCTGCATCAATCGTTAATGTTCCACTTGATAAAAATATATCGCAGGTTGCAATGTATGGGCTGTTTGCCTTTGTCCAGTTTAGAGTACCGCTAAGAGTACCACAAACCTGTGTTGCAGTAAATTCCAACGAAACACTGTGTAATGATACCGAATTGTTAATATCATCTGTTTCAAATAAAAACATATATTGACAATACCTTTTATTTAAAGAAAGCGGTATCGGATTATTCTGGCCCTCATCTATCCATGGACCCCAGTTACCTCCGTTGTCAGCAGTTCTGTAAAAAAAGTTATAATTTCCCAAATTTGAGCCACTGTAACCTAATTCTGTTATCTCTCTGTTGTCACCCAGATCAAAAATTGGTGAAATATATCTTCCATCTTGTACTTTATTCGATGACAGGGAAAGGTTGGAATAATAGCAATTATTTAATACATTTAAGAAAATATCCTCACCACCGAGATAGAAAATTCTTCCGTTTATAGCTAATGCTTCGCCATTAGCACGATATTGAGGGTAGGAAAAAAACGGAGTCCATATAAAATTAAATGCACTGTCAACGTTTGCATAATAATTTGAATTACTTGGTATAGTATCAGTTGAGTAATACCCGCCCATTATAGTTATTATTCCGTTATAACAAGTTGATGAATGCCCGTAAACAGGCTGGGGTAAAGTATCGGCAGCTTGCCATACCGAAGTTCCACCGGCATCATCCGTCTGGCAATAATACGTAGTGTTAGTATTTTGATTTGTATTATCATAACCACCAATTACATATATGTATTTTCCATAGACAATCATGGAATGTTGGTTTCTGGGTGCGGGAAGTGTATCCGGTAATACGGTTATTGAAGCCAAATCTTCCCTTGGATTAAGTGTTATTGAATATACAGTATTTACAGCTGTACCTTCTTCAGCTTGACTTGAGCCTCCTGCAACATAAATATGACCGTCAACATAAGAAGCTGTATGTCCCCATAATGGTTGAGGAAGGCTTACAATACTCGTTTGCCATTCCTCAAGGGTACCATTGGTCTTAAACTTTGCATAATAGATCTCGCTAAATGGAGCACCATCCTGATGTCCGCCTATTACAAATAAAAATCCGTTTGCCGCAACAACAGCATGATCACAAACTCCAACAGGCAGCGAAGCAAGTGCTGTCCAACCACCTATACCGGCACCCGCCGATGCCATATAAACAGAATTAGAATAACCGCTTGACGGGTTATAACCGCCTGTTAAATAAATCCGATTATCCCATAATGTTAACTTATGATCTCTTAATTGTTTCGGTAAGGCAGTGGTAGTAATCCATGAACCCATACCACTTGCCTGGTTTGGCAAAATAACATTTCCACCGGTTACAAGCATATTATTGATATAACCTTTATTAAAATCTGCATCTGAAGAATGTGTCAGAACAGCTTGGGAAAAGATGTTGGTCGTAAAAAAGATGGGGATTGCCAAAATTATTAGGAGTCTAATAGGCATCCTTTTACAAAACAGTTTAGCTTCCTGTTTATTAATCATTTGATCATTTGGAATAGTCTGGCAAAAAGCCAACATTGCTTTCAAAATTGAAGTTGTAAATTTTTTCATAAGTCACTTGTTTTAGTTGTTTGATTTAAATTTATATTGATAATCTTTTCATATTTATCTCACACCCTAATAACTACTTACAGGCAACAAACTCGTCTTAAAAAGCAGGTATATTGATTTTTCAACGGGTTTATATACTCATTTTATGCATAATAAGCATAACAGAAATCTGGTATTATCCATATTAATTAAACTCAGTCATTTTAAACATTGTAAAATTAAAGAATAAAAATTGAAAAAACAAAATTTAAATTAGTGTTTTTTTTGACGATACAGTCTAAAAATCCAAGCTTGAATTAGTATAACCCCAAGCTACCTGCAAAAATTCGATTAAAAACCAAGCCTTCTCCACACCTGCCCATACAATTTAGTGGCAGGCAGAGCAATATACTTTTGACGATATAAATATTTAATAATAATTTCTATATTTGTGAAAACATTTTTTTCCATAACTCCTTCAAAAAAAAAACCTAAAATCCCACACTTTTTATTTTTTTAAATTTTATATCTAAATAAAATTTTTATATTTGTGGGGAATAAAGAAGAAATAAACATTATTAATTCGATATAGGACAATGGAGTAATAAACGCAATAGGTTGTGGTTATTTCGAAGTTTGGCAAAATTGAATATTGACGCTGATATTTAAATATCAAACATATGGACAGGATTATAATATTTATGACTTTGAGTGTCCCAATTATTATAATCTCCTGGAGAACATTATTTAACATAAAGAGTCATGGTTTTTACAGATTCTTCAGTTGGGAATGTATTGCCTGGCTTTTTGCCAGCAACTATAAATATTGGTTTAATAATCCTTTTTCTATTAATCAAATCTTTTCATGGTTATTTCTTATAATATCAGGCTATCTGGTTGTTATTGGAGTGATTCTCATAAAAAAAACAGGAAAACCAAATATAGACAGAAACGATAAAACACTTTATCAAATTGAACAAACTATTTACTTAATAGACAAAGGGATTTATAAATACATAAGACATCCTCTTTATTCCTCATTACTTTTTTTAGCTTGGGGAATTCTTTTTAAAAACATAACATTTGAATTGTTATTTACAGCCCTGATTTCAACAACATTTCTTTATTTTACAGCTATATATGAAGAGAAGGAATGCATTGTTTTCTTCGGTAATAAGTACATTGAATACATGAAAAAAAGTAAAAGGTTTATACCATTCGTAATATAACAAACAACTTTTGCCTAATAAACAGGACTCTGAGCGGCCTGCAAAGCCTGTTCCGCAATAGTGGGAACCATGCAACGAGTCCTCCGAAAAGACCGGAGCAGGCTATGTTAAAACACATCCCATCTATGCTCTTATCGCCGGTTTTTAAAAAACCATTCTTCACATAAATCTAAAACAGCTCCCTGAAACCCAACCCTTTTTATTTTGCTTGCTTTTATGTAAAACGAAGCCCGACACGACAATTTTTCGAGAGTGATTTCGGTAATTTGACAGATGGACTTAATTAATAACTAAAATGTAACAATTTCAGATATAAAATCGTCCCATTTAAAACTTAAAAACATGGCGATTATAGAAAATAAAGCGAACTCACTCAAAAAGACTGCAAGACTTGCCGGTTTGTTGTATTTTATTTGGGTATTAACAGGTATTTATAGTATGATGTTTTTACCTTCAAAAATTATAGTAAAGGGAGATGCAGTTGCAACCGCCAATAAAATACTCGCCAATGAATTTTTATTTAGAATAGGTATTATTAATGACCTTTTTAGTGCTACTATTTGTGTATTTATGTTATTAGTTCTTTACAGATTGTTTAAACATGTTAATGAAGGTCAGGCTAAACTTATGGTTATATTGTTTTTTTTGACGCTACCTGTCGTTTTTATAATGGGAGCATTCAATATTACTACCCTCATGATTTTGAAAGGTGAAATTTTAAAAACATTTGAACTTAGTCATAGACAGGATTTAGCAATGCTGTTTCTTAATATTAATAACTACGGCACGCTGACAATACAATTGTTCTGGGGGCTTTGGTTAATACCATTTGGTCAATTGGTTTATAAGTCAGGATTTATTCCTCGTATCATTGGAGTATTTCTGTTTCTTAACGGAGCAGCTTACATTTTATCATGTTTTACTTCGTTGCTTTTCCCCAATTACCAAACTCTTGTTTCACAATTTGCTATGCCATTTTATATTTTAGGAGAAATTTCAATAACTCTATGGCTTTTAATTAAAGGTATAAAAAATAATCTATCAACAATTGAAATACAATGACAACAATAGATAGTTTTTTAGATGGACAGCAGACAACAACGGAAAAAAGAAAAAAACAAACCACATAAAATCAAATTATTATGACCGAAAAAACGTTTTATAAAAGAAGACTATATTTTACAGGAATAGTAACAATTGGCATATGGTCATTATTAATATGGGATCACTTTCATGGTGGTGTACCAAACCACCATATAATGCAACAGGAGGATTTGCCAGAAATTTCCAATTGGTGGAGTGGCCTCATACTTCCATTACTTACATTGTTCCTAACTTATCGCATACAAATCCGACTAATTCGTAAAAATAATGATAAGTCAAACACAATAATATTTCCACTAAAATATACTTACAGGTTTCTCTTTGCTTTCTCATTTGGAATACTCCTTTCTGTATTATTCACTCATGGTTATTCAAATCTTTCGGGCTATTTAATGTATGGACTTTTTCTATTGGCTTTGTTCTTTCCTATTTATCGAGCAGAATGTTTCTTAGGATTTGTCATTGGCATGACATTTACAATTGGTGCAGTTCTTCCCACAGGAGTAGGTGCTATATTCGCTTTAATAGGAGCTGTACTTTATCTATATGTTAGAACTGCAATAATATTTATAGTAAGAAAAATCATTCTTTTAGTATCACCAAACAAGGACTATATTAAAAAATGAGAAAGACAACAACGAACCGCTAATAAAAATGTATCGTCCTGAAATAGGTTTACACAAAAAAAGAAATAAAATGAACAACAAAGTAAATTTATATCAGGATATAATTATTGAACTGTAAACTTTTTTCAGGACGAGACACCCACTCTCCCTACAAACCCAAAAAACCACCCCAAAAACCCCACCCTTTTTATTTTTCTTACTTTTATATTTAAATGAAATTTTTATATTTGTGGAAAATAATGAACACCTTTTGCAGAATATAAAAGAAAAATGTAATATTACATATACACAACATTGTGTGGCATAAAATTAAATTATGAAAAAACAAATAATATTGATTTTTACAAGTTTGATTCTTTTATCATCTTGTAATGGTCAACAGAGAATTGATAAGATTGGAACGGAAGGAGTAAGACTTTTTGAGAATGGGGATATTCAAGTAGCATTAGAAAAATTCAATCAAATAATAGAGATCGACAGCATAAATCCAGAGGCATATTTAAGAAAAGCTGACTGTCTTGATTTATTGGGAGATTTTCAAAATAGTATAATTAGCTATTCCAAGGCTATCGAAATTGACTCTAAAAACAAATTAGCATTTTATAACCGTGCATTGACTTATGAGAAGATTGGTGAATCGCAGAAAGTAATAACGGACTATAATTTTGCCATAAAAATTGACCTATATAATGAAACAATACCTAACAACAAGATTATTTATCACAATCTCGGGATTCTTTATGGACAAATGAATCAATTAGATAATGCTATTAAAGCTTTTTCAAGCGCAATAGAAATAGACGATAAATTTGCTGATGCTTATCATAATATAGGTTTTGCTTATCAATTAAAAGGAGAGCATAAAATTGCAATTGAAAATTTTGACATTGCGATTCAACTTAATCCTAATGAACAAGAGTATAAAAATTCAAAATTAAGGTCAGAAAAACAATTGAAAAAATAATTACACCACACAATAAATAGAACTCTAAACCCTCTGCAAAATCCAGCCATGAGTCCATATTAAACTAAATCCCAACTATGCCTTCCCCACACAAACCCCCACCTTTTATCTCCAACCCAGCAAAATAACCACTTAATGATTTAGATATTTATAAATAATTTTTTTGTGTAAAATAATGTACCGTAATAAAAACGTCTTGTTTCCGATACCTACGATATCGCAGCCGGCAGCTTATACGAGCTAAAAAACGGAATACTAATACTCGTCGATGATGAGTATATTGCTTTCGATTACGAAAAGCATAAAGAGAAATTTGAACCGGCAACTTAGCCGGGCATAACAGTCACGGTGTGACTCAAAGTCACCCTGTGATTAAATTAAAAGTATACCCTTGGGTTTATTAATATGAAAAGCACAAAATCAACCAATATCATCACTTATTCCGAAATAATTATCTTTTGTGTGAACACCTGTTTTCCGGCCTCAATTCGTAACAGGTACAATCCGGGTGGAACCTCTTCCACGCTATTTGGAACCATTGACGAGCCAATGTCTGACGAAATCTCAAAAGATTTTAACTTTTGCCCGGTTTGGCTAAACAATTCCAAACGATAATTTTTTGCCTGCCAGGCCGGGTCAATCTCAAGATTGAGTTGATCTATTACAGGATTTGGGTAGCAAAGTATTGGCGGATTCTCTAAACTTGTTTTGGATTCTTCAAAGCCGGAAACATTAGTATAAAAAAGTTCAAGGTTGATGGCAAAACAAAAAAATGCAGGTTCTCCTTCCATGTAAGCATATATAGGATAATTATATGCGTTTTCTGTCCAATTGCTTCCATCCCACTCAGACGTTGTCACATTAATCTGATCTGTGAGAAAAACATATTCACATTTATCCATGTTAATCCATTCGCCGTTTTCCCAATCTTGAAATAATTCGGTCATCTTATTTCCATTTGTGTCCCAAGTGTATGAATATAAATGGTAATTCACCCATCGTTGTTTCCCCAGTTTTGATTTAAACCTGAAAGCACATCCCCATTGTCATCGTAGGTGCTGGTATATAAATGGTGATTCACCCACTCACCGCTTTCCCAATTTTGGTGTAAATGAGTCAGTCTATTCTCATTAGCATCATAAGTGTAGGTATATAAAACGTCATTCAACCATTCGTTGTTTTCCCAATATTGCTTTAAATAAGACAGTCTATTTCCATTGTAATTATAGGTGTAAGTATATAACTTATAGTTTAACCATTCACCGTTTTCCCATTCTTGTATTAAATCAGTCAGAATGTTCCCTTTGGCATCATAGACGTAATATTCTTTAAAGTTTCCATCTTCATCCAAAAAAAATATTGAATCCACTCGTATTGATATTTCATTGTTTTGTACATTTGGTAAAAGGAAATCTATTTCATCGGAAATTATCGATTTTTGATCCGTGTTTGTGTGTTGGGGTATTACAGAATGCTTGTGCTTTCTGTTTTCCATCTGAGGTAACACATCAGCCTGTTGTTGCGACCAAAGCGGGCAAGATAACAAAACCATTATGAAAGAAAATAAAAGGTTTTCATGCTTAGGAAATTATAAATAAATAATTTTAAAGAATTATCAACATCAAAAGTATAACAAATTTTTTAATCATTTTTACTTGGGCCATTTTTTCTTAAAAGAAAATGTGATTATCACTTTTCATTTCTTTTTTATCCTTTTGTCTCCCACTCCTTCTGTTTATAATTGCCTCATGGAAGGAAATTTGATGATCTTGAATTAGCATTTATAAGCGAAAAACTTTATTTTCATTGGGATTTTCTAATGACCGTTTTTTGACACGTTTTTTATAAAAAAATCCCGAATGCCCTGTAAATCACGGCACTCAGGACTTTTTGCGGAAAAAGAGGGATTCGAACCCCCGGAGGTGTGACCCTCAACGGTTTTCAAGACCGCCGCATTCGACCACTCTGCCATTTTTCCGCTGCAAAAGTACAATTATTTTATAATTTACAGATTTTTTTTAAAAAAATTAGAAAAAAATTTAGTTTAGATTTAAATTTCCAATAGTATTCAATTTTCTGAACTCATAATTAATCATATGGATAGAAATTTTATCAACGACCGAAAACTGTAATTTTTTAACCGCTAACTGATTTATTCTTGTTTAATTCCTAAAATTAAACTAATTTTGTTAAAAAATTAAATCAATTGAAATAGCTAAAAATTAAATCCTTAAAGAAACTCATCATGAAAAAACGATTTATCAAAATACTAATAATTTTCTTACTTTTCTTTTCTTATTCTTCTGGCGCAAAGAACCTCAATGGATTCTTATCATATGCAACTTTTTATTCACCTACCGACGGACCTTATGTTGAAACGTATCTTTCAATAGTTGGTAATAGTGTTAATTACTTAAAACTCGAAAATGGATTATTTCAGGGAACTATTGAAGTAACTATGATTTTTAGAAATGATGATGAGATTGTTGATTTTTCAAAATACGAAGTTTTAAGTCCTGAGGTTAAAGATACATCAAATATAAATTCTAGTTTTATTGATCAGCAACGCTTCTTGTTACCTAATGGTGATTATAATTTTGAAATTATTATTTCAGATAAAAATGAAACGAAAGAACCTTATATTACAACTGAACCAATTGTGGTTAATTTTCCGTCAGACAGCATCTCCTTATCGGATATTCAATTGGTTAAATCATTTTCTAAAACCGATAAATCAAATATTTTAACAAAAAGCGGTTTTGATCTGGTTCCTAATGTGTATAATTTTTATCCTTCTTCGATACATGAAATTACTTTTTATTCAGAAGTCTATAATGCAGATAAATTATTTGGAAAAGACAATCCTTTTTTGGTTTCCTATTTTATTGAGTCTTTTAACACCGGAGCAAAAATCAATTTTTTGCAAAAATTTAAAAGAGATAAAGCATCACCTGTAAAAGTTGTTTTTAATAAATTTGATATTTCCCGATTACCTACCGGTGACTATTCATTGGTAGTGGAAGTTAGAGACAGGGAGAATGAATTATATGCATCAAAAAAAATATTCTTCCAGAGAAGTAATCCAAATATTGAATTTGAAGTCAGTGATATTAGTGATATTATTGTTCAAAATACTTTCGCTTCAAGAATAACCAACAAAGACACGCTTGCTGAATGTATTAGGTCTTTAGGCCCTATATCTTCACAATTTGAATCATCTTTTGCTGACAATCTCATGAATGATGTTGATTTAATAACAATGCAACAATTTTTTTATAATTTTTGGCTCACCAGAAATGAAACAAATCCTGAAGAAGCATGGAAAAAATATGCCATTGAGGTTAGGAAAGTAAATCAGGCCTTCTCCACTCAAATCCATAAAGGTTATGAAACAGACAGAGGTAGGGTGTATTTAAGATATGGCCCTCCAAATCAGATTGCCGACAGTCATCACGAGCCCAGTGCATATCCATACGAAATCTGGCATTATTATGTTTTAGGCACTCAAAGAAATAAAAAGTTTGTATTTGCGACTCAGGATTTAGTAACAAATAATTTTATTTTAATTCACTCTGATGCCTTAGGTGAGCTGTCAAATTATAGATGGCAATATGAACTTAACAAGAGAGATTTCGAACCAAACGATCTTGATGTTTTCAGGTCTCCATCGCATTGGGGAAGCAAAGCTGAAGATTATTACAATAATCCGAGATAAAATAAAGAAGACTTTATTGAGATTTATGAATGTAATACACATTTAAATTATTTATTTAATTCCCTTATTGATTGTTAAATTATCACATGTTGTCTATAACAATTTAACATGTGTTTAGATAATTAGCAAAATTTAACTAATTTATTTTCATAATATGAATATTGAATGTATTTTTGCATTAAATATATTAAAAAAAATAATTTCTGATTATATTATATGAATATTTTGTATCGGTTTATAAGGTTTTTTGGATATTTATTATCTTTACTTCCTTATAAATTGATTTTTTTGATTTCTGATTTTTTTTATATTATTGCTTATTATTTGGTTGGTTACAGAAAATCAATCGTTTTTAATAACATAAGAAATTCTTTTCCCGAAAAAAATGATAAAGAAATAAAAATTATTGCAAAAAAATTCTATCACAACTTATGCGATTTCATATTTGAATTAATTAAGGCAAATTATTTATCGTTCAATCGTTTAAAAAAAACATTTAAATACAGAAATATTGATTTAATAAATAAATACTACGATCAGGGCAAGAGCGTTTTATATGTTTGCGGACATACCCCTAATTGGGAAATTTCCGGAATGCTATTGCCTAAATATGTAAAACATGAAGTAAATGCCGTATATTTACCCCTTTCAAATAATATATTTGAGAAGACTATGATATATTTGAGATCAAGATTTGGTGTAAAGATGGTTTCTTCAGCACAATCATTGAGGAAATTTATCGAAAACAGAAAAAAGCTGACCCTAAACCTTATGGTTGCTGATCAATCACCTATTGAAAGCGAAATACATTATTGGACAAATTTTTTAAATCAGGATACGCCGATCTTTCTTGGTGTCGAACGAATTGCAAAAAAAATGGATTATGTTGTAGTTTTTACAAGAATTCATAGAATAAAACGAGGAAATTATGAAGTTAGTTTTATTCCGGTAACTGAAAATCCAAAAGAAACCAAAGAATTTGAAATAACCGAAAAACACACAAAATTATTAGAAGAAACAATTAGAATGTATCCTGACAACTGGTTATGGTCACACAGAAGATGGAAACATAAAAGGAAGCAAAATTAATTATGGTAAAAGTTGCAGTTGTAATATTAAATTGGAATGGGAAAAAGTTTCTTGAGGAATTTTTACCTTATGTTGTTCAACATACTGCAACTTGTGCAAAAGTTTTTATTGCCGATAATGCTTCCACTGATGATTCTGTTATTTTTTTAAAGAAGAACTTTCCTGAAGTTGAAGTGATTGAAAATTCTGAAAACAGTGGTTTTGCCAAAGGTTATAATGATGCTCTATCAAAAATTGAAGCAGAGTATTATGTGCTTTTGAATTCAGATATTAAAGTTACTGAAAATTGGATTCAACCTGTAGTTGAACTTATGGATAGCGACCAATCGATAGTAGCTTGTCAGCCAAAAATACGTTCATTTCATAATCCATCCAAATTTGAATATGCCGGTGCTTCCGGTGGATTTATCGACAAGCTTGGTTATCCGTTTTGCCGTGGGAGGCTTTTTCAATCAATTGAAGAAGACAAGGGTCAATATGATGATATTACTGAAATATTCTGGGCAACAGGTGCTTGCATGTTTGTGAGAGCTAAGGTTTTTCATGATCTCGGAGGTCTCGATTCTGATTTCTTTGCACACATGGAAGAAATTGATTTTTGTTGGAGAGCAAAAAATAATGCATATAAAATTATGGTTTGCCCTAAATCTGTAGTTTATCATGTTGGCGGAGGAACCTTACCAAAAAGTTCTTCCAGAAAGACTTATTTGAATTTCAGAAATGATTTAATTCTTTTGTATAAAAATTTACCTTCAAACAGACTTTTTTATGTGTTTATAATTCGTTTTATCCTTGATTATATTGCTGCATTTAAATTTCTTGTCGAAGGAGGCCTAATGGATTTTATAGCAGTTGTTCGTGCTCATTTAAGCTTTTATAAATCAATTCTGAAAAACAAAAAAAAGCGACTAAGAATTAAGCATTCGCGTGTTACTGAAGTTTATAAGGGCAGCATCGTTATAGCTTATTTTATTAAACGAAAGAAATTATTTTCACAGCTGAAATTTACAAAATAGTGTTTTTAGTTTTACCCGTTTAAATCGAAATAGTAAATTTTTTTTTAATATTGTAACGTAATCAATTTTTTATAAAATAATTACGATGTCAGGAAAGAATAGAATAATTTTAGCAATAGTACTCTTGGTATTAGTGATAATAATTGGAGTAGTCGGTTATATGTCAATTGAAAACTATTCACTTATGGAGAGTTTTTATATGTCGATAATAACCATTACAACAGTTGGTTTCGGAGAAGTAAAACCTTTATCTCCGGCTGGAAAGGGATTTACAACATTCTTAATTTTAATAGGTTTTGTAAGCCTGGCGTTTATGGGCCGGGCTATCGTGGAATTGTTTTTTGAGCGTATCTGGAATATTAGTTTTAAACTTAAAAATATGAGATCTAAAATATCAAAATTAAAGGATCATTACATTGTTTGTGGCTTCGGAAGAGTTGGGCAAGGAGCAGTTGAATATTTGTCGAATGCCGGTGTTGAATTTGTAATTATTGAACATTCGCATGAGCAATGCATTGAACTTCAAAAAGAAAATTATTTATTTATTGAAGGTGATGCATCAAGGGAAAATATTTTACTTGATGCAAAAATCAAAAAAGCAAAAGGTTTACTTGCTCTATTAAACAATGATCCCGACAATTTGTTTCTTGTTCTTACTGCCCGTGAATTAAATCCAACTTTAAATATAGTTTCAAGGGCTGAGGATCCCGGATCGGAAAAGAAAATAATTCGCGCCGGTGCCGATAAAGTTATTACTCCTTATATAAACACCGGTAAACAAATTGCAAATATGGTCCTAAATGAAAATGATAATGCCTTTTTCTCATCGGAGTTTAATGAACTTACAAAAATTATCCCTCAATGGATTGAAATAAAAACCGGCTCCGATATGCTTGGAAAAACCATTGCTTTTGTTGCCGAAGAAATGAATAGAACTGTATATGGATTAAGAAGAGTGGAAAGGGATTTTATTTTTCCTGATGAAAATATTGTTCTCAAAGATACCGACAAGCTTCTTGTGCTTGATGATGAGACAATTGATAAAAATACAACAGAATTTAATACAAAAGAATTGAAAAAATTGGTAATAGTTGATGATAATCCGATTATTTTGCATTTATATGCCAGATTATTTCAAAAAAACGGTTTTTTCCCAATTACCGCCATCAACGGTGAAGAAGGATTCGAATTGATAAAACAGGAAAAACCGGTAGCTGCTGTAATTGATTATATGTTACCTGTTTTGTCAGGTATTGAATTATGTTCTTTGGTTAGAACAGAGAAAGAACTTGATGCTATAAAATTGATTTTATTTACAGGCGATAAGGAAGAAGAAACAAATAAACGTGCCTTACAAGCCGGAGCTGATGAAGTAGTTATTAAAAGCCCTGATGCTCATGAAATAATAAATACGGTTATTAATAATTTGAAGTAAAAATATCCAGAATGCTCAAATGATTTAACGATTAAATTGTTATTTACTTATTTTTTCAATTTTGTTTGGTAAAAAAATTATTAGAATTCGTTAAAAACATCTCCCTTCAACGCAACCTTTTCCTCTTATATTCATCATAGTAATACAATACATATTTAATTAAAATTAAAGATTATAAATATGAAAAAAAGTATTCTAATTTGTTTTATTTGTCTTGCCGGAAACTTATTCGTTTCAGCTCAGGGAAATCAATCGGCAGGTGTTAATTCCAACACTAGCCCTAAAAACATTAAGGAAATGAACAAGGATGTTATTCAGGATGAAGATAAAATAACCAATTACTCTTTTACAGGCTATTATAATGTTACGGATTTGGGATTTTTAGTAGGATCAACTTCAAATGTAAATAATGCACCATTTTCATTTTTAATTGTTAATGGTTATCAATTTACAGAAAATATAGGAGTAGGAATCGGTGCAGGTGTTGAATTCTTTTCAGAGAGTTATCTACCATTGGTACTGGATGCAAGATATTATTTTCGTAAAGCAAACTTTTCGCCATATGCATTTATTCGTGGTGGATATTTATTTGCTTTAGAGGAAAATACAGACCATTACATAAATTATGATTATCCGGCATGGTCGAGTGTTATACCCTATCCTCATTATGAATGTAAACCAAAAGGTGGATGGATGATAAATCCGGGATTAGGAATAAGAAATATGTTTAACGAACATTTTGGCCTGGTTTTTAGTGCGGCGTATAGATTTCAAAGCCTTCATTATGATTATTCTAATGATAGTGAGCTAATCCAAAATTCCAACCGACTTGATCTTAAAATTGGTATTATTTTTAAATAAAAAAATATAAAAATATGAAAAAGTTAAGCATATTCCTAATAATAATTATGGCAGTCGCCATCAACTCCTGCAAAGACAAATATATTGAAATATTCACAGCTAATAGCCCAATATATTTGAGTTATGAGGACTTACGAAATTCAGTAAAACAATCAGATGCAAAAATGCTGGAAAATCCGGGCAAATTTTATTTTAAAGATAATTACATTTTTGTAGTCGAAAAAATGGAAGGTATTCATATTATCAACAATATTGATCCGGCTAACCCCCAAAATTTAACATTTATCGAAATCCCTGGAAATGTCGATCTTGCAATAAAAGGAACTGTTTTATATGCAGACAGTTATATTGATATGGTTGCAATTGATATTTCCGATCTTTCAAACATAAAAGAAATTAACAGAGTTGAAAAAATTCTTCCTTATACACTTCCGCCACCTGATGAGAATTATCCAATTGCCCGATTGGATGAAGAAAAAGGTGTAGTTATAGGTTGGGAAATTAAAAAAGTCAGACAAGAGGTTGGCAACCGATATTATCCTATTTATAAAGAAAGAAATAGTTTCGCATTATCAGATATCACATATAATAACCAAGGAGGTGTAAATAGTTCGGGAATAGGTGTTGGCGGATCAATGGCGAGATTTGGGATTAAGGATAACACTCTTTATGCTGTAGATGTTACACAATTACATATATTAAATATTAACACACCATCTGATCCAGAAAGCATTAATGATATTTATGTAGGTTGGGATATTGAAACAATGTTTATTCTTAATGACAATTTATTTTTTGGCACACGAAACGGGATGCAGATTTATGATATTTCTTCCCCTATTTCACCATCCTTTGTTAGTTCATTTTGGCATATGACAAGTTGCGATCCGGTAATTGTAAAGGATACAATTGCTTATATAACTTTACGAGGTGGCAATATGTGTGGAAATGATCTTAATGTTTTGGAAATTGTTTCAATTGCTGATCTCAAAAATCCAAATTCGTTAAAAGTATACCCAATGTCAGGCCCTTATGGTTTGGGTATTGATGAAAATGTTTTGTTTATTTGTGATGGTGATGCCGGATTAAAAATTTATGATGCAAGTGATCCATTGGCAATAGATGATAATATATTGGCGCATTTCCCGGAAATACAGGCGTTTGATGTAATTCCTATTAATGGTGTATTAATACTTATAGGTGAAGATGGAATTTATCAATACGATTATCAGGATATTGAAAACATTAAGTTTATAAGTAAAATTGAAATAGGATCGTAAGAAAAACAGTCGAAGATTGTATATTATTACTTGGAGTAGCTTCGCTACAATAAAAACAAAAACCATATAAGGAATAAAAGGAAATATAAGAAAAACTTTATATGATCTTATAATCCTTATATGGTTCAAAGAATTAAATCAACAAAACCAAAACTTTGCTAAAAAACCAAAGTTTTACAGAATAATAGTACATAGATCTGTATTCATCTTAGTTATGAATTTTTACCTCCCAATTTCCCGGCCCATAAATTACAAATTCAAATGTTACTAAGAGTTGGGCAGTATGCATCTTGTTCCACGTCACATAATTAACTCTTCCTGTAAAAGGAAATTCTATAAATTCATAGCCAATTCCATTTCCTAACTTCAAATCAATCCCACTGCTTCCGGATATTAGAAATTCCGAAATCCCCCTGTTTGGTGCTCCATTTTGGAAAAAATAAATTAAAACTCTATCGGGATTACCACTACCCATTCTATCAATGCTATATCTATCAACGCCCTTATTAATTGTTACTTTTGGTTTTTCAGGAACCAGCCCCAAATACTTTCCTTTCTCCCAAAGCCCATCCTGAATACTATCTTTATCATTTATTTTAAAAGTGTATTTTCCCTCTCCATCCTTTTTTCCGCCTATCCATTCGCCAATATATTTTGCACCGGTTGAATAAGTATATGTTCCAAAGCCATTAGGTAAACCCTTTCGAAAATGGCCTTCGTAAGTATCTATGCCTACTGATTTTCCTTTGCCATGTGCAAGTCCCTTTTTGCATTTTCCTTCGTAAGTTCCCGAAATTTCGGGCAATAAAACCTTACATTCTTTTTGACCAAATACAAAAATACTTAGTGCAAAAAAAATAATAAGCAAACGGATTCTTTTTGAATTTTTCATAGTTTTTATTTTTAATATATTATTGTCTGTTTATATTTTATTATCTGTCATAGTTTTTTTTATTAACCGCAAAGCACGCTAAATAACGCAAAAAATTTTGCGTTTCTTTGCGGTATTTGCGGTTTCATATATTTCTTGTTTCTTGTTTTTTATTTCTTGTTTCATTTAAATAATCATTCATTCAATCGGTTCCCAATCAGCAAAACGGTCGAAAATCAGGAATGTTTTTGGTTCGGTAAGCTGAAAATCGTTAGAATTATAAGTCCAGCCCATTGTTTCCGAGCCACCACCACTTTCGGTTGTAATTAAGAAACGGTTGGCTATATGTCCGAAATAATTAGCCTGATCACGTGGTGAAAATCTATCGCCACCACTCGGATCGACAGGAACCCAACCATAGGAAGGTAAATAAATCTCAACCCAACGATGAAAAACATCATCAAAACTTGAATCATCACCACGCACAACCACCGAGCCAACATATCGGGCAGGCAAGCCCGCTGCCCTGCACATAGCGATATAAACAAACGAATATTCAGAACAAGAGCCATTTCCTCTTTCTAATACAGTTGGTGCTGTATTCCAACCACCAACCATTTCGTAATACATGTTATCAATAAGATAATTGAATATTTTCCGGGCAATCCAGTAGGGATTCTTTTCATCACCTACAACATTTTTTACTGCATTCTTAATAATCGGGTGATCTATTCCATATTTTTCATTATTTTCGAGATATAATCCTTTAATTTCTGAAGGAATTTCTTCAAGCGTTCCAACTTTATCGGGAAATAAAAAATATCTGATCTCATAAATTGACGCATTTACAAACATTTCAGCATCACGAATTTCACCTGAAGGAATATCTTTAAACTCAAAATGAGCTGTTTCCTGTCCCCATTTATCTTTAACAAGCTCAGTTGGTCTGGGCGAATAAGTTATTTCACCCTTAATTTCCTGGCTTGGCCTGTCCACAGGAATTGCTATGTGAATATCAACATCTTTTGCCTTCCCCGGGCCAAAGTTTGTAAGCTGATGAATAACTGTAATATTTGCATTTCGTTGATTACTTAATTTATATTCCTGCTCACTACGAATTTCAAGTTTGTAAATTTTATCATATTCAGAATCAGCCGACCATAAATTTTCACCATCATAACATAATCCTCTTGAATAAGGGCCTGGAGATTCGGTGATAATAATCACACATCCTGATTCGGGGTCAACCATATAAATCTCGTCCCTTATTCTATCCGAAACCCACAAATATTTTCCGTCATAAGTTAAACCCCGCGGATCAACCGAAGGTGATTTCAATGAGCGGATTGTTGTCCCATCATCCGGGCTAAATTGAATTAATTCATCGGAAGCATCATCAACACACCACAAATATTTTCCATCCCAGCATAAGCCGCGTGGAGAAGCCGTAGGCGATTGAACAACTTTTAAAATTGTTCCATCATCAGGATCAACACGATAAATAACTCCATTATAATTTTCTGATAAAGGGATCCCTCCTTTTACATCTGCATTCCATAATGCTTCACCATCCCATGCCAGTCCGGTTGGCCAATATGCAGGAGAAGGAATACTTCTGATCACTTTTCCGTTTTTAGGATTTATACAGAAAAGTTTATCGGCTTTACGATCGGCAAGCCATAAATTTTCTCCATCAAAAGTCATTCCGGTTGGGAATTTACCCGGAGTTTTATAAGACTGAATTACCTCTCCGGTATATGCAAAGAGCAAAGCCGGAATAAAAATTATAAAAATAACTGAGAATGCATTTTTCATTTCAAAAATATTTTTTGGTTTAAAATCGGATAAAATTAATAATAATATTCAAACTCTGAGCTCAAAAAACTAAAGTATTGTTTTTTTAAAATGATATAAAACTCAATATTGCAAAACCCATTTTGCATTTTATTAGTATTTTTGCATAAAACACTTTGCAAAATGAATAAACCTGAAAAGGTGTATTTGAATAATCCAAACCTTATTTATGCACTTTCCGACTCAGTTGTGAATATAGGTACATTAGGAGAAACATTTTTTTACAACCAACTAAATAAAAGTCATAAAATTCTGAATTCGGACAAAGGTGATTTTATTATTGATCAAAAATATACTGTTGAGGTTGGTGGAAAAAACAAAACACGTAAGCAAATTGTCGGTATAAAAAATGCTTATGTTGCCGCTGATAATATTGAATTCGCCCATCAAAATACAATTCCCTTGTGGTTATTTGTATTCTTATATTAAGGGATTTAATATCTTTGCTTCTCTCCAAAATAAATCTTGAAAATATTAAGATATATTCAATAGATAGAAAATTACAATATTTAGATTGACAATCTTCCTTCCGTAACCTCAAAATTAAATTTTACCAAAAACAAGAGTTAATTAATTTATTAATAAAAATTATATTTGCTTCATGTTCCTAAATTAATTTAAAATAATGAATATGGAAAAATTGGAAAAAACAACAAGAAAATGGTGGTTCTTCATCATAGTACTTGTTTTACAATTCATTTTAGTACCCTTTTCAACTAAAAACTTTAGCTTTAATAAGATTGGAGACATCATAGCTTTTAGTTTTACCCATTCAATAGAACTATCGATGGGAGCATATTATGTTTATTTCCAGGTGGTTTCCATAATAATCCTACTCCTGCTATTCATCTTTAAAAACAAGGTAGCAGGACTATTTACTTTCTACGTATTTTTGAGTTATTTGACATTCTCATTCATACCAAACATCTCAATATCTGAGCAATATGGCGTTATAGTTGTACCCGTAAATATCGTAATGATATTATTTATTGCCTGGGTATGGTTTAAGGAATTACTTGAATCGAAGAACAACTATTCATTCAGTAACCTGAAATGGAGCAATAGCTGGTTGATTTTACTATCCCTATTTGCCTATTGGCTACCAATTGATTTTGGGCCCACATATGCAAAATTCGATTTTAAATTGAGCTATTTCCTATTTAGCGGATCAAGTCTGGCTTTTTGTATGATGACACCTGTTTTGCTGACCGTTTTATCACTTAACATTCCAAAAATCAATATTGTAACCTATCGGATTACAGCACTTGTAGGGCTTATTATAGGGTTCTACAACATGTTTAAGTTTCAAGATCCGAACAGGGTGGATGAAGCCATTATGCACCTACCGTTGGTCATCGTATCAATTTATTCCCTTTTTATGAGTTATCGGATTAAGAAATATCATTCCTAAATATCAACCAGTTTGGGATTTCGCCAATAAGAAAGAACGGCTCAATGGAAACATAGCAATTTCCCGATGCTCCAAATCATAAAAATTTTCCTTCAACTATTCTCAGACCTGGGGGAAGTTTTCCATTTAACAACAATTATAAATTTCTTGGTTATAAATACTACACTATTTTACAATTGTAATTTTTCCCGTATAAATTTTCGTTCCAATCTGAATTTTAAATAAATAAATACCACTTCCAAACTCAGATGTATTTAATGAAACCTTTTGAAATCCGTTTTTCTGTCGGCAATTTATTATGGTTTTAAATTCTTTTCCTTCAAAATCAATCAATTTTATACTTACAAAATCTGGTTTATTTAAATAATAAGAAATATTTACAAAATCGTTTGCAGGATTAGGAAAAGCATTAATACATACATCATTGTTAAGCAATAAATTTTCGCTTATCCCAAAATACGGTTCATTGAATTTATCAAACATAATATGATAAACAAATTCTTCAGCTTGTTCAATTTTCATGTAATACAAAGGAAAACTTAGAGTTATAATATTTTTATTAATTCCTTTATTTTCAATACCAACAGCTTTGCCTTTATAACTTCCCTGAGTTGATATACTGTCATATTTCGTATCATATAAATAAATTATTTCACCTTCCGGTGAAGGAGAAAAAGCTTCAATAAACGGTAATTGGAAATCAAACGCCGGCATCTTTATTGAATCAACGTAAATGGAATCATATCCAGGTATTGCAGGTTTAGCACCACTAAACCATGTATTGAATTTATAATCAATACTATCAATTTTTGCACAATCATATAAAAAAGAACCTTCGCTAAAAGAAGCAGGAAATTCAGCATGATTTACAAAAGTATTTGATGGATAATATATTGCAAAGAGTATATTACCTCCAAGTTTCAAATAATTTCTTAATATATCTGCATATTCGTTTAAAGCTGACTGAGTCCAATTGTAATTATTGTTATACCATAAAATTGAAGAATACTGTCCAACTAATCCTAATGAAATTTTATCTGTTGAGCTTGCATCAAATTGAGTATGATCAAAACCATCACAAATTTGGTTATAGAAATCATCAATTTGCTGTTCTGTCGGATCATAAAATCCCCCTCTTGAATCTTTAACAATTAAAATCCCATTACCTAAAGAAACATTAGCAGGAGAATCGCTTTTTTCAACTATGGAATTTTCATAACCAGCATCATTAAGAGCCGAAACACCAATATAATAAGTTGAATCTTTAATGAGGTTTTCAATTAAAACCGAAGTATCTGATGTTAATATTACAGTATCATATATACCTGTCATATTACCTAAATAGACTTTATACCCAATCAAATCAGATTCCTTATTTGCCTTCCAGGTAGGTATCAAACTATGGCCATCACCGGGATTAACAATAAAATAACTCTTAATATTTTGGGGAGAATTAGCAGCTTTCATCAAAATACCAGCCGATAATTTAGTAACTTCTGCACAATAATCTAGGTTACAATTTTCAACTAAATCAGTGTTTGAATGATAATTTGGTGATAATGTATGCTCCATGATCCACAATGTTGGAATTCCTGCTTCCCAAAATGGAATGTCATCTGCTCCTGTACTACCCTGATAGTTTTCAAATGGTGTTAATGATGTGTGATTAATACATATTTCCATAGCCAATTCTGTAAGCCAGTGCTCATTATCATGATTATTAATATTGATGATCCAATCTGAGCCTACTGAAGAATTTGCAATCATATCATTTGTTATAAAAAATATTATATCCTCATTATTATTTATTGCGTTTTTCACATAACGCTGACTCCCATATTCATCAGTATTAAAGATCATCCCTTCTTCTGCAGCAAATGACAACAGTTTAATAGTAGCTCCCGGTTTTAACTCCAATTTATTTATAACTCTGGCAATTTCAATCGTTGCGGCAACTCCTGAAGCATCATCATCAGCTCCGGGAGCAAAATTCATTGGATCATCATAAGTAACACAATCATAATGCCCACCAACAATATATGTAAATTCAGGATTATTAATGCCCGGAATTGTAGCTATAACATTATACTGCCTTGTAGTTGTATCATAATGATGAGTACTGTTAATTGTCCAAATTGTTGTTGTAAGAAATGAATCTATTTTTGTATTAACACAACCAACCGAATTAAATTTATCTTGAAGCCATAAGGCAATTTCTCTACGATTTGGAGCCAACATAAACCTCGTTCCGAAATTTTGGAGTTCTTGCATAGTATTTTTTATACTATCAGGATTAATTTCATCAAGACATAATCCTATCAATGAATCAAGTGGGTTGGATTTTAAATAGTCTGAATTACTGTTTTGAGTTAGTTTTCCATGGAAATCAATTACTGTTTTCTTTTTAATGAATGTTTCTTGTGGAAATATTTTAACTGAAATAAAAATCAAAAAAAATAATAATAAATTTTTCATGTGATAATATTTTGTAGTTACTACATTTTTAACTGATTACATCTTACTAAACCCTGATATGGAAACTAAAAATTGGAAAATTGTATTCTCTTGAATTTCTAATTTCATTTAACAATCATACTCCCATGTATTTAAAAACAATCATGGATATTCCATGTGTCTTTGCTTAAAATTTAAAGAATAGCTATTCTTGATATCTTTTATAAAATATTTTTCCTAATACATATTTCAAAATTAATAAAAAATCCTGATACTTTATCATTAACTATCATAGTCTGATTTCTATAAATTTCAGCATTTTATAAGCAGAGAACTTTTGAAAAGAGATATTTTCGATAAATTAAAATAAACTTTTAATAAGATTTTTTTCTTAAAAATCTGGAGTTATTGAATTTATTTATACTTTTGCACACTTAAAAATTTTTATAGAAAAACTGATAAATATCTTAGTTTACACTCATTTAAGAATAAAAGAATATGAAAAATAACAAACATGTTTACCTTTATGGTAATCGTAAGGCAGACGGAAATGCCACAATGAAAAATCTCCTCGGTGGTAAAGGTGCTAACCTTGCCGAAATGAACCTAATAGGAGTTCCGGTTCCTCCCGGATTTACAATTACGACAGAAGTTTGTACAATATATAATACACTTGGCCGGGAAAAAGCTATTGAATTAATTAAAGCTGAAGTAGAAAACGGGATCCGGTTTGTTGAAGAAATAATGGGAACAAAGTTTGGTGACAAAGACAATCCTTGTTTGTTCTCGGTTCGTTCCGGAGCGAGAGCCTCAATGCCGGGTATGATGGATACTGTATTGAATCTGGGCTTAAATGATGCTGCCGTTGAAGGTATTGCGAAAAAAACCGGAAACGAACGTTTTGCATGGGATTCTTACCGTCGGTTTGTGCAAATGTTTGGTGATGTTGTACTTGGAATGAAACCTGCTTCAAAAGAAGATGTCGATCCTTTTGAAGAGATCATTGAAGAATTGAAAGAAGAAAAAAATATTACCGACGATACCGAATTAACTGCCGATGACTTTAAAGAATTGGTTTCAAGATTTAAGAAAGCTGTTAAGGAAGTTACCGGAAAAGATTTTCCCGATGATCCCTGGGAACAATTATGGGGCTCGGTAATGGCTGTTTTCGACAGTTGGATGACTGAAAGAGCAATTTTTTATCGTAAAATAAATAATATTCCCGCTGAATGGGGTACTGCCGTAAATGTTCAGGCAATGGTTTTCGGAAATATGGGTCGAAATTCTGCAACCGGTGTTGCATTTACACGTGATGCCGGAACAGGCGAAAATCTTTTTAATGGTGAGTATTTGGTAGATGCTCAGGGCGAAGATGTTGTTGCCGGAATTCGTACTCCACAACAAATTACAAAAGAAGGTTCGCTACGTTGGGCTGAACTAGCAAACGTTAGCGAAGAAGAAAGAAAAGCAAATTTTCCTTCTCTCGAAGAATTTATGCCTGAAATGTATCAGGAACTTTTCGATACACAAAAGAAATTGGAAAATCATTATACCGACATGCAGGATCTTGAATTTACGGTTCAGGATGGAAAATTATGGTTGCTTCAAACCCGTAACGGAAAACGTACAGGTGCAGCTATGGTGAAAATTGCTATGGATATGCTCGACGAAGGCCTTATTAATAAAAAAACTGCCGTAATGCGTGTCGAACCTAATAAATTAGACGAATTATTGCATCCTGTTTTTGATGAAAAAGCCATGGAAAAAGCAAATGCATTTGCTAAGGGCTTACCTGCTTCTCCTGGTGCTGCAACAGGCCAAATAGTTTTCTTTGCCGATGATGCCGAAGAATGGGCAATAAAAGAAAAGAAAGTTATACTTGTTCGTATCGAAACTTCTCCCGAAGATTTAAAAGGTATGCATGTTGCCGAAGGTATTCTTACACAAAGAGGTGGTATGACATCTCATGCTGCCGTTGTTGCCCGTGGAATGGGAAAATGTTGTGTTTCGGGTGCAGGTTCAATTAACATCAACTATAAAGAAAGAATAATGAAAGTTGATGGAAAAACTTTCAAAGAAGGTGAATGGATTTCATTAAACGGAAGTACAGGTGAAGTTTATGAAGGTAAAATTGATACGATCAATCCGGAATTAAGCGGTGACTTTGGAAAACTTATGAATCTGGCCGATAAATACTCAAAAATGCTTGTTCGAACCAACGCCGACACACCACATGATTCCAGGGTTGCAAGAAACTTTGGGGCGCAGGGAATTGGGCTTACCCGTACAGAGCACATGTTTTTTGAAGGCGATAGAATTAAAGCTATGCGCGAAATGATACTTGCTGCAGATGAAGCCGGAAGAAGAAAAGCCCTTGAAAAATTATTACCTATTCAAAGAGAAGACTTTGAAGGTATTTTTGAAGCAATGCACGACCTGCCGGTTACAGTACGTTTACTTGATCCTCCTTTGCATGAGTTTGTTCCTCATGAAACAGAAAATCAACAAATTATGGCTAACGAGATGGGAATTACTATTGAGGAAATCCAACAAAAAGTTGAATATCTTTCTGAATTTAATCCAATGCTTGGACATCGTGGATGCCGTCTTGGAAACACATATCCCGAAATTTCAGAAATGCAGGCAAGAGCCATTATCGAAGCTGCTTTAAATCTTAAACAAAAAGGAATTAATGCTAAACCTGAGATTATGATTCCTTTAACAGGAACGTTCCAGGAAATGAAAATGCAGGAAGATTTGGTAAGAGCCACTGCCGAAAAAGTTTTCGCTGAAAGAAATGATAAAATTGAATATTTGGTGGGTACAATGATTGAAATTCCGAGAGCAACTTTAATTGCAGACGAAATTGCTAAATCTGCCGAATTTTTCTCTTTCGGAACTAATGACCTTACCCAAATGACTTTCGGATATTCAAGAGATGATGCCGGTAAATTTTTACCCGTTTATCTTGAAAAAAATATTTTGGAATACGATCCTTTCCAGGTTCTTGATCAGGAAGGTGTTGGCCAATTAATGAAAATTGCCGTAAAGAAAGGCAGAAAAACACGTAAAAACCTTAAGATTGGTATTTGTGGCGAACATGGAGGCGAACCTTCATCAGTTGAATTCTGTAATTCATTAGGATTTAATTATGTAAGTTGCTCTCCTTTTAGAGTTCCTATCGCTCGTTTGGCAGCTGCCCAGGCGGTTATCAAACAAAAAGGAGCAAAGAAATCTAAAAAATAGAATTTCTTTAAATAAGTTAAAAAGGGAGGGTTTGTTAATTCAGGCCTTCCCTTTTTTCTTTTTTCGCAATTTATAGGAACTTTATGTCTATAAATAAAATAATTTTTTTGAATGACACAGTTAATTAAACAGACCTGATTAGGGTATATGGGATCTAATTAATCTTTTTATAATTTCACTCATTTATTGCACGGAAATAATTCAAATCTATATAACTGAAATCACTGATTTATGAAAAGAATGCTACAATTGATCTCAAGAGTGCTACAATTGGTCATAAGAGTGCTACAATTAACCGCAATACTGCTACAATTGACCGCTTGACCGTTACATTTGATCGAAAGATTGCTACAATTGGCCACATGACCACTACAATTGACCACATGAGTGCTACAATTGATCGCAAGACTATAACAACTGACTACAAGACCGTTACAATGAACCACAAGATCGCTTCAATTGACAATATTAGTCCAACAACTGACATGATTAAGGGAATGTTGATTATAAAATTCAACATTTATTTATTTTTTAAAATATAGTAATGATATATAGATTGAAAACACTAATTTTGCCGGCAAAAATATATTTCGTTTAAATAAAAATAATAATACATGTAATGAATTTAAAAGGTAAATTATTAAAGGTTGTTGAAGTTCATAAAAATGTTTTCTTAAACTCAAAAAGAGAGGAAATAATTAAGAATGTTGTTGACAATAAGGAAGCGTTAGTGTCGGAATCAGGTACTCTTGCAACCTGGACTCCGGCGGAATCGACGGGAAGAAGCCCAAAAGATACGGTTATTGTGAAACATAAGGAAAGTGAAAATACTATAGACTGGACTTCACCGAATAATCTGCCTATTGATGAGGAAACCTATAATATGGTTTTTGAAGATGCATTAAAATTCTTAGAAGACAAGAATAAAATTTATGTAACTGAGAGAGTTATTGGTGCCGATTCAAAATATGCTTTACCTGTAAAAACCGTAACTGACAATGCACTAACAGCACTTTTTACATATAATATGTTCAGGTCTGTTCCTGAGGATATAAGTAAAAGTGTTTTCTACGAAAAAGATTTTTATTTACTTTCGGTACCTTACGAAAAACTTGATGCTTCCAAGTATGAGGGCCGATTAAGGAAACTGGAAAACGGAAAAACTTCCAATATGATCGTTGCAATGGATTTTGACAGAAAAATCGGTGTTATAGTTGGTTCGGCATATATGGGAAGTGTAAAAAAGATGTTATTTACGGTTATGAATTATTTGCTTCCTTTTCAGGGGATTTTACCTTTACATTGTTCAGCTAATGAAGGAAAAGATGGTGATTCAGCTTTATTATTAGGATTATCGGGAACCGGAAAAACATCATTATCTGCTGATAGCACAAGAGCACTTCTTGGTGATGATGAGCATGGCTGGAGCGAAGATGGAATTGCAAATTTTGAGAACGGATGTTATGCAAAAATGATAGATATTGATCCTGAAAAAGAAAAAGACATCTATGATGCTGTTATGCATAAGGATAATTACCTAAAACATGGTGTTATTGTTGAAAATGCCATGATGTATCCAAACGGTGTTTTCGATTATTTCGATGACAGATTTACTCCAAATTCGAGGTCATCCTACCCTTTAACATATTTAAAAAACATCAAAGAATCGTCAACTGCCGGCCATCCAAAAACGATTTTATTTTTAACTGCTGATGCTTATGGTGTTTTACCTCCTGTTTCAATTTTGAATATGGACAGAGCTATGCTTTGGTTTTTAATGGGTTATACAAGCAAATTGGCCGGTACCGAAACAGGTGTTACCAAACCGAGAGCTACATTTTCAAGATTTTTCGGCCAGCCCTTTATGCCCGGAAACCCTGATGTTTATGCTAAAATGCTTGGCGAAAAAATGGAAAAATACAACACTAAAGTATTTCTGATAAATACCGGTTGGAGTGGAGGCTCTTATGGTGTAGGAAAACGAATTGATATTAATTTAACCAGGGCAATGGTAAACGCTGCTTTATCCTGTAATTTAGATAATATTGGATGTATTACCGACGATTTATTTCATTTGGATATTCCTGTTTCCTGCCCCGGTGTTCCTTCTGAAATCCTGGACCCTATCAACACATGGAAGGATAAAGAAAACTACAAGATAACTGCTGTAAAACTTGCGGCGAAATTCTCAAGAGCATTTGACAAAGCTTATGGCACCCATAATATTGAAAGCAATATTGTTAATCAATGTCCGGGGAAATAAGTTGGCTAGAATTTATTTTGAGGTGCCCGGGGTATGGAAAATAAATAATGTTACAAATAAAATGAGATTGTTTTTGGTAAGAAGCCGGAAGGCCGAAGTCAGAAGTTAATACACTAAAAAATTTGGAGCATCAATATATTAAGTATCATTAAAAGGATAACAAACTAATAACCAACAGTAATTTTCTTCCAACTTCGGTCTTCTGACTTCGGCCTCCTCATATACCTAACCCACTAAAATAGTAGTAGAACCTTAATTATTTAAAAATTAATTTGTTTTAAAAGTATTATTATATTTGTATAATATTTAATAACATAATTAATTAAAAAATGTCAACAGGAGTAATTAAGTTCTTTAACGATCGAAAAGGATTTGGATTTATCATTGATGACGAGAGCCAGCAGGATATTTTTGTTCATGCTTCCGGTTTGATTGATAAAGTGTCGGAAAATGATAAAGTCACGTATGAGATTATCGAAGATAACCGAGGGCGAAAAGCTATAGAAGTTAAAAAAGCATAGCCCGTCTCATAAGTGGTATTGTCAGTAATTGACAGGGTTTCCAGCTCCTTCGGGGATTTGAAACCCGATGCAAAGGTTTTTAATCCCCAAAGGGATTGGAAACCTTATATCTATATCAATGAAATTTTTATTATGAAAAAATATTTAACAATTGGATTAATGATCATTACACTGATCATTTCGCAACAAGTTTTTTCCCAAATAGGAATTGCAAAAAGCTCTAAAAGAGGTGAACAGCAAATTGAGATTTCTGAGGGTTTTAGTTTTGTTTCCTCACGAATTGTTGCCCCCGAGCCTGATATGTTGGTAGTTTTGGCAACGATATTAAACGAAAACCTCGATTTTGTTAGAAATTCACTTGGCCAGACCTTACGAAAAATCGGCCCGAACTGGATTAACGGAATTGGCGACTGGGCCATAGACGAGGGCTATCTTTTTAAAGTCTTTTCTGATGATTCATTTATAATGAATGGTGATGTAGTTAATCCTTTTACCCCGATTCCATTAGGATCAGGATTTCAATTTATAAGCTATTTTCCCGATACACCTATGGATGCATTAATTGCTTTTGAAAACATTTTAGGGGAAAATCTCGATTTTATTAGAAATTCGCAGGGAGAAATATTACGCAAAATCGGCCCTAACTGGATTAACGGAATTGGTGATTGTAATCCCGGTGAAGGCTATCTTGTTAAAATGCTGGAGGATGATATTATAATCTATCCACCGGCAACAAAATTGGTAACATTCCACTTTCATGACGCGGCACAAGACACACTATTCTCAAACGGCATAAGCACACTTTACTACAGACACAACACTTGGACACAAGACAGCACAAAAACAAGCACAAACGGAATAATAAGTCTAAACATGATAATCGGAGAAACATATAATATAAACGGCGCGCATAGTAGCGATTTAGAATCAGCATATAGTGCACCGCCATTCTACACCGCCATAAAAAGACCTGGAGACTTAGAAGCATTTGAACAAACAGCAATAGATGACCCATTATCACCAGTAACAATTTCATCCAACGAAGATAATATTTATATTTACAAACTACACAATAATTTCCCATTGGGAGATATGAGGGATCATGCATCATATTTAAACGGATTAAATGTAGGTACACGAAAGTTCAGCACAGCAGATGCCAATGCACCTGTATGGGTTGATTTATCAAACGGTGGACAAAGCCTAACTGCAGAACAAATGGAATGGTACAGCGACATAGTAGCAAACTTAACATCAATACCACATGTATATACAACAACACTACCACTTGTACAAAGTGTAACTCAACCAACAGTTCCGCATATTAGGATTAGCATCAATGCAAACAATCCAGGTCCTGGAAATTTCACTTATTTTAATGCAAACTATGAAATCACTCAAGCAAACGCGATATTTGATTTAACATTCTCAGAAGTTGATTTCAAACAAGAATTCTACGAAGCATGGGCTGATTTAGAAGATATTGGAGGAACTAGTCCAACTATAATGAATGGTCCAGACCAAAACTATACTATAACTACTACTTTCAGAGATATCTTTGCAGTAATGTATTTATACCAACCAGAGACTGAATTTTAGAATTTGATTATATCATTATAATAAAAGATTTGATGAAAAAAGTATACTGAAAAATAAAATGGAATTAAATATTAAATACTCAAAAATGTTGGACTTATTATTACATGAAATGGCAGATGTTGGCAAAGAAAACTTATCTAAACGAAAAGAATTTGTATTCAAGAAAAATTAAAAAAAATAAATTTTTGGGCTGTTCATAAAGTTCTATACTTTATAAACAAAAACAAAATAATTGAATTCAAAAAAGAATGGTCTGTT
This sequence comes from uncultured Bacteroidales bacterium, assembly GCA_964462015.1. Lineage (GTDB taxonomy): Bacteria > Bacteroidota > Bacteroidia > Bacteroidales > JAEINX01 > JAEINX01. The sequence goes on along the minus strand of CAYWXI010000006.1, from coordinate 94,582 downwards.
AAAGAACAACAAGCAATATCAGCTATTAAATCCATAACAAAAAATCAGTTCCCAGAGTCTATAAATATTTATTTCATATCTAACTGGCCTAATAACAATTTTAAATTTACAGCCATATCAGACCCAATTATAATAACAGTAGATAGACCAATAAAAGAAATAAACAATTTACTAATTCACGAACTAATACACCAAAACCTAAAAGGAAAAAACTTCAAAGAAAAATATGACTTATTCCAAAAAGAATCAACTTTAACAAAAAAACACATATTAATACATGCAATTCTAAAAGAAGTTTTGATAAAAGTTTATGATGAAAAACAATATGAACTAGACAAACAAATGTGTGCGGATTGGGAAGACTTCAGAAGAGCATGGAACATAGTTGACCAAAAAGGAAGCAAAAAAATAATAGACTTATTTCTCAAGTAGATTTATTAATTTCATCATAAGAATAACAATAATTCTCCCACAACCACCAATTAAGCAAAAACAATATAACAATCCAGAATAACTAAATCAATCAAGGAACCATATAATACTCAACATCAACATAATCATAAGTATTTGTTCCAGCATGATAAACAGGACAGCAGGCAGATATTGTTTCAGTCTGAGTATCAAAGCAATCCAAGTTTTCAGTATTATTATAATCTCCAAACCATGAAACAAATTGTGTTTCATAATTAAAATGACAATTAAATCCTAAAGGATTAGAAGGAACATAACATTCATCAGTATTTATACAAACTCCAGTCTCCTCAACAAGTATAGGTTGCCAATATGAACCAATCCCACAAACATGCCTTGTTAGGTAACTATTATTCTCCATGTCAGGAACAAATGCAGGTAATGGGTTATTTGCATCAATTCCTTTTGAGCAGTGTAAATATCTGCATCTATTATATAGTTCAAACTCATTAACACCTTGTGCAATCATGCTTGCATTGAAATCTGCATTTTTGTGATATTCTGCTACAAATGGTGGTGGCATAGGACAATTTGCAGGAGAACTAAATCTAAGATAATAATCTCCTAATTCATCTTGAAGGTATAGACAACTTTCATTATAATAATCCATAACTACATAACCCTCAGGCACAGGAGGAAAAAAGCTCTCAGGGTCATATTTATTAGGTATTCCCAATCCTCTAAAGTCGCAGTAGTCGTCTTCGTCGCAGTAAGCATTCATCCAACTGCATTCAGCTAGTTCTAATTGATTGCTTATTCCACAGACAGTTTCTGCTGGACATGAGAAATCTTCAGTTTCAAAGTTGTTGTCTGCGGTGTCTCTCCAAGTGTTTGAGTCATCATCATAGTTGTTGGTGCAGTCTTCTGTTACTGCACAGCACATTCTCCCATCTGTTGTCATTGGTTCTTTTTCTGGTGTGCAATTGTAAAAGTGTGAGCCTGCAAGTGGCACTCCTTGTTCTATGTATTCAAAAACACAAGTCTTATTTCCATCCAAACTTGAGCAATTCCCAGCAATTCTTTCACAAATTGATCCTATACCCATAGTACTATCTAAATAGTAATATATAGAATCAGATACATTAATATCATCAGGCATTAAATGTGAACCTGCAACTCTTGAAAAAGAATCATTTAGTAAAACTGCATATGTACTTCCAGACCCTGGATTCTCAGTATCTACAGCGGCGTGTAATTGTGATGTAAGGCAGCAAACACTATAATTATAATTTGAATAGCCTGGTTCTATACTCTCAGGTCCTATTGCGTGAGTATTATCAACAGTCGGAAATCTTAATAGCTCGTCTTCATCCACATCACAACCATTCACTTTCATTGAACAAGTAAAAATTAAGTCTTCAGTATTAACTATCAATATGTTAATCGCAGTAGAATCAGTATCGTCTCCATCACTCACATTCAGACTCACTGTGAACCATCCTGAACTCAGATATTTGTGGTCTGTGGTAAATTCATCTCCTGAAATCTCTGTGCCTGAAGCAAGGTTTCCATCTCCAAAGTCCCATTTATAATTAATTGTTGCTTCGTCGCTATAACCAATTCCAGTAAATGTTATGGTAGTATTATAACCCCAACTAGTTTCAGTACTAGGTGAAACAATATCAGCCATTTTTATATTGATTGTGAAATTATCATAGTATTGATTTTCATCATCATCAATTACTAAAAAGTAAATCATGTGAGTTCCTGTGTCAGTATATGTAACAACTTCATTCCAATTCCAACCAAACAAAAGACTGCAGTTACTTGCAAAAAGACAAAAACTCCATGTTGGATAATAAGGTGGAATCCCCCCATATGCAGAACCTGAAAAAGTTATTTCTTCTCCCAACCACCAATCCATCGGATCATACTGTGGTGGTGGAGAATCAATAGAAGCACCAATATCAACCGCTGTAACTGGCACAGCAATCATTACTATAATCATCAATAACCACAAAACATGTTTCATATTTTCCAATGCCTCAATGGTAATGCTGGTTTTAAATTCCGTTGTTGTAAATTTTCTTCTTTTTGATTCATCTTTTTTTGTTAAATTAATAATTTTGCAACTTATTTGTGGTATTATTTTGGGGGAGTATAATAAATATCCATACGGACCAATGAACGAAGTAAATCCGTATGAACTTTGTATTGTAAATATATTATCAAATGAATAAAAGTAAGATTTTAGGCCACGGTGATGAAAGTGGTTTTTTATTTGCACGTGAAATGCTTGCCGGCGATATTACTGCGGCAATAAATTTTGACCGAATTCAAAAACATCCTGTTAAAGGATATGTAATTTTTGAGTATTTGCTTTGTGATGAAAAGCAGAAAGTTTCCCCTCATTCAAGTCATCCCAGGAAATATTGGAATAAAAATTCAAAGAAGTTTATTTCACTTTGGGAAATTGCAAAAGCCTTAAAGGCATATCTTTATCTGGTGAATTATGCTAAGAAAAATACACAACATTCCGATGAAATATTAGTGATCAGGGTAATAAAAATGTCAACTGTCGGTATTGAAGAAGAATTGATATGGAAAACAAATCGTGAGGAATTTGGCAAGTGGTTCAGGAAATTAAATGAACAATGCTTAAATGATTGAATGCTTAAATGCGTGAATTCTCGCATTCAATCATTCTCGCATTCAATCATTCTCGCATTCAATCATTCTCGCATTCATTCACCCCCTATCTGTTATGCCTTATCAACACCTCGATAGCACCAACTCCAAATTTTGCCATCGAAGCACTTTGATTGTCAACACCTTTATAATCTTTCAGTCTTTCAATGATCTTTTGTTTTAAAATTCCATTCCCCACTCCATGAATAAATGTAAGTTTTCGGTAATGATTTGCAAGTGCACTATTAAGACATTTTTCAAAATGACTCATTTGAAAATCAAGTATTTCAGAATTTTCAATTTTTGAATCATCCTCAATAAGTTCCTCAATGTGTAAATCAATTACTGCTTCACGAGGCCCGGTACTATACTTATCAATTAAAACAATTGCCTTTGCTTCAATTGCCTTCATTTCCATAATTTGTTGCTGTTTAATATCTTTTTCATCTTTTAATTTTGAAACAACAGTTTGTTGAGAAAGATCGCAAAGCGAATAAATAATTGCCATTTCATTTAAAAATGAAGTTTCCTGATAGTTATTTTCTTTGTAAAATTTTGAAGGCTTAATTTTAAAATTAGCACTTAATGGCAGAAAAATATCATCGCTCTCATCCTTATGAAACATAATTTGGATAGTTCCGTTTGTCCATTCTTCAATTTCATCACGATCGATTGTTTCAATCAAATTTTTCGATTGTGGTTTTATTGAACCGTAATCTATTCCGATTTGCTTTTTGTTTTGATGTAGAAAAAAACTATAAAGAATATCATAGTCCGTAAAATTTATTATATAAATATCAATCATTCCGGTAATCATCCATTGTTGATCTTGAGGAACATAAGCAATATAAATACCGGGAAGATTATCTCCTTTTGAAGCAAATTTTACAAGCCGGGTCGTTTTATCACTATATTCGGTTTGTGATTCGGGTTCTTGCTTTGGAACTTCAACATCAAATTTTTCATGAAAAAAATCCGAAGCCGCATCAACCGATTCAATCTTAATTAAATTACTTGTTAGTGTAGGTATTTCAAAACCATCTTCAATAGCAACATTTACCATACTGCTACTGATTATTTTACTAACAATCCCACCACCTTTATCATTTAAAAACTTTACTTCGTCTCCAATTTTGAATTTCATCTCTAATTATTTTAATTAAATTAAAACATTTTCTATATTTAAAAAATGAACTAACTTTGTGCAAAAGTAGAATAAATTTATGCAATTAATGAAAGGAAAGATGGAGTTGATGGAGAATTGGAGTGATGGATAGTTGAAATAAAGGCAAACACAGTACCTGTCTGAGCAAAGGAGGAAAACCCGAAACCCGAAACTTGAAACAAAAAATTTATCCGACGAAGCATAGCGTAGGCGGACAAGAAACAAGGAACATGAAACCCGAAACCTGAAACACGAAATGAGAAAAGAAGTTATACTCTTATTGTTTTTTCTTTTGATAGTTTTTATTTGTCACGGACAAAAACCTGCATTAGTTCAAGGTTTTGTATTGGATGGATCCACAAAACTTCCCATTTCTGATGTGGAAATAATTTTAGAACACCAAGGAATTGGAACAATTAGTGAAAGTGATGGGAAATTTGAATTAATGATTAAATCTCCTGGAAAATATTTTATTATTTTTTCGCACATTGCTTATAAAAACAGACGATTTAAAATCACAATTTCTGACAAATTATCTGATAAAAATCTTAAAACAATTCATTTATTTCCTAAAATTGAGAATCTTAATGAGGTCATTGTCAAAGATGAAATTTCCAAAGATGCTCCTTATCTAAAAATCACGCTCGGAAAAAAGGAAATTGAAGAAAGCCAGGCAAGTGGTGTGGGAGGCTTTCTTCGGTCGGTGCCAAATGTTTCAGGTATCAGGAAAGGAGGAATGGGAATTGACCCGGTTGTCAGAGGTTTTAAATTCAGCCAGTTGAATATTTTGGCAAACGATGGTTTGAAGATTGAAGGAGGTTGCCCAAACCGTATGGATCCGACCTCTTCTCATATTAATCTTAATGACATTGATAAAATTGAGATAATAAAAGGTCCCTTTGCATTGCGTTATGGTCCTTCGTTTGGTGGTGTAATAAACATGAAAACCATACAACCACATGCTTTTGAGACTTTTGACCTAAAACTAATTGCAAAGAAAGGTTTTGTAAGCAATTATAACGGCAATACCGAACGAATCGCTATTAAAGGCGGTAACCGTAATTTTTATTTTATTGTAAGCGGAAATAATAAAAAGTATGGAAATTATTCTGATGGAAATGGTAAAAATGTAAAATCTGAGTTTGAAAAATATGAATATTCTATTGGAGTGGGAGCAAAAATTACTGAAAAGCAGGAAGTCAAATTTTATTTAAATAATTCTTTTGGTAGAAATGTTTTGTTCCCTGCCTTGCCAATGGACGAACGTAGCGACGACACAAGGCTTTTGTCGGCTGATTATAATATTTCAGAATTGTCTGAAACTTTAAAAAGCATAAAACTAAAAATTTACAATTCAGATGTTAAACATATTATGGATAATAAAAACAGGCCTTTTTCCGATACGGTTGTTGCAATTTCAAGCATTCATGCCATAAAATCAGGTTATCGAACTGAATTGGAAATGAAAATTGGAAAAATACAATTATTTGCCGGTTCCGATTTTGAAAACACATTAAAAGACGGGGAAAGAAAAAAGCATATGATCAAGGAGCCAAAATTACCTGTTAAAACCGAAAAATTGTGGAATAATGCCAAAATAAGTAATCTTGGACTCTTTTCTCAGCTTTCAACAACTCATAATAGTTTTGAATTTATTACAGCTTTCCGGTTTGATTTTAATAAAGCCGGTTCAAACGATTTAATTTTGAAAGCAATGTCGGGAAAAGTATTATACTCTAATCCTGATGTAGATTCTGATTTTATAAATTTCAGTTTTAGCGGAGGTGTGAAAAGATATTTTTCCCAAAATTTTTCAATGATGCTTTCAGCCGGCCGAGGTGTGAGGAGCCCGGATATGTTGGAGCGATTCATTATTTTGTTACCGGTTGGTTACGATAACTTTGATTACCTTGGGAACCCAAAATTAAAGCCCGAGAAAAATTATGAAGTTGACATTACATTAAGTTTTGAAAATCAAAACCTGGGGATTTTCGAACTAAATGGATTTTATTCTTATATTAAAGATTTTATCTCTTCAAAAATGATTCCTCCAAGTCAGATTAAACCTCAGACAAAAGATGTTGCCGGAGTTAAACAATTTTGTAATCTCAATTATGTTAAATTATTTGGTTTTGAGTTTGCATACGCAAAACATCTCTCAAAATATTTTGAATTAACCATAAAAGCTGCGACAACAAAAGGAATTAATCCAAAAACAACAAAGTATATAATTGAGAATAATCAGGTTGTGGGTGAGGAAATCGTTAAGAACGATCCTTTACCTGAGATACCTCCATTTGAAACATCGGTCGATATTTCATATAAATTTTTTAATTCAACCTTTCTTCCTAATGCAAATTTTAGATTCGTTGCAGCACAAAACAATGCTTCCAAGGCATTTTATGAATCTAAAACACCGGGTTTTGCATTAATGGATATTGGTTTTTTATATAAATATAATAAAAACTTCACAGTTTCTGGAGGAGTGAAAAATGTATTTAACAAAACATATTACGAACATTTAAACCGAAGGATTATCGGAAGTAACAATAAACTGTTTGAGCCTGGAAGAGTGTTTTTTATTAATTTGATTTTTGAAATTTAAAACCTTATATGTACTAATAAAAAATTCAAAACAAAAAGTCACAGATTCACAGATATGAAACAAATGAAACATTTAAATAAATTAATCCCAATTTTATTACTTGTCTTAATAATTATGGTTTCCTGCGAAAAGGAAAACGAAAAACAAGTAAAGTATCTAATAACAGATTCCGTTTCCAATTATGAAGTTTCATATCAGGATGAAAACGGGGATTTAATAAACAAAAGTGTTTCGGTTGAAAGTAAAGAGGATAAATGGATTTACGAATTTACTGGCAAAGAAGGCCAAATAGTTTATGTTTCTGCCATTTATAAAGATATAAATTCGGGGATTGATGTAAAAATACTAATTGATGGAAAAGTTTATAAAGAGGCACAAAGTTTGTACGATACTTTAAGTTATGTTGTTGTTTCGGGTACAATTCCATATTAAAAAAACTTATCTCCCGCAGACCTGTCTGCCGACAAGGCAGGTTTTCGCTGATATTTTTCTGCGACTATCTGCGACATCTGCAGCAAACAAATTTAAACTGATGAAAAATTATATAATCCTCTTATTTCTATTAATTTTCTCCTTCATAGTTGGGTGTAAAAAAAACAATGAACCCAATGAGGAAGAAAAATTTGGAAACATCACTCTTAAGTTTACTCACTATAATGAAGGTAAATTACTTGAGTTTGACACAATGATTTATAAAAATGAAGCCGGGAATGAATATCTTGTTAACGAAATTCAATATTTTATTTCCGATGTGATTTTGCATAAGTCAGACGGGAAAGATATTTTGATTGACGCATGGAAGGACATTCATTATATCGACACTGATATTTCTTCAACCCATACCTGGAAAATTACCGATAAATTAACTCCCGCAATTTATAGTTCTATCTCATTTACTTTTGGGATTTGCGAGGAAAAAAATCAATCGCTTATGTTCCTGAACCCGCCGGAATCATTTATGTTTTGGCCTGAATATCTTGGAGGAGGGTATCATTATATGAAACTGAACGGGAAATGGCTATCTGATGAAAATACAATAAATCCTTTTGACTTTCATCTTGGTATCGGTCAAATTTATCATAGCTATCCCGATTCAATTACGGATTTTATTCAAAATTATTTTGATGTAAACCTGTCTTCATCTTCTTTCGAATTAGCTGAAAATCAAACCAAAGAAATTGAAATTTCAATGAATATTGAAAATTGGTTTCGTAATCCAAATGTTTATAATCATGATGTTTACGAAGGTGATATAATGCAAAATCAGGAAGCAATGGAAAAAGCCTGCGAAAACGGACACGATGTTTTTACAGTTAAGATTTTAAATTAGCATGTATAAGATGAAGAGGTTTATCCTAATATCGTTTGGTTTTTTTCTTATCCTGATTATTACTTTTTGTAATAAGAAAAAAATCGATGAAGTGATTTTTACACCAACACCTTTCGAAATAGAAATCCCTTTTGGTTTTCCAACCAATTTAAACATTCCGGAAGATAATCCAATGACAGTTGAGGGTGTCGAACTTGGAAGATATTTGTTTTATGATGGCAGAGTCAGTGGTCGTTCATATCCTGATTCATTAATGAGTTGTTCGACTTGCCATAAACAGGAAAATTCCTTTGAATGCGGAATAAATAACCCTGACTTTCCAGGTGGTTTTCCTCATGGAATTGGCGGTAAACCAACTCCGCATGTGATGCTGCCCTTAATAAATCTTGTTTGGAACCATTCGGGATATTTATGGAACGGCTTTATAAATAATGATAATCCTTTTGAGCATTTTAGAAATATAGAAGACCTTGTTTGGATGGGAATTATTGCCGAACACGAGATGAATAGCGATACGGTCAAAACTAAAACAATGATTCAAAGCATACCTGGCTATCCCGAACTTTTTCTAAAAGCCTTTGGTTCGGAAACTGTTACGACAAAAAACATTAGCAAAGCCATTGCCCAGTTTATAAGAACATTAATATCGGCAAATTCAAAATTTGACAAATATATGAGAGGTGAGGAGCAACTTACTACTTCTGAATTGAATGGTTTTGTGCTATTTACAACCGAAGAGGGAGCCGATTGTTTTCATTGTCATGGTGGCTACGGAAATCCTCTTTTTACAACTAATTTATTTTATAATAATGGGAAAGACTCATTGTTTACGGGTGAATATGAAGATTTACGTGACAGATATCACGTAAGCGGCGATCCAATGGATTATGGAGCATATAAAGCTACAACCCTTAGAAATATTGAATTAACCGGGCCTTATATGCACGATGGAAGATTTACTACTTTAGATGAAGTCATCGAATTTTATTCACATAATTTGGTTTGGTCACCATACATAAATCCTTTAATGCATCATATTGCTAACAACGGAGTTCAATTAACACCAAATGAAAAAATTGATTTAATAGCTTTTATACAAACTTTGCGTGATGAAGAATTCCTTACAAATCCAAAGTTTTCAAAACCTGATTCTTTTCCAGATGGAATGAAATAAGAGAGTGCGTTTTAAGTTTGTGGGCTATTTTAAAAAATATAATCCTATCCCAGATAAACTGGAAATCACAAATATCAAAAAACAAAATACAAATAAATTCCAATTAATAATTCTTAAAATTCCAAACCATCTCTTAGGTATAGCGAAAAATTTGTGATTTCTATTTTGGATTTTGTTATTTATTTGATATTTGATTATTGTTATTTATAATTTTCTGCCAAAAAATGATAGAACATATATTTACCTTTGCCAAAATTTAAGTATTTTACTAAATATGGAAAAATACGATGTTGTTATAATTGGTGCGGGAGCTGCAGGTTTGCTTGCAGCCGGAAAATTAGGAGAATCAGGATTAAAAGTTTTGTTACTTGAAAAAATGGAACGGGCAGGCCGCAAGCTACGAATCACCGGAAAAGGCAGATGTAATCTAACTAACGATGCTTCTATGTCTGATTTTATTAAAAAAATTCATCCAAACGGCAGATTTCTTAAGAATGCTTTTTCAAACTTTTTTTCAAAAGACATTGTAGAATTATTAAATAATCTGGGTGTACAAACTAATATTGAAAGAGGAGGAAGAATATTTCCTGCCAGTGAAAAAGCCGGAGATGTTGTTGATGCATTAATTCGTTTTACGAAGAAAAATCATGTTATTACCAAATATAAAACAAAAGTATCTTCATTATTAATTGAAAACAATAAACTTATCGGTGTTGAGATAAAAAATATAACTTCCTATGATAAAATATTTTATTATTCCGATAATGTAATACTTGCAAGTGGAGGAATGGCTTATCCTGCAACAGGCTCAAGTGGTGACGGGTATAAATTTGCAAAAGATGTAGGACATACAATTATTCCGGTCAGGCCTGCATTGGTACCGCTCGAAACCAAAGGTAATATTGCTCAAATGCTTCAGGGATTGAGCCTGAAAAACTCAAAAGCCATTGTTTGGGTAAATGAAAAAAAAATCAAAGAAGATTTTGGTGAACTTTTGTTTACACATTTTGGATTATCAGGGCCAATAATTTTAAGTTTGAGCCGCTATGTCGTCGATGAATTAGATAAAAACAATAAAGTTGAAATCTCCATAGATTTAAAACCAGCATTGGACGATAAAAAGCTGGATAATCGCTTGTTAAGAGATATTGATGAGCATGGTAAAATGAAGATTAAATCCCTGTTCCGAAAATGGTTGCCAGGAAAAATGATAGATGCATTTTTAGAAATAACCGGAATTGACGGAGAAAAAGAAGCTCATCAGATAAGTGCAAAAGACAGAAAAAAGATAAGGTTGCTGATGAAAGATTTGAGGTTTGAAATTAAAAACTACAGGCCTTTCAAAGAAGCAATAATAACTGCCGGAGGAATACCCACCTCAGAAATAAGTTCAAAAACTATGGAGTCGAAAATTATTGAGAACCTTTACTTTGCCGGAGAAATAATCGACCTTGACGGAGACACCGGAGGATATAATCTGCAAATTGCATTTTCAACGGGATGGCTGGCTGCGGAAAGTATTATAAAATAATCAGTTCAATTATAGTCGAAAATCGTCAATGATTGTATAAGGAACAAAAAAACAAAGAATTGGAAACCCGAAGCCTGAAACCCATTAAACAATTTTAGTCGAAACATTATTTTACACCCAATGTGGACAAGCCGGAATAATTCGGACACAGATTGACACAGATATTTTTTTCATCGGATTTAGCAGATTAATCGGATTTTTTCTTTTCTCAAAGCGAAAAGCTATCTGCTTAATCTGTTTAATCCGATGATTTTTTATATATTCTTCTTGAGAGATACCATCCCTTCTCCAATTATCACAACAACATTGTTATTGAACAATTTAAATAAATTAGCGCAAATCAGTGTCAAAATAAAGAGTAAATCAAAAATTAGATACTAATAACCTCTCCAAATAATGATAATCAATATCGTACAGGTTTTTTATTTGTTTTATCTGATCTAAGATATTTTCTTTATCAGTATTTTTCGTTTTCTTTTTTACCCCAACAATCATAATATTTTTTGGAGTATGCTCAGTCTGAATAAATTCAAAAACATTAGTTTTATAACCATATGCTTCTAAAATCATTGCTCTTAAACCGTCAGTCAATAATTCGGATTGCCGCTCCTTCAGAATTCCGTATTTTAAAATTGATTTCAAAGCATTTGTTGGCCTAATTTGATTTCTTAATTGTTTTTGACAACAGGGAGCAACAATAATTATTGAAGCTCCGGATTGAATTCCCCGGAAAATAGCATCATCGGTTGCAGTGTCACAGGCATGAAGAGCAATCAATACATCAATCTCCTGAATTTGAACTGTTTTTATTTGCCCCATTTCAAATTTCAAATTGCTGAATTTTGATTTTTCAGCAATCTTATTACATACAGAAACCAGATTATCCCTTTGCTCAATTCCTCTTAAGTTAATATCTAGTTTCATACTATTGACGAGATAATCGTACATAGCAAATGTTAAATAACCTTTTCCGGAGCCCATATCAACAATATTTATGGATCTGGTTTTATCAGGTTTTTCAAAAAATGGAGATATTAATTCAACGAATTTATTGATTTGCCTAAACTTATCTGTTTTATCTTTTCGAACATCACCATTTGCAGTTAAAACTGATAAATCCTTAAGATAAACATTGCCTTCAGTTGAGATTATTCGATTTTTTTCTCTATCATGGCTGAGAGGCAATTGTTCCGAAAAAGAAGGCTTTTTTTCTTTTATTACAGCCGCTTTGTTGCGAAAAAACTGAATTGAAATATCTTTTACTGTTGTGAAAAGATGGCCTTCAAAAAACACGTCACCAAGAAGTTGCTCCAACTGAACCATAGATTCATCAATCAGAAAGTTTTTTGTAATATCTTTTGTTAAATGTCTGAAAACAAATGTTAGATGTAGTTTTTCTTTAATAAAAGACAACTTACAATAAACATTTTTCAAATCAGTCTTATTTTTAGGGCGGCTTAGTGTGAGTTTGACAAAAGTTTTGTTTGATATGCTTTTGCTGATTGATTCTAAAAATTGGGTTTTCATTGTTTTTATTTTGATGCAAAAGTCGATAATAAATTTTAATATTACATGAATAAAACCCAATGAGTTTATATCTTTGTGTATTATTCCAAATTGCTTAAAATGAAAAAACCAACAAATAATTGTTGCTTGATATTAGTTTAGTGTCATTTACTAAAGTAGGAAAAGAAATTTAAACAAGCTTATCACAATTTGTGATAGGCTCAACAATAGAAAACATGAATAATTTGATAAATGTTAAAGAAATTATCTCTCAAATATATTACCTAAGAGGTGTTAAAGTAATGCTTGATTTCCAATTAGCCAGTTTGTATGAAGTAGAAACCAGGGTTTTAAAGCAACAAGTAAAAAGAAACATTAATCGTTTTCCTGAAGATTTTATGTTTCAACTTTCAGAGACTGAAGTCGAAAACATGGTATCACAAAATGTGATACCATCCAAAAGCAAATTTGGAGGTGCAAAACCTTTTGCCTTTACCGAACAGGGCGTTGCAATGCTCAGTGGCGTGTTGCGCAGCGAGAAAGCTGTTAAAGTAAACATTTCAATTATGCGTGCTTTTGTGCGAATGAGAGAGTTAATTGATGAAAACAAGGAATTGAAACAAAAATCAGATAAGATGGAAAGCAAATATGACCAACAATTCCTTGTAGTGTTTGAAGCTATACGTCAATTGATTGAAAAGAAAAACGAAACACGCAATCCTGTTGGGTATAAAATTCTTAAGAAGTAAAATAGGATTTGTTAATACCGATGAAATCAATTCAATTCACACTTGCTGATGGATAATATCAATAAAAATATTAGGATTAAAATTCTCCTTCCATCGACTGTTCCAATTCCCTGGCTTGCAAGAGAAATGTGTTAACATCCATATCTTTATAATATATTAAACCGTGAGTTGCTCTTAATTTCGGTTGATCGCTTTGATAAAAATACGATTTACCAAGCAACAACCTGATTGAATTATATTGTTTCGTCCAAATTTTTTGTGCTAACTCACTGAATTCACCATCATGCAAATAACTCGGAAAAGATGCATGAACCTGAGACAGGTAACAATTACTAAAAGATTCTTCAAAAATGGATAATGCATTAAGTGAAACAGGCACAATCACATCGGCTTCTGAAGGATGAAAACGATACCATACATTCCTGTAACCCATAATTCTAAGATTTGATAAATGCTCTTCTTTTCTCCAAAGTCGTATTGCCTCAGCTAAAACCTGTAACACTTTGTAATGTGTGTCCGGTCCACTCCCTTCCGGATCAAGGGCAAGGCTAATAACGGTGGGTTTAAATTTGCGTAGCATTTCAAGGATGGGTAGAACATCTCTATGCCTTTCAGGCTGTTCCGTAAAAACATCTCCGGTATAAAATCCCAGCCTTAAATGATGAACATTCCTGACCTGTACACCATAATGTGCCCAAACCAGTTCCTCCTCGAATTCCCTGATTTTACCTTTGAACTTTTGGATATCGGGAGGATTTTTTTCACCATCATAAAAATTCTTCAAAATGTGATGGATTTCTTCAACTTTTAACTTTAGTTCCTTAACCGACTTGATATTATATATTTCAGTTAAAACCCGGACAATCCTGTGGCAAACTGCCCGGACTCTTTCATGCGGTTCTCCCGATGCAACTTTGTTCAGATAATGATAGACATCCTTGTCCCATTTGTATTTATACCCGTTTTCAAAGAAATTAGAGTAATGCATCATTTCGATCTTATCCTCATTAAGCAGATTTTTCACTTCCAGCAAGATATTAATAACGAAAGTATTTGTTACTGCCGTAAATCCTGAAGTCAATACAACGAAATTAAAACTATTGCTGACTTGTCTAAGCTCCTGGCTGATCTCCGGAAGCAAACCCAGCATAATATCATCATGGTGAGGTCCAGTATGGAGAAACCGCTGCTGTTTCTTTTTACTTAATCCGTGGTTTATTTTCTTGCTAATACCTTTAACAACTTCTTTTACAGTGTTATTACTCAATCCAGGTATCAAGCGGGCGAATTTATCATTCTTAAGATCTTCAATGGTTATATCTTTCCCAAACTTATCCAGTTTACTGCACAAATCAATTATAACTCTTTCGGTTTTTTCATTTGTCCAAGACCCTGAACAATAATATTCTTCAATACAATCCTGCAACATTACTCCTGCCCCTTTGGTGATATAAAACCTGCTGTTTTTAAGTTTTTGCAGTACGGTTGCCGGAAATAAGTTCGAAGGTAGATTTTCAAGTGCATTTTTTATAACACCAGCTTTGGCTTCACCTGCAGCAATAATTATCGCGACAGCTTCCGGATTCTGAACAATAGTTTTAAGGCCAATGGTAATTACCAATCGGTTCCTCGATATCTCAATTCCACCCAGGTCCCCGGCAGATACGGCTTGGGTTTCAAAGTTTGTGGCGGTTAACCGTGTTGTTGAATTGTGATCGGAACCCCGAACATTAAAAGCAATATGTCCGTCAGGGCCAATCCCCCCAAGGAAAAAACCTATTCCGCCTTTCTCCTGAATTTTTTGCTCATACTCACTACACCATTGATCAATCAGATAAATTGATTGCTGCTGAATATACTCGTTTCTCGACTGGCAATCTTTATACCTTAGATCCAGGTCGATTTTTAGTTCAGGAAAAACTTCTGAAAAATGCATGCCTTTATACAAGGGGATTTCATCTGAATTAATGAGCAGGGATTTGCTTTCATCCAATCCAAATCCTCTGATATAAAACTCCCGAACATAATGATAAAAACTATTGTATTGTTTTGAGCTAATGGGATAAAACTCATCAATCTGAACAAACTGAAGGCCTTTCAGATTTGGTCTTTTATGAATATCAAGCCCATATTTACCTCTGAGGATTTCAACTTTGTTTGAGTTCCAGTTATCCAGAATATGCCTGGTCCACTTAATAAAATGTTCAGGAGTTTTTCCTGTTGGAAGGCTTATAACACCTTCAGGATTTTTGTCAATCCATTCCAGGAATCTTAGAGAAGTCAACAATCCCAATTGAGGGAAATTATTTACAGTTAGATAAGGAATTTTTGTCGTAATCTTAGAATTAGACTGCAATTCAAAAAAAACTTTTTCAACTTTTGAAAATTCAGGTTCCATATCAATTCAATTTTACTGTCTTATCCTTTCCCTGCATGTAAAAGTAGTACAATCCCTGCAAAAATCAAAATTATTTTTAAAGTTGTGAATTTCAGACATTCCGGAAATCAAAACTCCGGATACTGATTTTATAGGTATCATCAGGCTACTTTCGTTCAGGCTAATACTAATTTTTTCAGGCTCGAGGAATCTAAATATTTTTTTCTGGGCAGTAATATGCCAACCACAATATCCGGGACTATATAATAATGCTTTTTGATTCGCAGCAAGCCCGATATTTTCAATAAATCGTTTTTCCTGGATTATAGTTGCCTGTTCTACGCTACGTGATGCAATTATATCCAGCATATAACCCAACGGATAATCCTTTTCCCGGATGAGTTTTTGAATTTTTTGACTTAACGGTTCTCCTAAAGTAAATGCAAAAAGTGCCATCCGATTGGCTTTTTTAACAATTACCTGAAGAGGAAAACCGGGTTCATTGTATCCTTCGCCCTCCAGAATTTCAAGGAAGTCTTTTTCCTTAATGAATTTTATCATCCCCTTGGGCCGGGATAGTTCTTTAAATAATTTCATAGCTTCTTTGCAAAGAAACTGAACATCATCAGGAATAGCAATACCTTTTTCAATCCCCATTGAAGTTAAAACTTCATTCCTGTCAGGTATAAGCTCGTCGAGTGTATATGATTGTATTGAAATCGGGTCGGTAATGTTATTCATTATTACATTGCACCTTTTCTTTAATATTTTTAATATGTTCCGGTGTTGTACCACAACATCCGCCAATTATATTTGCTCCTGCTTTTATAAGCTCAGAAACATAAGCGGCTGTTTCTTCCGGTGTTTCGGGGAAAATAGTTTTACCATCCTTGTAGACCGGCATACCTGCATTGGCATGTATCAACACTGGAATATCAGGATTTACACACCTGATTTCTTTAACAATTCCAAACATGTTTTCCATACCGTTTCCGCAATTGGCACCGATAATATCGGTCCCGGCTTCCATCAATGCTTGAGCCATGGCAGCAGGACTCACACCCATCATTGTAAAATATTGCCCATCTGGAGTTTTGTCAAAAGTCATTGTACAAATAGCTTCACGATTTGTGTTTTCTTTTATTGCTTTAACTGCGATAACTGCTTCCTGTATATCAGTAAAAGTCTCAACAATAATAGCATCGACACTGCCATCAGCTAAAGCTACGGCCTGCTCTTTGTAAGCAGCATACAATTCGTCTTCTGTAACTTCACCCATCATTAATATTTTTCCTGATGGGCCAATTGAACCTAATACGTGATTATTAACGCCAGCAGCCCTTCTTGAAATTTCAGCAGCAGCAAAATTCAACTCATAAACACGGTCGTCGAGGCCATACGCCTTAAGCTTAAAACGACTTCCCCCAAAGCTGTTGGTCTCAATCATATCAGCTCCTGCATCAATATAACTTTTAGCTATTTCAAAAACATCATTCGGGCGTTCGACATTCCATAATTCGGGGCATTCACCACCTTTGAGGCCTTTTGCATGAAGGAATGTACCCCAGGCACCGTCGGAGACAAGTATTTGCTTTGATTTAGTTTTAGAAGTTATTTTTTCCATAATCAAATATATTTCCGGAAATATTTAAGAAACCATTCTATTAAGATATTCAACAGCACTTTGGGGCTCTGGTGAATAAAAATCAGCACCTATCTGATTTTTGAAATTCTCTGTAACCGGAGCACCTCCAATGATCACTTTTGTTTCCGGAAATTCTTCTTTTATCAGCTTTGTGGTTGATTCCATATTAGCCATGGTTGTAGTTAAGAGAGCCGACATACCAATAGTTGAACCGGGATTCTCTTTCAGTGTTTCAATGAATTTTTCGGCTTTTACATCAACACCCAAATCAACAACTTCCCATCCACCACCTTCTATCATCATAGCAACGAGGTTTTTTCCAATATCGTGAAGATCACCGGTAACGGTTCCGATTATAACAGTCCCCTTTCTTTTTACTTCACCGGATTGAAAAAAGGGTTTTAAGTGTTCCATTGCCATACTCATAGCTTTAGCAGACATAAGCATTTGCGGTACAAATATTTTATTTTCCGAAAATTTTTTCCCAACTCTTTCCATAGCAGGAACCAACGCCTTCTGAAGGACATCATCCGGGCTTATCCCATTTTCAATGGCCTGTTTAGCCAATTCATCTGCTCCATCTTTTTCTTTCATATCCGGTGGGAACGGAGAGGACTTGTTGATTTTTCCATATTCAACACAGTGTCCGATTTGTTCAAGAATATCATTCATATTTTTTATTAATAAAGGTTCTACAAAATATAATTAATTACATTCATTTACTGCTTCAAACATTGCAACAATATTTTCCGGGGGGACGTTAGCCAGAATATTATGCACTTGTTGGAATACAAAGCCTCCACCCGTTTTTAATATTTCAATTTGCTGCACGACATGCTTTTTAACATCTTCCGGTTTGGCATTTGGCAAAACAAATTGAGTATCGCAGCCCCCACCCCAAAATGTAAGTTTATCTCCAAACTCCTTTTTCAATACCTTAGAATCCATATTATCACAGGAAATTTGAACCGGATTGATTGCATCCAGGCCTGCATCGATCAGGTCGGGAAGGAGAATTTTGACACTGCCACAACAATGAAGCTGCACTTTGACATCAGCCAATTCCTTTGCACGCGACCATAGTTTTTTATGAAATGGTTTATAATAGGTTTGATACATTTCGGGTGAAAGAAGAGGACCGTTTTGTCCGCCTAAGTCATCACCAAACAGAACAATATCAATATATGGCCCTACCGCCGATAACCACTTTTCCAGATTAGTCAGGTGTATTTGATAAAGTTTTTCAGAAAAACTCAAGGTTTGCTCAGGATACATAGCCATGTACAACATGTAGTTATCCATTCGGAACAACATTTGAGGTATCTCAAACATATTACCTCCAAATATTCCTATTATTGCCCGGTCGGTAGAATCTCTAAAAATTTTGGCTTTTTTAGCCATAATATTCAGGTTCTCATCTGTTAAAGGCAAATGAGCACCTGGATGAGGCACTGCTGACCATATCTGATTATTTAATTGATCATCAAGATCAGTAAATTTATCTTTACTAAAATCTCTTTCAGAAAGTGGGAAGTATGTTTGTTCGAAATACAAGCAGCCCTTTTTCTGAACACCTAATTCCAGACCGCTATTATTGTAAACATACCAATCATCATTTTTCTTTTTAACATTCAAATAAAAAGGAATTTCACAAGCTGTTCCGTCAGGCAAAATCCATGGTTTCCAATCTTTATCATCCAACAAAAAGCCACGGCCCAACTCAATGGTATCAACACCAAATAAATCAAGCACATCATAGTCAACAATTGCCAACTGTTGTACCATATCATAAACTCTTATTGGTTTAGGTTCAAAGCCAAGGTACTTTCGTAAATCACTGTATGCCATTGCTGAAATCCCTGAAGACCTATGCCCCGAAAAATCAACAGGAATCCTATCGGGTTCTCTAAAATTCAAAGATGCTTTTATTCTTTCTGCACTAGTCATAGTAATTATATCAATTTAATGAGTTCTAATTGTGCAAATATAAATTAATTATAATAATCTAAATACGCTAATTTTAAATCATCCTTTGTCAAATTCTGCAATTTTTATACTCCTAAAATAACTTTAAAAAGTTACTTTCTATTAAATCAAATCTTTCAGCTCAGGATATTGTTCTTTAATAATTTTCAGGTTTTTAGTAATCATTTCATCTCGTTGTGCGGCACAAGAATGAGTGTGTCCGGCATCCTCAGGTGTATTCATAACATAATCGGTTAATTTATCTAAAGTCGAAACTGCAACATGCATCCTTGTATCGGATGATGCATAATAGATCAAGACTTCTGCATTATCTTTCAAAATCCAACCATTACTAAACACAACATTCGATACATCCCCTACCCTTTCTTCGCCAAGAGGTTCAAGAAAATGTCCAGCCGGCCTGTGGATTACTTTGGTTGGATTATCCAGGCTTGTCATAAACATATAAAGAACATAACGTAATCCGGCAGCAGTGTAACGCACACCATGTGCCAGATGAAGCCAACCATATTCGGTCTTGAGTGGTGCAGGGCCCTGGCCGTTTTTTACTTCTTTATAAGTGTGATACTGTCGGGGGTCGATGATAATTTCGTCCTCTTTTATGACAGGATTTTCAATGTCATCAAGCAAACCCCATGCAATACCGCTATCGCCGGTATCGATAAATCCTTTTTGGGGGCGGGTATAAAAAGCATATTTACCATTAACAAATTCGGGGTGCAGAACACAATTGCGTTGCTGCTGTGCGGTTGATTTTAAGTCAGGAAGGCGATCCCATGTTTTCAGGTCTTTTGTTCGGGCAATACCACAAGAAGCTAAAGCAGCAGAACTATCTTCCGGTTTTGATATATCTTTTCGCTCAGCACAAAAAGTACCGTAAATCCAGCCATCTTCATGTTTCACCAGTCTGATGTCGTACACATTCATTTCGGGATTATCGGTAACAGGCATTACAATGGGGTGATCCCAAAACCTGAAATTATTGATTCCATCAGGACTCTCGGCAACAGCAAAGAACGATTTTACATCAAAACTCTCTACACGGGCAATGACATAAAACTTTCCGTTTAATTCAATAGCTCCGGCATTAAAAGTTGTATTAACTCCTAAACGCTGCAAAAGCATAGGATTGCTTTCAAAATTTAAATCATAGCGCCAAAATACAGGAGCATGTTTTCTGGTTAATATCGGATATTTATAACGTTTATAAATTCCATTATCTGATTCCAGGGCTTCGTTTTTTCTATTTACAAATTCAAAATGATTATTAAATAATTCGTTTAGTTTTTTGTTGAAATCGTTTCTTGTCATTTTTATTTTAATTTTTTCATCTGTTAAAATTTGGTATTCAATTTATGCTTAGTGTTTTATTGGCCGCGAATACGCGAATAAATATTAGCGTATTTACGGCTGTTTTTTAATCATTCTCCTGTGTGTTTATAATTTTGTTTCTGACTAACTACCAAAGATTTCCGTTTTGTCATGGTTTTCGGCTGCGCCATCGAAAACCCCGCCAAAACTATTTTCGCCATTCTATTTAACCCCGACCTAAAGGACGAGGCTACTTTTTGTTCCTTTATAATCATGCTTCTGTATTTTAAATTTTCTTTGCCATCATCCAGTATCTTGCATCCTGCATCCTGTTTCAATCCTCCAACTTATCAAACCAATTAAATTTCAAAATTAAACTTGTTATAATAAATGTCCCAAATGCAATCCACATATTAAAATTTTCTCTAATAACAAGGAATATCGGCATAACAGTCAATGACATTTGCCAAATAATCCCGATCAGGCTGTTAAACATATCCCTGCTGAAATTAGTATTTCTTTTAAAATCAGGATCCGTTTCTTTTATTTTCAAATACACAGGCCTCCAAAATCCCCATGGCCGGACATTTTTATAAAACTCTATTAAAACCTTTTCCTTATCAGGTTTTGTTAATAAACAACCCAAAAGTGAACCCATAGCAGAAATCCCGAATATTATCGGAAAAGATAAAAGAAAACCGGCATTGGGCAATGCTTTCGGAATAATTAAAGCCGCGAGAAGGCCGGATAGCATACCCCAGAAAAAACCATAGCCATTAAAACGCCACCAAACCCATTTCAACATATTTGAAACTGCATAACCCCCAAACAAAGCACCTGTAATCCACAGAAAAATATTATTAATACTACTGATAAAAAATCCTGTTATGATTCCAACCACAACAACTCCAAAACTGGCCAAATAGCTCATCCTCAACAACTGTTTATTTGAAGCATCAGGGCGGATAAAACGCTTGTAAATATCATTAACGATGTAGGCCGGGCCTGCATTTACATTAGCAGCAAAAGTTGACATAAAAGCAGCTATTAGTCCTGCCATCACCAGCCCAAGTAAGCCGGCGGGTATATAATTACTTAAAGTAAATGGAAGTATCTTTTCAAAATCAATGCCGCCGGAGGTCATCAGGCCACCTGCATTATAATAAACAAGACCCAGAACTGCCAAACCGGTGATCATCAAATAACGCGGAAAATATAAAGCCAGAGATACCGAACCACTCATCAGAGCTGCCTCTTTTGGTGAACGGGCAGCCAGCACTCTTTGCATATCGTAACCGGGTACAGGGCCGGCAATACTTACGAAGATACCCCTAAAAATTGCCATCATCATAAAAGCTCCAAACAATTCATAACCATCACTTTTAATTTTCTCATTAACCTGCGGGATAAGATTTCCCCAGTCAAGATCGAGTTTCCAGCTAAATAAAAGGTTTTTCCAACCCTCCGGTATCGCTGCTGCAATTTGTTCTCCCGAAACAAGGTTCATGGCAATAATGCCAATTGCGATGCAAGAAACGGTCATTATAATGAATTGAAGCACTTCAGTCATTACAACACTATACATTCCACCTTTAATTACGTAAATTGTAGTAATACCCATGATCAGGAGAGCATACATTCTTTCGGAAGTTATTAGGATACCGGCAATATTTGCCGACAAATCCCAGGGTAAGAATGTGGTAGCAAATTTTCCGATTCCTTCAAAAGCATAAGCAATGAAACCGATCACAGCCACAACGGCAAAAATTACTACACTGATGTGTGACAAAACTGACCCCTCACCTTCTCCGAAGCGGGTTTTGAGCCATTCTGCACCTGTGAGTACATTTGAACGTCGCAGCCAAACAGCGAGAAATATCATCAGGAACACCTGGTTCCAGACCGGCCACAACCATGGTATCCATGCACTTTTTACTCCATAAACAAACAACCATGCAACCATCATCATGGTACCGGAAATATCGAATTGTCCGGAAGCATTCGATAAACCAAGCATATACCATGGCAGGCTTTTCCCTCCAAGAAAATATGAATCAAGGTTTTTTTTGGCTTTTTTTGAAATCCAGAAACCAATAAGAATAGTTAGGACTAAATATGCAATAATTATAGCAAGATCGATAAATTGTAACTTCATATATTAAAAATTTATTTCCCGCAGATTACGCTGATTTTCGCTGATAATTTATCTGTGAGAGATAGGTTTATTTTATAATCATTCTCTTGTGTGTTTAACATCAATTATGGATTTTTCATGTGTAACATTAGTCTATAAAATGTTGTAAAAATAGGAAAAGAATTTTAATAAAGATTTTAAATAAAATATGATTAATTGAATTATTTATAATAATCTTTAATTTTACCAAAAATATTAATCAATAATTTACCAATGAAAACAAAACTCATCCTATTTTTTATAATTCTAAGCAGCCTTACATGGCAATGTAATAACCCTCAACCTTCCGATCAGAATACCATTGAAAAAAAATCAAAGGTTACTGAAAAAAAACCGAAAGTTTCTGGAAAAAAACTTAAAACAGTTGGCTATGTTGCCGGATTCAGGGATTTTGATTTCTCGAAAATACAGGCTAAAAAACTAACTCATATCAATTATGCTTTTGCAAATATCATTGATGGAGAAGTGCGTTTTGGTGGCAAAACTGCCGCCAATGAGGCCGATTTGAAAGAAGACGACATAAAATCCCTTCATGATTTGAAAAAAATAAATCCTGAATTAAAGATTTTGGTTTCAGTAGGTGGCTGGACATGGTCAACGCATTTTTCCGACGTAGCACTAACCGACTCCTCAAGAAAAATATTTGCAAAAAGTGCTGTTGATTTTTTAAAGAAATATAAACTTGACGGAATCGACCTGGACTGGGAATATCCTAACCAGACGGGTGCGGGCAATCCACACAGACCGGAAGATATTGAGAATTTCACTTTGCTATTAAAGGAAGTTAAGGGACATCTTGACAGGCAAAGTAAGATTGATGGTAAGCCTTATAACGATAAATATTTGCTTACAATTGCTACAGGTGGAGATCAGGCATATATTGACAACACCAATTTGGGTGATGCCCAAAAATATCTCGACTTTATAAATATTATGACTTACGATGCTTATAATGGCCTTCATTCTACTACAGGTCATCATGCCAATCTTTTTCCGGCCGATGGTGACCCTGCCGTTAAAGCAAAAGGCGAGGAAGTAAAAAGTGCCGTAACTTCCGTGCAGGGCCATATTGACACAGGTGTTCCTGCCGAAAAGATAAACCTTGGGCTTGCATTTTACGGACGTTTATGGAAGGGAGTAAACAACAGCAACAATGGTTTGTTCCAGTCTGCCGAAACAGTTGGAATGATTGAATATTACAGAGTTCTTGCTGAGCAGTATATTAACAAAAACGGTTTTACAAGGTATTGGGATGAATCTGCTGCTGCCCCTTATCTTTGGAATCCCGATTCATTAATATTTATCTCCTATGAAGATCCCCAATCCATAAAATTAAAAATTGACTATCTGAAGGAAAAAGGCCTGGGTGGTGTTATGTTCTGGGAATATACCGATGATTACAATTCGCAGTTGCTGGATGCGATTTATGAGAATTTGGATTAAAGTCGGGAGACCGGAGATGGGAGACCGGAGACGGGAGACGGAAGTCAATAAATTTCCCTTGCCGTTTTAATCATAACTTCCAGATTTTCTGGCGGTGTATTTGACGGTAAAGCACAACCGGCATTCAAAATAAAGCGGTTGGAGCCTTTGTAAATATTCAATAATTCCAGTGTTTTTTTACGAACATCATCAGTATTACCCAAAGCTAAAACTCCGCTTGGGTCAATATTTCCTATTAAGGTTGCTTTATCATGGAAAGTATTAAATACTTTTCTCACATCGGTTTTATAATCAAGTTCAAAAGCGTCGGCGCCGGTTTGTAGCATTTTATCAAGAATTGTTTCCGTGTTGCCGCAAATGTGTAAAGCATAAGGCAATCCGGCAGCATGAGCAATCTCAACAATTTTCTTTTCATAAGGCAGGGCAAACTTTTCATACATATCGGGTGAAATCATTTCGGGGCCTGCCGGGCTATCGCCATTGGACACCATATCACAGGATGTTTGTGCCATCAACCTAATAAATTGTCCTGTAACTTCAGTACAATAATCAAGTAATTCAAAAATCAAACTTTCTTCACACATCATCAGGTCGAGCATCCAGTTTTGTGCACCTCGCATCATGCTGGCCAGTGTAAAGGGGGCCTGATCGCAATTGCCCCTTATAAAAATTTCATCTTTAAAATATTCTTTTAATAAACGAACCGCTTCCAACCAAACCTGTATATATTTGTAATTTTCAAGATTAACAGCTTTTAACGATCTTACATCCTCAACACTTTCAAGGTTTCCCTGATGTGTACGGGCAGGCTCATCGACCGGAAAATCAACCGGAACGCCAACAGCTCCTGCAAGAGTAACCGTATCAATATCCACAAGTATTCCATCAAATTTATATTTTTCAACTGATGCTATAAATGCATTGGAAATAACTTTAGGATCGTTTCTGAATTGTTCCAATGTAACACCGAATTCTTCTGCTGCCATCATGAAGTTATGAAGCATTATTGGAGTAGTGTCGGTTTTTTCGCCATTAAGGGCGGCTTTTATTCTTAGATATCCGTTCATATTTTATTTCTAATTTGTTTCTGGATTCTGATGGCTTGGCATAATCTATATTACCTTAATTAATGAGTTACATTATGTTGCGTTTATCCTGCTAAAATAAACCTATTCAATTTTCTAACAAGAAGGTCGATCTTTTCATGTATAGTGATTTAAAAAATTGAATTATTGAATAATAATAACTTTGTTTATTATCTCATTATCAATGTAAATACGCAAATAGTATAAACCTTTAGTATAACTTGACAAATCAATTTGTTTATTATACAAGCTATCATTGTATGAAACCATCCCTTTTGTAATAAAACTACTATGGGAATCATAAATTTCATAGTTAATCAATTTGGGTTTTCCATTTACATTAATAGTGATTTCAAAAACACCATTTCCCGGATTGGGACTTATTGATACGATGTCTTTGTATGTGATCTCGTTTATAGAACTAAGATCAACATTTATTGTATCAAAAGCTACATCAGTAAAACAAGGATTAGTAATTAATTGTTTTACAATAAAAATATCACTGGTGGTATAAGTATGTGAAGGATTCTGTAGTGAAGAAGTGAAACCATCCCCAAAATCCCATAAGTAAGTTTCTGCGTTTAAAGAATTATCATAAAAACTAATAGTTGCATCAATACCTGAAAATGAAAAATCTGCAAACGCTATGTTACCGAAATCGAACCAACTTTGCCATCCAAGGTCATAATTAATGCCGGTATATTCATCAAAAAAAGTAAAATTATAATCCTCACCTAACACAACTTCTTCAGCTATCTGCTGCAAAAACAATGCATCGTTTTCGGTTAATCCTGTAAAAAACTCAGCACCTACAGGTGACTTTTGAAACATTGCAGCATACATAACACATGCTGTCAGATATGTTCCTGAAAGTGATGGATGACTAAAATCTCCAGAGTATAAGTTAATAAGGCTGTCAGGGTCGTTATCCATTGCATGTTTCCATGACAAACCAACGGGAGCAACAGTTGAAGCATTTTGTTCGGCCATAGTCATATATCCGGCCATCAATCTTTCCTGCATACCGAGGAAAGTACACACAGGTGGCCAGGATGCACAATTTTGCTGATCGCCATATTTTCTTCCCCAGGTCATAAAGAATACAGTTTCGGTACAGGGATTGGCTGATTTAATTGAATCATTCAATATAACAGCATAAGGCAAAACCTGTGAGGCAACCTGTCCGGGAGGCCATGATGGCTCCTGACTTTGTGCCTGAATTACAACATAATTCCATTCACCTTTACCAATTAATGAAAGTGTTGTTGGATTTGTTGCATGATTCACCAGTCTGTATCCTCCGGGTGTATTGCTATCGAAATAAACAGAATCACCCAGAGAGGAGGCCAACATAGAAACCTTTTGGGGTAAATTATTTGCAGCCGTATAACTATTCCCAAGGAAAAGTATTTTTTTTGTTTGACTAAAAACGTTAATATTGGTTGCAATAATAAATACTAAAATAAATATGCATTTTTTCATATGTTTAAATTTTTGTAGTTAATACATTTTTAGTTGATTACATTATAGAAAAAAATGCAGAAATTAGAAATTGGAAATTGAGACTTCTTCCTAATTTCCAATTTCTAATTTCAAATTTCATTAAATAATCATTCTCAATGTGTTTAAAATCAATCATAGCCTGCCCCGATTTTTTACGAGGGATGTCTTATCCCATAATTCTAACATACTTTTTGTATTATAATTCTATTACTTTTCCACCATTATTCCGGCTTTCTTCCGCTTTAAAACCGATGTAATGACTTTCCATTGAATCTTCAATTGTGGAAGTTAACAAAGATGGATCATTTTGATAAACTGCCTGAAGGAAGTCCCTCACGAGCCTGTAGTCACCACCACCATGTCCACCACCTTCAAAATCCTGAGACAACTCTTTTGCTTTGTAAGTAATAGCATTTCTTTTTGAAAAATTGGAAACAGAAAGTGTCATTTCATCTCCCACAATATCACCTTTAGTGCCCATAATACGTGTTCTGCGCCTACCATAACCGGTGTGTCCTTCCATTGAAAATGCAACGCTAATATCATCTCCAAAAATCATATTAACTACCTGATGATCCGGTACATCGTTGTCACAATAAAACACACAACGACCATAAGGTCCTTCTTCTATTGCTTTCAACACTTTATCTGCTTCCCAGGGTTGCAAGTCGATAAGATAACTCACTCCCCAAATCCGTTCTTTATAATAAATACGTATAGCAGAATAAGGACAGGCCTTTTCAATCCTGCATCCTTCCGAACATCTTAATGTGTTTCCCTTTGGTGCATTTTGCTGTTTAAAATAATTCAATCCTCCAAATGACGTTACCTGCCTACATTTTTCTCCAAGCAACCAGTAAATGATATCCAGATCATGACAAGATTTGGATAACAGGATTGGTGTGGATTGATTTTCATTCCGCCAATTACCTCTGACAAAGGAATGAGAAAAATGAATATTTCCAATGGGTTCCAAATGTTGGACACTCACCACATCACCTATTTCTCCGGTTTGTATCACATTTTGCATTTTTATGAAATAAGGCGAATAACGCAAAACATGACAAATGCCAACTATTTTATTATATTTTTTTGCATGTATAAGAATATCCTCGCATTCATCCCAGGATTGCGCAATGGCTTTTTCAAGAAGGACATCATAGCCCATTTCAAGTGCCTTCTTTGCAGCACCATAATGATGTTTATCAATAGTGGAAACAATTACAAAGTCAGCAAATTTTGGCCTTTCAAAAACATGCTCCCAAGTATTGAAAATATTATTGTCATCCAGGTTAAAGGCTTTTTTAAACTTTTCCCGCCTGATTTTAACAGGTTCTGCTATCCCAATAACTTTCATTTGTTCAGGATAATTAACCGAATATTGAGAATAGCCCCATCCCCTGTTGCCGGCACCAACAATGATACATGTTAAAGGTATGTCGAATTCAATGTGTTTGGAATTATCATCACCCAAAAGTAATTCAAAAACCTTTTCAGATGGATTTGCAAATCCGGCATTCAGAAGCAATGGGCTTAGGCCGGCAC
The DNA here is from genome assembly GCA_964462015.1 of uncultured Bacteroidales bacterium. Classification (GTDB taxonomy): domain Bacteria; phylum Bacteroidota; class Bacteroidia; order Bacteroidales; family JAEINX01; genus JAEINX01. Next base: position 66,334 of record CAYWXI010000006.1, on the reverse strand, counting down.
AACCCAGTTTTTTTATTGCTTGTCGTCTTTTCATATTAATATAATTTGTTGGGCTAAAGCCCGTGTTATTGTGGTCTTCTTATAACCCCACCTTGAAAGGTGGAGTTAGTGATTTGTTATCGCCGTTCATCAAAGTTCCCAGTTTAAAAGATGGAGTTAGTAAATCATCATTCTCACTCATCAGAGTCCCCGCCTGATCTCCCATGGTTATTGATTTCCTATCCTCACTCATCATAGTTCCACACATATTGTTCGATATTACTTTTTTTACTATCCCCGGCATTTATACCAGGGGAACAAAGTCACAAATACTCCTTGGCTTCAGCCCTTAACCTTAACAAAGCCATACTTTTCCATAAACTCTTCACATTCTTGTTCCCAGGTTTTATGCTTATGATGTTCTTCCTGATTTTTTATATATTTCCTTACTTTTGCAACTTGCGATTCACTTACTGAAACTGCATAATATTCATCAGCCCATTCAAATTTATCGTAAGCAACTTTATTCTTATTAATCCAGAAAGATGATTCCCCTTTTATTAATTGCATCACCTTTGAAATACTTTGGTCAGCATTAAGTGAAACCAAACAATGAATATGATTCTTATGACCATTAATATGATCAATATAGATATTCTTCAATTTGGAATTTTCTTTAATATGCTCAATAATATTCCATTTATTATCCTTTGAGAGGAAAGGGATTCTTCTTTTTGTACCCCATACACAGTGTACCCAGATTCTTACGTATGCCATAGTGTTATTATTTGAAGGGCTAAAGCCCGTGTTATTGTTGGCTCTTTATCACCCCACCTTGAAAGGTGGGGTTAGTGATTTGTTATCGCCGTTCATCAAAGTTCCCACCTTGAAAGGTGTAGTTAGTGATTTGTTATCGCTGTTCATCAAAGTCTCCACCTTAAAAGATGGGGTTAGTGAATTATCATTCTCACTCATCAGAGTCCCCGCCTGATCTATCAAGGTTATTGATTTCCTATCCTCACTCATTATAGTTCCACACATATTGTTCAAAGTTACTTTTTTCACTAACCCCGGCATTTATGCCGGGGATATAAAGTCCTCGAAACCCTTGGGCTTTAGCCCTCCACCAACTTATTATGTCATCTTCTCTGATTTCCATTCTTAAAGGGTAAGGTTAATGTTTATTATCTTTTCAACTTTATCGTTTCTATAGAATGATGCCCGAGTTCAACTTTAACCTTGTTTTTTTCTGCAGGGATTTCTTTAATTTCTTCTTCAATAAGATTTGTAATAATAGCACTTTTAAAGTCATTGGCACTTTTCAGTACAACATTTCTGTTTTCACCTTTTATATCATATATTCTCACAATTACCGAATTATCATCATCTGCTTTTTTTATTGTTGATATAATTACATCCTCAGAATCACCTTTAGGATTATTAAAAGAAAAAAAGCTTTTTTCCTGTGGTAAGTTTGCTGTGGCAAAAGGCTTTGGATTTACAACAACAAACATTGCTTCATTTGCTTGCCGGCCAAATTTATAACCATTAATCCACCCGGGATTATGTGAACTCATTGAAAACTTAAAATAATGGTTGCCGGTCTGCAGATATTCATTCCCTTCACCATGACAACTGCGGCGTGAAGCAAACAATACCGGTTGAAGAATTATATTGGAGTTTAGATTATCAGTTGGGTCGAGGTAGTCAGCAACGGCAACCGAAGAGCTCAATGTTACTCCATATCTATCATCCGATGCATCAATCCAGTTTTCAACTCCCCGCGGATGGATATCTTTTGCAGGCACATTATACCTTTCTCCGGCAGCACCTTCTATTTCATCTTTTCCAACTTCAACTATTCCGAAAGGGACTTCATAAGCAACTTTTCCATTATTGATTTTTAACGGTAATGCCATTCGAAATTCACGGTATAATACACCTTCCCAGTTTAGAATATCTATTTCAAAATCAATTTTTTTTATTTTATGATAAAGTTTGATTGTTTGTTTAACTTCTACATGAGGCAATTGACTGTGTTTTGCCCATGAACTGAATATTGATCCTGATTCAATGATCATCCATTCTCCCTGATGATTCCCTGTTTTATCAAATCCCTCCATTGTTGGTTGTTGAATAGCAGCAAATTCACCTGCCCCATTTCCTTTTGACTGCATAGTAAACACCTCTCCGGCTGCAAATTTCGACGCATCAACAAGTTCTTTCCGAATGGTTTTATCAAAAATACTTTTTAAGCCACCCTCAGAAAACTCAATTCTGTAAAAATCATTTTCCATTGATAGATTTGACCAGAAAATATCAGCAGCTTCTGATGCCTTTACATAAAAAGTCTTATAGCCGACAGATGGTACATTTTCAGCAGTAAAAAATATTTTAGCTGTTTGAATACTTCCATCAGGATATTTTTTTTCAATTTTATATTGAAACGGGACACTATTTCCTTCGGCATCATTAATAGTAAATGATCTGGCATTTCCCTCATCAAAGTTTAGTATAAAATCTACTACATCTGTTCTGGTCCAGTTCAAGCTGTTAAAAACAACTATCGGCATACCCATTTTTAAGTTGGTTTTAATTTTTGAAGAAATTGACCGGCTTGCATTTTCAAGGACCTGTTTTGCCTCATTTCGGGCAAATTCAAATTTTCTCCTAAACAGATCATCTGTAATCTGGCCATCTTTCCCTCCCCAGCCATGATCGGGATAAATTTTAGCTTCCCAGGCTTTTTGCAAACGTTTTTCAGGATAATTCATAAAAGAATTATCTGTAAGTGCATCTATAGTAGCAAATTTTTCGGCCATAGTTAGCAAAATATCACCCTCCCGACTTGCTTTCAATGCCTTTTGATGTCCTGGGCCGTGAATGTAAAGCCACAAAGCCGGCCGTTCACCATGAATTGAAGGAAGCGATCCTGCAGATGAAACAAAGGCTTTTAGGAATTCAGGTGCTGTTGAAATTTGAAATTTTGGCAGATTGATTTTCATTTTCATACCATCTTCATTCGTCAACTCCGAAATACTTTCCCATTGATAAATTATGTGACCGTAATCGTTTGCCGGGCTCATATCCCAATCGGATAAAACAGGAACTACATTCTTGTTGGAGGCCTCAGAATAATAATCTTCCCAAACCATCGAATTAGTTGCGAGATATTCTGCCGCTTCGAAAAAATTCTTGTGGAGAGGAGTATATGCCTCAGAATAATGGCCTGGAGAATAGGTGGTAACGAATGACCCATCAGGACTGAACCAGTTGAATATCCCTTTTTCATGCCTGCTTATCATCATAAATGGCGATCCTGACTTTTTCAATATTTGAGGCATTTGAAGTGTTCTTCCGGGCACATCAACATTCCAGTAAGTGGTTGCATCGTAGTTAAACTCATCCTTCAGCCATTTTCTTCCAAAATAAAACTGTCTGATAAGAGCCTCACCCGAATACATTTCTTCGTACGGCTGGGTGTAACTTGATCCACATGAGATCTTCCCATCATCAAATAATTGCTTTATTGTCGCTTTCTGGCCGGGATGCCTTTCAATGTATTCTTTAATCATCAGGGCATCTTCAATATCAAACCTGTAATCAGGATTTACTTTTGCTTGAGCAATCAGGGGAGTAATAAGCATGGTGTCTCTCTCAAGTACACATTTTTCAGGGCTATCCATCCAGGCAATATCCTGGTGACTCGAATTCATCAGGAAAATTTTTCCATTATTGAGTTTTGAGTTATTTAAAGTTATTAAACTTTGAACTGTTTTGGGTTTATATATTCTTCGTCCCGTGGCATGAATTACATCATTATTAATGATCATCTTGCTTACCAAAATAGCTTTAGATAAGAGCTTCCGCAAAACTGTATCTTTTTGAAGACCGGTAAAATATAACAATTCACCGTTGTCATCACTGATAACAAATTCTTGATTTTTTATATTTCCGGTTAGATTAAAATCAGCAGTTGAAAAATCTTCATCTTTCTTCAACAAAACATTTCCGTTCTGCTCACCAGACTGGTAAAGAAGTTCTTTTCCGGCCAAATGTGCCGGTGCTTTCACAAACACTTCATAAATATCATTTGTTTTGGATATTTTAACATCCAACCACAGCTGAATTTCAATTGATTTTTCAAGAAAGGAAATGATATCGTTGGCTTTGAACACAATAATCCAGGTATTTTCACCTGCAGCCTCCCCAACGATTTTTACACTCATTGGTTTACCGGCTTTTATCCAGCTTTTCGGAGCGAATAGTGTCATATATCCATGACTATCGCCATGTTGGTCAGTATCGAAGTGTTGATATTTCAGGGTACCACCATCAGGATGAGTTAAGTTCCATGAGGTTTTCATACCTGAAGGAATTGTAAATCTTTTTATACCATCAACAAACACATCAAAATTTACTTTCTTGTCTGTGATATCAATAGCTGCCAGCCAGACAAACTGAGCTCCGTCAGCTTTAAAATAATTGGGGATTGGTTGTGTTTGCCATTCAATTTCCATGGAACCATCGGTGGCACGGGTAAGCATGCCTTCGGTGATATCATTTCGGAGGCTGTGATATGAAATAGTGTTTTTACACTCACTGGATTGGTAGCCTTCGTAACTTTCTTTTATCTGCTCCAGAAACTGGATTTGCTTTTTTAGCTGGTCATCATTTTGGGCTAAAATTGAATTTGTCAACAAAAGGAAAATCAGGATAATATTTTTTGTTTTTTTCATAAGTCAAATTTTCATCAATAATTCTCTATATCATTTGCTAAATTATGGTTCGATTAAAATTCTAAATTAATCCATCAATTCTCTTTACTAACTCCATCATAGCCCTGCCATTATGATACGGGCATTTCCAGGGATCAACTTTCCAGTCATTTCTATAATATGGAGAAGGATCATCATGTGGTTCGGTTAAATAAGGAACGCCAAGCCGGTTAACTTTTGTGAACCACTCACCTCTTTTATGGTCAATTACGTGATTATTAATAAAGTTCCACGAAAGTTTAACAATCTCCCAATACTTTATGTCTTCGGTAAGTTCATAGGCATTCATAAAACCCACCAGGTTTTCAGCTTGTAACCACCAGTGTTTATTTGTGCGGATATGGCTGCCAAACCTGTACGATTCAAGAAATAAGCCTCCATCTTTATCTACTCCCACCCGTTCAACTGCATCAGCCATTTTTATTGAAAGTGGTTTCATTCTTTCAATAATTGTCTTATCACCTAAATTTTCGGCTGCTTCATAAAGCAACCACGAGGCTTCAATATCGTGACCAAAAGAACAAATACCTTTTGAGGTTTCAACTTCGTTAAAATTTTCATCGAAAAATATTCCGAGATGCCCATCTTCACGAATGATCTTATCCATGAAAATATTCATGAGTTCAGTCAGGCGTTGCTTAACCAGATCACCCTTCCATACCTTGTAAAGTGCTGCATAGGCTTCCAATATGTGAAGATGGGTATTCATTGACTTTGGTTCATTATTATCAGTCATGCGGTTTTCCTCAATGCGTTTCCAATCCCTTGTAAAAGACTCAAAATAACCCGGAAGCTCACTGTCTTTAGTTTTTTCCTCCAATAAATAAAAGCCGGATTGGATCATATCCATTATACCCGATGATGGTTCCAATTCAGAATATTTGCAAAGAGAATAAATTGCAAAAGCCTGCGCATAAGTATGTTTTATATCATCTGCTTTGCTGTTGTCAGGCGCCAGTTCCATAAAAAAACCTCCATGCACTTTATCAGCAAATTTTTCTGTAACAATTTTGAAGGCTTTGTCAGCAATAGCCCGGTAATCAGTATTGTTATAAAGTTTTGCAGCAGCCGAAAAAGTCCATAAAATACGTGTGTTCAAAACACATGATTTGTTTGCACCTAATACCGGTTTACCTTCGAGGTTTACAGCTCCGTAAAAACCATCCTCATCCTTTTCAACTGAAAATTTTATCCACCAGGCCAGAATGTTTCTTAATTCATTTTCAAAAGTAGTTCTGAATTGCTTTAAATCGTTCATTTTATAATATTTAATATATTTCTTTGCAGTATTTTATTAATATTATTTATATATCGGTAGGTCAATCGCACTTTAATTAACATCAAATATTAAGTACATCTCATTTGATATCGGCAAATCTATTAAAAAAATATAATATTTGTATTAGAAAAAACTTCGATTAATTTTAATGATAAAAAGTATATTTGCAATTAAAATTTTAATAAACACATGTTTGTTTCCTTTATCGTCTAATCAAATGAAATTATTAATCTAAACTAAACCAATGAAATTCTTCAAACTTTTACTATTCATTCCATTATTATTTTTATTGAGTTGTTCAAGCGATAGAAACTCAATTAATTATGTTGACACTTTTATTGGTACGGGTGGCCATGGCCATACTTATCCTGGTGCAACTTTACCCTTCGGGATGGTTCAACTCAGCCCCGATACGCGGGTTGACAACTGGGACGGATGTTCGGGATATCATTATTCCGACAGCACGATAATCGGTTTTAGCCACACACATTTAAGCGGTACCGGTGTTGGTGATTACGGTGACATCAGAATAATGCCGACAACAGGAAAAATAATACTTGATCCGGGAACCGAGGAAAACACTTCTTCAGGATATCGTTCGGCTTTTAGTCATAAAACTGAAAAAGCTGAACCGGGTTTTTATAGTGTAAAACTCGAAGATTATGATATTGAAGTGGGATTAACTGCTGCTTTAAGATCAGGTTTTCATAAATATAAATATCCAAAAACCGATAATGCAAATATCATTATTGATCTGACGAATGCGGTTACAAGCGATGTGATTTTAGGACTTGAGATTGAAATTCTGAGTGATACGGAAATTGCCGGGCTTCGTCACAGCGACGGCTGGGCCGACAATCAATATGTTTATTTCTATGCTAAATTTTCAAAACCTTTCAAGTCTTATGGGATTGCTGTTGATGGTATAATTAACAATAAAATAAGAAAAGCATCAGGCAAAGACATAAAGGCTTTTGTGAATTATTCTTTTGATAATTCGCAAGAAGTTTTTGTCAAAGTTGGGATTTCGTCGGTCAATGTTGAGGGAGCTAAAAATAATTTATTATCTGAAATTCCGGCATGGGATTTTGATGCAACAAACCAAAATGCAAAAAAAACATGGCAAAAATCTCTTGATAAAATTAAAGTTAAAGGAAAAGCTGAAGATAAGAAGATAATTTTTTATACTGCTCTTTATCATGCAATGTTAGCTCCAAATCTTTATAATGATGTTGATGGAAAATATCGTGGACATGATAATGAAATTCACGTTGCCGAGGGTTTTGATATGTACACTGTTTTTTCGTTATGGGATACGTTTCGAGCCGAGCATCCGCTATTTACAATTATTGAGCCTGAAAGAACAATTGATTTCATAAAATCAATGATTAGTATTTACGAACAGGGCGGATTATTGCCTGTTTGGGAACTGGCTGCAAGCGAAACAAATTGCATGATAGGTTACCATTCAATTCCGGTTATTGCTGATGCATACATTAAAGGTTTAAAAGATTTTGATATTGAGAAAGCTTATGAAGCAATGAAAAAAAGTGCATTGGAAGATCAATTCGGCCTTGAATATTATAAAAAACACGGTTTTATTCCATCAGGTAAAGAGGGAGAATCAGTTTCAAAAACCCTGGAATATGCTTACGATGATTGGTGCATTGCTCAAATTGCCCTGGCTCTCGGTAAAGAAAATGATTATAACGAATTTATTGAAAGAGCGCAATTCTATAAAAATATTTATGATAAAGAAACCGGTTTTATGCGTGCACGCAAAAACGGAGCCTTTGTTACTCCTTTTGACCCCGCAGAGGTTAATTTCAATTTCACTGAAGCAAATTCATGGCAATACAGTTTCTTTGCACCACAGGATATCAGTGGTTTAATTGAGATTAGTGGAGGAGAAAAGAATTTTATTCAAAAACTCGATAAATTATTTTCCACTTCAGCTGAACTTTCGGGACGGCATCAGGCTGATATTACGGGTTTGATAGGACAATATGCCCACGGAAATGAACCAAGTCATCACATGGCGTATTTATATTCTTATGTAGGGCAGCCATGGAAAACCCAGGAAGTTGTGCATAAAATTTTAAGCGAGTTATATACTCCTGAAACCGATGGTTTAAGCGGCAACGAAGATTGTGGACAAATGTCGGCATGGTACGTACTGAGTGCTTCGGGTCTTTATCCCGTAACACCAGGCGATGATATTTATACTTTTGGTTCTCCTCTGTTTGATGAGATCAGCATAAATCCCGGTGATGGAAAGCATTTTGTAATTAAGGCTGAAAATGTATCAGATAAAAACTACTACATTCAAAGTGCTAATCTTAATGGAAAACAATATTCGAAATCATTTATTAATCATAAGAACATTGTTGATGGCGGTGAATTAGTCTTTAAAATGGGCGACAAACCAAATATAAATTTTGGTTCTTCTAAGCAAGACGTTCCTGTTTCTGAAATTAAAGATCAAAAAATTACAACAGTTCCAATTGTTAGTACCGATCAACGTACTTTTACTAAAGTATTAGATATTGAATTATTTGATAATACAACAAATGCCGAAATTTATTTCACTCTCGACGGATCAAAACCAAATATGAATTCCGTGAAATACTCTAAACCTTTTAAACTGAAGAAAAATACAGTTCTAAGGGCTTTCGCAGTTAAAGACGGATTTTTGCCAAGTAAAGAAATCTTTGCCGAGTTTTTTAAAATTCCCGGAGGACGTAGTGTTGAAATAAAAAATCCTTACAACAATCAATATACAGCAGGAGGCAATAATGCACTGATTGACTACATCAGAGGATCAACAAATTTCAAAACCGGTGCATGGCAGGGTTACCAGGGTGTAGATTTTGAAGCAGTTGTTGATTTAGGCAAAGCCCAAAACATTAATGAAATTTCAACAGGATTTCTACAGGACCAGAAATCATGGATTTTCATGCCACTCGAAGTGAAATTTGAAATTTCTACAGATGGTAAAAACTTTGTTTTACTTGGAAAAGTAAAAAATGATGTTCCTGAGAAGCAGCTTGATGGTATAGTTAAAGAATTTACAATTAAAGGTTTTAATAAAAAAGCTAAATATGTAAGGCTTACAGCCGAAAATAGAAAAATATGCCCCGACTGGCATGTAGGTGCAGGTGGTAAATCATGGATATTTATTGACGAAATTGTGATTAAATAGGAATATTTGCGTTTAGCTTAAAAAAGCTTTTTGCATTCTGTATTATAAAAAATGTTTTCTTAAAAAAACGTATTTCTTTCAAGTGATAATTATCATTTATTTCTTTAGGTTTTGTTATAAAATAATTCCTTAATTTTACCCAATCTAAATAAAAATAATGATTTTGAGTAATGAAATATAATAAAGAACAGATCGTCAAGGCACTAAGCAATGTATTGTATTTCCCGAAAGGTGAAAATATAATTGCATTAAAGATGGTTGACGATATCAAAATTGTAGGAAAGAAAATTAGTTTTTCTGTTGTATTTCCAAAAAAAGACGACAAAACAATACCTGTAGTCGTAAAAGCTTGTGAGGAAGCTATTCTTTCAAACTTAGGAAATGATGTTGAAATAAAAGGAAATATCCATGTGAAAGCTGAAGATGAAAATTCGTCATTATCGGGTGTGAAAAACATTATAGCAATTGCTTCCGGAAAAGGTGGAGTAGGAAAATCAACTGTTGCAGTTAATTTAGCAATAGCACTTTCCCAAAAAGGATTAAAAGTCGGATTGATTGATGCTGATATTTACGGCCCTTCTGTTCCGATTATGTTCGGACTGGAAAATGAGAGGCCTCATGTTAAAGAAATTAACGGAAAACATTTTGTAATTCCTATTGAAAAATTTGGAATAAAATTGCTTTCAATAGGTTTCTTTGTTGATTCTAATCAGGCTCTGATTTGGAGAGGGCCAATGGCATCGAGTGCCTTAAATCAATTATTTAATGATACCGATTGGGGTGATCTTGATTTTCTTGTTGTCGATCTGCCTCCCGGAACAGGAGATATTCACTTAACCCTTGCTCAAACTTACCCTGTTAGCGGAGCAATAATTGTAAGCACACCACAACAGGTTGCAATTTCTGATGTTAAGAAAGCAGCGAGCATGTTTTATCAGGATAAGATAAACATTCCTATTCTTGGGCTGATTGAAAATATGGCATATTTTACACCTACAGAATTACCTGATAATAAATATTACATTTTCGGAAAAAACGGATGTAAAAAATTCGCTGACGATTTAGGAATTCCTTTCTTAGGACAGATACCTTTAGTACAAGGTATTTCCGAATCAGGTGATAAAGGTAAACCAATAGCATTGGATAATAATAATCCGGGATCGAAAGCATTTGGTGAAATTGTTGAAAAGATTATTATATAGACACCCAAAATATAAAATGAATACTATTACCAAATTAATAAATACAAAAATGGAAAAAGAGAATAAAAAAGAATTAGAAACTAAGGTACAAAACGTAATTGAACAGATACGACCATATCTGCAACAAGACGGAGGAGATATACGGTTTGTAGAGATCACTGATGATAATATTGTAAATGTTGAATTGCAGGGTGCTTGCGGTTCATGCCCTTATAGCACAATGACATTAAAAAACGGAGTTGAAACTGCCGTTATCAAAGCAATTCCTCAAATTAAATCAGTAGAAGCCGTCAATTTATAATACGGTTTTTCAAATTCTTATGAAATATTCAACCCTTATGCTGTTTTAGTATAAGGGTTTTTTATAAATAATTTTCGTGCTAAAGCATTAATATGCGAATCATCTGTCCCGCAACAACCACCTAAAATTTTTATTCCGAATTTTTTGTGAATCGAAATCATTAAATCAGCGAATTCTCCGGGTTGAATTGTGTCGGGAAATGAAAGATTATCTAATTCCGCCGGGCTTTTTAATGATGAGTTTGCCTGAAAACCTACAATCCGGTTTAAGATATCCGGAAAAATCTTCGATTCCATACTTATAGCTTCTTCAAAGATAGTCGGATGAACACAATTGACCATATAAAATAGCGGGTTAACATCAGTTTCCGAATCAATTATTTCAATAGCTTTATGAATTGGAGTTCCATCCAGTAAAGCTGCATCACGATTGATAACAAAACTCAAAACATACGGAACATTATAAGTTGAAATTGCAGCAGCAATACCAAGTGCTTCCGATAATGCAGGCAAAGTTGCTGCTTTTATAAAATCAATCTTACTTTCGGCTAAATATCCGGCTTGTTCCTGATGAAATGATTTTGCTGCATTTTCCGAAAGTGCTTCTTTGGGATCATAAGCATTTCCTTTACAAGCCATCATACCACCTATGAAAATTGAACTGGAATAACCGGAATATGAATTGCGGATTTCATTTAAAAAATCAACACAATCTTTATTTATTTCCTTCTTTTTATTTTTAAATATCGATTTTTTAATTCTTTCAGGGTTTGCTCTCCAGGTAGGAGCCAAACTTATTACCGGACAATTATATTTTTTCCCGACATCCAAATATCCTGAATAAATTTTTCTTAGAATTTCTCTCCCTTTTTTGCCATAAACCATGGCTGAATGAGCAATTTGAGGATCTACTTGTATATCATCATTCCTTTTTATCCGCTCAATCATGCCGCCTTCAGTGAGGATAATTTTCGAAATTGCGATAGTTTGCTTTAAATTCATTTTAAAAACAGATTTATTTTAATTACAGCAAATTTACCCATTATATAAAACTTATGGTTAAATTTTATTTTCAATATAAAATAGTAAAAGTGGTAAGAATTTTAAATATAACTTCGTAAATGCCTTAAAATGCGTGACTAAATGATTATTAATGTTGATGTTTTTATGAAAACAAGTGAGTTTTTTCTTATTACAACTCACTTATTTCTCATTTTGGGACACTTTTTGCCTATAAAACCTGACTTTGGGGGTATAAAAATAGACTTTTTCACTATGAAAACTGTGTTTTTATGAGAAAAAAGTGGCTTGTTTATAAAAACAAGTGACTTTTTCGTTAAAATAAATGACTTTTCATAAGAGAAAAGTCATTTGTTTCTTATTCTGGGACAGATTTAGTGTTTGAAAACAGTGTTTTGGGGTATGAAAAGGGAGTATTTGGGTATGAAAAGCCTGTTTTTATAAGGGGAAAGTCACTTTTCATAAGAAAAAAGTCACTTTTTATAAGAGAAAAGTCATTTTTCATAAGAAAAAACTCACTTGTTTCTTATTTTGGGAAACTTTTTTCATAATAAACCATGCTTTTGTGAAAAATCAGACTTGGTTTTTTACTAAAAAACCTTTCATAGATTTAATAAATCGTACTTAATAGAAAAGAAAAATGAGAACATTAATAAAAAATTTTTTCTATGAATATTAATATCTTTTCAATTCAATAAATATTTTTACTAAATTTACCTCAAAAACCGAATTTTTAACTATTTAAATTATTTAAAGCCCCTAATTATGAAAACTTTTTACACAATCGGGTTAATAATTTTAGCCCAGATCATTACTCAACCGGCTTTTCCTCAAAAGGAAAACATGAAAAGCACCACTGACAGCGATCAGCAAATAGAACTTTCGGAAGGTTATAGTTTTATTTCCTCTCGTATTATTGCTGAGAATCCGGATATGCAAGACATTTTGCAGAATAATCTTGCTAATCTTGAATTCGTAAGGAATTCACAAGGATTTATGTTACAAAAAATCGGCCCGGTCTGGGTAAATAATATTGGCGATTGGGTAAATACCGAGGGGTATTTATTTAAAATGAGTTCGGCAGATGAATTAACAATAAACGGAGATGTAATTGATCAGCAAACACCGATTGAACTCTCAACAGGTTATCAGCTAATAGGATATTTGCCTGATGAAGCCTTAAATACTGAGGATGTTTTTCAGGATGTTTTGGAAAACCTTGATTTTGTACGAAATACTGAAGGATTCATGTTTAGAAAAATCGGGCCTGTATGGGTAAATAGCATCGGAGATATGCAGCCCGGCGAAGGCTATCTTGTTAAAATGCTTGCCGATGATATTTTAATTTACCCGGGTTCTTCTTCATTTACATGTGGCGATCCCTTCACCGACCCTCGTGATGGACAAACATACACAACTGAACAAATTGACACACAATGCTGGATGAGCGAGAATCTAAATATTGGTATAATGATAAGCGGAATATATGGTAATAACCAAACCAACAACAGTATAATTGAGAAATTTTGTTATGATAATAATACCATAAATTGTGATGAATACGGTGGATTATATCAATGGAATGAAATAATGGAATATACAACTACACCAGGTGTACAAGGTATTTGCCCTGCAGGTTGGCATATTCCTACCGATGATGAATTAAAAACATTGGAAGGAACTGTTGATAGCCAATACCCTGTTGGCGATCCTATTTGGGACAATATGGGGTTGAGAGGTTTTGATGCGGGTTTAAATTTAAAATCATTAAGTGGCTGGATACCTTATGGAAATGGAACTGATTTATATGGATTTTCCGCATTACCTGGAGGTTCTCACTCTTATGCTTATGGTATATTTGTTTATTTGGGCAACTTTGCTTGTTTTTGGTCTTCTACAGAGTTTAATACTGAAAACGCAGTGGGCCGGCTAATTAGCTACGAATTCGATGGTGTTAACAATGCATTCACTATTAAAGAGGACGCTGTTAGTGTTCGCTGCCTTAAGGATGAAACCACACCTGTAAACCAGCCCCCTGAGCCACCATCTTCTCCCAATCCTGAGGATGAAGCCGTAAACCAATCCATTGAAACTGATCTTTCCTGGACATGCATCGATCCCGAAGTTGATCCTTTAACCTATGATATTTATTTTGGAACGGAAGCCACACCACCACAGGTAGCTACAGCCCAAACAGAAACAACTTATGATCCGGGAGTATTAGAATACGATACGGAATATTTCTGGAAAATTGTTGCTCACGATATCCATACAAATACTACCGAAGGTCCTGTTTGGAGTTTTATTACAGAAACTGAAAGTACTCACCAACCATGCCCCGGAATACCAACAATAACATACGAAGGACAAGTTTATAATACAGTCTTGATTGGTAACCAATGCTGGCTAAAAGAAAATCTTAATGTAGGATTAATGATAAACGGTACTGAAGAAATGACAGACAATAGTGTAATTGAAAAATATTGCTATGATGACAACCCTGCAAATTGCAACGAGTACGGTGGATTATACCAATGGAACGAAATGATGCAATATTCTACAACGCCCGGTGTTCAAGGCATTTGCCCTGCCGGATGGCATATTCCAATAGATGATGAATGGACAATTTTAATTGATTTTCTTGGAGGAGAAAATGTTGCAGGTGGAAAAATGAAAGAAACCGGCACGACACATTGGAATTCACCAAATACGGGAGCTACCAATGAAAGCGGTTTTACAGGCCTTGGGGGGGGGTACCTAAGTATCAATGGAAATTTCTCAAGCTTTGGCAACACCGTTTTCTTTTGGAGTTCTACGGAGGTTATTGTATCATCCGCATGGATTCGTCCTTTATACTATAGCAATACTACTGCAAGCCGTGACTACACTACTAAGGAGTCCGGGGCTAGTGTTCGCTGTATAAAGAATGAAACTATTTGGTAAGCAGAAACCAGAAATCACTTTATTCTAAATTATAGAAATGGAAATATAAACTAATTATGAAAAAACCTCTTATTATGAAAATTTTTTATTCAATCGGATTAATAATTTTAGCCCTGATCATTTCTCAACCTGCTTTCCCTCAAAAGGAAAACCTGAAAAACCCTACCGACAATGAACAGCAAATAGAACTTTCGGAAGGTTATAGTTTTATTTCCTCGCATATTATTGCTGAGAATCCTGATATGCTGGATGTCTTACAGAATAATCTTGCTAATCTTGAATTCGTAAGAAACACACAAGGATTAATGCTTCAAAAAATTGGCCCGGTCTGGGTAAATAATATTGGCGATTGGGTAAATACTGAGGGGTATTTATTTAAAATGAGTTCGGGAGATAATTTAATAATTACGGGTGATATAATTGATCCTCAAACACCAGTCGAACTTTCAACAGGATATCAGTTGATAGGATATTTGCCTGATCAAGCATTAAACACTGAAGAAATTTTTCAGGAGATTTTGGATAATCTTGAATTTGTACGAAATACTGCCGGACTGATGTTTAGAAAAATCGGGCCTGTCTGGGTAAATAGCATTGGAGATATGCAGCCCGGCGAAGGCTATCTTGTAAAAATGAATTCCGCTGATGTTTTAATCTACCCGGGTTCTTCTTCATTCACCTGCGGCGATCCCTTAACCGACCCCCGCGATGAACAAGTTTACACCACAGTACAAATTGGCGATCAATGCTGGATGGCCGAAAATCTAAACATCGGAACAATGATAAACGGAAGTAACAATATGAGCAATAATGGAATTATTGAAAAATACTGTCAAGACAACAACACTGCTCATTGCAATGACTATGGTGGTTTATACATGTGGGATGAAATGATGCAATATACAACTACACCTGGCATACAAGGTATTTGTCCGGATAATTGGCATGTTCCAACGGATGAAGAATGGAAGCAATTGGAAGGTGAAGTTGATAGCCAGTATGGCTATCCTGACCCTGTATGGGATGTTCAAGGATATAGGGGGTATGATGCCGGTTTGAACCTAAAAACTTCAAATGGGTGGAATGGGGCTGATCTTTACGGTTTCACGGCTCTACCGATAGAAGCTCGCTATCCAGAGGGATGGTTTGGTACTATAGGAGACCAAGCTAACTTTTGGACATCAAATGAGAATGATACATACGCATACCGACGAATGTTGAGTACCTGGGGTTCATGGGTGAATCGGCAACCACTCTCAAAAAGTCACGGTTTTAGTGTTCGTTGCCTAAAGGGTGTTTACGTACCTATAAACTTACCTCCTGAACCACCTTCTGACCCTAATCCTGAAGATGGAGCAGTAAACCAATCCTTAGAAATTGATCTATCATGGACATGTACCGATCCCGAAGGCGATCCATTAACGTATGATATTTATTTTGGAACAGAAGCAACACCACCACAAGTAGCAACAGGACAAACAGAAACAACTTATGATCCCGGAACATTGGATATAAACACTGATTATTTCTGGAAAATAGTCGCCCACGATGACCACAGCAATACAACCGAAGGATTAGTGTGGAATTTTTCGACCTCAACAAACCAACCCCCTAATCCACCTTATAACCCAAGCCCGGCGAATGGAACAACAAACCAACCATTAGGAGAATATCTTTCGTGGTCATGCACTGATCCTGAAGGTGACCCTTTGACTTATGATATTTATTTTGGCACAGAAGCTATACCGCCTATAGTGTCAACAGGCCAAACAAATACAAATTATTTTCCTGGCACTCTTTTATATGGTACTACATATTTCTGGAATATTGTTGCGCATGATAATCACGGTAATACTACCATAGGACCTGTTTGGAGTTTTACAACAATTGAAAACCAACCCCCTATACAACCATATTCTCCCTACCCTGAAGATGGATCGGAAAACCAACCTATAGAAATGGAATTTACGTGGAGTTGTGGCGACCCCAATGGTGACCCTCTGACTTTTGATGTTTATTTTGGTACTGAGGCTACACCACCTCTTGTATCAACAGGCCAGGTATCAGAAATATACAACCCGGGAACCATGGAAAACTTTACACAATATTTCTGGAAAATTGTAGCTCATGATTATTATGAAAACACTACAGAAGGGCCTGTATGGAGTTTTACAACCAGAGTATTTCAATGTGGCTATCTCTTACTTGATAACCGCGATGGACAAACATACCCTACCGTACAAATTGGCGACCAATGCTGGATGAAAGAAAACATGAATATCGGCACAATGATAGGCGTTAACGCAGATATGAGTAATAATGGCATAATTGAAAAATATTGTTATGATGGTAATATTGAACATTGCGAATCTTACGGTGGTTTATATCAAGGGAACGAAGCAATGGAATATACCTCAACGCCTGGTGGGCAAGGTATTTGCCCTGCCGGTTGGCACATTCCTACAGATAATGAATGGAAAATATTGGAAGGCACAGTTGATAGTCAATATCCTGTTGGTGACCCAATTTGGAATAATACAGGATGGCGAGGTTATGATGCAGGTTATAATTTAAAATCTATACATAATTGGACCGGGGCTGGTGGTTCCGATCTGTATGGTTTTTGTGCTCTACCTGCCGGTTGGCGCCACATAGGTGAATATTTTTTCGGTAAAAACGTGCAAGCTAATTTTTGGTCGTCGAGTATATACGATACTGATAGCTTATGGCATCGAGTCCTCAACAGCGGCGGTTATGAGATAGGCCGTAGCCACCTTGTTCAGGATTATGGTATTTCGGTTCGTTGTTTGCAGGGTGTTACCCCAGTAAACAATCCTCCCGAACCACCGTCTAATCCAAATCCTGAGAGCGGAGCAGAAAACCAATCTATAGAAATGTATCTTTCTTGGTATTGCAACGACCCTGATGGAGACCCTCTGACCTTTGATGTTTATTTTGGTATGGATACTCCACTTCCTCTTGTGAGCTCAGGCCAAACAGGATCAGATTATGAACCGGAAACATTGCAAATCAACACAACATATTATTGGAAGATTATTGCTCACGATGACCATGAAAACACCACCGAAGGACCTATTTGGTATTTTGTAACGGGAGACTGCGTCGATACCATCATCGATCAACGCGATGGAAAGGTTTACAACATCGTACAAATTTTCGACCAATGCTGGATGGCGGAAAACCTAAACATTGGTATAATGATAAACGGTGATCAATATCCGAGTAACAATGGCTCCATTGAAAAATATTGCTACGATAATAACTCTGGATATTGCGAGATGTATGGCGGCTTATACCAATGGGATGAGATGATGCAATACACAACAGTGCAAGGCACACAAGGTATTTGCCCAAGCGGCTGGCATATTCCTACTGATGATGAATGGAAAATATTAGAAGGTAAAGTTGACAGCCAATATCCTGTTGGCGACCCGATTTGGGATGAATTTGGGTTGAGAGGTTATGATGCCGGAAAAAACCTTAAATCTACTTCAGGCTGGATTCAAAATTCCGGTGAGAATGCATTTGGGTTTAATGCCTTGCCTGGCGGTTACCATGACCCTGATGAAAATTTCTATTCCCTGGGCAGCGATGCTTGTTTCTGGTCCTCCACATGGTTCACAGACTATGACGCGTTGTTCCGGAATTTGTGGTATATTAGCGATGGAGTGAGCCGTTTCGACCACTCTATGAGTTATGGTAAATCAGTTCGTTGTTTGCGGGATTAAGTGTGAACTAAAATTCATTCAGTTCAATAATGAAAATTTGTATTGGAAAATTGAATGAATATTTTTAAAGTGATATGGAATATTTGAATTAAGATAAAGAAGGAATTACTATCTGAGTTTTTTCTTGTCGTTGCACAATATTTTTCAATTTTAATCATTTAAAATACAAGTAATTTTACATCAAATGTATTCTTTGAATTGTAATTTATTTTAAATACAGAAAAATGAATTTCTCAGGATGATGTTCAAAATGAATACTGATGTGAATAAATTTTTTGAATTAACAGGACTAATAATAATTTTCTTAATTTCGCAAAAAATTGAATATTCGTCAGCATGAAAAAATTGATATTAATACTATTTTTAATTATAAGTTTTCAGGCTATTAGCCAGGTAAGTTGTGATATCTTTTCTTCCGATACGATAGTCTGTTATGGTGATAGTGCATATTTGAGTGTTGAGTATTCGGATACATTAAAATATCTATGGAAACCCACAATGGATACTACTTACAATACATGGGTAAATCCTATTGATACTACCTGGTATTATATTGAAATATTTGATACAAATAATGTTTTGCAGTGCAATGATAGTATTTTATTATATTTATATCCACGATTATATATTGACACCCTCATTCAAATGAATATGGGTTGCCCGGGTTTTTGTAAAGCTCAAATGAAAGCTTTTGTTTCAGGTGGTTTACCCGAGTATCATTATAACTGGTATTCGTTGATAGTTGATCCAAGCGATTCGTCAATTGCACTGGGTTTATGCGACGAAAATTATGCTTTAACAGTTAAAGACGATTGGGGTTGTAAAGCTGATACAAATTTTGAAGTAAAGGCCTACCCTATTCCGGAAGTTGAAATAATTGCCGACGACAAAACTTATATACAAAACCCTGAAGTTGAATTTAGTTTTAATAATATTTCTTATGAAGATAATCCGGTTGACTCGCTTGAAATTATAACCTGGACATGGAATTTTGGCGATTCAACCTATTCGGAACTTGCAAATCCTGTGCATATTTTTCAATATGTTGGCACAAATACGGTTTGGTTAAGTTTTAATACATATTTCGGATGTGTTGATTCAGTTTCGCATGTTGTTAATATTGAAGAAGCCGAAGTGGTTGTCCCTAACTTTTTTTCTCCAAACGGTGATGGTATTAATGATGTCTTTGAAATTCAAATTAACGGTTCAACCGAGGAATATCTTAATGATTTCTATATTAGTAGTTCACTCGTGATATTTGACAGATGGGGTACACCACAGTATGAATCAAATAATTATCAAAACGAATGGAAAGGAGAAGGATGCCCTGATGGGGTATATTTCTATGTTTTGAAATGTAACGGCCGATTTAAAAATGATAATTTCGCCGGGTCGGTGACAATTTTAACCGTTGGAGAATGAATGATAGAATGAATAATTGATTGATTGAAACAATCTACAGAAACATGTTAGAAAAACAAAAATTTACGCAAATACAATAAAAACAATCATTAACCTACAAAAGCAAAGAATGAAAATAAGAGAATTAAGTAATTTATTTTTATCAATTTTATTTATTTCGGTTCTGATTTCCTGTGGTGGAAACAGAGGAAACGGAGATGATGAACAAATTTCAACCGATATAATATCTAATCCAAATACTTTAGCGGGCAAGTCTGATCTTTCAAAGCTTCCAAAAATTGAATTTGAAGAGAAAATTCATGACTTTGGAAAAGTTATTGAAGGGGAGAAAGTTTCATATAGTTTTAAATTTAAAAATGTTGGCTCCTCACCTTTGTTAATATCCGATGTGAATGCAAGTTGTGGTTGCACGGCTACAAAATATCCGAAAACACCAATTGAACCTGGTAAGGAAGATATTATTAAAGTAACTTTTGACAGTGAGAAACGCAAAGGATTTCAAAATAAATCAATAACGGTAATTTCCAATACTCAACCCAATAAAACTGTTATTAGAATCAAAGCAATGGTATATAATCCGGAACAATAAACCTATTTTAGTAAAAGAGTAATAATAATTAAATAAATATAATAATGAATCTATTGAATGTTATTTTAATGATGCCTCAGGGTGAAGGCGAAGGTGGTGGTTTAATGTCTTTTCTTCCACTTATTTTAGTTGTCTTGGTTTTTTATTTGTTTTTCATCAGGCCACAAATGAAAAAAACGAAAGATCAAAAAAAATACAGAGAAGCTTTAAAAAAAGGTGAAAAAGTTATCACTATTGGAGGTATTCACGGTAAAATAATTGAGGTTTCCGAAACAACAGTTACTATTGAGACATTAGACCAAAGCCGTATGGTTGTGGAAAAATCGGCAGTTGCAATGGATAGCACTTCTCAATTAGGTGATAAGAGATGAGAGGCTTAGTGAGCATTCACAATACAATTTAAGATGAATTAAATCTGAATTGCTATATGGTTATATTATTTTTGTCGGTTATAATTATATTGCAACAGCATGTGAATGTTTATGGTTCTTAAATAGTTTTATATTTGTGTAACAACATTTTTTAATCTTATATTGATAAATTGAAATTCGATTTTTTGACATTTGTCAGAAGAACCAAAAAAGCGAAAGATAAAATCTCTAAACAAAAAGTTTATGTTTTTTTATCATGCCTTGGAATTTCCATTATTATTTGGGGTTTAATTAAGTTTGATAAGCTTTATTACGGATCAATTGACTTTTCAGTTAAATACACTAATATTCCTGATGATAAATTACTTATTAACTATCCTGATAGTGTTTTAACTTTAAATATTCAATCACAGGGTCTTGATTTTTTCTCGGATAAATATTTATCGGGCGATCAGGCAATTTATATTAATATTGGTGGATTGAATTACACCAAAGTGAATGGATTGTACAAATCCTTTCTATTGACATCTCAAATTTCTTCAAATATCGCTCGTCAACTTAATTTATCAAATAAATTAAAATCAATTTCTCCCGATACGCTTTTCTTTGAATTCGAATTAATGTCGATGAAAAGTGTGGCTGTAATTCCAGACATTGTAATTAATTACGAGAAGCAATATCAGCAATATGGTTCTATTACAATTGAACCTGATACCGTTATTGTTTACGGCCCTGCTTCGGTAATTGATAAAGTTGATTTTGTGAAGACTGAAATAATGGAATTGAAAAAAGTTAAAGATAGTCAGAAATTTTCCGTAAAAATAATTTCTTCTTATGATAATAAGAAAATTAGATTTTCGGAGAATGAAACACAGATTTCAATCCCGGTTGCTAAATTCACCGAAGGAAGTATAGAACTACCTATAACGACAATTGATTCTCTATCTGATTTTAAAATTAAAACTTATCCCGATAAAGTTTTAGTTACATACTTAGTTGCTTTAAATGATTTTAAACGTGTTAACAAGGATATGTTTCAAATGGGAGTCTATTATAAAAACAAAGAATCATCATCAAATAAAACCCTGAAAGTTGAAGTTTTACACCAACCTCCATTTGTAGAGATTGTTAAAATTGATCCAGATAGAGTTGAGTATATTATTGGGAAACAACATATCATAAATTAATTATCTTTAATGTTAAAAGTTGGCCTCACAGGAAGCATTGGAAGCGGAAAAACATTGGTTTCAAAGATTTTTGAGACAATGGGTGTAAATGTTTTTTATGCGGATAATTCGGCAAAAGCATTATATGAAAATAATAAAGTAAAAGAAAAAATTGTTAATGTTTTTGGACCTTCAATATTAACCGAAAATAATACAATTGATAAAAAAGCATTTGCTGAAATAATTTTCAATGATAGGTCTGCATTAAAAAAAATCAATTCAATAGTTCATCCTTTAGTGATGAATGATTTTGTGAAGTGGCTTGTAAATCATAAAAATGATCCGTATATTTTACAAGAGGCGGCCATTTTATTTGAAAGTGATTTATCTAATGAATTTGACTTTATTATTACCGTTTCTGCTCCCGAAGAGTTGAGAATTGAAAGAATAATGAAACGTGATAATGTCAATCGCGATATAGTGATGTCAAGAATTAAAAATCAATGGAGTGATGAAAGAAAAGTCAGACTTGCTGATTTTGTAATACTCAACAACGAAACAGAGTTAGTTATTCCACAGGTTATGAGGATAAACCAGATACTAAAAAAAAGGGGTGCCATTAAAAAATAACACCCCTTAATAATCAAAATTTTACAAATTATTCCGGCTTTTCATAAACATTTTCATCGTTTCGATAACCGGTATCGTCAAAATACCAATCGGCATGAATAGCACCTGAACTTTCAGCCCATTGGGCAAAATAGTTATATGCATTAATTATTTGTACTTTTTCAACAGGATAATCAAATGATTCAGGATTATCCATTGCCCATGGTAAATTAGTTATTGTCTTATAATATCGTCCTTCTGCAGGAATGGAGTTATCAGCCCATGTTCCAAGTAAACTTTCATCAGCAAGACTTGTTGGTGGATGATCGGGTAAATGAACTTCAGTACCTCTGACCTGATCAACAATTAAAAATGAATTATAAGGTGGTATCCCTAAGATTGAGCTTGCTACAGGATTAGAGAAATGAATTGTAACCATCGAAGTATCTGGTTCCACATATGGTACACCTTCTGTTGTATTTGCTCCAATGCCACCAGCGTGAGGCAGCAGATAAAAAACATCGTCAATAAGAATTATAGTAGCCTTTTCCTGACCTGCTTCTGTGTTGTTAGCATTAAATGTAATGTAATCACTATTAATTGAAAGACCTGTTACGCTTGCAATGTCACCTGGTTCTGCATTC
Organism: uncultured Bacteroidales bacterium; assembly: GCA_964462015.1. Classification (GTDB taxonomy): domain Bacteria; phylum Bacteroidota; class Bacteroidia; order Bacteroidales; family JAEINX01; genus JAEINX01. Next base: position 43,081 of record CAYWXI010000006.1, on the reverse strand, counting down.
ATCTCGAAACCGAAACCATTTGTGTAGCTTGCACCAACCGCTCTTACACTATATTTTCCGTAAATATCAACAACTTCATTATCGGCATTCAACACTTCATGAAAGTTATAATCAAGAATAAGATCATTAAAATCATAATCACCTAAACCGGGCCAGTTATCTTCAAAAGCCAAAGTACCGTAAGTATCCTCGGTTGGATAATAAACATCATAAGCCCTGTCAGGATCGTTAGGATAATCATCTTCATCATCATCTACACCATCGCCATCACTATCCGTAATTGGACCGGTAACTACAACATTATCATAAAACAGATCTGCTTTACGGTTATTTAACCACATTAAAACCCTGCATGTTTCAGTGTTAGAAGGCATTGTAGCTGTTACGGTTTTTTGCACCCAATCTGTAGTAGGATTATCATAACGATAAGAGTAATAAGCACGTGGAGATCCATTTGGTTTAAATGGAATCAGGTAAACATAGGCATAAACAACTGCATTATTATCATAAGGAATAGATTTAATATCAGCATTAAAAGTTATCAGATCTCCAGGATTTACATTTATTACCTGTTCACATCCTCCATATAAATAATAGTAACCTGAATAACCTTGATAAGAATTTCTAAATGTGTTGTTTCCTTCATCATTGTATTGACCCGAGTAAGGTGCAATAGCCTCAGTCATATTCCATTTGTTCGGATAAGTAATTGGTGATGACCAATATGGAATAGTTTCAAAATCATTATCATCAAAAGTCCCGTTTGAAATCATGTTATTAAAAGAATTTCCTGACTTCGAATGCCATGAATTTTCCGGTAAATCAAATAAAAACCTCGATTTAGTAGTAGCCGTACTATCAGGAGGTGGAATAGTGTCATACCCGTTTCCAAAATTAGGATTGATAGTATCTTCCTGAATATTGAAGGTCGATTTTACAGCATTATTTAATGGATATAAAATTGAACCGGCCCATGAATTTATATAAATTTCGGTGAGATAAGCCGGAATTTTAATTTTGCCAACAAATTCACCCTGATCATTTGATGTTCCACTGAAAAGCAATTTACCACCTTCTTCTATTTTTTCATCATAAAAATCAATTCTTTTTCTGATTGTTGTATAATCAACGGATTCAGGTAAAGTAACTTTTACATTATATTCCGATGAGTTGTCAAAATTAAAACCCGGAGATATAACAAGGTCTTCCATGGTTAATTGATGGTCAGGATCCGGATCATCATTTTTCTTACATCCTATTGTTGAAATTACAATAAGTGCAACTACTAAAATTAGATACTTTTTCATTTTTTTGGTGTTTTATATTTATACTGTAAAGATAATTCTTTTTTTAATAAACATTATTTTTTTTATTTATTTGTTGGGCTATATATGTTATTAACATTTCTGTATCCTTGATTATCCTGAAACCAATCAGGATATGATGCGCCTGAACTTTCAGCCCACTCAATAAAATGTAGGTATGCATCCGATATTTCAATTAATTCATAGGGATAATCAAAAGATTCCGTAATATTTATTGCCCAGGGTAGATTATTTATTGTTTTAAAATATTTTCCTATTCCGGGTTGTGTATCATCTTCCCAAGTCTGGTAATATGAAGCATCAGCCAGATCGGTTGGTTCATAATCAGGTAGGTGTAATTCTCTTCCTCTTGTTTGTTCAATAAAAATAAACGGATTATAATCAGAAATTGCAAAATCTGCTTCTGAATATGTTCCGTTTGGCATCATCTTAATGGTAACAGTATCAGATTCTACGTAAGGTTGAATAGCTTCAGTATTAACCCCTGTTCCGATTCCCGGATGAGTTAAAATATTATATGCATCGTCAAAAACAATAATTGTTGGGTAAGTTTGACCCATCTCAAGACCGTTTGCATTGATATTTACAATATTGCCGCTAATATCATAATCTTCGACAACTATGTTGTTTATTAATGAGGAATTTGCATTCGGTAAGTTAAAACCAAAACCATTATGGAAAAAGGCACCAATTGCGTTCACACCAAATCTTCCAAAAATTTCAACCACTTCATTTGAAGCGTTTGTTACAGTTTGAAATTGATAATCAACAACTAAATCGTTGAAATCGTAATCACCTCTGACGGGCCATAAGTCTTCAAAAGCAAGTGTTCCAAAACCTGCAGCAGGCCAGAAAATATCAAATGCCCTGTCTGGATCGTTTGGATAATCGTCTTCATCATCAGGGATCCCATCGTTATCTGTATCTGTAATCAAAACAATAAATTCATAAGCACCCATATCTACAGATCCATTAGTAATTCGTGGATTTCCATCCAAATCGGTTGCAGTATTCATCCATGCTTCTATTAATCCTACATCTATGCAAGGCGAACCTGCCTGTAAATGATAGTCTTCGGCTGCAGGTACAATACTTACGAAAAGCGGGTCATCAGTAATATTATTCAATCCGGTAGGTAATGCAGGAGTTGAGCAAGAATTATTATAAATATATCCCGAGCCGGAAACTTGCCAATTAGATCCATTATTGAAATACATTATTGAATTAATAACAATGCTGTTATTTCTTGTTCTGATTCCGGCTCCATTTGGTGCAGTATTATTTGTAATTATACAACTTTGAACAATTCCTGCATTCCAGATATTAATTCCTCCACCATATTTCATGGAAACGTTATCAGTTATGAGACAATTTCTTACAATACCTCCATTTAAACATCTTACACCTCCTCCATAACCGTTATTTGAGTTGTTATCAGCCGAATTATTATTAATAATACATTTTTGAACAAGTCCTCCATTATCAATAGCAATTCCACCACCGTCTCTGGCTTGACAATATGTTATTTTACAATTTTGTACAATCCCATTAGAAACAATATTGACCCCACCACCAAATCCTGCCGGATTATATCCTTTAGTAATTGTAAATCCGTCAACTACTGCATCTAAGTGATCCATGTAAATACATCTTACATTATTATTTCCATCAATTATAGAATTGTTAAAACCATTAATGCTTTGCAATGTAATTGCTTTTTGAATTTGAATTTGATTGGTTAAAATATAAATTCCATCGTCAACAAGTATAAGGTCGTTAGCAACACTAATATCAATAGCACTTTGAATATCATTGGCGGCAGTTGCCAAACTTGTGAATGGTGGAGTATGATTTCCTGTAGGTGATACATATCTGGTAATATTTGTAAAATTATTTCCTGACTTTGTGGTTGCAAATATTACTTCTACAATTTTTCCATTAATTTCCACAACTTTATTATTTATCAATACTGATTTTAAATAATATGGAAGATTAAGCTTGATAGAAAAATTTTGAGAATTATTAAGAGTTGATCCTTTGTGATAAACAATTGATTTATCAAGAGAAGTAATCAAAATAATTTCATCCGGAATATTGCTAATATTAAAGCTAATATCACGTGATGTTTGCCAGTTAAAATTATCAGAAGCCTTTAATTCAAAAATAGAATTGGCAGATTGATTTGGGCAGTTTTGGCTTTCCTCTGCCTCATAATAATCCTTTTTACATGCTGTTGTCAAAAATATAAGAGCAAGTATTGCGTAAATAAACTTTTTTGTTTTCATGGCTGAAATTTTTAAGTTTTTTATTTAATACTATTATTAAACCAAAAATTAATAATACATAAAATGCATATATACAAGAATATAAGTAACTGCAATAATTACAAACCGTCTAATATTGGGAGATGATGTCCAAAAACAAGAATACCCGAATGCAACATTCGGGTATTCTTGTTATATAATATAAATTATAAAAGGATCAAATTACGGATGAGTATAAATATTAACTGCGTTTCTATAACCCGGAAGATCCTGATACCAGTTTGCATAATTTGCTCCACCGGTTTCAACCCATTCCTGGAAATGATTATGTGCAGTTGTTATATCTGCAAATTCAAAAGGATATGCAAAAGATTGAGGAATATGAATTCCCCAGGGTAAATCAGTTGCCGTTTTAAAATAAATTCCACTACCGGGATCTGTTGCATCTAAATATGTTCCATAAAATGCAATATTAATTAAATCCGTTGGTTCGTAATCAGGCAAATGTAATTCACGTCCACGTTCCTGATTAATAATAATAAAAGGATTAAATGTTGATAAAGCAAAATCTGCTGCAGTATATGTTAATGGAGTCGGGACCATTGTAATAGTGGTTGTAACGGGTGTTGTATACCATGAACTTCGGAGGGTATTAACTAAATTTGTAAAATTTATACTTTGATCCCATACAATTACTGTAGGATGAGTTTGTCCTGTTTCAAGGCCATCTCCATTTAGAGTAACCAGGCCACCCACAATATCATATCCTGTTACAGTAAGGTTATTAATTAAAGAAGCATTGGCATTGGGTAAATTGAATCCAAATGAATTATTATGGCCTGCACCGAGAGCTTTTGTTATAAAGCTACCAAATACCTCTACAACTTCATTACTTGCATTTGTTACAGTTTGAAAACGATAATCAATAACAACATCATTGAAATCATAATCTCCGGTGTGAGTCCATAGGTCTTCAAAAGCCAAAGTTGCATACCCAATAGTCGGGAAATAATTATCATATGCTCTTAAAGGATCCAAAGGATAATCATCATCACCATCGGGTACACCATCTCCATCTGAGTCAACAAGTGGAGTGAAAACGCAGAAAATAGATGTGCCGTAACCCATATTTCCATGATCTGAATAGGAAATTACTAAGTGTGTGGCATCTAATGTTGTAGTTGTTACGGAATTTGTGAAAGCAGCGTTAAAAACATCATCGGAGTCCCATTGAATAGTGTTACCGGTAACCGCAGCACCTCCAACAGTACCGTAGTCAAGATTACCTTCATCCCTGTATGCAACAATAAAATTATCCGCATCCATTGCTGTAATGGATGGATCATAACTTATATCATTATTAAACACATATTCCAATCCCCAGGTAATTACAGTTCCGGCAACATCTCCTATCATTGCAGTTCCATTATCAAAATTTCCTACATCTCTGAAGGCAACAGCAATTTTAGTAGAGCTTAAAGTTCCAAGAGATGGGTTTGCAGTAATTGCCGGATTAAAAACATATTCGGAGCCATAACTTATTACATTACCTGCAACAGTACCAACTATTGAAGTCCCATATTGGGAATTTCCATAATCACGATAAGATAAAGCAAAAGAACTTGATGAAAGGGGCGTTGAAGAAATTTCAGGGGTATTCGCACTATTAAAGATATTTTCCGGTCCCCAAGCAATATTGCTTCCGGTAACAACGCCAATAATAGATGTTCCTACATTAGAATTTCCTTTATCTCTAAATGCAAAAACAAAATGAGTGGCATCAAGAGTTGAAGAGGATATATAATCCACACCGTTTGACCACAGGTGAGTTGGTAAATTATATTCAACACCCCAACTAATAGAGTTACCACTTACCGTACCAACTATAGCAGTACCGTATTGAAAATTACCAAAATCACTATAACAAACTACAAAATGAGTAGCATCTAATGACACGGCAGAAATGTGCGCAGTTCCTGCAGAGTTAAAAACAAATTCTGCACTCCATGTTATTGTATTTCCAACAATAGTACCTATCACCGCAGTTCCGTAATCTGAATTCCAGTTATCACGGTATGCAACAATGAAATGAGTTGCATCAAGAGCTACTGAGGAAAGGTCATAGCTTAGAGCTGAATTAAAAACATATTCAGCACTAAAAGTAACACCTTTTGTAGCATCTGAATTTTTTAATGAATTATAATGATCAGCTAATTCTTTGGAAGTTAGATTTTTTGCTTTTTCACCATTTGTTCCATTGATATTATAGATCTCATTATTTACTAAAATCTTATCAACATAATCAGGTATTGTAACTTTAATATTATATTGTTCTTTACCTTCCGTATAATTTTCTTTATGATAGACAATGCTTTTATCTAAAGATGTAACTTTTAATGTTCCGCTTGTAGGGTTTTCAACTAATATTGAAACTTCATGTGATAACTTCCAATCAAACCCGTCAGGAACATTTAGTTCCGCCATGCTAAACACTTTAGCATTATTGCCTGTATTATTGTTTGAATTAGTATTGTTATCTATTTGAGTTTTTCTGCATTCGCTTAATAATAATATTATTATTAACGAAATAAAAATGTGTAATATTTTTTTCATTTTAGTAGTTTTTTGTACATTTAGTTTCTAACAACAGATTTTTTTATTTTTTTTCATATTTAATTTATAATCCGATGCTGATTAAGTCAATAATTAAGCCATAATTTTATATTTATGGTTTTCAGTTTATTATGTTTTTTCACCTTGATAATAAATTCCAAAATATAATTTTTTTTTCCTTTTTTGAGAAACCATCATCAATTTTAAAAATCCAAATACAAAGATAATATACTTTTTGAATAAAGTAAAGGAAAATCAAAAAATTAACAATTTTTTATAATATCCCCCTGATTGCAATAATGAAATTTCTTCCCGGAGCACAAATTCCCGAAGAATACGGTCGATATCTGTAATCAAGAATATTCTCAATTCCGGCGTTGATTTGAAGTTTGGATGTCAGTTGATATGAAGCTTTCAAATTGATAGTAAACCATGCAGGCGAGTACGGATTTCCATCGGTATCTTTTGCATACATATATGCTTTCTCTCTTTCCGAAGGAGAAAGATTTTTATAAGACACTTCACCATTATAATGTGTATAAAATTCAATTTCGGTGTTTTTAAATTTATATAAAAATGAAGTGCTTCCAAATAACGGAGATACGTGGCGTAAAGGAATATTTTGATCGTCTTCTCCGTGTGTATAGGTGATGAATGTTTTGAAAATAAAATCATTAGTGATGTTTGCCAACAAAGATATACTGCCTCCGTAAATATAGGCTCTACCTGCATTCACAACAGCTTCAACTTTGCTTAATTCTCCATCGTAAATTATTGAATCCTTTCCGTTTATTGTAAAATCACGTCTGACCATAGCATCAATCAGCTTAGTGTAGAAAACGGTGGTGCTAATTTTGGCTTTTCCGGCAAAGTTTTTATTAATACTGAAATCAACATTGTAAACGTATTCAGGTTTTAAATTTTCGTTGGGAACAACCACATTGCCAGGCTCCGAATCAAAAACTTTAGTTACATCATCCAGATTAGGCGCTCTGAAACCCGAGGAAATATTTACGTTAAATTGCCAACGATTTACAGGTTTGAAAACAAGCCCTATGCTGCCTGTAACGGCATTATTATTAATGTCAATTTTATTAAAAGGAAAATCATAGAAACTTGTGTCGATAAAAGTCGAATTAAGTGAAGTGTAATTAAATCTTAAGCCTGAAGTAAATGTAAATTTTTCATTAATATTTGATTTAAAACTTCCATAAGCGGCTAAAGAATAATAACGATTTTTTCCATCCGGATAACGACTTGCAGTTGGTTCTTCTATTCTCGTTAAAATATTTTCTTTAATTCCTGTTGAAACAACCTTATTATAAATAGCTTCAATTCCATAGAACAAAGTATTTTTTGCCGACAATTTCTTATCAAGATCAAAGTTAAATGAATATGCTTTAACTTTTTCTGTTCTTGTTCTCAATGTTTCTGATTTGTACTTTCTATCTATGCGGCTTTCTTCCAAATCCTGAAAAGCCAGAGTTATTTTAGCCTCGTCAAATACCGAAGACAAATTTTTCAAATTTATATTCAATGCATTCATCATCCATTTTTGTGGGCCGTAATCCCATTTTGCATATTTTAATTCCCCTTTTGAATATTGAATTAAACGGTCGTATCTTGGAATATCCGAAGTGTTTGAGTATTGAAAATTATAATTTACATCAATATTTTCGTTTGGTTTGAATCTTATTTTTTGCATAAGATTTATTTGATTGTATCCTGAAAATTTCTGATCATTCGGATCGCTGTTTTGCAATATTGTATCTTGTCCGTTGATTTCACTAACGTATTCATGTCGTTCATAAATATCATTATGCATAGTTCCCATTTTCAGATCATCATAATCGCTAAATGAAACACTTGTCAGGAATCCCCATTTTTTCATACCAAAATTGAAATCAATATGCCCGCTTTTCTCATTATTTGCTGTTGAATATCGAAGCATTGAGTTAGCGGATAATTGTGTTGATTCTTCTTCAAAAGCAAGTTTAACATTTTTAGTATGAAAGTCGATAACTCCACCTAGTGCATCACTTCCATAAATTATTGAACCCGGTCCGAAAATAATTTCAGAGCTTTGTATTATGTTTGGGTCTAATGAAATAACGTTTTGCAAATTCCCGCTCCTATAAATTGCATTATTCATTCTAACTCCGTCAACAACCAATAGTAAGGAATTTGCAGCAAATCCGCGTATCATCGGACTACCACCGCCTAGTTGGCTTTTCTGTATGAAAACTTCGTTAGAATTTCCTAATAAATCTGCAGTAGTTTGAGGATTTTTGAATTCAATATCTTTTGCCGAAATTGTAACGATTTTATTTGGAACTTCATTTTTGTTTTGCTCCCACTTGCTCGCCGAAACCACAAATTCACTTAATTTGATAAATGATTCTTGCAGCTTGATTATAAAATTATTTACTTCTAACGCTTCATAAGTTAATGAAATGTTGGTGTATGAAGGATGTTGAAATGTAAAAATATCATTCTCATCAAAAGAATCGATATTTGCATATCCGTTTTTATCTGTTAAGGCAGTTTTTGTATTATCTGAATTAAAAATTGCAACATTCTCAATTGGTGTTTGATTTTGAGAATCAAGCACTCTGATAGTTTGCGAAAAGGAATAATTAATTATGAAGACAAAGAAAATGGCAAAAATGGAGTTAAATTTCATCTAAATTGAGATGTTATTTTTTTGATATTTTAATTTAATTAGAATAACATTTTTTGATCAAAAATTGCTATTCTGTTTTTTTCTGCGAAATAAGCAAAAATTATGCAGTTTTGATTAAAAATCTTATGTTTGTAAAAAAATATTTTTTAATGGATAGATTAAGAATTTCTGCAGTTTCTTATTCAAATACAATTCCTTTTGTTTATGGAATCGAGAAGTCGGGTTTTTTAGATAATTTTTCGCTTGAGCTGGATGTTCCTTCGGTTTGTGCACAAAAATTAATTGAAAATAAGGTTGATATAGGCCTGATTCCTGTTGCAATGATTCCTGAAGTAATGACTCCGTTTATTATTTCCGACTATTGTATCGGATCAAACGGAGTGGTTAATTCAGTTTTATTGGTTAGCGAAAAACCTTTAGAAAAGATTAATGAAATTTTTCTTGATTTTGAATCGAGGACATCTGTTCAGTTAGTTCGGGTTTTGGCAAAACACTTTTGGAAAATTGATGTTGAATGGAGAGCACTTGATAAAGAAAAATTAATTGATTTTACTAATCTCGAAGCTGTAGTAATAATAGGTGATAAATGTTTTGACCTGGCGAAAAAATTCAAATATGTTTACGATCTTTCGTATGAATGGCAGAAATTCTCATCTTTACCATTTGTTTTTGCTTGTTGGATTGCAAATAAAAAAATACCGGAAAATGTAAAAAAGCAATTTAATGAAGCTGTGAAATTTGGCGTGGAAAATATTGCAATATCTATTGAAAATATTTCATCGGAAATCGATCTTTTTAAATATCTTACAAAAAACATTAGTTATTCTTTTGATAAACAAAAAAAACAAGCAATGGATTTGTTTTTGAAGTATTTACGTTAATATGCGTTACGGTATTGAAATAATTGTTTTTATTTGCGGAGCTGTCGTAATGATCTTTGAGTTAGTAGGATCAAGGATTTTAGGCCCTTTTATGGGTACAACAATTTTTGTATGGACTAGTCTTATTGGAATTATTCTTGGTAGTTTGAGTATTGGTTATTGGTTGGGAGGACACCTTGCCGATAAAAAACCTAAAATTGATATCCTTTCAAAAATAATTTTTCTTTCGGCCGTTTCAATAATTTTCACAACAATAATACATAGATATTTTTTAAATCATCTTCCGAATCATATTTTTGATGTACGTTTACAGGCTGTATTTGCTTCAATAGTTTTATTTGCACCCGCATCAATTTTTCTCGGAATGGTTTCTCCGTATGCAATCAAACTTAAACTAAAGGATGTTAAATCTACTGGGAAAACAGCCGGAAATCTATATGCAATTTCAACTGTCGGAAGCATTTGCGGAACTTTTCTTGCAGGATTTTTCCTGATTCCGTTTTTTGGCCACCAAAATATTTTATTTTTTCTATCCGGATTATTATTGTCAATTTCAATAATCTTGTTTTTTTTAGTTCGTTTTCATGCAAAAGCGGGCTTTGCCATATTGTTTTTATTGTTTGTGTTTGCTCTAAAATTTTTAATCTTCCAACAAAATAATTCTGTTATTGATGTCGATACAAAATACAATCGGGTATTGATTTACGAGGCTAATGATTACCTGAGTGGGAAACCGGCAAAATATATGAGAATAAACAATGAATATAGCGGTGCTATGTTTCTTGATTCGGATGATTTAGTATTTAGATATTTAAGGTATTATGACCTCGCTGAACATTTTAATCCGGATTTTCAAAGATCATTAATGATTGGGGGAGCGGCTTATTCATATCCAAAATATTATTTAAAGAAATTTCCGGAAGCCTCAATTGATGTTGTTGAAATTGATCCCGAATTAACAAAACTCGCCAGAGAACATTTTGGGCTCTCCGATGATCCACGTTTGAAAATCATTCATGAGGATGGACGCACATTTATTAATAATTGCAAAGAAAAATATGATGTTGTTTTTGTTGATGCTTTCAAATCACAATACACATTACCTTTCCAGTTAACTACAAGAGAAGCAGTACAAAAAATTTATACTATTTTGAATAATGACGGTGTTGCAATTTTAAATATAATTTCTTCGGTTGAAGGTAAGAAAAGTTTGTTTTTGCAAGCAGAATATCTTACTTATCAAAGTGTTTTTCAACAAGTATATTTATTTGTAATACAAAATTTGAATGATAAAGATCAATTGCAAAGTGTTGTTCTTGTTGCATTGAAATCAGATAAAATTCCTCTGTTTAATAGTTCCGACAGTATCTTAAATGAATATTTAAAACATCTATTAATAAATGGAATAGAAACAACAGTACCGATTCTTACTGATGAATTTGCTCCGGTTGAGTCTTATATGAATAAGGCTATTCAATGATATAATGAATGAATGATAAAATGATTGAATGATAAAATAGCAAAACATATCCAATCATTCACACATTCAATCATTTTAGCATTTTCTCATTATTTTCCGGAAAAACCTATTACTTTTGTTTTTGAAAAATAAAATAAAAACAATGTCCAATAACAATCTAAAATATGATCAGAGAGGAGTTTCAGCCTCAAAAGAAGACGTTCATAATGCAATAAAAAATATAGATAAAGGAATATTTCCTCAGGCATTTTGCAAAGTAATTCCCGATATTTTGGGTGACGATGAAAAATGGTGTAATATTATGCACGCCGATGGGGCCGGGACAAAATCTTCACTTGCTTACATTTATTGGAAAGAAACAGGTGATATTTCGGTTTGGAAAGGAATCGCTCAGGATGCAATTGTGATGAACCTTGACGATCTTTTATGTGTTGGAGTTACCGATAATATTCTTTTATCATCAACAATCGGAAGAAATAAAAATCTCATTCCGGGTGAAGTTATTGCGGAAATAATTCAGGGAACCGAGGAGTTTCTCGAAAAAATGAGAAATCTGGGGATTGGAATTTATTCCACAGGTGGTGAAACTGCCGATGTTGGCGATCTTGTGCGAACTATAATTGTTGATTCAACCGTAACGGCTCGAGTTAAACGTGATGATATCATTTCGAATCATAAAATTCAGGCAGGTGATGTTATTGTTGGTTTATCCTCTTATGGACAGGCAATTTACGAAGACGAATATAATGGCGGAATGGGAAGCAACGGCCTGACTTCGGCAAGGCACGATGTTTTTCACAATAAACTTGCAAACCACTATCCCGAATCTTATGATCAGTCAATTCCCGAAGAACTTGTTTATTCAGGTAAATTGAAATTATGTGATAAAACTGAAAGTGAAGGAATGGATGCCGGGAAATTAGTTCTTTCTCCGACCAGAACTTATGCTCCAATTATTAAAAAAGTTCTTTCGGCTTTTCGTTCTCAAATTCACGGAATGATTCATTGCAGCGGAGGTGCACAAACCAAAATTCTGAACTTTGTAAATGATCTCCACATAATTAAGAACAACATGTTTCAAATCCCTCCTTTATTTAGGATCATAAAGGAACAATCGGGAACAGAATGGAAAGAAATGTATAAAGTTTTTAATATGGGCCATCGAATGGAATTATATGTTCCTGAAAATATCGCTAAGGATATCATCCGAATTTCAAATGAATTTAATATTGAAGCTCAAATTGTTGGTTATTGTGAAAAAGCAAAACAAAAATCATTAACGATAATTTCGGAATTTGGGGAGTTTGAGTATTAGATTGATAAATTATTTTTTAATTGTTGATTGATAATTGAAATCACAAAGCAAGAATTTAGAAAAAAGCCTCAAATCCCGAAAACTTCGGATTCAAGGCTCTTCTTCTATTTGAATGAATTATTCGATCACAGAATAATTCGTTGGAAAAAAATTAGAAAATCTTTTTAATTTCCTCTTCTATTCTTTTTCTGTATTTCTTAATATCAGATTTTTTAAACTTCTCTGCCTTAGCCTCAAGCTCATCATATTTTTTCTTTGCACGTTTCCCGAGGTTAGGTAGAATTTTTTCAACTACTTCTTTCTCGGCATCCTTTAATGCAATGGAAAGCGACTCAACATCTATGTTTTTTAAAACCTGTTTAACTTTTGTATTTGAGAGGTTTTTTATTTCATCAAAATTCGGCACTTTTTCTTTTTTCTCAGCAACTATCTTTTTTGCTTTACCTACAAATTTTTCGGTTTTTTCTTTGAGTTTCTTTCCTAATTCATCAGTAATTTCAGTTACTTTTTCCTTAATCTCCGAAAAATCACTTTCTTTAGTCTTTTCACATTTTTCAACTCTGATTATAAAATCGGAAAGCACATTCATAAAGTTTATAAAGGCTTCGTATGGTGTGCCGTATGGATTAAAATATTTGTGAACATCGCCATCGGAAAACCATTTGGTGCACATATAATAAAAATGATCGCTGGTTTGAAGATATTTCCAGTCTCTTTGAATATACCAGTCATCACAAAGTTTTACTTTATCGGAAACAGAATACAAACTATCGAAAGCCTCATCCTGTAGATCATTACCGAGCCAGGCAGTCAGATCCCTTTCTTCATCAGCCCATGAGATCGGGTAAGGAACATGAATTGCTGAAACGGGTTGCAAACTTTTAGCAACCTCAGCAGGAGTATTGAAAGTGAAATTTGAATGTTCAAAAACCATTCGCGGAAGATGCCTCATAAAATCGAAGATTCCGGTTTCTTCCCATTGATGCTCTCCGAAAGTTTCGTAATCCATAAACAAATTAACAACTTCCTCGGCAGGATCAATCTCATTGAGCCAACCAACGAATTTTTCGGTAGTCAATGGCCATGCATCCCAGCTTTGTTGAGAGAATCTAAAAGCTATGTCATCGCTAAGCCTGAAATTTTTCAACAATAACTTTAATTTCGGATCAATTGCATTACAATAAAGATAATTCGGGCTTTTCCAACCGAGAACATGTTTTGCACCCTCAGTCAGCATTGTCTGAAATCCCATTTCCGAAACCATCTCCCCTATTCCATCAGAATAGATCAACTCAGTGTTTCTGAAAGTTTCCGGTTTTACACTAAAAAATTTCTCAATCTTTTGTTTATGAATATCAACCTGTTCAAAAAATTCATCTTTATTTTTTAATGATGAAAGCGAATGCGAATATGTTTCGGATAAAAACTCAACACAACCTGTTTCTGCCAGTTTTTTATAGCTTTCCAAAACATCGGGTGTGTATTGCTCGAATTGATCCAAAGCAGTTCCGGAAATTGAAAACGAGACTTTAAAAGCCGAACCAAATTCCCTTATCAAATCTAATAATAAATTATTCATCGGGATGTAACATTTATCTGCAACCCGTCGCATAATTGCCTGATTATTATAATCATCAAAATAATTATGATCTTTTCCTATATCAAAAAAGCGATAATTGCGAAGCCTGTACGGCTGGTGAACCTGAAAATAAAAACAAATTGATCTCATAAACTCTATATTTTGAATATTATATTTTTAAAAACTTAATTATTAATAGCCGATCTGTAAACATCATTAACTTTAATGGCGGCATTTTCCCATTTCAAATTATCAACTTCATCTTTACCGAATTTCTTAAAAACTTTCGATAGTGCTTCATAATGAAGCAAACCGTAAATTGAATCGGCTAAAGCATCAATATCCCAGAAATCTACTTTTAAAGCATGAATCAGGATTTCTGAAACCCCGGATTGTTTTGAAATTACAACCGGTACATTCGAACGCATTGCTTCAAGCGGAACGATACCAAAAGGTTCGGAAACCGAAGGCATTACAAAAACATCGCTCATAGCGAACATATTGTCAACATCATCGCCTTTTAAAAATCCCGTAAAATGAAAATTTTTTGCAATTCGTAATTGAGCAACCCGACTTACCATCTTATTCAGCATATCACCTGAGCCTGCCATCACAAAACGTACATTTTTATCAACATCAAGAATCTTTTTTGCAGCTTCAATAAAATATTCCGGGCCTTTTTGAAATGTAATCCGGCCAACAAAACTTACAATTTTTTCTTCAACATTTTTTTTAGTCAATATAGAGTTTTTGACAAGTGGCTCAACTGCATTATAAACTGTAACAATTTTATCAGGATCGATGCCATATTTTTCAATAACTACCTGACGTGTAAGATTACTGACAGTAATTACCCTGTCAGCTTCTTCCATACCTTTTCGCTCGATATCGTAAACACTTTGATTGATGTTTTCGCCCGAACGATCAAACTCAGTAGCATGCATATGAACCACTAATGGTTTTCCGCTTACACTTTTAGCAGCAATTCCGGCTGGATAAGTTAACCAGTCATGAGCATGTATTACATCAAAATTGCTTTTAGCAGCAACAGCAGAACTTATTAATGCATAACGAGAAACCTCATCCATTAAATCTTTTCCGTATTTGCCTGAAAAAGTAAACTTCTCTGAAAGAATAGATTCTTCTTTGCCAACCGAGTCAAATGTATTTTTTTCAACAATATTTTTAAATTCCTCGGGGCCAACATAGGGAATCAGGTTTGAACCTATCTCCATGTAAGTTATACGGCTCCAGTATTCCTGATAAGTTGTATCTTTATTATCAATCGTAATATCACTTGCATTAACAATATTAACGACTTCCTGATCTTCGTCGCCATAAGCTTTTGGTACTACAAAAATTACTTCGGTGCCGTGTTTGGTTAAACCTTTAGTCATACCGAAACAGGCAGTTCCAAGCCCTCCGGTAATATGTGGTGGAAATTCCCACCCAAACATCAATACTCTCATGCGTTTATATTTGTGTAATTGATTTATATTTAAGTGTTTGTGTTTTTGGGAAATTAGAAATTAGAAATTGGAAATTTGGACGCTCCTGAATTTCTAATTTCCAATTTCGAATTTCATAATTTTGCTCCATGGTGTTAAATTTAATCATTAGTGTTTCGATTGTATTAAAATTTGAATTTCTTTATCAATTGACTGATTCTTAAGAATTCAGCAACACTCCATGCTTGTGAAATTGCACCTCCCGGATTAAATGGCGGATCACCATCATAAACTTCAGAAATGCTTCCGATTCCGGCTTCAGTCATAACATCTTCAAATCCGTTGTATAAAGATTTGATAAAAGAAATACCGCTTGATCCATAAAGTTTTAAATAGCCTTCAGAAAAATGTCCTAATAGCCAAGGAAACACAACTCCCTGATGATAGGCGAGGTCTCTTTCTTTTTGATTTCCACAGTATGTTCCTTTGTAATAAGGATTCTTTGGCGATAAAGTTCTCAAGCCTCTTGGAGTAAGTAATTCCCTCTCAACTGTATCTAATACACATTTTTTAATTGTGTCATCAATTGGAGAAAACTTTAAAGAAGTGGCAAAAACCTGATTCGGCCTGACTGACCAATCTTTATATTCTTCATGTACGTAATCGGCAAGATAGCCTTTTTCTTCATCCCAAAATGTTTGAACGAATGAATCTGAAATGTTCCCCGGAATATGTTGCCAACTTTCAACAAATTTCTTATCACCTGCTAATTGAGCCAATTCAAGACTGAAACAGACCGCATTATACCATAAAGCATTAATTTCAACTGCGTAACCTGTTCTTGGTGTAACAGCTTTACCATCAACAATTGCATCCATCCATGTTAAAGCTTTTCCATTTTCACCCGCGAAAATCAAGTTATTTGCATGCATTTTAATATTAAAATCGGTTCCATCGCGAAAACCATTTAAAATTAATTGCATTTTTTTGCCATACATTTTCCAAATAGAATTTTCTGTACCCGAAGTTTCGGCATATTGCTGCAAAGCCCAAAAAAACCATAAAGGAGCATCAACAGAATTATAGGCAGCATCGGTTGAGTTTCCGCAATTTGGAAATAGTGGCCCTTTTAGATTTTTTAACATAGTGTTAATTACAGACTTGTATGTTTTTTGATCGCCGACAGATAGAGTCAGGCCGGGTAAGGAAATAAATGTATCACGTCCCCAGTTTCCAAACCAGGGGAAACCGGCAATTATTTCAGTTTTTTTATCCCTGTTAACTATAAATTGCTTTGCCGAATTTATTAAACAATTCTCAAAACTATTTCGTTGTATCCTTTTATTAACTTCAGTATTAAAAGATCTTTTAATTGATACAGGATTAATTTCTTTTAATCCTGCAGAAAAAACAACACTTTCCCCCTTTTTGATTTTAAGTTCAAAAAAGCCCGGAACATATAAATCTTCCAATGACTCATAACCTCTTTCCTTTTCTCTAATGTACTCAATGTTATAATACCAATGAGGAACATGTGTATATTCGGCATTTTTCGAGAATTGCATGAACAAAGGAGAATAAGGCTCATACATTTGAACTTTAATTCCATTCGGAATACTTTCGTACTTATTGTTTAATCCTATGTTTGCAGAACTTAATTGATGAACGTTTCTGAATGCAAGAAAAGGTTTAAAGCGTAAAATAAAAGGAATAGAGGCTTCTTCAACAGTATACTTAATCAAAATACGATCACTGTCGTATGAAAAAAGCCTTTCCTTTGTTAAAACTACACCGCCAACTCTATAGGTTAATTTTGGAATGGGTTCGGTACTAAAATCTCTGATATACTTGTGTCCTTTGGGATCGTAAATTCCACCATCATACATATGAATACCAAGATTAAACTCAGCATCTTTTTGAATAATTGTTTCATCAAGGTTCGATAATATTACATGATTATCGTTATCAATATTAGTTTGAGGTGCAACCAATAATCCATGATATTTTCTTGTATTACAGCCGATTATTGTAGTACTCGCATAAGAACCTTTAGTGTTTGACCTTATTAACTCCCGTTTCAAAGAGTACTCCAAATTAATCAATTTATTCTTATCAAAATCAATATAACTCATATTCAATTTCTTGTGTTAATTCTTTAAGCACTTATAATAATTTGCAAAAGTATGTAAATATGAATTAGGTTGAATTAAAAATATTACAATAATGTTAAATTATCAGATAATATTACAAATTCAATGCTCAATTTAAGTATTCTTTTTATCAATTATTGATTTGTTTTTATTAATTTTTAAATTGTTTTACTTAATTTCTATTTTATTTTAGTTAATTATTAATAATATCTTGATTAATTATTAAAATGTTTTTGTTAATTTCTAATTTTGTTTAACTGATTTAAGAAGTTTATTTTCAATTTAAAGTTTAAATTGATAAATATTTTGTTAAATTATGAAATGTGTTGTTTAAATTGAGAAAATAAAATCAATAATTGCTAATTTAAAAGCTTAAATGAATAAAACAATTTCAATAATCGAATAAATTTTTATTTAAATAGATAATTTAAATGCTTAAATTGAGAACTGAAAGTCGAAAATGAAGGATATTCAACCTACTACTATCAGTAAGGCCTAATTTATTTGATGTTGTTCATTGAATTTCTTTAGCCGATATTTGAGTTCGGGGAACTGACTTTTATGAACCAGTGAAACACATGCTCTTAAGCCTTCATTTCTTTTACTTCCGGTAATAGCTAAGGCTATTCCGCTTATGCCGTAATATAATAGTTCCTCAAGTAATTCTTCACCTGTGAAACCCGGATATGAAAATGTAAAATAAAAACCATGGGCAATCGGATCATCTTCATCCTTGTCGTAAACAATTTTAAATCCGTTTGAAGTAAATAATTCTTTCATGATTTCGGCTCTATCGGCATATTCCAGTACATCTTCTCGATAATTAAATTCTTTGTTATTTACAGCTTTTAATATGGCAGCAACAGCATATTGCGGTGAATGAGCGGTTCCGGCATTTATTGCATATAGAGAACCATAGATCAGGGCTTGTCCGAAGATATCGGAATTATAACTCATTTTTAACCTTTCTGACGTTAAATTAAATACTTTATCCGACACCACTAACATGCCCAATCGCTGGCCTGCATAGCTGAATGCTTTAGAACTTGAAATTAAAAGAATGAAGTTGTCGGTATAATTTGCTACTGTAGGTTGATAAGGTGGCTCTCCGGGAATTGAATAATCTTTTCGGAAATCCATGCCGAAATATGCAAGGTCCTCCATAACTATCACATTATATTTATTTGCCAACTCCCCTATTATTTTCAATTCTTTTTCAGTGAAACAAATCCATGATGGATTATTCGGGTTGGAGTATAAAATTGAATTGATGTTACCTTTTGCCAAATGAGATTCTAATTTTTCCCGTAATTTATCTCCGCGATAATCGTAAACATCAAAACTTTCAATATTATGATTTAAGGCACGTAATTGCTGCTTATGTACAGGAAAACCCGGATCCAGAAACAGGTGTGTATAAGGTCTATCATATAAATTACCAAGTGTCATAAACGATGCAAAACTTCCTGAAGTTGAACCAACCGTTGGAATACAACCCGATTTATCGACATCAATATTCAGAAATAATTTAACAAAACGTTGTACCTCGGTTTTAAATTCGGGGATACCTTCAATATTAACATATTTTGATGCAACACCTTTTCTTAGAGCTTCAATTTCTGCATCAACACCTATTTGAACTGCTTCCAGACCGGGAATTCCCATTTCCATCCTGATAAATTTTTCTCCTGTTTCTTCTTCAATTTGGTTAACCACCTTTAGAAGTTCTCTAATTGAGGCTTTTCCAATGTTTGGGAGTTTGCTTTCTTTGATTTTTCTGCTTACAACTTCGTGATTTATAGGTGTATCTTTCATATTGATATTAATATAAGTGCGTATTATAGCTTTCAAATGTAAGAATTTTGTTTTAATCTACTAGTTTTTCTTGTTTTTTTTACGTTTTATTTGTATAATTGTATTCTGATAAAACGAACTATAATATATAAACGACACCTTAAATGCGAAGGTTATAATAAAAAAAAGAATGTGTACTTATTTAATGTTTATTATTTTCCAATTCAATTTTACCATAATATTAATTGACTAAATCATTATTCACAAACAATAAATTATCATGTCAAAACAAAGTTATAATCTATGGTACTAAGTAGTAAAAAAATATTAAAAAAAACTGCAATCATTTTGTCAGCTCAAAAAAACTCTTTTGAGAAATGCAACCATTTTAGTTTTTATTCAGTCTAATTCTAAATAAGAAATAATACGAAGCTAATGAAAGAAATAATCTCAGTTAAATAACATGAACGATAATAACGAAAAACCAATAAATGAAGTATTAATAGCTGATAATGCTAAACGCAAAATAATTCCCGTTGAAGATGCAAGGTGGGGTGAATTGATAATTCCTGCAAAAAATGAAAGCCTGCATAAAAGCGGTAATGGATTAAGGGTTCTTGCGATCAATAGCTTTTTATTAGGATACCAATTATTTGAAACACTGAAAGAGTGTGAAAAAAGATACCCAAATAGATTAAACATTGTTGGGCTTGTTACAGATGATCCTGCAAACCCGGATGCAAAAATTTCAATTAAAAGAAGAATATGGAGGTTATTTGACCAGAAAGAAAAGGTTGAATTGGAAAGAGAAATGATAGAATCGGCCTTAAGTTTTGGTGTACCTTGTTATACGGGTGAGGTAAAATCAGAGTATTTCAGGAAACTTCTGAAACTTTGGAAACCTGATGCGATTCTTGTTTGTGTTTTTGGACAAATTGTTGACAAACCAATAATTGACTATCCAAAATACGGAATTTATAATTTTCATCCTGCTGACCTTGCACATCATCATGGTGCCGGCCCCCGGCCATATGAGGATTTAATTAACAGGAAAGCAACTTCTTCAAAAGTAACAATTCATCAAATTACCGAAGATGTTGATTCCGGCCATATTTTATGCCAGTCGCCTCCGGTTAATATAAAATTGCAAGATGGTAAACTCACCGATAAAATCCTTGTTTTGGACGATAAAATGATGAAACCTATTGATCAACTGGGAGCCAAATTAATTTCAGAACTTATTCTGAAAAAAGAATCGGGGAAAGAAGGGAAAATAGACAAACTTGATGTTAAAAACTATTTTTCTGATAAATACAAAAATGAATTATTGCAACCTGTTAAATCCAATTATCCTAACAATTTTTTACCTGTTATTGATAAAAACTTAAAATTTTTTACTTAATATTTTTATAAACACATTTAACTAAGGAGACTATTATGAAAAGAAAACTTTTTACTACTTTAACGATTGTTATATTGTCTTTTACTGTCATAGCACAGCAAGGATGGTATCCTCAAACATCAGGAACAACTTCATTACTTATGGATGTTTATTTCACTGATGTACAAAACGGATGGGCAGTTGGTATAGCTAATACAATTCTGCATACCTCAAATGGAGGAGATAACTGGATTTCACAAGATCCAATACCCTCTGTAAACTATTATAGTGCTTATTTTACTGACTCGCTAACAGGATGTGCCGTTGGAGCTACAGTGGGTGGTGCCGGAAAAATAAGGCGTACTACCGATGGAGGAGAAAATTGGGTGGAAATCACCGCACCAAGTCTTTACAGCCTTTGGGAAATATATTTTATTGATGACAATAATGGCTGGATAGCAGGAGGCCGCGAATATGGATTTAATATTGATCCAATCCGAACGATTCATTATACCAATAATGGAGGTATGAGTTGGACAACCCAAATGAGTGTATATGATTCTTTGCCGCTTCACGGAATTCATTTTTATGATGAAAACATTGGTTGTGTTGTTGGAGAACACGGGAATATTTTCTGGACAAATGATGGTGGTACAAACTGGATTCAAAAAAATTCAGGAATTGTAAGCCACTTGTGGGGTGTTTATGTTTTGAATGCAACTACAGCATGGGCAGTAGGTGTATCAGGAACTATAATTTATACAACTGATAGTGGTGAAAACTGGACAGTGTATAATTCGGGTTTTTCACATGGTTTTGGTGAAGTTATTTTCACTAATGATGTTCATGGCTGGATAGTTGGTGGAGATGCAGACGAAAGTACAATTCTTTATACATCTAATGCCGGAACCACATGGATTGAACAAACTTCAGGAGCTGGCCATCCTCTTATGGGTGTTTCTTTTGCAGACACCTACAATGGTTGGGCTGTGGGAAATATAGGTACAATTGTTCATACGGATAATGGCGGTGGAATTGCTCAGGAAATTCAATTATCTTTTGGTTATCAGTTTGCTTCAAGCAGAATGGAGCCGGAAGATCCCGACATGCTGATTGTTTTACAGGAAATTTTAAACGATGATCTTGATTTTGTAAGAGATTCCGAGGGAAACATGTTGAGAAAAATAGGGCCAAATTGGGTAAACGGGATTGGTGATTGGATTTCTACTGAAGGCTACTTATTTAAAATGAATGCAAACGTTTCATTCCATGTGTCAGGAAACACTCTTGATCCGCTTACGCCAATTTCGTTGGTTACCGGATATCAATTTATTAGTTATTTGCCTGAAATGTCGATAGATGCCTTGATAGCATTTGAAAACATTCTAAATGATAATCTTGACTATATTAGAAATTCAAATGGAGAAACATTAAGAAAAATAGGGCCTATCTGGGTGAATGGAATTGGCAATGTAAATCCGGGTGAAGCTTATCTGATTAAAATGTTCAACGACGATATATTGATCTATACAACTTCCGAATGAAATATTCATTAATAATTTATAAACAAAATATGAAAGGGACAAAAAATGACTAAAAAAACTTCTATTTTATTAATTTTAGTAGTAATTGGCTTAATTGCAATGACTCAAACTCAAACCGCTATTCAAACAGACTGGTCCGGGGGACAGGGAATACAAGGCCCTGTAATAAATTGGGAAAACACTTTTGATGTTGAAAACGGAATTAATTGGCATTCACAAATGGGAGAACTGAAACTCGACTATTCATCACCGATGGAACACATAGTTTCCGGAGGGTATGTAAGGGCAAACCATTCTTTACCTGTCGATATTGATGGAGATGGGGATAATGACATTTTGGCAGCAGCCGGTCGATACAGCCCGCCATATTTCTTTTCCGGAAGAATCGACTGGTGGGAGAATATTGATGGCTCCGGTAATACCTGGATTTATCACACCATTGATGATAATTTCGTTTCTGCACCTTCAGTTTGTTCGGTTGATCTGGATGAGGATGGAGATATGGACATAATTGGTGCTGCCCGTGGAACAGTAAATGATTTAGTTTGGTGGGAAAATATTGATACTTACGGCACTGTTTGGACAAAGCACCTTATTCCAAGTTCATTACAGCAATTTAGTTCAGTTAAAGCAGCTGATGTAAATGGTGATGGCAATGTGGATCTCCTTTGTACAGATACTGGAGATAAGATTGCCTGGATGGAAAACACAGATGGTTCCGGAAATAATTGGGAAGAACATCTTATTGATTACAGTGATTTACCTTATGATGTTTGTGGATCCGATATAGATAATGACGGAGATATTGATGTTGTCGCACCGGGTTTTGATGGCGATTATATTCGTTGGTGGGAAAATGTTGATGGTTCGGGGATTAACTGGGAAGAACATAATGTTGCTAACAATTTTAACGGCGCAAGGTCAGTGTTTGCTTCTGATATCGATGGAGACGGTGATACAGATATCATGGGTGCAGCCTCACTTGGATGGGCAATAAAATGGTGGGAAAATTACGACGGTTTTGGAATTAGTTGGATTGAACATACAATAAACAGTAATTTTAATTATGCTTACTCAGTTTATTCATCCGATGTTGATGAAGATGGAGATATGGATGTACTTGGAGCATCATATCATGGTGATGATATTACATGGTGGGAAAATACTACCGGCTCGGGTTTAATTTGGCACGAACATTTGGTTGATGGTAACTTTGATGGTGCCAGAGATGTAATTACCGGTGATATGGACGGTGATGGCGATCCGGATATAATTGGTGCAGCTTACGACGATAATGATATCTCATGGTGGAATGTTACATCTTTCGGTGTTTCAGGAGAACTTGAATCAAGTATTCTTGACACAGAAACAGGTGCACAATGGGACAGTATTTTTTGGACATCAAATGAACCTTCAGGAACATCAATCAGTTTTCAGCTTAGAAGTTCAATGGATCATCAAAATATGGGCCCATGGTCAGAAAGTATTACATCACCCGGAAGTTTGGAAAATATTTTGAGTGATGGTGATCACTTTCTTCAATACAAAGTTTTTCTTGAAACCACTGATTCCGACTTTTCACCCTATCTTGATGATATAAGCATTTTTTATAATGAATCGCCTTTGAATATGCAAGAAATACAGCTGTTTTCAGGATATCAATTTGCTTCAAGCAGAATTGAACCGGAGAATCCAGATATGTTGATTGTTTTACAGGAGATTCTTAATGATAGTCTTGAGTTTGTTAGAAATTCAAATGGAGAAGTTTTGAGAAAAATTGGGCCGAATTGGGTAAATGGTATTGGTGACTGGATTTCTACTGAAGGGTATTTATTTAAAATGAATGCAAACACTTCATTTCAAGTTTCGGGAAATACGGTTGATCCATTTTCACCAATCTCATTGATTGCAGGATATCAATTTATAAGTTATTTGCCTGAAATCTCAATGGATGCTTTGATAGCATTTGAAAACATTCTAAATGATAATCTTGACTATATTAGAAATTCAAATGGAGAAACTCTTAGAAAAATCGGGCCTATCTGGGTAAATGGAATTGGAGATGTGAACCCGGGAGAAGCTTATCTGGTCAAAATGTTTGAAGAAGATGTGTTGATTTATTCTATTCCATAAATCAATAATCAGTCTATAGAAAGTCATCGGATGAAGATGCTCAAAACAATCTAAAAAAATTGATACTGTTTATCAATAAAATAGAGCCCATCATCTGATGACTATCAACTCAAATATTACTTACAATCGAAAAAGCATTACTTTTGCACGACAGAAATTAAAGTATAAAAAATCAAAACATAAAAGCAAGCATGGGTTGTGGTAGTTGTAAAATATTTGGTGGTGAAAAGATAAAATTTCCGATAGATATTAACCTGAAAGTAGTTATTGGTTCAGAAAACTCTGAAGAATCATTAAAAGAAAAACTGATAGTAATTTTTGATGAATTAAAATTACCCTATAGTAATTGGTCAGTCCGCCCAAGTTCAAAAGGAAAATATAAAAGCATTACGGTTTTTACTAAGCTTGAATCTGAAGAAATTATGGATAAGCTTTACAAAAAAATAAAATCCATTCCCGGAGTTTTAATGGCAATGTGATCGTTCTTGAAATTTAATGCTTTTTATTTGTGATCTAAAATGTTTTTTGCTTCCTTTTTTTCGCAATTAAACCATTTTTCCCAACAATCCAGATGTTTTTATCAGTTGTGGTAATCCGATGGATGTCGGGAAAATCATTGCACTTTTCCCAGTTTTCTCCATTATCACTTGAGCTATAGAGTACTGCTCCATCATTTTTATTATTATCACCGGCAACAATCCATTTCTTTCCTCCCAGATATGCTATGCTTCTTAAGCGGTTTTTCGTTATTTCTTTGTAGCTAAATGAATAACCACCATTTGTTGTTATCAAAACCTTCCCGTTAAAACTGACACCCATTCCAAGTGTATCATCTGCAAATTGAATATCCCTGATTTGTCCGGTGATCCTCAGGGTATCTCTGAAAACATATTTCCATGCACTATCCTGAACTCCGAATCTCAGAATAAATCCATTACCGGTTGCGAACAGATCATCATCTTTTACTTCAAAATTTAATATCATTTTTGGAAAATCATAGAAAATTTCTGTCCAGGTATTTCCTCCATCATTTGTTAAATAAACTGTTGGCTCAAATTTTCTGTTATACATTAAGGCACCTGATAAATATCCTATTGAATCATTTATAAAACACATACCATATAAAAGTAAATCTTTATCACGTACGTCAATTGATAAATCTGCCCATGTCCTGCCACAGTCTTGCGTTTTAAGTATAGTACCATTTTCACCACATATCCAACCAAGTTTAGGATTAATAAATTGTATTTGTTCATAATAGATTGAATCTGTTTGTTTGATTCTATTCCATGTATTTCCTTCATTAATGGTTTGGTAGATGTTACCGGTCCCGTAAGAATATATGAATCCGATACTGTCATTAATAAATTCAATATCGTGTAAAGGTTCGGTGATTTCGGTTTTAATTATTTCCCATTCATTCTGAGATATTGCGAATATTTGAGAAAATATTAGGATGATAATTGTGATAGATATTTTCATACTTCATTACTTTTTAGGTGAAATAAACACTAACTTTCAGTTTTTTTTGCCAAATCTAATAATATTTTCTCAATCTCTTTACTGCTCAATCCAATTTAGGTTTAATTAAATTTTCAATCATATCAATATAACCATTGTTTATATCAAAATATATTGTGTCAATGTTATTTAATTCTATTGAATTCAACTCACAACCCGGGTGAATTACAATAGTATCGCTGTCAGCAATAATATTGACCGGCAACTTAAATTCATCAGATGTGTTCATCCATTGATAGAAGAAAGTGGTTTTATTACCGAGATCATTTATTTCAACATTTTTATAATAATGTAATTCAGGAATTTTGTGATTATATAAATATTGATCGAATAACCAATTGTAATCTTTATTTGTTCTTGTATTTACATGACTTATAAAGTCATTTGTTTCAATATAATCCTTTTTGAATTTTAAATAAAATGTTTTTAAAATATCAAAAAACAAAGAATCATCATCAATACAATACCTTAGTGTGAATAACAGAAGTGCACCTTTTTCATAAACATCTAAATCTCTGTTGCTTGCGAATGAGTTATATGATACATCCAAAGGTTTGACAAGAGGGCGTTTATTATAGATATACAGTCTGAAATTTTTACCAAAATGATTGTATTGATATTTACCGTATTTTTCTTCCATAAAAAGTATCTCATTAAACGTAGCAAATCCTTCGTGCAACCAGATATGTCCATAATCATTCATAGAAACACTGTTACCCCACCATTCATGAGCAATTTCATGAACAAGCAAACTTGAATAATCAAAAAAATCATTTCTATATAAAAGTCCGACTGATATGGCAGATTGATGTTCCATTCCTGCACCAAATGAATAAGAGGATTCAATTATTTTAAATTCATCATTCCACCAGGGATATTCATCATAAATTGATTCGTAAAAATTTAATATATCAACACATTGTTTAAAATATTCTTTTGCTTTATTATAATGATAAGGAAGCACATAAAACTGAAGCTGATGTGTACCCCTGTTATTTGTATAAGGTATTTCAAAATGTTTGAATTTTCCTATGTTGAAAGAAATGTTATAAACATTGATCGGGTTTTCAACAAACCACTCAAATGATTCTTTATCATCCAATGGTTTTCGGTTTATTAAACGTCCGTTACAAACAGCTAATAATCCTTTAGGAACAGTAATATTCATTCTAAGGCTATCGGGTTCATCATTTAGCAGGTATTTACAAGGCATAATCCAATGGGTGCCTATACCCTGAGTAATTGTAGAAACCCAGTGATTTCCGCATGAATCTTTCTTCCAGTGGATTGGTCCGTGATTTAAAAGTCTGGGTGGTATTCCTTCATAAAAAATTTCAAGTCTTTTTGAGTTTCCAATTGCAAGTTTCTTATCGAAGATTAAAAAAACAAGGTTTCCTTTCCTTTTCCATTGAATATTTAAGCTGTCATCAAAAATGATATTATTTAATTTAAATTTTCTATGCAAGTCAAGAAGTATAGTATCACTTTCTTCTTTCATCTCAAAATTAATACCCATACTTCCCTTTAGGTGTTTGCTTTCAGGATTTACATCAAGTTTAAGGTCATAATAAGTAACATCATAACATGATCGGTATCTATTATCAGATCCTGCCAAATATTCCTTTTTACTGAATTTTGGAAATTTCCCTTCTTTTGTAGTAGTACGGTATTTTATAAAAGGTAATATATTACAACTATTAAAAATACTTGCTATAATTATCAGGAAGACTATTTTATATTTCATTTTGGAGATTTAAAAAACAAATTTAGAAATCATAATTGACTCTCACAATAGAGGAAGATAAAATTTATTGATGAGTTTTTGAACATTTTTTGATTCGTCCTGCATTAATGGCACAATCAATGCTAATGCAATATCTGTTTTCAAATCATGGTTCCTCCTATTTAAAAACTGAAGCAGCAATAACCATTGAATGTCTGATTATTATTTATTGAGAAACAAATATTGGTATTTAATTTCCTTTTCTTCGCCCGGTTTCAAATGTAATGTCCATTTTACTTTACTCTCATAATTTGGTGAATAAACAGCTTGTTTTTGGTAAACAATTTCTCCGAAAGTTCCGACACTAATTAATTCGCCATTTATAAAATTCCTGATCAATATTTCAATGTTTTCAGATTTCAAATTTTTAACTTTAACCGATCCTTCAATTGTCGTTTTGTAGTAATCACGACCCCAAAATTCAACTTTATATGTCGCTCTGTCAATAATCATTTCTTTGTGAAAAACCTCTATTTCTGGATTTTCTGTAATTTTAATAGTACCCTCAGACTTTGGAGGAATATATCCCAGCATATTTTGAGCTAACGGTAATTCCATATTCTCTGTGCCATCAACCACAAGTACAGACCCTTTTCCAAACAACACATCGGTATTATTCTCAATGAGTATGCTATGATACACAATATTTTGGGGAGCCTTTTTATTTCTGTTATAATTCTGATTTTTATAATCCAATTTAATCAAATCGCATTCAAAGATATTCCTGTAAGTAACTTCTGTATTAAGTATTTTAAACAAACCTCTGCTGTTCTTCTTTAAGGAAATATCATTCAGTTTGTGAATATAGAAATCATGTTGTTGATCAACAACTTTTTTTTTGGAACCACTACTGGTCTGTTCTTTATCAATTAAGGGTACAACATATTCCATCAGATTTGAATATCTAGAGTTACCATAGGTTTTTATTTCATAAAATGGATCTAAAATATTGTTATAATCCAGTAAATCTGACAGGTAATTGGCGTATCCAAAATTTGGAGTACCCAATACCAGATCCATATCAATGATATCCAGATCTTCGGCATCGTTAATAATCTCTGCTTGTAATATTAATTCAGCTTTTTTCTCATTTAATAGCCTTAATGTGTATATGGGTGACCAGGATAATCCCTTCTGCAAGTATTTCAGCTTTAAATTTTTCGTACCATCTGATGAGAAATGTATTGTTAATGTTACATCCTTACTGATATTATTACCTGGAATACCAATTTGAATTTTTGATTTCTTCTGTTTGGGTGTAAAAAGAAAAGTAGGCTCTGAATCAAATGAATATGATAGGATATCCGCAGTTTTTATCATTATTATTTCATCAGCCCTTATGACAATATATTCCGGAAATACTTCTAAAAGTTCTCCTGAAATAAGCTTTTGTTCAGTTTTTATTTCAAGCTTGATGCCTTTATTTTGAGAAAGCAATTGATGAGCACTATTAACATTTATTGGTTTTGTATCCAGTTTCTTAGGTTTTATTGACGAAGTAATATTCAGCAATGTATTATCTCTGTCAGAAATTTCCAAAGTACCGAATCGTGCAGCCGGAAGTTCTTCTCCGCTTAATTCGTACAATCCGTTTTCGGTTTTAATAGCACCTGATTTTTGAAAATACGCATTGGCATCTGTGAAAATTATGACTTTATCTACTTTTAAAGTAGATTGAGAAAAAAGCAGGCTTGAAATCATCGAAAGGATTAAAAGGAAGATGGATTTTTTTGTGTTTAGCTTATTCATTTTACTTAAGTATTAATTTATTTTTACATTTCTGTTTTTCAGGACTATTTGTTAAATTAGAGGAACTGTATCCATTTTTACGCTAATTGTTTTATTTGGTTACTATCTATTTTGAACGTATTCTAATCTTCGGGTACTATAATGTTTCAATACACTATCCAGCAAATGAATAACTTCTTTCTCTTTATGATTTAAATTATAATAATTCAGTGCATTTTGCTCGTCATAATCGTTAGGAATATCGATCAATTTTTTATACACAAATGGTTTATCGTGTTTTATTGGAAAGCCCTGCATCATACATTCACCGGGCACCTCGATATTTTTCCATTCGTCATTTAAGGTTTGAGTTTTCCAAAATTCTTCTGGAGATTCAATATTCACTTTCCATGTGCCATTCAGGCTAATTATCGGATCAGAAACCCCTTCCACAAAATAATCTGTATGATCAGTTTTTTTGCAACTAACGATCAGAAAGACGAAAAATAGTATTATTCTGTATTTCATGTTTTTGGTTTTAATAAGTTTGGATTTGAGTATGACACTTTTGGCATTTCAAAGCTTAAATCTTTTAATTCACTTCTTTTTTTATTTATTGCAAACTTTTCATTTTGAAAAATATTTACCAAACCGACATAAATTTTTTCACATAAAATATACACAAATATAATGAAAAAATTTATCGGAGGTTCCCTCTGGCCTATTTATTTCAATTTTTTCAAAGGAAATATACTATATTGTATTTTTAACTAAATCTCTTATAAATAGTTTGGCTAAATAATTGACCCTACAATGCCGGCAGCCATAATGTATTAGCAAGCAGAACTCTCCAAAACAAACCTGTTTCTGTCATAATTCCATTTAATCTGATCACCATATTTACAAATATTAAGTGAACTTGTCGAACCTTGTCCAATTTGTTTTAGATTTGTAGTGAAATTAAATTGTGGATACTTCAACCGATAAAAAAAGAATATGACACTTAAGCAATTCGCTATGTATGCCTTTAAAAATTTATTAATTGTTGTTATAATTCTTTTTAACTCTATGCTCTATCAATCGATGGCTTGCACTTACACTTTAAGCATGCACGATAGTTATGGTGACGGATGGAATGGTGCTTTCGTTGAAGTATTTGTTAATGAAGGATCGGTTGGGACTTTTGCGGCATTGAACTTTGTAAGCATTGCCGAAATTGAGATCAATGAGGGTGATTTGCTGGAACTATTCTATACTCCGGGCGAATATGAGGGAGAGAACACCTACCAGTTATACGATCCGGGCTGGAACCAGGTTTTCGCTGATGGCCCCAACCCACAGACAGGCTTAGTTTTTTCTGCAATCCTTGATTGTGACAGCACTATGGTTCCCGGCGGTCATCCATGTGCAGCCATACCTGTCGATACCGGTTGTATTGTAGTAAATAATAACGGCATGCCGGGCACTGCATTTAATCCGGGGTGTGCCAATTTCCAGGGTTCCGACATCTGGTTTACAATGCAGGCACCCCTCTCCGGCAATATTAGTTTTATTACCGATAATGGTGGTTTAACGGATACAGGTATTGCAGTCTGGACTGATACAACATGTACAGATCTTCAGATTTTAGGTTGCGATGATGACGGGGGTAATGGTTATTATTCTTACCTCATGTTATACGAACTTGAACCGGAGCAGGATCTTTATATCCAGATCTGGGGTTATGGCGGTGCAACAGGTTCGTTTGAGCTTTGTATAAGCGATTTAGGAACAGTAGTGTTTGAGAATTCTGAACTACCAATTGTAATGATTAACACCCTTGGACAAACCATTATTGAGGAAACAAAAATCGATGCCCTGATGGATATAAAATACAATGGGTTTGGTAGTATTACTTATTTAAGCGACAGTTCAAATATTTATAGTGGTAATATTGGAATTGAAATCCGGGGTGCCACTTCAGCCGGTTATCCTCAAACTCCTTATGGCCTTGAAACCCGCACCGAGTCGGGTGCAAACAACAATGTTTCAATTTTGAATATGCCTGCTGAGAATGATTGGGTGTTGTTGTCAAATTATAACGATCGCGCACTTATTCGCAATACGCTTGCTTTTAAACTTTTTGAGGTTATGGGTAATTACAGTGTGCGTACCAGCTTGTGTGAAGTGCTTGTTGATAGCGTTTACAAGGGCATTTATGTTTTTGGTGAGAAAGTAAAACGTGATAATAATCGGGTTGATATTGCAAAGTTGCTTCCATCGGATACCCTGGGGGATGAACTTACGGGAGGATATATTCTTGAACAAAATTACTGGAACGAATCAAATAGTTTCCAGTCAAACTTTTCACCGATCGATCATCCTGAATTTGATGTGCATTTTGTTTATAAGTATCCTAAAGCTGATGTAATCAATGAGCCTCAAAAAAACTATATTGCTGCATTTGTTGACAGCCTTGAAACAAGGCTCTACAGCCCGGATTTTATGGATCCGCTTACAGGATACCGCAAATATCTCGATGTACCGTCTTTCATTGATTATTTCCTTGTCAATGAATTATCACGTAATAATGACGGCTTTAAGAAAAGTGTATTTTTTCATAAAGATAAATTTTCTAACGGGGGTAAATTAAAGGCCGGCCCTGTTTGGGACTTCGACTGGGCCTGGAAAACTCTGTCAACCTGTACGATTTTTGAAAATACCGATGGATCAGGATGGGCACATCATATCAACGATTGCCCTACCGATAATTATTCATGTGGCTGGTATATTCGACTATTGCAGGACAGCACTTTTGCCAACGAACTTCGGTGTACATATGAAGCTTACAGGCAGACTGTGTTGGATACTGCTTCAATTTTTGCATACATCGACAGTATAAAAATCCTGGTGCAATTTGCCCAGGCAAGGCATTTTCAAAAATGGCCCATACTTGGTATCAGTGGCCCGGCACCCGAACCGGGGCCCATTGCCGTAACCTACAACGCCGAACTTGACACCCTAAAAGCCTGGATTGCTATTCGGCTGCAATGGCTGGACGACAGCATCCCGGGACTTTGTAACACCTCCAATACCGGTGACCAAACAATTTCTCTCGAAAACGGATTTCAATTTTCCTCCTCTCATATCATGCCCGAAAATCCTGATATGCTGGTTGTTTTACAAGATATTTTGAATGAGAACCTCGTTTATATAAGAAATTCAAATGGCGAAGTATTAAGAAAGATCGGCCCGAATTGGGTGAATGGAATAGGTAACTGGAACTCAACCGAAGGTTATTTGTTTAAAATGAACCAGGCTGATGATTTTACTATCGAAGGCGTTATTGTTAATGACCAAACTCCCATATATTTAGAAGCAGGATATCAATTTGTAAGTTATCTCCCTTTAATGGAAATGGATGCAATATCTGCCTTTGGAATTATTTTGAACGATAATCTTGAATTTATCAGAAGTTCGACGGGTGCAAACATTATTAAAATTGGCCCGAACTGGGTGAACGGAATAGGAAATTGTTCCCCGGGTGAAGGCTATCTTATAAAAATGAATGAAGCCGATGTGCTTATTTATCCTCAAAGTGAATAAAGAATCTTTTTAAAATAACTTCCCCGGATGATTATAGAGTTATTTCTCAGTTCATAAATCTGTGGCGAAAGTGTTTATAAAAAAAAGCCACAGATTCGCTGATTTAAAATCAAGAAAAACTTGAATTTCGTTTTCTTCTTCAATAAGTTTTTTTTATTGCTTTCCGCTCATAATTTATCGCAAACTGGAACCTACCCGTGAAATTATTTATCCAGGAAAGCATTATATATACCGGCTAATTCAATTGAAGGATTGATTTGTTCATAAATTCTCATAGCATTCAGGTAGTTAATTATCCTTGGAAATAGGCTGTCTTTCATAATGTAACTATTCCCCAAATTGTGATACCCTTCCGCAAGTCCTTTTTGATAATTCAGGCTATCAGACATGCTAATTGTTTGGATAGCTAGTTCCCTGCAACTGTCCAGATGGTCTTTGTATATCCTGAAGGCAATACTGTTCAGTGTGTCAATTTATTCAGTACCTGTCAGTTCGGATAGGACGTGCAAGAGACTGTCGTTTTTGATCTTTTGTAATTCAGTGTGGGTTTTCAACAGACTATCAGAATCGCTTTGGTTTATTTCTTCAGCAATCTGGCTGTTTAATTGGAATAGTTGAAAAAACAGGAATACAAATATGACAGTTCTTAGCTTCATTGCAATTGATAAATGAACACAGAGAGCTAAGATAGGAAAAATATTAAAACTTAAGCAATAAATTTAAAATTTGTATTATGTCAAAGAAAGTATTTTTAAATCAAAATGAGTAGATGCACTTCTCGAAAAAATGAACAAAAAAAGGGAACCGAAACCGATTCCCTTTTTTTTGTAAATCCGCAAGCCACGGCGTGAATATTTTAATAAACAGCAATTTATAATATTTATTAATCACATTTTCTTTTAACAACTCACACCGTGACTTTAAGTTACGTCAGCGATGGCATCTGGTGTGTTGTTTTTGATGTGTTTTTCAAAAGAAAGTTCCATAAAGATTTTACATTTTTTTAATAAGCTAATCCATATGGACTTACTTCGTGTCGTAAGGTTAAAAAATAATGGTAATAATTCATTTTTACTAAGGTTAACAGTTAACAATAAGGTTTTAAAACCTTATCATTTTAAAAACACAATAGTAGAATATGCAACCCCAAAAACCAATAACCTTATTAT
The DNA here is from genome assembly GCA_964462015.1 of uncultured Bacteroidales bacterium. Classification (GTDB taxonomy): domain Bacteria; phylum Bacteroidota; class Bacteroidia; order Bacteroidales; family JAEINX01; genus JAEINX01. The sequence continues at coordinate 8,705 of CAYWXI010000006.1, read as the reverse complement.
ATAACCCAAAAGTTGCTTGATTTTATTTTAGTATAATTCAAATTAAAACAACACACCTGTTTCCAGCCTCTGCGAGAATTTGAAACCTGTGCCAGTGGATATTCCTGAAAGATTTTTTTAAAATTTCCTCTGAAAATAATTGAAATAAATAGGGCAGAGGGAACCTTTGATAAATTTTTTCATTAAGTTTGTGTATATTTTTTGTGAAATAATTTATGTCAGTTTGTACTTGAATATGAAAATTAAAAAAACTCTTATCATGGATATTAAATTCTTAATTAAACAAATGCTTCTACCTGCATTGGCAGTAATTATGATGAGTTCTCTTTATGCTCAGAATAATAGTTTTACAATTACATTCGACACAAAAGACATCAGGCTGGAACCATTTGATGATTATTCCTTTATTGATTCAGATATCAGCGGGATGTACTATAAAGAAGGCCCCGGTGCTCCTGCCCTGCCATTGATGCCGGTAAACTTTGCCGTGCCTTACGGATCGAAATTTGTTGATTTATCTGTGAGCTACGACACTATTTTGATTGCTGAAGATGTAAGCATTATGCCCATGCAATCAGTAATACCCTTTGGTGCAAAACCTGTAAAACAGGAAAAGGTTGCACCATTAAAAAGGATATACAAATCATCAAATCCATATCCTGAAAACATAGTGAATTTCACCTCAAGACAGTTAATGAGCTGCTACCAGTTTTTTACTTTCGATGTTTCTCCATTTATGTATATACCGCTTCAGAAAAAGCTTTACCTGGTAAATACTATTACAGTTCAAATTACTTATACCGATGATCCTGAGCTTACAAATACCATCAGGCATGATGACGGTACATTTTACGGAATGCTTAGCAAAGAAGTGATCAATCCTGATGATATTAAGAAGCCTGCACGTAATAATGATCATATTGGAAAATGCCGGTACCTGATAATTACATCCGATTCTTTAAAGGAAAGTTTTGAACCGCTTGCCAACTGGAAAGTGCAAAAAGGCATTACCACCGAGATTGTAACAGTTGAAGATATCTATGAAAACTATTTCGGGGAATCTCCACAGGTGAAAGTCAAAAGCTGCATACTTGACTATTACCTGAATAAGGGAACTGTATTTGTCCTGCTTGGCGGTGATATTGAGATTGTGCCTGTTCAAAGATGTTATGCTTTTTTTGATGATATTTCTACCTCAGACAACACTATTCCAACCGACCTGTTTTATGCATGTATGGACGGAACCTTTAACTGGGATTTCAACAATAACAAAATTTGCGGTGAGATTTCAGACAATATTGACATTGCTCCGGAAGTAATGCTCACCAGGGCAACTGTACAAACTAAGTTTCATACCGAGACATTTGTAAATAAAACACTTAATTATGAAAAGAATCCTCCGCTCACCGGCTTTGCCAATGAGATGCTTAATTTCGGGATTGAAATATGGGAGTCATGGGATGGCCGTTGTGATGGTGCCTGGCTTAGTGAGCGGATGTTTGAGGACTATGTCGATCCTTACTGGAACGGAACACATCACTCCTTCTATACTAAAGACTCAACAAGTATTTCTTACGATATTAACGACAGTCTGATAAGCAGCGAACTAAACAAAGGTTATAACTTTACATACATGGCATCACACGGACAGCCAAATGGTTGGGGAAAAAGTAGGATATTCTTCAATATGGAAGATGCTTACAATCTTAATAATGCCCAACAACAAGGTATTGTGGTTACAGGGGCATGCTATACAAATGCTTTCGCAAATTTCCTGACACACGATGTCTTTTCTTATAATATTATCAGATTTGATTCCTGCTTTAGTGAATCTTTTCTGCGGAATCCATCCGGAGGAGCACTGGCTTATCATGGCAGTTCAAGGGTAGGTCTTGGAATGGTTGAACCTATTGCTGATCTGGGCCCTTCTTTTCTTTATTCTGCAAACTTCTTTAAAAGTATCTTTGATTTCCCCCCTAACACAATGGTACCTACTCTCGGCTATGCTTCAACTCAAACAAAAATTCACCTGATCGGGCCTTCGATGCAGGAGAATTCATATAGATGGTTGCAATTCACCATAAATACACTCGGTGATCCCACGCTTAATATTTATACGGATGATCCGGAAATAATAAATCTGACATGTCCTGATTCCATTCCGCTTGGCAATGATCAGGAAATCGCAATCCATACCGGCACACCTGATATTAATATTTGTATAAGTAACGGACAGGATGTTTACCATGCAGGAAAAACCAATAACTCAGGCGTGTACTATTGCTCGCCATCACCTGTCAGCATGGATCCGTTAATTGTTACAGTTACCGGGTATAATAAGGTCTATAATGTTGATACCATCAAAGTTGGAGTTCCAGAAGGTGCAGTAATTATTATGGATGAGTATTATGTTAAGGGAAAAAATGATCATTCAACACTATATTGCGAAAATACCAGCATAGGGATGATATTTAAAAACATTGGAGTTGATACTTCTTTTAACACAAAAGCTGAGTTTTCATGTCCTGATGAATATATAAGTATTAACAACAATATTTTACAATTAGGAGATATACCCCCTGGCGACAGTATTGTTTTTGATACTGCCCTTAACTATGATATAAGTTGCTATATACCAGACAAACATAGGTATTATCCCGAAATTGAAATTTCCAACTCTTCTTCGTTATGGACCTCAATACTTGAATTACTGGCTTTTGCACCAAACATACATATTGAAAATATTTTTACCGAAACAGGAGGGTTCCATTATGTTAAACCTCATGACTCAACCAGGCTTCTAATAGGAATAAGGAATCATGGAGGTGCAGATGCAACAAATATAAAGTCATTCCTTACTACAGAAGGATCGTCAAACATTCTGATCTATGATTATGTAGATACAAACACTACAATACTGCCGGCCGGTGAAGTATCAACATTGGAATATGGATTTTTCAATACTGAAACTGTTGGTAGTGAAATCTTTTTTTTACAGGAAATGATTGGTGATTATTTTTCGCGTGTCAACAGTTTCAGCCTTCAGGTAATTGATTCACTCGAAAATTTTGATACAGGAGATTTTACATATTATCCCTGGGATTTAACCGAAGGCGATTCCGAATGGGTAATTGATTCAATAAATACTGCATATGACGGAAGATTCAGTGCAAAGTCAGGAATTATACTTGCGCAACAAAGTTCGGAATTGAAACTAAAGATAAACATACTGAAAGACGGGTTAATTAGTTTTTACAAAAAGACATCTGAATATAGCGTATCCTGTAGAGCCCTGACTTTTATGATTGACAGTATTGTGCAACAACAGTGGCCCGGGTCAATCGGTTGGTCGAAGGAAGTTTTCCCTGTGACTGCTGGGATACATACTTTTACCTGGAAATATCATAAGCAATTTAGTACTTTAAACGACTCACTTGATGGAGTATGGATCGATTATATCACCTTTCCTGATTTTGAATTAGTTCCCGGTGGTGTTACTGAAACAGATATAAGTGATGAGTTGATATCAATCTTCCCAAATCCCAATGACGGAAACTTTAATGTTTTATTCAGAAACGGAATAAACAATAAAACAACTATTGATATCCTCAACATGAACGGACAGCTCGTGTTCAGACAGCAACTAACAGCTTTAGCAAAAAATTCCATCCTGAATATCAATTCCACAAATTTTTCAAAAGGTATCTATATTGTAAAGCTTCAAAATGCCAATAAAATAATTACGGGGAAGGTTATTGTGCGTTAGGGGTTCCGTCTGGTGTGTTGTTTTTGTTAAGGTTTTACCAACCATAAATCCTGCAAGATTTATGTAGTATTAGTAAAAGCAATTTTACGTTTAGCTAAATTACTATCCCCTGTCATTGAATGAAACCACTCCTTAGCTTGGAACATTGTTGTTTGCGTTAAAATTTTATTATGCTACTGTCAGGATCAGATTTACACATATCAATAGCGATCTTATTCATTTCATCAATTTTTTCTGCACCAGCCAATTCGGAAAGTACTGATCTCAAACTATCAGCATTGATGTTGTCTAATTATTTGAAATATTGACCATTTAACTGAAAGATTTGGAAAACAAGAAAAACAAATATGACAGTTCTTAGCTTCATACGAATTAATAAATGAACACAGAAATCTAAAATAGGAAAAATATTAAAACTTAAACAATAAATTAAAAGTTTTCTATTATATCAAAACAAAAAGGGTGTACGATAAAGTTCCCAATTTTAATCAATAAAATTATAATCTTTAGATTTATTAATGTGTTTTTGTGGCGAAATTATACTTGCCACTAAAACACAAAAACTCCAAATTACACAAAAAGGGAAATTTGTCATACACCCAAAAAAAGTATTTTAAAATCAAATTGAGTAGATGCACTTCTCGAGAAAATGAACAAAAAAAGGGAACCGAAACCGATTCCCCTTTATTTGTAAATCCGCAAGTCATGGTGGGAATAACTTAATAAACTGTAAGTTGCAATAAGTATATTTCTCTCTGAAATAACAATTCACACCGTGACTATTGTAAAGATTTAGAATTTACCGAACTAAATTTCTTTTTTCCGTTATAAGTCCATTCAAACGGTTTTGCCCTTTCTCTGTTATAGTTGTCAACATAGTTGATTATTTGTTTGGCCAACTGTTCTTTACTATGCCATACTGCCCCTTTGATTACATCTTTTGTCAAAATATTAAACCATATTTCAATTTGATTTAACCAAGACGAATATGTAGGTGTAAAATGGATGGTCATCCTTTGTTTTGACTCTATCCATTTCTTAACATCCTTATGTTTATGCACATTAAGGTTGTCTGCGATAATATGTAGTTGTTTTTTAGGGTATTTTCGATATATCTTTTTTAAGAACTTGAGAAAGTTTTGTGAATTATTCCTGTCTATTGTATTCGCTGTTACTTCGCCATCATGAACAGAAAGTGCGGCGATTAAAGATACAGTGCCATGCCTTTTGTAGGTGGCAGTAAGTCTTTTAGGATTGCCGATCCTTAATGGCAATTCAGGCTGGGAACGGTCCAATGCTTGTATTTGTGTTTTTTCATCAACTGATAAGACCAGTGCATTTTCTGGAGGGTCCAGGTACAGCCCTACAACATTTAGCATTTTTTCTTCAAATTCAGGATAGGTACTTTTTCCGCACCAGTATTCAACTTTATGAGGTTTTAGATCGTGCGACTTTAAAATACCTTGTACAGTACTTTGACTCATGCCAAGTTCTTTAGCAATACGTCGTTGGCTCCAGTTTGAATAACCACCTTCGGGTTTTGAACAAGCTTTCTGTACTACCCTTGCCTTATCGGCCTCAGTATATATTGCTGGTTTCCCTGGTCTTGGTGCATCTTGCAATCCTTCAATACCAAGTTGAATAAATCGTTTCTTCCATTTTGCTATTGCTTCACGCCCAACCTTTAATTCGGCCTTTATGGAATCATAACTATGCCTTTGGTATAACATTAATATAATCTTTGATCTTACTACAGACCTATAGTCTGCACTTTGTGCTCTGGACATTAATGCTAAAGTCTCCAGATCTTCTTTCGATAAATATATCCTTTTTCCTTTTCGTGCCATGGGGCAAAGATACATTAATTCGGTAAATAAACAATCTTTACACTAGTCCAAACGCCATCATGCCAGTATTGGTCTAAATGTATCAACCTATTCCCATTTTCATCGTAAGTATTAGATGAAAAATCTTCATTAACCCATTCACCGTTTTTAAATTTTTGACATAAATAAGTCATTATTAGCCCATTGTCATTATATGTACGAAATTCTCTTAACTCTTCACCACCACTTTCCATTGAATATACAGAATCTACCTGTATTGTTGTTTATGTGTTTTTCAAATTTGAGGGAAAAAAATCCATTTCACCAGAAACCATCCGGTCTTGATCCGGATTAGCATTTTGTTCCATTAAAGGATTATCGTGCATTCTGTGTTCCATTTGTTGTAACACATCAGTTTGCTGTTGCGCCCAAAGTGAGCCGGCCAGCAAAACAAAAATTAAAGAAAATAAAATGTTTTTCATGGTGTTATTTTTTTTACGAATTAAGAAAATTTGTTGGGTGTAAATATACAACAACAGTTTATAAAAGTCAAGAATTAAATCATGTATAATGAAATTTATAATGAATCTAAATAAACATCTAAAATATATCAATAAAAAGTCGTGAGTTTTTCATCAACAAAATACAGGGAAAGATCTTTTAGGTAAGCCATTTTTGTGATGAAAATTATTAGATTAGTGCAGTAGAGTGTGCAAGAACGGAGTTAACGGAGTTTTAATTTTATTCATAGCTTCCCTGTCATTCCTTATAATATTATATTTGCATAATTGTGGCAAAAAAAATATTTAATGAAATTTAAAATAACTTCCGAATTTAAACCAACCGGAGACCAACCGGAAGCAATAAAACAATTGGTAGAAGGAATTAAAAGAAATGATACTGCTCAAACATTGCTTGGTGTAACCGGTTCAGGGAAAACATTTACAATTGCAAATGTGATACAGGAAATTAAAAAACCAACACTCGTTTTAAGCCATAATAAAACTCTTGCTGCTCAATTATATGGAGAATTCAAACAGTTTTTTCCAAATAATTCTGTCGAATATTTCGTTTCTTATTATGATTATTATCAACCTGAAGCTTATCTACCGGTATCAAATACCTATATAGAAAAAGACCTGAAAATCAATGACGAAATTGAGAAACTTCGATTGAGCACTTCATCATCTTTATTATCGGGACGGGATGATATTATTGTGGTTTCTTCCGTATCTTGTATTTATGGAATTGGCAACCCCGATGATTTTACCGATAATGTTATACGAATTAAAAAAGGAGATATAATCAGTCGAAATCGTTTTTTGCATTTTCTCATAACGGCATTGTACTCAAGAAACGAAGTCGAATTTTTCCGTGGAAACTTTAGAGTAAAAGGTGATACTGTTGACATTTTTCCGGCTTATGCCGATTTTGCATACAGGGTGATTTTCTTTGGTGATGAAATTGAGTCGATTGAAAGTTTTTATCCAATTGATGGATTGAGAATAGAAGAACATGAAAATATTGCAATTTATCCTGCTAATATTTTTGTTACATCACAAGAAAAAATGAATGATTCGATCCACCTAATTCAGGACGATTTATTTAAACATATTGAGTATTTTAAAGAAAACGGCAAACATCTTGAAGCAAAACGACTCGAAGACAGGGTTTCTTATGATATTGAGATGATGCGTGAACTTGGTTATTGTTCAGGTATTGAAAATTATTCGAGATACTTTGATGGTCGATTGCCCGGTTCGCGCCCTTTTTGTTTAATCGACTATTTTCCTGATGACTTCTTGCTTGTTATTGATGAAAGCCATGTAACAGTTCCGCAAGTCAGGGCTATGTATGGAGGTGACAGATCAAGAAAACAAAATCTTGTTGAATACGGTTTCAGGCTTCCTTCGGCAATGGATAACAGGCCTTTAAAATTCGATGAATTTGAAAATTTAATCAATCAGGTGATTTTTGTAAGCGCCACACCGGCAGATTATGAATTACAAAAATCTGAAGGAGTTGTTGTTGAACAAATAATTCGTCCTACGGGCCTTCTCGAGCCAAAAATAGAAGTTAAACCAAGTATGAATCAAATTGATGATCTCCTTGATGAAATTGAGAATGTTATAAACAAAAAAAACAGGGTCCTTGTTACTACTCTTACCAAACGTATGGCTGAAGAATTAACAAAATATCTCTTTAAACTAAATATAAAATGCCGATATATTCATTCCGATGTTGATACACTTGAACGTGTAGAAATCATGCGTGAACTCAGGCTTGGTGCAATTGATGTCCTAATCGGAGTAAATTTACTTCGAGAGGGTTTAGATTTACCGGAGGTTTCTTTGGTTGCAATTCTGGATGCCGATAAAGAAGGATTTTTACGATCGGAACGCTCACTTACACAAACTGCCGGACGTGCTGCACGAAATATCAACAGCAAAGTTATTATGTACGCCGACAAAATAACAAATTCTATGCAACGCACTATTGACGAAACCAACAGGCGACGCGAGAAACAACTTCTTTATAATTATAAACACAATATTACTCCAACTCCAATTAAAAAATCTACAGAATCAATAATTGGTCAAACTGCTGTCGCTGATGCAAAGAAAACTGAACAAAAAACTTATATCGAAAATGAATCGACAAGTATTGCAGCAGATCCGGTAGTTCGCTACATGTCGAAAGATCAACTTCAAAAAGCAATAATAAAACACAAGAAATCTATTGAAAAAGCTGCAAAAGAGCTTGATTTCATTGAAGCCTCCCGATTAAGAGACGAATTATATGAACTACAAGAAATTTATAATAACTCTTAAACTTTTAGCACTGAATATCCATTATTATTAATCTGCCGAAATGAAAATTACATGATCAGTGGTTTAATAAATTCATTTATCTAAGTATCAGGCTATTCAAAATATTCAAGACATCAATTATTCGTTATAAATGATAAAAAATTCTTAATTTATTTATAAACTTTATAACTTATTAACTAATAATTGTAGATAACTTTCAATTATTATGGTATTAGTAGAATAAATTTATTTATTTTTGTGAGGTATTCAAAATAACTAACATAATTTTGATTAAAATTTTAA
>CAYWXI010000005.1:0-167210 GCA_964462015.1 uncultured Bacteroidales bacterium | reverse complement strand
ATTTTGTTCCATAATTGCTTAATTTTTGTGTCAAGCTATTCTAGAGTATTACAAATTATGTACGGGAGGATGAAAAGAGAATTCGGGAATCCGGAATTTAACTTAAACAGCAAACACAACAATTAAATATACGAATCAAGAATTAAAATTTAAAACCAACGAAAATGAGTAAACCAAAAAAAATTACAAAGAATTATAACAAAACGGATGAAAAAATGCATGAAGAAGCTAATGTAAAGCTAAATGCATTAAAAACCGATATTGCTGAATTTGCAGCATTCGATCCCAAATTTACAAATGAATATGTTGATATTTTTACAACAAAAATTAATTCAGCTCAGAATGCTGTAACCGACAATGTTCTTATAGACCAACTTGCCGGAAAAACCCTTGCGGTTGAAACGAAAATGGATAGTTGCCGGACAAAATACCGTTCGGTAAAATACTTTGTGGAAACGGCTTTTAAGAATAACAGAGCCGTTCAAAACGAGTTTGGATTTAACGATTATAAAGAGGCTCGCAGTTCGCAAACAAAAATGATATCATTTATCAAACAGCTTGGAATTTCGGCAAAACGACATCAGGCAGAACTTATTTCGGCAGGAATGACAGAAGAGAGCATTAATGAGATAGAAACCCTCGGTAATGAATTGGATTTAGCCAACGAACATCAGGAAGACTTTAAAAAAGAACGTACGGTACTAACGCAAAGCCGTGTAATATTAAACAACGAAGTATATGATATGGTGAAAGAAATTGCCCGTGCCGGAAAAATTATCTTTGCAAATAATCCTGCAAAATATGCTATATATGTTTTGGAGGATGGGAAATAGTTTCTTTATAACTTACATTATTACTAAAAATAGATTTTAAAAGATGGAATTTTTTAAAAATATAACTATTGGAAATAAGAATATTAAAACATCATTTTTTAGAAATTTATTAATTTACCGAAAAGGCTACACACCTGAATTTATTAAAGAAACCATAAAGTTAAAAAAGCTTGATGGTTTAGAAGTACATGATGTTTTACCCTCACACGACATTACTGACTTTACATTTCTGGAGAAGTTAATTTTTCTTGAAAAATTGCGTATAAATGCAATTAATGATATTGATTTTTCTTTTCTTTTAAAGCTTAAGAAGCTTCTCTTTTTAGGAATAACATGTTTCGGAAAAAAAGAGATTAACCTAAGCAGTCAAATAAATCTTATGGATTTAGAAATAGAATGGCGAAAAAATATTATTGGTTTAGAGAAATGTAGAAAACTTGAAATATTATTTTTAGAAGGATATCATGAAAAAGATTTATTAAATGTTTCTTTCGCTAATAAACTAAGGAAATTAGGTATAAAATCATCTAAACTTAAAAGTCTAAATGGAATCAAACATTTTAAAGAAATACAAGAGGTATCAATAGGTGGTTGTTATAGTTTAAAACAAATTAAAGATATTGATGGCTTAAAGAAATTAAAAAAATTAGAATTTAATAGCTGTAAGAAAATAACTGATCTTCAAGAATTGTCATATTTGCCTCAGTTAGAAAACTTAACTTTGAATAATTGTGGAGAAATAAAACCTTCTGAATTTTTAATTAATTTATGGAGAAAGAATAAACTAACTTTATTATGCAGGACAAAGATACGAGGAATAGAATGAAGTTATTACCTAATAAATAAAAGCAATACGATATAAAAGTGTACTAGCAGGAGAAACTGATTTTATTTCCAAACTTAAAAAATTATCTTATTTTTACAGCATTAAATATTGCTTAATGCTGTTATTTTATTGGTTATTAAGTGTGTTCTATATTAGAAATATTTGAAAATAAATATATGATGATATGATAAAAAAAGTTCTCGTTGCCAACAGGGGAGAAATAGCCATTCGGGTAATGCGATCATGTCGTGAGAATGGAATAGCTTCCGTAGCAGTTTTTTCCGAAGCCGATCGTACTTCAATGCACGTGAGATATGCAGATGAAGCATATTTTATAGGAAATTCTCCTTCAAACGAAAGTTACCTTGTTATTGATAAGATCATTAAAGTTGCAAAGGAATGTGGAGCTGATGCGATACATCCCGGCTATGGTTTTCTTTCTGAGAATGCCGAATTTTCTGATCGTTGTAAACGGGAAGGAATTATTTTTATCGGCCCTTCTTCTTATGCAATTTCAACTATGGGCGACAAAATTACCGCTCGTCAAACTATGGAGAAAGCAGGCATTCCGTTAATTCCCGGAAATGATGAAGAGATTAATGACGAGAAAAAGCTTTTGGAAACCGTAAAAGAGATCGGATTACCGATAATGATAAAAGCTACTGCAGGCGGAGGTGGTAAAGGAATGCGTCTTGTTAGAGAGGAAGAAAATATTATCAGCTCGGTCAGGGCAGCAAAATCCGAAGCCTTATCTGCTTTTGGAAATGATGCAGTTTATATTGAAAAATATATTGATTCGCCTCATCATATCGAATTTCAGATTCTTGCTGACAGATATGGCAATGTTGTTCATCTTTTTGAAAGAGAGTGTTCGGTTCAACGCCGGCATCAAAAAGTTATTGAAGAAACACCTTCGCCGATAATGACTGAAAAAGTACGTCAGGAGATGGGTGAAACTGCTGTTCAGGTTGCCAGGGCAGTTAATTACGAAGGTGCCGGAACTGTTGAATTTATCGTTGATGATGATCTGAATTATTATTTTCTTGAAATGAATACACGTTTGCAAGTCGAACATCCGATTACCGAAAGAGTTGTTGGAGTTGATCTTGTTACCGAACAATTAAAAATTGCAAGCGGAAAAGTGCTTGATATTAAACAAGAGGATTTGAAGCAGGATGGCCACGCTATTGAATGCAGGATCTACGCCGAAGACCCTGATAATAATTTTATGCCTAATCCGGGTATAATAAAACATATAACCGAACCTCTCGGCTTGGGTGTCAGGCATGATGGTTATGTTTATGAAGGTTATGAAATACCAATATATTACGATCCTTTAATTTCAAAACTAATTATTTGGGGGAAAACAAGAAAGGAAGCAATCGACCGGATGAAAAGGGCTTTGTATGCCTATAAGATCACGGGGGTTAAAACTACCATTAAATTTCTTGAAAGAATTATGGAAATACCAGGTTTTGTAAACGGGAAATATAATACTCATTTTATTGAAGAAAATAGCGAAGTCTTATTATCCTCACCAAAGAGTTCAAAGAAAATGGAAGATATTGCCATGATCACGGCATATTTCGACTATATAACAAAACTTGAAAAACTTCAACCGCAAAAACTATCCAATACACTTGGAAACAACTGGAAAGATTTTGGAAGGAAAAAGGGGGTTTTGAGGTTGTAAGATAAATCTTGAGTTAAGCAGGATTTTCAATTTTAGGTTATAATCAATGATTTTTGTAAATTTGTTAAAAATTATTAACTATGATAATAGAAAGGACAGAAAAGGAAATTTTAATTCGGATACCAAATTCCGTTGATATTGAAGGGGCTCAACGAATCATTGATTATATTAGATATCAAGTAATTACTTCCAAATCAAAAGCAAAGCAGGAAGATGTTGATAAACTTGCAGATGAAATAAATAGAGCATGGTGGGAAAAAAATAAAGACACTTTTCTCAAATGATTATTATTCTTGATGCTAATATTGTTTTTAGTGCTATACTTAATAGAGAATCAATATTATGGACAGGTGATAAAGCCTTAATAAAAGGAATAAAATTAACCGGATACGATAAAGTGATTACAACTACAGAAATGGTGAAATTGCGTAATAGATTGGGATAAGGAAAATTTAAATTAATTAATAAAAAAATCCATGTCGATAGAAATTAGCATAAATAACAGAACAGCAAATATTGAGCTTTTATCCAGTGATAAAAACAAAATCAAAATAAAGGTTGATAAACAAACTTATGATCTTGATATTGTCATGGTTGAAAATGGAGTTTTCTCATTATTAATGGACGGAAAATCATATAATGTTGAGCTGATTCAAAATCAGAACAATAAAAAGTATATTGTAAACACTTTATATAATTCTCATGATGTTGAAATAATTGATGCCGAAAGCAAATATTTAAAAAGCCGTAAAAAAGATGATTTAGATGAAAATACGGCAATTTCTTCGCCAATGCCGGGTAAAGTTGTCAAAATATTAGTAAAAAAGGGGGATAAAGTAAAAGCCGGTGAAACAGTTATAATAATTTCGGCCATGAAAATGGAAAGTGAATATAAAGTAAAAAAAGACAGAATTATTAAGGATATCCTGGTTAAAGAAGGAGATACGATTGATGGGAACCAGGCTTTGGTTTTAATTGAATGATGAGGATAAATGCTTAACAGAAAACGGAAATTGGAAATTAGAAATTTGGATTCTTTTGAATTTCTAATGTCTAATTTCAATTCATAAAAACGTATCTATAATATTTTTAAATAAATCAAAAATAAATAATAAACAAAGAAACCTAATCATATAAAAATGTCAACACTCGAAGAAAAATATAAACTACTTGAAGAAAAAAATAAAGCAGCCGAACTTGGTGGGGGGATAGAAAGAATAGAACGCCAGCATAAAGCCGGAAGAAAAACGGCAAGAGAAAGAATTGCCGACCTTCTCGATCCCGAAACATTTGTAGAAACAGATAAGTTTATGACTCATCGTGCTCACGATTTTGGAGTTGAAAAGAATAAACCTCTCGGTGATGGAGTTGTAACGGGTTACGGAAAAATTGATGGCAGATTGGTGTATGTTTTTGCACAGGACTTTACTGTTTTCGGTGGAACTTTAAGCCGTGCTAATGCCGATAAGGTTGTAAAAATAATGCAATTAGCAATGAAGATGGGTGCTCCGGTTTTTGGATTAAACGATTCGGGCGGAGCAAGAATTCAGGAAGGCGTTGAAAGTCTTGCCGGATACGCCGATATCTTTTATCTGAACACAATGGCTTCAGGTGTAATACCCCAGATATCAGCTATTCTTGGCCCTTGTGCAGGCGGTGCAGTTTATTCACCTGCAATCACCGATTTCATTCTTATGGTAAAAGAATCAAGCTATATGTTTGTAACAGGTCCCGATGTAATTAAATCGGTTACACACGAGGAAGTTACTAAAGAAGATCTTGGAGGTGCAATGACACATAATTCAAAAAGCGGAGTTGCCCACCTGATTGCCGACGAAGACGAACAGGCAATGATGATGCTTCGTGAACTATTTAGTTTTATTCCATCAAATAATATGGAGGATCCTCCGGTTAAAATTTGTAATGACGACATAAACCGCGAAGATCAAAAACTTGAAACCATCGTACCAACTGATCCCAATAAACCCTACGATATGAAAGAAATTATTGAGACTGTTGTCGATGATAATAATTTCTTTGAAATAATGCCGTATTATGCCCAAAACATAATAATCGGATTTGCCCGCATGGCAGGCCGTTCAATAGGTATTGTAGCAAATCAACCGGCTAATCTTGCAGGTGTTTTAGATATTAATTCCTCAATTAAAGGGGCAAGATTTGTTCGCTTTTGCGATGCTTTTAATATTCCACTGATTACATTTGAAGATGTACCCGGATTTTTGCCGGGAACAACTCAGGAATTCGGAGGAATTATAAAACACGGGGCTAAACTTTTATATGCTTTTTGCGAAGCTACCGTTCCTAAAATCACAATCATTACCCGAAAAGCTTATGGTGGTGCTTATGATGTGATGTCGAGTAAACATATCGGTGCTGATGTTAATTATGCTTTTCCGACTTCAGAAATTGCAGTAATGGGCCCTGAAGGTGCGGTAAATATTATTTATAAAAAAAATAATCTTGATACTGAGGAACGAAAAAAAGCTATTGATGATTACCGAAATACTTTTGCCAGTCCTTACAAAGCTGCCGAGCTTGGATATATTGATGAAATAATTTACCCGAAACAAACAAGGAAAAAAATTATCCAGGCACTTGAAATGACTCAAAACAAAAGCAAAACAAATCCGCCTAAGAAGCATGGGAATATTCCTTTGTAGGGGGGAATATGGGTATCCATATTCTGGATCAATGTATAAAAACAGGAAATGATATTGTCAATTGTTAAATCGCTATATTGTTAAACTAAAACAATTCAACAATATAGCAATTTAACAATTTTTCTAATAATTAAAAATCTCTTCAAGCGTCAATTCCCTGAGCGTTCCAAGTTTTTTCAATATATTCATATCAACATTATCTCTGTTGCCAAGAATAAGGAATGAATATTTTTTATCTTTAATATACTCGTCGAAGAAACTACCGAATTTATTTATATCGGCATTCTTAACATATTGATAAACATCTTTTCTGATATCGTAATCAATCCCGCGGTCAAGATTTCGCAAATGGGTCCAGAAAATATTTGCCTTAGTGATTCTTTCGGTTTCAATTTTTGCCAAAATAGCTTCACATGCAACATTAAACTGAACTCTGGCTTCCGGCATATTCGACATTAGGTTGAGCATAGTATCGGTGGCAATTTTAATTTTGTCGGCCTGAGTTCCAACGAATGTGTAAATAAAATTTGACCTGTCGGTTTTTGATGGAACCGAGAAGGAAGCAAAAGCAGAATAGGCTAAAGCGTTGGCTTCACGGATTTCCTGAAAAACTATTGATGACAAACCACTTCCATAATATTCACCAAATAATCGAGCTGGAGGAATCAGGTCTTTATTAAACAGGCTGCCTTTTGAAATTGTAAAAATATTTGCCTGAACCATATCGTAATTCACAAAATATACTTTGTTTTCATTTGTTTCCTGTTCAACATATTTCACAGGTTCAGTGCAGTTTTTCAATTCTGTCTGAACATTATGATGTTTCTTCAAACTTGCAGATATGTTATCCATGGAATTAGGGCCGTAATAAAAAATTTTGTGTTTAAAAGTATATAAATCTTTTAATACATCAATTAAGTGTTCAGGTTTAATCTTTTTAAGATCCTCTTCGGATAATATATTTGTGAAAGCTGATTTTGCTCCATATTTGCCATAGTTGAACAGCCCTCCCCAAAGAATAGAGTTTTTATTTAATTTAGCATTAGACCTTTCTTTCAAAATACCATCAACATAATCATCGTAAGCCTTTTGATCGGGTTTTATGTTTGCCAGAACATGCTCCAATAATTCCACGCCTTTTTCGAATGATTTTTCAAGACCTGAAATGTAAACATATGAACGATCGTTACCTGTGCTAACACCCATTTCAAGTCCAAGTTTAAAGAATTCCTGTTGTAATTCGGAAGGAGAATATTTATCAGTTCCAAGGAAAGGAAGATAATTAACGGCAATAGGTAATTCGATGTCATTGTTTTTACCCATATCAATTATATAATTCAACTGGAATAATTCATTTGTTTTATTTTTGATATAATTAAAATCAACGCCGGGATTTAATTCTTTTGTTGATATCTCTTTTTTGAAATCAACAAAAACAGGTTTTAAACTCTCGGTTTCTTCGCTGGTGAAGTCTTTATAGAATTCCGATTGAGCCTCTCTGTTAATGTCAATGGCCGTAATTTGTGGTTTTTCGATTTTTACTGCTGTTGTATCTTCTCCAAGTTTCTTATAAACTATGGCATAATTATCTTTATAATGTTCATTAGCAAATTTTACAAGGTCCTCTTTAGTGATTTTTTCAAGTTCATCGATAAATTTAACCTGATCGGCCCAATCAACCTGGTTAATAAAGGCACTCATAAAACTGAATGTTCTGTAATTTCCTTCTTGTCGTCTTAATTCCGAAAGCCTTAAGTCATTAATCACGGCCTCAATCAACCAATCTTCAAACTCTCCTTTTTTAACTTTTTCGATTTCAGCAAGCAAAAGATTTTTCACTTCTTCTAATGATTGTCCTTCACGTGGATTTCCATAAAAAACATGCATACCGTAATCTATCAGGAAATTTGACCGGGATCCGGCATTTAGCACTTTTTGTTCCTGTACAAGATCAAGATCAATCAAACCTGCCTGGCTATTACTTAAGATATTATCAATTAAAGAAACGTATTTTTCATCGGGAGTATTGACACCGTCGAAACGGAAACCAAAAGTAACATATTCGGCATCGGGGCCATAAACTTCTTTAACAACCGGTTTGGTAATTGGATTTTCAACAGGCAAATTACGTTCAGGAATATTCGGATTTGCTTTTTTCTCTCCCCAATATTTATCAATTAATTTAATTGTTTTCTCAAAATCCAGGTCACCTGCCATACACATAGCCATATTATTCGGTGTATAATAAGTGTTCCAGTAATTATGAATATTTTCCATTGATGGATTTTTAATGTGTTCGGGTCTTCCTATTACAGTTTGGGTTCCGTAAGGATGTTTTTGGAATAAACCGCTCATTAAAGCTTTACTTACTTTTGAACGATCCATATCCTGATACATATTAAATTCTTCGTAAACAGTTTCTAATTCGGTATGGAAAAGACGCAGAACCAAAGTTCCGAAACGTTCACTTTCGAGTTTTAACCATTTTTCCATCTGGTTGGTAGGAATATCATTCATATAAACTGTTAACTCATTTGAAGTTCCGGCATTAGTACCTTTTGCACCTAAGGACGAAACTAATTTATCATATTCATTTGCAATGACAAAATTTGCTGCAATTCCGCTAAGGCTATCTATTTTGACATAAATTGCCTTTTTCTTTACTGGGTCATCTGTTTTTAAGTGTAGCTCATAAAGGTCGGATATTTTTTCAAGATAAATTTTCTCAGTTTCCCAATCAATTGAAGCAATATCGTCAGAGCCTTTAAACATCATGTGTTCAAGATAATGTGCCAGTCCGGTAGTTTCAGGTGGGTCAAAAGTCGATCCTGCCCTGACGGCGATCAGAGTTTGAACTCTTGGGGCATCTTTATTAATTGATAAATACACTTTCAAGCCATTGTCGAGTGTATAAATTCGTGCTTTTAGCGGATCATTTGTTACGGTTTCGTAAGTGTATCCGTTTTTGTCCTTTTGAGTTTTTACTTCATATTTATTAGTCGTACATGATACAACAAATAATAAAGAAAAAGCGAAGGCAATAAATTTGAATTTTTTCATTTTTGAGTGGATTTTAATTATTAAAAAGTGTTATTATTTATGGTGTTTATTTTTTTTGTTTCAAGAAGAATAAAGGTTTAAGTTCATTGAGTATTATGTTTGTACATATTTTAGAATTTTGCAAAACAAAATCGTTTCCGAAAATAGATAAAAAATAAATACGAGCAATATTTTTTATAGCTAATTTATCAATCATTCCCTTGGGTTCGTGAATAAAATCCAATTTTTTTTTAAATCCTTTCTTAAAATATATTTTAATCCTTTTTTAAGAAAGACCATTTTGGATTGCTTTTGATTTCGATTTTTTCTATAATTCCTTTTATTATAAGGCTTTTGTTAGAAAACCATTTCTTGTTTTTACCATTTTCTTGTAATTTTATTTCTGATTTTACTTTTTATTTATTTTTTAGAAGAAACTTTCACCCATTTAGATTTCTTGAAAGTTCCAATGTTAATTATTTGTTTTTTTCTTACAAGTTCGCTTAGCAGGTTGGTTATTTTTTTCTGTGTTTCACTAAACAAATCAGATAGCTTTTCCCCAAAAGTTCATCAATATCTTTTCTTTCCAAAAAGCCATGTTTTTTAATTGCTTTCGCCAGCCAGGGATTTCAATATTTGTTTTTACTAAATAATTTATTTTCTTATAGCTAATAATTACTAAAGTATGTCTAAAGTATGTCTAAAGTATTACAAAGTATTACAAAGTATTACAAAGTATTATAAAGTATTACAAGTATTATAAAGTGTTACAAAGTATGTCTAAAGTATGTCTAAAGTTATTCTTTTAATTCCCAAATCGGGTATCGGCTTGTGCCTTTATTTACAATAATTTGATTTCTTTTTGACATAGCATATATCATGTTTTTAATTTTATTAAGTTTCTGATCATTGTTCAAAACTGCAGGAAGTTTATCTAAAATCAGTGTGTTAATTTCATTTCTTGTTGCCTGTCCGTTTTTACGGATAAACTCAATTGTTAAATCTTTAAAATAACGATCATCAAAACTTCTATTCTTAATGTATTGTTCCATCTTACCTGTTACCTTTGCCACAGAAACTGACACAAAATAATTGGGCTTTCTTCCTTCAATCAGTTTTTGTTTCCGTAAAAAGTCAGCAGCATCTTTTGTAATGGGAAATTTCTTTTGTACCCTATCCAAAAGAATCACTGTTTTTAAATCAAGATCAATATTTTCCATTAGCATTTTTGAGTAGTTCACATCTATTTCCTGCCCGAAAATTTCCAGGATCACTTTCTCTGGATTTGAGTTTGAATAATCGGGAAGTGGAAAGTATCTTTTCTTTTGTTCAAGTATCATGGTATGGATTCCATATCCCATTGTATCAATCATTCCAAGACTGACCATTGCTTTTGCCAGCCAGGGATTCCGATATTTATCAGGAGTTTTGTCCCCAAAGAAATATTCTTCAGGAGTGCCTGAATAGAATCCACCGGCATTTTGAAAAATAAGCTTACCGGATTTCTCAGTAACAATAATCCGGGCGTTTCTTGAATAATCCTGATGTGCAATGGTATTATGCAAAGCCTCCAATATTACCCTAGGCTCATATTTATTTACCGAGACAGACAATAATTGATTGTCAGGAAAAAATTTATACCGATAATTCCTTATTCTTTGCAGGACTTTAGTTGTATTTAGAAAAAATGGTAAACCGAAATGTTCATAAGCTTTTTGATCGGTATCCAGTTTCCATGTTATTTCTGATACAGAAGGTAAAAGGTAATGTGTTGATTCGGATTTCCCAAGAAGAATCAGGGCTGTACGTGTTATTTTCCCATTAATGGTAACTTTTGCTTTATCAAGAAAAGTTTTTTCATCCCACTTATCAATTTCAGGATAAAAACTCTCGTTTACATTTTTATCCTTGAATTTTATCCGGGCAAGTTCCAGTGCTTCTTTATCCAAATCATTAATGTCAGCCAATTCAATTAATTTCACACTCCAGTCTTCCTGGGAGTTGTATATCTGCCTGACATAATCCGGGTAGTTTTTTAGGTAAGTTTTTTGGCTGTTAATGCGTATGTAAGGTTTTTCCTTAAAATTAACCGGTTCGGCTTTGGTAGCAGGTATCTGGAAAATAACAATTGGATTGCTTTGGTAAGATAATTCAAAAATCTCAAAGCTAATTTTAGGATAAAGTAAAGTTCTGAGCCATAATTCAAAATCCTGATTCCCGATTTTAAATTGCCGGGGTTTTAAGTTTGTTCCTATAACTTTATGGGTTCGGTCTTCAACACCTAATACAAGGTAGCCATAATCTTTATTGAATAAACATGCACCATTTGATAATGCTGAGATATATTCACCTATACCTTCCGGAGTAACACTGGTTCTTTGTTTAGCAACATTGGTTTTAAATTCCAGCCAACTTTGCTCTTCTGGTTCACTGAGCAAGGCTTCCAATAGTTCTATTAGTTCATCATTCTTCATAATCAGATGATTTTGATTTCACAGCTTATTTTTCAAATAATTATAAATTTCTATTTGCGCCCTGATCTTTTCGGGTGAATCGGTTTTTTTATATTGATTAGGTTGGTCTTTGCTTATTATGCGTGCTTTGCAATTATCCGACAGTTGGATATCCAGCATTTTTCGTAGTTCTTTTTGTATTTCTTTATCGTAAATAGGGCAGGCAACCTCAATTCGATGGTCTAAATTTCTGACCATTAAATCGGCTGAAGAAATTATATATTTGTTATCATCATCATTACAAAAGATAAAAACCCGGGAATGTTCCAGAAATTTATCGACTATGCTTATGGCTTCAATATTTTCGCTTAGATTGTGAATTCCCGGTAATAAAACAGAAATTCCCCTGGTAATTAATTGAATTTTCACACCTGCCTGACCTGCTTCATAAAGTTTTTTCACAATACGTTTATCAACAAGGCTGTTAACTTTAAAAATTAACCAGGCATTTTTTCCAGCCTTTGCATTATTAATCTCATTATTGATTTTTCGCATGAAAAAATTCCGTAATCCGAAAGGAGCTACCATAAGATGTTTGAAAGTCGGAGGATCATATCTGTATTCAAATAAACGAAAAACTTTATCTACTTCTTTTGAAATATCTTGATTTGAAGTTAATAAACTATCATCGGCATAAACCCTGGCAGTTGATTCATTAAAATTTCCTGTTCCTATGTTCGCATAGTAAAAATTTTCACCGTTTTCTTTTCTGTTTATCAAAAGTAATTTACTATGAACTTTAAACCCGGGAATGGTTTGAATGATTTTAACACCTTCTTCCTGAAGTTTTCCCGACCAATAAATATTTGCCTGCTCATCGAATCTTGCTTGAAGTTCCAAAAACACGGTAACCGATTTGCCATTTCTTGCAGCGTTTATCAAAGCGTTTATAACATTTGAATCCTTTGCTGCCCGGTAAAGTGTCATTTTAATTGATTTCACTTTAGGGTCGATCGAAGCTTCACGAAGAAAATCAATAATATATTGAAATGATTGATAAGGATAATGAAGCATTATATCCTTTTCTTTCAAAACAGAAAAAATGCTTTTATTTTGAGGAAGATCTTTGTGTATTAAGGGTGGGGAAGGAGGAAAACGTAATTTTTTTGAACCAATTTTCGGGAAAGCCATTAAATCTTTAAAGTTGTGATACCTGCCTCCCGCTCTGTGGTTGTCGTTCGATGTAATTTTAAATTTCCTGGTTAACTTAGTTAATAAAACTTCAGGTATGGAAGCATCATAAACAAAACGAACAGGGACTCCTGTTTTGCGTTGTTTAATACTGTCGCTCATAAGTTCTAAAAAACTTTTCGAAATATCATTATCGATGTCGAGTTCGGCATCACGCGTAAATTTTATAGTATATGCTTCAAATTTATTATAACCGAATGCGGCAAAAATATCATTCAGGCAAAAACGAATTACATCGTCGAGCAGGATAAAATAAATTTCTTTGTTTTCTTCGGGTAAAATTATGAATCGGGATAGAGTTTCAACCGGAACTTCAATTAAAGCAAAGTTTTCTATTGCTTCTTCAGTAGTTTTCTGAAGATGAACTGCTAAATAAAACGAATTATCTTTAAGATTTGAAAGATTTTTTATTTCGTTTAGCATTAAGGGAAAAAGATGAGGCCTGACATTTTCTTTAAAATATTCTTTAACAAATTCGCCTTGTTTTTTGCTTAATTGAGATTCATTGATTAGGAAAATATTTTCTTTTTTTAGTTCTTGAATAATATTCTTAAAAGTATTTGTAAATGTAATCTCTTGTTGAGCAACAATTTCATTAATTTGGTTAAGGATTTTTTTTGGCCGGAAGTCTTTTTTGAAATTTTTCTTTTCAAAATTCAAAAGCCTGTTCATTGTAGCAACTCTAACTCTGAAAAATTCATCTCGATTATTGGAAAAAATACCGAGGAATTTCAATCGCTCTATTAAAGGTGTATTTTCATCTATTGCTTCCTGAAGCACTCTTTCATTAAAATAAAGCCAACTAATTTCCCTATTGATATTTTTATTAGCAGAATAATCCATTGATAAAATTTTACTTCAAATTTAGTACTTATTAATTGATTTTTTTGTTAAAACGAAGTTAATTTTTCTTTTTACTGATTCTATTTTACTCCAATCGTCAGTTTGAAAACTTACTGAAACTGTTCCGGAAGTTGGTAACCAATCAAGTTTATCTTCAAGAAAATAATTTGAAAAATAAGTAAATGTCGGATTATGGCCGAAAATCATTACAGAATTGATTTCATTTGATAGATTTTCAATAATTTCTAAAATATTTTCTTCATCCGATCCGTAAATACTATCAATGATTTCAATTTTTTCTATTGGATAATGAATTTCATTTGCGATAATTCGTGCTGTTTCAAATGCCCGAACTGCAGGGCTGGAAATGATAAGATCAACTTTAATATTATTATCGGCAAGATGTTTCCCTATCTTCCTGGTCCTATTGATACCTTTATTTAATAAGGGCCTTTTTTTATCCGGTAAATCGGGAAAATCCCATGATGACTTACCATGACGAACAATGAATAATGTTTTCATTTGTTTATATTTTTGTAGTTGATACATTTATAGTTTATTGCATTTTACTAAATCCAGATATGGAAATTAGAAATTAGAAATTTGGTTGCTCCTGAATTTCTAATTTCAAACAACATCTTTCAATTTGAATGTTTCTTTCACTCTGACACCTTTCATTGTTTCCTGAAGAGTACAACATTCATTAAAAATATCGTGCTCAAAAAAGAGAATATAATCTCCCTCAAGAGCTTCTTTGTAAAACCTTTCTTTGTCTTTAAAAGTAATTAATGGTTTTGTGTCGTAGGCCATTACCCAGGGCATTGGAATATGAGCCGTTGAAGGCAACAGATCAGCCATATAAGCAAAAGTGTTATTATTTGCTTTTATTACAGGTATGATTTGTCCTTCAGTGTGTCCGTTAAATAATCTGACGAAAACATTTGGGATAATCTCTGTTTCGTTCTCAACAAGTTTTAAATGCCCGCTTTCTTCAATCGGTAAAATATTTTCTTTCAGGTATGATGCACCTTCTCTCCTGTTAGGGTGGATTGCCCATTCATATTGCGGTTTACTGACCCAATAAGTTGCATTTTTAAAAGCCAATTCAAATTCTGTTTTGTCTTCGCTGTATTTTATGCTTCCACCGCAATGATCAAAGTGCAAATGGGTTAAAATCAAATCGGTAATATCATCCGAAGTATATCCGTATTTTGCCAGAGATTTTTCTAAAGTATCATCACCATTTAAGTAATAATGCCTCAGAAAATCCTCATTCTGCTTATCTCCAATACCATTATCGATCAGAATTTTTCTGTCGCCATCAACAATTAAAAGGCAACGCATTGACCAGTTGCAGAGGTTTTTTTCATCGCCTGGATAAACTTTATTCCATAGCGACTTTGGTACAACTCCAAACATTGCACCTCCGTCGAGTTTTAGATTTCCGGTTTCTATAGGGTATAATTTCATTTTTATAAATTTATGATTGTAATGGCAAAGTTAAGAATTAAATTTAATGAAGGTATAAGGGGAATATGGGTATATGGGGAATTACAATGGTAATGGAGTAAGGAGTGGTGGAATAATGGATTAATCCCTTGTATTTTACTTGTTTTTTATTTTATTATTAATGTAACAACCTGATAATTCTATTGAAATTGCAATCAAAATTTCCACTATGCTGGAAACTTGAAATTCCAAATTGGAATATCAAGTTGGAGTGAAACGAGAAGTTTGCCGTATACTTTTACCGAACAAGGTGTAGCTATGTTATCGGGGACATTAAATAGTGATAGAGCATGTGTAAACAAACAAATGATGCGAACAGGATTTAAAACACCGAACAAAGAATAAATAATAATTTGAATTTCACCACCGAATGCGCGAATAAAAAGAGATTAGCGTATTAGCGGCAGTAAAATTTTAGCCGAATTATAACAAAACCAAATATTATTAAGATATTTGCGTTATGCTAAACGCATTATACACTTTGAATTTTAAATGCAAGAAATAAAAGCTTATAAAGGAAACATATTTCACTTTTCAGATGATGCTGATGCTGAGAATTGCAATGCTAAGTATCAGTATATTGAAAATGGAATGATAGTAGTTGAAGATGGTTTGATAAAATCAATTGGCGCTTCAAATGAAATTATTAAAACTTTGCCCGGGGGAACGGAGGTTATGGATTATCGGGATTCGTTGATTGTTCCTGGATTTGTTGATGCTCACGTTCATTCGGTGCAAACCGAATCAATTGCATCTTATGGAGAACAACTTCTCGACTGGTTGAACGGATTTATTTTCCCGGCAGAAAGTAAATTTAGTGACAGGGATTATGCCGAAAAAGCCACGAGATTTTTTGTAAATGAACTTTTACGCAATGGAACCACCACAGCCGCAATATTCCCATCGGTTCATGCAGTTTCCGCCGAAGTATTATTCGAGATTGGCTTTGAATACAATATGCGTTTGATTGCCGGAAAAACCATGATGAATAGAAATTCGGTAGAGGCCGATTTTGATACTCCCGAAACAGCTTATTCCGAATCGAAGGAATTGATTGAAAAATGGCATGGAAAAAAAAGATTGTCTTATGCGATTACTCCACGCTTTGCACCCACTTCTTCCGAGGAACAATTAAAAGTTGCATCATTATTGAAAAAAGAATTTCCGGGAGTTTATGTTCAGACGCATTTATCGGAAAACAAAAAGGAAACAGAATATGTTAAAGCATTGTTTCCATGGAGTAAATCATATCTTGAAGTTTATGATCATTTTGATTTATTAGGTGAGCGTTCACTTTTTGCTCATTCAATTCATTTATCAGATAATGAATACATAAGGATTAAGGAAACAAATTCGGTTGTTGTTCACTGTCCAACTTCTAATCTTTTTCTCGGAAGCGGATTATTTGATTTTAAAAAAGTAAAAGAATTCAATCTGAGAATGGCTTTAGGTAGTGATGTTGGGGCAGGTACAAGTTTTTCGATGCTTAAAACTGCTGGCGAAGCTTACAATGTTGCAGCACTTCAGGGCGAAAAATTATCTCCTTTAAAGTTGTATTATTTTATGACTCTCGGAGGAGCTAAAGCACTTTCACTTAGCGATAAAATTGGTAATTTTTCGAAAGGTAAAGAAGCTGATTTTAATATTATAAATTTAAATTGCACTCCTTTACTTGAATACCGGATTAAAACAGCAAAAACTCTTGAAGAAAAACTCTTCGCTTTGATGATCTTAGGCGACGACAGAGCAATTAGCGAAACTTATGTGTTTGGTAAATCAATGAATGAGTTTCTTCAAAAATAAACCGCAAATAAACGTATAAAATTTTACGTGATATTGAGTAATTTACGGTTTCAACTATTCTGTTTTTTCTTTATTACTTTTCTTATCATTATTTTTTTTGTAAAATAATAAAACTCCAAAAATAGAACCATACAAAGTACTGTTTACCGGATTTGAAGTAATTGCACAACTTCCTGATGAACATCCGATAAAATAATAATATGCGTATCCGGCAATAGCCCCAAGAACTAAACCTATCAATATACGCAGGTTAAGAATTGATTTGACTTTTTGAAATAATTTCTTCATATCTATACATGTGTATATTTAAATATTTTGCAAAGAAAACTATTTTTATCATTGTAAAAAATCAAATTAACAAGAAACTTTGCCGGTAAAATTATCAGATTGTTATGTTTCTGTTTTAACAAGCAGTAAATCACTGCTTTTACACATCAAGCTGACTAAGTGCATAACAATATGCCCCAACTGAAACTGCTTTTGATGTGCCAAGTTGTGAAATTCCTACTCCGGTACTTTTAACAGGATCATAACTTATTGTTTTATCGCTAAATGGAACTTTAATTTTGTATGAATTATCTTTCATAAATTCTTTTAATCCCTCTTCGTTTTCAAGGTCGTAGGCATTAATTTCCATACGTGTAACTTTCTCGCCTGCCAGTGTTGTATAATCTTTATTCATTTCATTAACAGCTTTTTGCAGGAATAAGGGATGGGCTCCAGAAAGGCCGCCTCCTATAACAATCAGGCTGTCTAACAAAGTTGCTGCATCAGCAAGAACATTTCCGGCAATTAATGCAAATTCGTCAAACGCTTTGATTGCTGCCGCCTTGTTTCCATTCATTTTCCCAATTCCAATATCAAATATTTCTTTTGGTTCAGGACAATCCTTTGGTTTGATGTTAGCTTCTTTAGTATAAACTCTCTTAATTGCCCTGATACTCAGGCTGTCTTCGGAACTAGTTTGAGGATAGAATTTATTACTGAACCTGTTGATCTCTCCCATAGCCGAATTATCACCAATAAAAAGTTGTTGGTTAATTACAATTCCTCCCCCGAAGCCGGTTCCAAAAGTTACTCCAAGCAGGTTTTTATATTGTTTTTCACTTCCATATTCTTTTAACAAAGAATTGATGTAAGGAAGAAATCCTGCTATTGCTTCGCCATAAGCAAAAAGATCGCCATCGTTATTTATGAAAACCGGAATATGAAAATGATTTTCGAGCATTGCTTTCAATGCAACTCCACCGCGAAATGCCGGAAGATTCTGTAAATCTCCTATTATTCCTTTTTCATAATCGGCAGGGCCGGGAAAGCAGAAACTAATAGCTGAAATTTCTTCGGTTATTTGCTTTCGTGCCTCTTCGAATCCTTTTATTATTTTTATTAAAATACTATCCAGATTATCTCCTTTCGCAGATAAAATTATCGGTTCCAATAATTCTTCTCCACCACGAATTGCATTAAAAACGAAATTTGTACCACCTGCATCAAGGCTAAGAATTATGCGACTATCTTTTTTATAATTCATAAATCAGCAATATTAAACAAAATTAAAACAACGTATAATAAACACAAACATCTAAAACAAATAGATGTTTGTGTTTAATAATTTTACAAAAGTAAGAGTTTAGTCTTAGAAAACCTGCATATTAAATTATTTTCTAAGAATTTTTATTCTGGTTAATAAAGAAACAAAGCCCGGAATTACTTAGTCTTTTTTGAGTCGATAATTAGTTTGTCAAAATACATTGCAAATGAGCGATATATGAAATGAGTCCACTTTCCAAAAGGTACAATTATTAAAGCCCACTGAGCAAGAATAATTATATGAACTAAAAACAACCAGATGTTGTTTTCGATTATTCCGGTGTCAACAAAAATTCTAACGGCAAATGCTGTAACAGCCATCAAAAACAACCAGATAACAAAAAACCAATCACTTGGATGTGAAAATTTATTTGATTCTTTAGATTTTTTCATACGGGCAGAAACAAAATCGAATGTAATAATAAATACTACTGCACTTACTATGTATCCTGACCAAATAATAAAGATATTATCTGTAGAAAACCAGTCAAGAAAAACAGTAATAAATAATAATAATAAATAACCGAATACTATTATTATGTGTTCCAGCCAACGGAATTTCTCATCTTCACAATCCAAGAATGCTTTTTGAGTGAACATGTGTATAAATAACTCAGGAATTGATTTAAAATACAACGAAAACGGAACTTCTATTTTTTGTTTTAGTATTGTCATCCACCACATTCGGATTAAATTAGGTATTATAATCATAATAAACACGATTATAATAGCAAACATTTCAAAGTTATGGCCAAGATGCATTAAAGATTCAGTATTAAAATTTTCTGCATAACTAACTCCAACAACAAATAATGCAACTACAATAAAGGCTATTATAGAAGCAGTTAAAGATTTAAATAAAATCCGTGAGAGGCCTGTCCAGTCATATTTAGAAATTAGCCATCTACGTATAGCCATCATAAGTTCACCCGGGTTTGCCTGGCGAGGGCAAGTTGTACTGCATTCGCCACAATAATAGCATAACCATGGTTTTAAGGAGTTTTGAATACCATCCTCAATACCTAGTATGCTAAAACGAACCACTTCTCTTGGAAAAGAATTGTTTTCATCCGGCAAGGAACAAATGGCAGTACAATTACCACAATTGAAGCATGCATTGAAATCAACACCACCAAACTTTTTTATTTCATTTGAAAATTCATGATTTATTTTTGATATCATCATTAACTTTTTTTATTATTTTCAATAATATAACTTAGAATTACATATATTCGTTAAAAAGAACTTCCACCTATAAAATCTTAATCCTAGGAAATTGCTTTATAAAGAAAATATTCATCCATATCATCTACTCCGGTAGATTCGACAATGTTATATTTGTTCATAGTCATTATATCATATGTAACAAGTTTATTTTCTATACCTGTTTCAATAGCAATTTGCGGGATAGTTTTAGGTTCATCTTTCATAGTCTTTATAATTTTGTGCCAACTCTCAGGAAATTCTTTCATTAGAATATCTGAACTTCCGGATTTTGAATTCTCCGTTTTTTCGCTTTCAAACTGCTCAATTTTTTGCGAAAATCCATCAATCATTCCAAAGATTTCACTATCGGTATAATTCGTTATTTCAATAGAATCCTTTGGACAAACAGGTGCACAAACACCACAACCTGTACATATCGCTTCGTTTACTTTAGCAAAAGTTTTGCCATTCTTTTCGATCTTGTTTATTGCTTCATATTCGCACACTTTTGAACATTCATCGCACCATTCACAAGTGTCAGGATTTATAAGTGCAACAATAGGCTCAACTTCAATTTTATCCTTTCTGATTATTGAATTAATTTTTGCAGCTCCAGACATTGAAGATTGAATTGATGATGAGATACTTTTCGGACCCTGACAGGTTCCGCCAATATATACCCCGTTAATTACCGTTTCTACAGGTCGTAACTTTGGGTGTATTTCATTGAAAAAGCTATCATTACCAACTGGAATTTTTAGAATATCAGCCACTTCGGAACTATCCTTACGTGCAACCATTCCTGTTACAAGAACTACCATGTCAACTTCAAATTCTAACTTCCGGCTAAAGGTTAGTGTATCTGTTGCCTGAATTAATGCTTTGCCATTATATTGCTGAACAACGGGCGGTTCTTCTTCATCAAATTTTATAAAAATATCACCTAATCGTGATGCCTGTTCATATTCCATCTCCTGTTTACCATAAGTTCTGAGATCACGATACAAATGAAAAATCTTCATATCAGAAAACTTTTCATGTAACTGTAATGAGGAGTGAATAGCGGCAGTACAACAAAATCGCGAGCAATATCTGTTTGGCCCATTTGTTTGCCTGCTACCTACGCAATAAATAAATGCTACTTTTTTTACGTCTTTACCATTATAAGTGAGTTTTTTTTCTGATTTTTCAATCAATCGTTTAAACTTCGGTAATGTTATTACGTTATCATTCAACTGCCATCCATATTCATTTTCTGAAGGAAGGTACGGATCAAATCCTGTTGTAACAAGTATTGCACCTGCTTTAACATTTATAATTTCAGGTTTCTGTTCCAAATTTATACAAACAGAGTATTTTCTTAAAAATGTTTTTTCATCTTTTATTGCTTCCTTATCCACAACAGGAACATCAGGTAATGCTTCTTTATATTTTTTATAAACAGCCTTTCTGTTGGTTAAACCGTAATCGAATTCACAAGGAATGCTTACAGGACAATCTTCTATTGCAAGATGAATTTTATCCTTGTCGTATTCATCTGTCAGATAACGGGGCTCAATTTTAATATCAATATTAAAATTCCCAAGGCTACCGGATTGTTTTTGAATAGTTGCACCTGTGAAGAGTGTGATATTAGGTTGCTTCTTGATTTCGTGATATAATCGATTTACTATTTCTTTTCCGTTTTGTTTAGTAATAAAAAGCTCTCCGGCTTGCGATACTCTTCCTCCAACAAAGAAATCCTTTTCAATTAACATAACTTCATTTCCCATTTTGGCAAGGCTTATCGCTGACTGCATTCCGGCAACACCTGCACCAACTATAAGGACAGACTTAGTAACATCAACTTTAATATTTTCTAAAGCTTCCGAATGTTTTACCCTGTTAATACCTGCCCTGATCAATCCAATACCTTTAATAGTGGCATCCTTTGGTTTGTCGGAATGAGCCCAAGAGCATTGTTCTCTGAGATTTACCTGAACATAATTATATGGATTTATCCCTGCTCTTTCTGCAACATTTCTGAAAGTATGCAGGTGAAGTTTTGGTGAACAGGATGCAACCACAATAGCATCAAGTTTTTTCTCTTTTATATCATCAATTATTTCATTTTGTGTTGAATCTGCACAAGCGAACATAACATGCTTTGAAACGATTACAGATTTGTCAATTTCTACAAGCTTTACAGACTGCTCAACATCAACATAATCGGAGATATTGCCTCCACAATGACATATATAAACACCTATTCTTTGTTTCATTTTTTCGTCCTTTATTCTTGTTGATTAATATAACTTGCTACTTCTGCTGCGGCATTTCCTGCTGATAAAATAGAATCAGGGATATCTTTTGGGCCTGCAGAACCTCCGGCAACAAAAACTCCTTCAATACTTGTTAAAGGTGGGTTGACAACTTCATCAATTCTCTTAATGTAATTGAATTCATCTGTTTCCAATTTTTCATTTTTAAACAAATCAACCACCTCACTATTAGGAATTATTCCAACAGATAATACAACCAAATCATGTTCACTTTCCATACGTCTTCCGGTATGAACATCTTCATGGCTTAAAATAAGATTACCACTACCGTCACTCTTTTCGTTAATTTTAGCTATTTTACCTTTGACAAACTCTATTCCCATTGAAATACCTTGCTGGAAGAATTCTTCATAACCTTTACCAAATGCACGAATATCCATGTAATAAATTGTTACATCAGCCATTGGTAAGGCTCCCATAAGCAATTGTGCTTGTTTTACAGAATACATACAACAAATCTGAGAGCATAACGGATTGTACTCACAGGTATCTTTACATGGAGGTTTATAATTCTTATAACTCGAATCACGCGAACCTGTGCATAAAACATAAGCAATGTTGTCGGGTATTTTACCGTCGGATGGCCTGACAATATTATTGAATGGTCTCGTTGGAGCAATAAGCCTGTCCATTTGTAGAGCGTGAATTAAATTAGGATATATGTTGAATCCGTATTCTTGTTTGCACTCAGGATTAAACAATTTAAATCCGGTTGAAATAATAACTGATTTTGCATTTGCTTCAATTGCTTCTTTCTTTTGTGAAAAGTCGATTGCATTTGCCGGGCAAGCCTCTATACATTGGTGACATTCGCGGCAATTGCTACAATCCAAACATCTTGAAGCACTATATTTTGCTTCTTCTTCGGTGAATGTTATTTCAACTTCTTCGAAATCTTGTTTTCTTTCGTCTTTTGGCCTGAATTTGTCTTTAATTGCATTTACAACTTCATATTTTTTTCTGTTAAGTATTTCTGCTTTGTCTATTGCAGGAAGTTTATCACCAAATTCAAATTCATCAGGATTTTCATTATTTAAATATTTGTCGATATAAAATGCAGCTTTGTTTCCCTGCCCGACAGCTTCAATAATAGTACTTGCACCAATCGTTGAATCACCACCCGCAAAAATATCCTGATTTGAAGTTTGAAGTGTTTTTTCATTTACTTTTATTGTACCATTCTTGTTTAATTCAAGTTCATTACTAAAAGCCGATGTTGTTGGATATAGCCCTATTGCTTCAATAACAAAATCAACATCAACAAAATATTCGGAATTTTCAACAGGTACAGGCCTTTTTCTCCCACTTGAATCGGGTTCACCAAGTTTCATCTTAATTAGCTCGGCTTTCGTAACATTTCCATTTTTACCGACAAATTTTATTGGATTTCTTAAAAATTCAATTTCAACTCCCTCTTCTTCGGCCTCTTTAACTTCCCATTCAAATGAAGGCATCTGTTCACGGCTTCTCCTGTAAACAATTGTAACCTTTTCAGCACCAAGCCTTATCGATGTTCTTGCTGCGTCAATAGCAGTATTACCACCCCCAACAACTATAACTTTTTTCCCTTTAAGGTCTTCTTTTTGACCAATATTAGCTTCACGTAAAAAATCAAGGCAACCAACAATTCCATTTAATTTAGAACCTGTGATTTGTAGTGTTCCTGTTTCATGTGTACCCACAGCAACAAACACTGAATCATAATTTCCTGAATCCTTAAGCTTTTTTATATTTTCAACTTTATGGTTTACTTCATATTCTACACCTAAAGAGGTAACATTCATAATATCTCTGTCAACCAATCCATTTGGTAGTCTGTATTCAGGTAGTGTTAGTTTTAACATTCCACCTAATTCAGAAGCAGATTCAAATATTTTTACAGAATGTCCTTTTTTTGCTAATTGATAAGCACAGGTTAAGCCTGCAGGCCCTGAACCAATTACTGCTATTTTCTTTCCGGTTTTTATTTCAATATTTATGTCTTCCGGTTTGGGTATCTTGTTATAATAATAATCTGTAAAGAACCTTTTAATTCTCCTCATGTCAACCGGTGCTTCAAGCTCTCCCCGGGTACACTCACTCTGGCAAGGAGCATAGCAGGCCCTGCTTAAACTTCCTGGAATTGGTGCATCTTCAAGATGAAGTTTCATTGCTTCATCGTATTGTCCATTTCTTACCAGTGAAACATATCCATAAGGTTTTACACCACCCGGACATTTTTCAATACAGGGTGCTATCGCGTCCTGCCTGTCGATATTGGCAATCCTGGGATTTGCCAGACTGAAAGGGATGTAAGCAACTTTCCTGCCAACCATATTATGGTTATAATGATCATCTCTGACTGTGGGGCATGCAAATTCACATTCCTGACAGCCTGTACAAGCTTCAGGTATTACATATCTGGGATTTTTTACAAAGCTTACATTAAAGCCGGAATCATTTTTATAAATTTCTTTAATATTACTGTTAAGCGAAAGAGTAATATTTGAATGCCTTGCAGTTTCCGACATTTTTGGAGTTGTGATACAGGCTGAACAATCCAACGTTGGAAACACTTTGCTTAACTGAATCATTATACCTCCAATGGAAAGATCCTTGTCAACAAGCAAAACTTTATAATCCATATTTGCAAGATTAAGAGCAGCTTCTTGTCCGGCAATTCCACCCCCAATAATTAGAGTATCAAACTTGTTATTATTTTGCGACATATTGTAAATTTTTATTCGGCATTATCACTACCTAACTCATTCAAGA
This sequence comes from uncultured Bacteroidales bacterium, assembly GCA_964462015.1. GTDB lineage: Bacteria > Bacteroidota > Bacteroidia > Bacteroidales > JAEINX01 > JAEINX01. Next base: position 142,408 of record CAYWXI010000005.1, on the reverse strand, counting down.
TTCTACTAAAATTTTGCATATGTTTTACAAATGGTTCGGCACATACCGAGCATAGTGCAGCCATTCGTATCCTTTTCGGACTAATGTTTTTCTGTTTCATCAGGTCCTGAGTTTTTGTTATCATTGCATTTGTCAATTCAGGACATTCAGCTGTAAAAGAACATTCCTCACCATCAGCTGCAATAAAAACACCATCAAATCCTTTTTTAAATGCATGCATTATCCATTTTGGTTTTATACCTGAGGAACAAGGCAAACTAATTGTATATACCGATGGTGAATAATGAATTTTTCTTAAACCTGCAGCATCAATACCCGGATCTGATATTGTATCTGTAGAAAAAACCAATATTTTTGGATTCTTATTTTCTTTGTTCATTATGAAATCTTTTGTTAAATGAGCTACAATTTATTCTGGTAAAACACATTCGAATTATTTCTCCTGCCTTATAATAATCGAAAGAATTATATTTAAATTAGGATAAGTATAATCATTTATTGAAAAAAGAACAAGACGAAATTTGAAAGATACCAATATGTATTTGAAACCATATTAGTATCTTTCATCTTTATGCTATCCTTTTTTCATAAAAAGTCTTGAAAAACTGTCTTCTTCAATAATACCCAGAAATTCATGTCCTTTTTTTCCGGCCCATTTTGGAATATCTCTTTTTGTTCCTTCATCTGCTGATTGAACCTCAAGGATATCTCCTGAGTTAATTGTACCAATGGCTTTTTTAGCAGCCAATAATGGCCCAGGGCAAGCTGTTCCCCGAGCGTCAACTATTTTATTTACTTCTAATGCTTGTAATTCTTCTTGTGTCATAACTATTATTTTTAAAATTTTATATTAATAATTGTATTTAAATTACTTTCTAATTCTATACTCATTTTTAAATGAACATGTGAATATCAGCTTCTTCAGCCGAGGTCAAATATTCACCAATTCCACAAATATCATCAACCAGGTCATTAAAGTCTTCTAATTTTTCACCGCCCCAGATTTTTCCGGCAAGGCTACAAATATAGATCTTTACATTTGTCATATCTTTTGCCATCTCAAAGAAATCGTACCATTCCGGTACATTTAGTGTTTTGAGTTGTTTTATAAAATGTTCTTTTAATTCAGGAACTTCAGCCATATTATCAATTTTATTTTCATTTCCTTTGATAAATGCCCTTGCTCCTTGTATTAAAACAAATACTTCAACATCCATATCATCAGCTGCAGCACCACTTAGGATAACACCTGCACCAACTAATTTATCGAGGCTACCTGAAAAAAGCCCCATACACATTTTTGCCATGTTTATTTTTTTTAAATTATTTTTTTTAATTATGATTAAATGCTATACTTCCCAGTCTCTCATTCAATCATTCACTTAACCGCCACAACCACTAGATTCTTCGACTTTTGGAGTAGCTTTCCCTCCTGATTCTCCTGTACCTTCTTCAATTAAATCGGGAAATGTTTTATTCCATTGGAGCCAACCGCCATCAATCAAATAAATGTCATTATATTTTAATAGTTTAAGTGTTGGACAGGCTAAAGAAGCTCTATTTATGGTTTCGGAATAAATATAAATCTTATCTCTCCTGTTTGAGATTTTTGGAGAAAATTCCAGGACACCTCTCGGTACATTAATTGCTCCGGGAATATGGCCGTTTATATATTCATCTTTTTCACGGCAATCAACAATTGTTATTTCACTATGATCATCAATAATTGCTTTCAGATCATCTACACTTACTTTTGTGATATCATTTTGTGCTTCACTTACTTTTTGTTTAACATCATCGTAAGTATTATCCATTTTTGCACCACAAGCAGCAAGAAAAACCGATATTACTAAAACAGAAAAGAGCTTATAAGTTTTCATTATTAATTTGTTTAGTGGTTAGGAATTTATTTTGTTTTCCATTCATTGTAAGCACCTTCATAAATTTTTACATTAGGGTAATCAAGCATTGATACCATCGCCATAAAAACAATTCCGGCACGAGCACTTGTTGTACAATATAAAATGATTTCTTTATTAGGAGTAATGCCTGCCTCTGTTAAAAGTTTTGAAATTTCTTCGGGTGATTTTAAAGTCCCACTTTCTTCGACTATTATGTTTTTATGTTCGAAATGCATAGCATTCGGAATTTGGCCTTCGTCAAATTCCTTTTGGTTCTGCACATCGACAATAAGCACTTTTGGGTTATTAAGATTTGCTTTCACGTAATCATAATCAACAGAAATTTCTTTGTTTAATGATGGTGTACATGTTACTGCTGTAATTTTTGTAGGGTATTTTGTTACGGGTTTTCTTGCAGCACGCCATGCTTTCATATGTCCGTCCAAAATTTTCACATCTTTAAATCCGAGATATTTCAATATCCAATACAATCTTCCGGCATTTATATTTTTTCCGTTATCATAAATGATAACTTTTTTGTCTTTATTTATGCCTTTTTCTCCTAGTATCTTTGAAATTTCTTCGGGGCTTTTCAAAATGCCTTTTACGTCACCGGATTTGCAAAGCGAAAGAACATCAATATTTACAGCATCTTTAATATGCACTTTCGAATAATCGCTTGCTTTTCGGGTTGAAACCAATACAACATTATCATCATTCATAATTTTTGCGGTTTCTTTCGCAGGAATAATATCGCTTTGAGAAATTGCACTCGTATTAAATAAAAATATTGCGGATAAAAATAATCCTATTAATATTAATTTTTTCATTGTTTGTTAATTTTAAATATTTGTAAATTTTGTTCTTTCTAATTTTTTGTATGAAAAATTACCCTCCACAACCACCTTCTTCTTGTGCTGCTTCACTACCCGCGTCGAAATCAGGATCCCAGGCAATAATTCCACCTGATAAATTTTTCACATTCGTATAACCTAATTCGTTTAATGCTTTGGTTGCAAGGATACCTCTGTCTCCTTTTTTGCAATAAAGAATTATTTCAGCATCTTTTTCAGGTGTATACAAAAACTCCTCTTCCCAGAAAGCATCATTTCCAATTTTAAATTCAACGACACCTCTTGGAATAAGTATAGAACCGGGTATATTACTTTTTTTATATTCTGCAGTTTGACGAACATCAATTAAAAGAAAGTCCTCCTGGTTTTCTATTTTTTTATTTAATTCATCAACCGTGATCTCTTCTATATGTGGTTTTGTATATGCAGCTAATTCACTACCATTCTCATAAATATTCGTACATGACGAAATTAGTATGATAATAAAAAAGGCCGATACCCATTTGTATAATATAATTTTACGCATAATTTTTAGTATTTATTTTGATTAAAATGCACTAAATCTTCCGGTTTTCTCATTCCATTTTACAAAAACATACCATATCAACAGGATGAACAAAATCAGGCCAAAAGCACCGGGATAGCCTAGGTAATCAGGTAAAAAATTCCTGAAATCAAGGCTTTGCGGAAGTGAGTTCACAATAGGGGGGACAATAAAATGTTTTGAAATAGGAGAAATCAATATAAAACCAAGTGCTGAAGCCCAAAGTTTTACTTGTCCTTCACCAACTCTCCAAAGTGTACCTACCGCGCAGCCTCCGGCTATTGTCATCCCAATTCCGAAAATCAAACCACCGATAGCAGCTCTAAAGAAAAAATGAGGGAAAACCCATGTCATTTCTCTTGCTCTGATTCCTACATCACCAATTCCAATACCGAAATATTTAATTGCTGTAAATCCAAATACTCCTATCAGTATCCCGGTGATAACACCAACTGATCCGTCAGCTTCTCCGGTCATAAAAGGATCACGAAATGCTTTCACGATACAAAACCGTGATCGCTGGCTGATTAAACCCATTAACATTCCAATGATAATGAACCATACCATAATTTTATTACTACCAGAATATTGATATGAAATTAGGAAAGTAATAATAAGTACAATCCAGCCGAGATATATTTGCCAATTTCCGCTTCTTCCTGTACCGGATAAAAAATTATAGCTTTTTCCGCTGCTGAATTTTGGGAATTTTTCCATTTCCCACATAAGATATTTTAATGCGAGAATAACCCCGATAAACAGTCCTATCGTAAAAATTATAGCACCACCCGAAAGGGCAGGCATTCCACTAAAAAATGCTCCAATTGTACAACCAATTCCAAATGTTGCTCCAAGAGCCATTAGTCCACCACCAATAAATCCTTTAATTAATTCTCCTTTTGGAGGGATCCTTAAAGCAAATTCTTTTGAAAACAGAGCTCCGATAAATGAGCCGATTACAAGAAATAGGCATAACATTCCATACAAACTTGCGCTTGTAGGTGTAGCGTTTTCCAAACCAAAAATTCCAATCAGTTTAAAAACATTTTCACCCCAATTATTTATTCCTCCGCTTGCTCCCCAAGGGCTTTTAATCGCAAAAAGTAAAATATTCAGGATTCCAAGAACAATTGCCCCAACCCATACGGGCCAGTGTTTGGCAAAAAACGTTTTGAATAAGTTACTCAATACGCCGGTTTCCTTAGTTTTCTCCGACATATTAACCTCCTATTTTTTTTGAATTAGAAAACGAAAAACTCCACCATCCAATTCGCCTTCTTCAACTAATGAATTCCCTGTTTTTCCACACCATCTCGGTAAATCTGATTTTGTGCCGGGATCTGTTCCTATCATTTCAAGAATTTCTCCTGATTTGAGCCCTTTCATGGCTTTTGCTAATTTCATCATTGGCATTGGACAAGAAAGTCCCTTGCAATCAAGTGTCTGATTAATTTTATTTTCCATTATTTATTTCGTTTTAAGATTAATTAAATTTTGAGCAAATATTGTAATTATATCACGCCATTGTGAAAATATTAACATGATGCAGCACTCAAATTCAAATGTAAGAATTCAATCAAATAAATGATTTAAATCATACAATTTTGTGATTTAATGTTATCTTTGCAGAATATTTTCTTTTATATGAAAAATTATAATTATCCGGATAGTTGCACAGTTTTTCAAACAACTATAGAATGCTTTAATTACTTAACCCCTGAAGAAATTCAGGAAATTGAAAATAATCAGGTTAATGTAATGTATAAAAAGGGAGAAATAATTGCAAAACAAGGTTCTTTTGCATCTTATATTATTTTATTGACTGATGGTCTTGTAAAGGTTTATGTTGAAAATATTAAAGAAGCATTGATTTTAAAAATAATCCCAAAAAATAACCTTATTGGTCTTCCCGCTCTTTTTCAGGAAAAAAATGTCTTTCCTTATACTGTTCATACGTACGAAAATTCTTCCGCAAAATTAATTGATATTAATGTTTTTGATAAACTTATAAAAGAAAACTCAAAATTTTCTTATGAGATAATGAAAACCATTAGTTCGAATGCAGTCCAGGTGTATGGTAGATTCTTTTGTTTTGAAAAAAAGCAATCTTATGGACGTTTAGCAGATATTATTCTTTGTCTTGCAAATAACATATTTAAAAGTCAACAATTCAATCTTCCTCTTTCAAGAAAAGAACTTGCTGAACTTGCGGGAATGTCTTCGGAAAGTGTCATCAGAATTTTGAAAAAATTCAAAGACGAAAAACTCATAAATGAAAAATGTAATACTATTGAAATAATTGATTCTGAACGATTAAAAAAGATAAGTCAACACGGTTAAATCTAACAATTAAGCTCACAAAACTTGAGGTTTAACAGCTTTAATTGCAAGCTTATACAAATAAGTAATCTGAGATGGTTATATTGTTAAAATACAGCAATACAACTAAGAAATACTTGTCGCACCTTTTATATTTCATTACGTTGAAAACTTGCTAACAGTTTTCGGGAAAATATTGTTTTTAGTTTTCCGTTTACTAATAAAAATAATATTAATGCCATTAAGCAAAAAAATTCGTTTATTTTCCTTATTAATACTTGTATTTACTATTCTTTTCACAGGCAGTTGTGGAAAAGATGAAGGCGAGCATGAAATACCTTATATTTATGTTAATTTCACTATTTATCCCAACACTACTATTGATCATATTGAAATTGGAGGTTGGAAATATTTTGACAGTTATGGTTATAGAGGAGTGTTAATTTATCGTCCTTCGCCTGATGAATTTGTGGCATTTGAAAGAACCTGTCCCTACGATCCTGAAATTATAACTGCAAGGATAGAAGTTGAATCCTCTTTTTCGACAGCAATAGATTCTACCTGTGGATCAAGATTCCTGCTATTTGACGGTTCACCATTTGAAGGCCCTTCAAAAGTTTTGTTAAAACAATATCGTACAAGTTTTAACGGAAACGATCTTCATGTTTTTAATTAGCAATTATTCATCTGGTTTACAAAATCTTTTTTTCTTTTACTGATTTAAAAAAATATTAATAAATTAGCAAAAAGAAAAACATGAATAAAGAAAATAACGTGAAATTACAAAATAAACTTTCGAATGCTCTGGAACGCCGAAAGCCTTTTGCCAATTTTAAAAATTTAATTGATAATTCTGATTACAGACATGACTGGTTTGATTTTAAACAATCCTGTCTTGAAGAGCATGTGTATGAAACACTGCAGGTTGAAGGCTTTTATAAAAAGTAAGAAACCAAAAGCTTTTAGATATTTTTAAAACCCAATTTAAATATTATGAACAAATTTTCACCAAAAAAATACATAATTTCTAAAGGTAGAAATCTTCCGTTTTATGAATGTTTTATCAATAATGTCTGGAAAGAGAATGGTTTGGCAACTATAACTATTAGTAAAAAAATGCCGAGTGGGAATTTCATTATTGCTTTTTATTTAGTAGATATATTTTGCCTTGGAGTTAAGAGTACATTTTATAATTTAAATCTTGACTCAATTGAATATAGAGGGTTTGTTGAACGCTTAGAAGATAATCCGGAAGGAATTCAGGTTTGTGATATTTCACTTGCACATAACATAATTTACGGAGCTATTGATTTTGCAGAGGAACATGGTTATAAACCACATAAAGACTTTTCTGTTACCAAATATCTTTTAGACCCTGATTTGATTACCGATGGAATTGATGAGATTGAATTTGGCAGAGATGGAAAACCATTCTATATTGCAGGACCTGACGATGATATTGCTAATATATTCTAAATATTAAAATCAAAAACATAATGAAAAAATACCTGAATCATTTAATTGAAGACATGCACAAGGCAGTCAAAAACCTGCCTGCAAAACCGTATCTGGAAATATCTGATGATGATGAATGTTTGCGGGGTGTTATGGAATATGAATCAACAGAACCAAAGCCTATGCAGGAATGGTTCGGAATAGATAAACTTAATTTTCCGGCTGTCGAAAAACTCACAAAAGAAGAATTAGAATTACTGGTCGAGGAAATCCTTAAACTTTGGCATGCTTATAATTTCGATGCCGTTTTACCAGAGTATCTACCCGCCAATATTGCCTATAAAATACTTGTAGATAATTTTGATAAACCTGTAATCTGGGTAAGCGAAGGAACAATTGGTATTGAATTTTGCAATTATGAAACTGAAAATTGCCCTTTCCCTAAAGAATATTGCATGTGTAAAAATCTGGAAAATGAAATAGATAATGATTTGGAAAATGAAATTTCAAGTTTAGATAATGCAGCTGAAATTGCTATTCTTGCTGAAGAACTTGAAGAAATTTATAAGAATAAATCTAAGAAGGATATATATAGAAGTAAAATTGAACAATACGTAAACCAACTTATTGAAGATTTGTATAATGCCACCGAAAAAATACTTTCCAAACCTTGTATTCCTGATAATATAGATATCAGAAGTGCAAAAGACATGGCCGAATTAATAGAAACCCCCTTTTTAACCATTGAAGAACTAACGGGCATTTCTCAAAATGCTTTCCCTGATCATATTGATATGGGTGGAATTGAAACAAGGAAAGTATTAAAAGCAATGTTAGAATTAATGGATGCATATAGAGTAAAGATTCATTTTCCTGACGAGCTTCCTTTTGAAATGAAATTCGAGGCATTCAGAGAGGGCTGGGATACAACTTATGTAAAGCATTTACCTTATTCAGGTGATGATGTTGATTTTTGCACAGACGATCCTCAAACCTGTCCTTATGGAGAATATTGCGACTGTGGAGAAGAAATTGATCTTTCAGATGATGAACCTCCTGATTTAATTATTGATGATGATGATAACTTTGATTGCCCGTTTTAAATTTGTGAGTTTTTCTATGAAAATAAACAAGATCAATTTACAAATTACTGGAAACCTTCAAGGTTTTATATTGGAATTAAAATTAACTTAGTAATACTCAGATTATTTTTTTCTTTTTTATTTAACAGATTATATGGATATTTGCGACTCTATGTCTGACCAAGTTGAATAATAAAAATCGCAAATGAAGAGCATCAAAGCATTTTACCCCTTGATGGTAGTTACAGGATTTGTCCAACTTATTATACCATCCACAATCCACATGATTATGGGACAGTTCCATTTAACAGAGGGAGAGGTTAGTATATTGCCTCTTTTATATTTTATCGGCATGATGTTGAGTGCAATTTTTGTAACTCATTTGATACATAAATTTTTAGTGAAAACACTTATACTTTCCAGCGCTTTGTTTGTTTGTATATCACTGATATCTGCATCCTTGAGTCAGGAATTTGATATGTTTGCATTTTTCTGCTTCTTTACGGGAATTGGAAATGGTATATTGATAATTCTACCGGGTGTATATGTTACCAATGTTTTAGGTAAAGAAAGTGCCCGAATCCAATCTGCTCTTTTTGGTTTCCTTTCATTCGGTTATATAGTTGGCCCACTTATACCCGGGCTTATTGAAAAGCTCAATATTTCATGGCGGTTGGCTATAGCTGCTCCCGGACTCTTTATGGTTCCGTTGATTATACCGTTAGTATTTACAAAGTTAGGCCGCATTAGTAAGGTGGAAAAACTTTCAATAAGAAGTGTTAAGGAAATAATTTCATTTAATCCCAGATTTTTTTCAGGATTATTTATCGCTCTAATTTTAGGAGGTGGAGCCTCGCAAGGATTTATTACGTGGATTATTACTTTTCTGGAAAATGAAAGAGGAATGTTACAGGGTTCCGCTCATCTTGTTCTGTGTGGAATTGGAGTAATGCTGGTTTTTGGTCGTTTGATTTGTGGAAATTTAACTAAACGATTTACAACATATAAGATATTAGTAATAGTTTCTATCGTTTCTGTATTTTTGGTCTTTTTTGCACCATTTCCTAAATATGTATTAATAAATATAGCTTTGTTTTTACTCGCCTCTCTTTTCTTTTCCGGTATTTTGCCACTTTTATTGTCGGCGGCTTCGGTATATCCAAAATCAGAATCATCAAGTACATACACTTTATTATTTATTGCACTTGCTATTGGAAGCCTTTTTGTTCCCTACATAATTGGTCAAATTTTTGAACAAATTGGAGCCATTGCAGGCATGAGTTCGAATGCAATTTTAATTATTGGTGTTCTTGTTTGTTTGTTTTTAATAAAAAATGAACTGCCTATCAAAGACCACCTGACTCATAAACCAATTTAGAAAAACCGTGTATAAAAGTAACAAATCGAAAATTAGAAATTTCTAATTCTTTGTTAAGGTTTGAAAAATCTCCTCAAGGCTAAGTTCTTCTTTTTGAAGTGAAAGTACAGTTATGTTATTTCTGACGGCAAACTGAAATATTTCCGAACGGCTATCGGTTTCTGCCTGAGCAGTAATTATCCATTTATTATCACCAATTTCTTTAACCTTTATAATTCCCTTTAAATTCATTAATTCATCAGCCGAAATATTTGAATTAAATTCCACCGAAATGATTTCATTTCCGGCAGATATTTTTGAGATATTTTCGGTTGAATCATCGGCAACAATTTTCCCTTTATCAATAATTATCACCCTGTCGCAAACTGCTTCAACTTCCTGCATAATGTGAGTTGAAAAAATTACCGTTTTTTCTTTTCCGATTTCTTTAATCAAATTTCTGATGTCTAACAACTGATTCGGATCAAGGCCTGAGGTCGGTTCATCTAAAATCAAAACCTGTGGATCGTGGATCAATGCCTGTGCCAGGCCAACTCTTTGTTTGTAACCTTTCGATAAAGCACCGATTTTTTTATTTTGTTCATCTCCAAGTCCGGTTATTTCTATCATTTCAACTACGCGGCTTTTGGAAATTGATGTAAGTTTATGCAAGCCGGCAATAAAATCAAGATATTCCTTAACGTACATATCGGGATATAAAGGATTATTCTCGGGAAGATATCCGATAATATTCCTTACATCAATTGATTGCCCGAGAACATCGAAACCACTAACGCTAACAGTTCCCGACGTTGGGGGGATAAAACATGTGATGATTTTCATAATAGTAGATTTCCCGGCTCCGTTTGGGCCCAGCAATCCGACAACTTCACCTGCGCTAACTTCAAAACTTATATTATCAAGAGCTTTCTGAGAGCCGTAGAGTTTACTTACTTCCTTTACTAAAATAGACATTTTCTTTCTTATTCCATGTTCTTAATCACGGCGAAATTAAATAAAATTTCGATTATTTAATTTTTTTCATTCTTCTGATAAATACAATTATTGAAATCAAAAACAAAAATTCACCAATACAAAACATGAACCAATCAAACTTAAAAGGAACAAACTCAAGCGAGAAATTTTCTAAAGCAGTCTGCAGTTCACTTAAATTATTAGTTTTATTATTAATAAAATCAAAAACAAAAAATAAAGAATCTTTTATATAAACAGTAAAAACGATTAATGATCCGGTAATTAGTAATAACCATTCATAAAGTGTAAAATAAACTTTGCAGTACTTTTTTTTGTAAAAAATAATAATCAGGGCTAATATTATCATAGTAATTGAATTGATGACCGGTGCAATTACCGGCCCAATCCAATTTAAAGGAATTAGAAATAGAATATCCCATGTTAAAAGTGATTCAGGCCAACCAATTAAAACTTTTAGAAATATGTAATAAAAAATATCCCAAACAGCAAAAGCTAAAATAAAGTAAGCAAATTTCTCGAGCCTGCACTTCCCCAAATAAAAACCTATTGTTAACAACATTATTATTGTAACAACTTCTCTGAATAATTCTGTAATAATAATATTTTCACCTACGATTTTTAAAGGAAAAACAAAACCTTCAGGATAAAGAATCTCACGTAAATAAACCACAATAGCGCTTTCGAGATATGCCATACCAACTGCAAACAAACATATAAATAATAATGAGTTTTTTATACTTGTTTTCATTTTCTACAAAGTTCTATTTTGCAAGGTAATTAAAATTGGTTTAAAAATAGTAAAAAATCTGTCTAACTTCAAAATAAAAAGTTAAATTTGTACTTTTATTGGACAAATAATTTTTTAATAAAAAATGAGTTATGACCTCAGAAACAATATTATATCAAAGAATTAGCGAACTTCCCGTTTTCCTGAAGGAGCATTTACTTGATTATATCGAATTACTATCGAAAAGGAATTTTTTAATAGAAAAAGAAAACAAAAATACATCCTATGAAGATAGGAAAAAGAAAATTAGTAAAATATTTAATGAAATTCAAGAATTAAACATTTTCGATAAAATAACAAACCCTGTTGAATGGCAAAAAAAGCAAAGAGATGAATGGGAAAACCGCATTGTTTGATAGCAATATTATTATATATATTTCAAAGGGTGAAATAGATTTCCTGAGAGTTACAAATAATTATGACGATATTTATATTTCGATTATTACATATATGGAGGTTTTAGGCTTTAAATTTAATGATGAGATAAAGAAACAAAAAGTCATTGATTTGCTAAAAAATTTTAACATAATTTGGTTAAATAAAAATATTGTTGAAGAAGTTATTGTTATCAGACAAAAAGTAAAAATACGTTTGCCTGATGCAATAATTGCAGCTTCTGCAAAACTTTTTGAATTTGACCTGTTTACAAGAAATGTCAACGATTTCAAGAATATATCAGCTTTAAATATCATTAACCCCTTTTGAAAATGTTCTTTATCGAATTATTCAGAACAATAAATACTGAACAAGTTTAGTGGCTTTTTTTCTATCATTCTATCATTTTAGCATTCAATAATCAAGTATTCACACATTATTTTAAATGAGATTAGTGCAATAAATATTCTTTTGAGTCAAAAATTCATCAATATATTTGTTGTTTATAGATATTAAAACAGCTAATAATCACTGAAATATAGAAAATTTACAAAATGTTGTCAATTATTTTGTTAAATAAAAAATTAAATTCTAATTTTGCACCCCTTTTTAAAAGGATAATTTTTTGAATATTAACATTGAAAAATTCAAATGAACACTTTAAGTTATAAAACAATTAGCGCAAACGATCAAACTGTTAATAAACAATGGATTTTGATAGATGCGGAAAACGAAGTTTTGGGCCGCCTTGCATCAATTGCTGCTACTTTGTTAAGAGGTAAACGTAAACCTGAATACACTCCACATGTTGACTGTGGAGATAATGTTATTATAATTAATGCAGAAAAGATCAGGTTAACCGGAAAAAAATGGACGGATAAACAATATGTTAGTCATTCAGGGTACCCGGGTGGACAAAAATTTACAACTCCAAAAGAGTTACTCGAAAAGAAACCGACAGCAATAGTTGAAAAAGCTATTACAGGTATGCTTCCAAAAAGCAGACTCGGAAGCCAAATGTTCAGAAACCTGTTTGTTTATGAGGGAAATGAACATCCACACGAAGCGCAAAAACCAAAAACAATCAAAATAAATTCAATAAAGTAGAATATGGAAGTAATTAATGCTCTTGGCAGAAGAAAGACTGCAGTTGCAAGAATTTATCTTAAAGACGGAAATGGAAGTATTACTGTAAACAATAAAGATTACAAAGAATATTTCTCAACACCAACACTTCATTATGTAGTTACCCAGCCAATGGAAATTACAAATACTATGGGAAAATTTGATATTAAGGTGAATCTTGACGGTGGAGGTATAACAGGCCAGGCTGAAGCACTTCGACTTGCTATTTCACGGGCTTTATGCAAAATCGACGAAGAAAATCGTCCCCCGCTTAAAGCAAAAGGATTGATGAGAAGAGATCCGAGAATGGTTGAAAGAAAAAAACCGGGACAGAAAAAAGCAAGAAAGAAATTCCAATTCAGCAAACGTTAACAACTGCTTTAGTTTAGTATCTAAATTGCTTGGACCCCTGAAAACGGGCTACCTGGCAATTGTGATTTTTAAAGAATGTAAACAAAAAAATTAAATTAAATGGCGAGAACAAATTTTAATGATCTATTAGATGCAGGTGTACATTTTGGACACCTAAAACGTAAATGGAATCCTAATATGGCTCCTTACATTTTCATGGAACGTAACGGAATTCATATTATCGACCTTTACAAAACAATTGCAAAAATTGAAGAAGCAGCATCAGCTATAAAACAAATTGCAAAATCAGGCAAAAGAGTACTTTTTGTCGCAACAAAAAAACAAGCAAAAGAAATAGTAGCCCAACATGTTAAAGGTATAAATATGCCTTATGTTACTGAAAGATGGCCTGGGGGTATGCTAACAAATTTCGCAACAATTCGTAAAGCTGTCCGAAAAATGTCGTCAATCGACAAAATGATGACTACTAATTCATTTAAAGACCTATCGAAAAGAGAAAGACTTCAAATTACACGTGAACGGGCAAAACTCGAGAAAAACTTAGGTAGTATTGCCGATTTAAATCGTTTACCTGCAGCTATTTTTGTTGTTGACATCAATAAAGAGCATATCGCTGTTGCCGAGGCTATTAAATTAAATATCCCGACTTTTGCAATTGTTGATACAAATTCCGATCCTACAAAGGTTGATTTTCCTATTCCGGCTAACGATGACGCATCAAAATCAATTTCTTTGATTGTTTCTATTATGGTTAAATCTATTGAAGAAGGCCTTATGGAAAGAAAACTTGATCGCGACAAAAAAGCTATTGAAGAAGAAAAAGAAAAAATTATTGAAATAAAGAAATCTAAAGCTTTGGAAGCGGCCGAAACCGAAGAAGAAATAATTGCAGAAGAAAAAACTAAAAAAAGTATCGAAGCCAAGCCTGAGAAAATGAAGGATATACATAAGGATGATAAAAAACTTCCTAAAAGGCCAAGAAAAAACGTTTCAAAATAATTAACAAATCATAATCTGAAAATAAAATGACAAAAATAACTGCTGCTGAAGTAAATAAATTAAGAAAACAAACAGGCGCCGGAATGATGGATTGCAAAAAAGCCCTTGTTGAATCCGAAGGCAATTTTGAAAATGCAATTGATTATCTCCGAAAAAAAGGTCAAAAAGTGGCTACTAAAAGGGCAGGTAAAGAAGCAAGCGAAGGAGTAGTTATAGCAAAAACAACTGATGATAAAAAATTTGGTTGCATTGTTGCTATTAATTGCGAAACCGATTTTGTTGCTAAAAACCAGGATTTTATTGATTTTGTTTCATCTGTTATGGATGTTGCACTTGCAAATTCACCAAAAACAATCGAAGAGCTTAAAGCTATTAAATTAAATGGCAGAACTGTTGATGAAACAATAATGGATCAAATTGGAAAAATTGGTGAAAAAATTGAACTCTCATCTTACGAAATCATTGAAGATGCTCTGGTTTCTGCTTATAACCATCAGGGTAACAAACTTGCTACTCTTTTAGGAGTAAATAAAGACAACATCGAAAAAGTCGAGCAAATTGGACATGAACTTGCAATGCAAGTTGCTGCAATGGCACCGGTAGCTGTTGATAAAGATGATGTTGAACAAAAAATTATCGATAAAGAAATTGAAATAGGAAAAGAGCTTGCTCGTCAGGAAGGAAAACCGGAAGCGATGGTAGAAAAAATCGCAATGGGAAAATTAAATAAATTCTTCAAAGAAAACACTTTATTGAATCAACAATTTGTAAGAGACACAAAGAAAACTATCCGTGAATACCTTGCAGAAACTGATAAAGATCTTACAGTTACAACGTTCAAGCGCGTTATGCTTGGTTAATATAATAATATTGTTTAGTAAAAAGAGAGGCCAAAACCTCTCTTTTTTTTTGCTTAAATTTTGACTAAATTTAGTACATTTGAAAATTAAATGTGTGAAGTTTATTTTTCATTAGGTAGTAATTTGGGTGATAGAAAAATTGCAATGGAAAAAGCAATTTTTTATATCGAAAACCATATTGGCAAAATAATCAAAACTTCATCTGTTTATGAATCCGAACCCTGGGGTGTTAGTTATAAAGAAAAATATTTAAATCAGGTTTTGTTATGTAGGACAATTCTTACTCCGAAATCCGTTTTAAGCGAAATTTTAAAAATAGAAAAATTGGTCGGACGAAAAAAACGTGAGGTTAAATATGAATCAAGGATTATTGATATTGATATTTTGTTTTATAATAATCAATGTATTAACACAAAATCATTGGTTGTTCCTCATCCATTACTTCATATGCGAAAATTTGTTCTGGAACCACTTAATGAAATAAATGATAAATTCATACATCCTGTTTTTAATAAGTCAATTAAGCAACTGCTTGATGAATGCTACGATAATTTAATGCTTGAAAAATTCAATAATTTTGAAAAAAATCATTAAAAAAATTACTTTTGCATAACAGGAAATTCATTTTGAATTACTGATTAATGTAGGCTTTTTTTAATGAAATATAATTACATATCCATTGAAGGAAATATTGGAGCAGGTAAAACATCCTTAGCTACACGAATTGCCGAACAGTTTAATGCAAAATTAATTCTTGAGCAATTTGAAGATAATTCGTTTTTACCAAAATTTTATAAAGATCCCGACAGGTATGCATTCCCGCTGGAATTGTCGTTTCTTGCAGAACGATTTCATCAATTGAAAAGGCAATTAACTGCACAAGATCTTTTTAAATCATTTACTATTTCTGACTATTTTATCAATAAATCATTAATATTCGCACAAAAAACTCTTCCAGCCGACGAGTTCATACTTTATAAGAACCTGTTTCAAATAATAAATTTGGCTCTGCCAAAACCTGATTTACTTGTTTTTTTATACTTAGATATTGAAAAACTGAAACAAAATATTTTGAAAAGAGGAAGATCATATGAAAAAGATATTAAAAGCTCATATCTTGAGAAAATTCAGGAGGGATATTTAAATTATATTAAACAACAATCTGGAATGCGAATTTTAATAATCGACACCAATAACCTTGATTTTGTTAATTGTGAAGATGATTATAGATCAATTATTGATACGATAGATCAGGATTATAATATTGGGGTTCATAGAATTTCATTTGATTAAGATTTTTTATTATTTTTGAAGCTAATAACATAAAACATTAATCATGAGAGTATTTAAAAACATAGTTTTATTAAATGTTACATTATTGGCTTTGTCATGTAGTACTTCGAGATATAAAAATCTTAGCCGTGCTCTTTCCAATATTGATGACGTTAAAATTCTTGACTTAAGCAGGGATAAACTGAACGAAATTCCAGACGGTGTATTTGAGTTAAAAAACCTTGAAGAATTAATTCTATTCAAAAACAACATTGAAGAAATTCCGGCAGATATTAAAAAACTAAAACATTTAAAAAGACTCGTATTAAGTAGAAATGATATTAAGAATTTGCCTGCTGAGATAGGAAGTCTTGAAAATCTCAAAAACCTGTCGATAATATTTAATAATCTTGAAAGTCTTCCCGATGAGATTGGAAATCTTAAAAGTTTGGAAGAACTTAAATTAAACTATAATAGTTTAACAGAACTACCGCAAAGTATTGGAAAGCTAAAAAAGTTACAGTTTTTATATCTTGATCACAACCAGTTAACTTATATACCAGAAGAAATTGGAAAATGTACTATGTTAACATTTTTAATTATAGGTAAAAATCAAATTCAGCAATTACCGGTTGAAATGGGTGATTTAACCTATTTATGCGAATTAGATGTTTCCAAATCAGGTGTTATGTTACCACTTCCCGAAAGTCTTTGTAATATCAGAAGGCTTGAGTATTTATATGTCGATAGAACTACAATTGTTCCATATTGCCTGCTTGGAAGGAGAAATCAAAGGTTTCATATTTTGATAAAAGAATGAGCGTTTGAGAACAACTTTGCTACCCCCAAATTCACCGATTCTTATTCATAAAAAAAAAGGATGCCATGTTTCCACGACATCCCGGCCATTTGAGAAAATTTACATAATCGAAAATTATTCGATGTTTTTTACTTTCTGTTAGTATTTAATTCCAACTGTTATAAGAAATTGATTGTTTTTAAATTTATTTTCTACAGGATTTACTGAAATGTTATTTGTTCCATATAAATAATAATCTTCATCAAATTTTGTATTAACATAAGCAAAATCAATAAAATAATTCCTTTCGCGTATGCCAAATCCTAAAGAAAATGATGTTGATTTTGCATCGTTTAATCCGCTTTTAAAAGGATTTCCATAAATAGCATAACCACCTCTAAAGTTAAAAATATCATATTTCCATTCTGTTCCCAGTCTAAGATTTCCTGCTGATGTATATTTAGTTCTGATATCATCATTTTCATTAAAGAAACTATATGAACTTGATTTTAATTTTGCTGTAGAATAGTCAATAAATTCATAATCTGCACTGACAAGGCCATTTTGCCCGATAATGAAAGCAATGCTACCAAGTATTTTCATCGGGGTAGTCAATTCATAGTCGAAATATCCATTGGGTGAATCTGCCTGGTTATACGGATGGTCGGTATTAGTAAAATTTGATTCTATCGAAGTATTCCAATTATCTTTCATGTTTCCGTAAAAAGTGGGTGTGTGAATAGCTGCGCCAATACGAACAAAATCAATAGGACGAAAAATCATTCCGAATTTAAAATTAAATCCGGTTCCTTTTGTATCAACGTTTTCACGAATTGTCAATTGATCAAAATAAGGTATTGTGTCGGCAACATCGGTTTCGGTATAAGTGGATTCGCTTGAGTATCTTATTGAAGGAAAACCGAATGTAGCTCCAAGATATAATTTATCACTATAGTTTGCACCTACCGATAAAACTACTTCATTCATCGAACCGCTGGTTTCGATTAGCTTTTGTTGAAGAACTCCTCCGTTAGGGATTGCACTATAATAATATTGTGGCTTTCCTGTAATTGTATCTAATAACCATGTGTCGAAGGCAAGCTGAGTGTCATACTGATTAAGGTTATTGTAATTATTTCCATCAGCATACTCAACATAAGAATCAAGAATTGAATTATGTGAATTCGGCCCTTCAATTAAAATCCTATTATTGAAATTATTAATTCTGTTTATTCCGAATCCAAACTGAACGTTTTTCCATACAGATTGTGTGCCTGAATTTGAAATATCGCTTGATAAAATAATACCGACATTATTAAGGTTAAAATTATACTTTGAATCTTCACGTGAAATGCCATTATATGATGAATTTGTGGCTCCGTAATATAGTGATGGAGTTATAGTAAATTCCGAACTTTTGTACAGGCCTATTCCTGCAGGATTTGTGCTAAGGACCGAAAAATCCGCACCTAAAGCACCAAAAGCACCGCAAAGCCCCATATATCTGGCTGTTCCTCCAAATGTTGTTTTTGAATACCTTAATGCATCAATATCATTTTGAGCTAATGTTGAAAGTGATATAATGCTAACTAGAATTGCAAATAGTGTTATTTTCTTCATTGTTAAAATTTTATTGTTTTGATATTTTTTTAATTACCTACCCCTGCTTCCGCCTGATGAACGTGAAGAAGAACCACCTGATGAACGGGAACTTGATCCTGATGAACGTGAATTAGATCCGGAACTTGATGATCTTGATGGAGAAGAATAACTTTTGCTGTTCGATCTTGATGGCGATGAATAACTTCTATTATTTGATTTTGAAGGTGCTGAATAAGTTTTGTTACTCGATCGTTTTGGAGTTGTATAAGTTTTGTTGCTTCTCTTTGTCGGTGTCGAATAAGTCTTATTTGATCGGGCAGGAGCTTTATAATTCCTTTGTGAGTTTGAATTTTTAGGGGTTATTGTAGTCTTGTTTGAATTTGAATTTCTATTAGTTCTTATTGTCTTTGATTGAGGCTTTGAATATTCCTGGCTCGATCTTGAAGTTCGTGAATCTTGTGAATTATATGTTTTTGGTTTCGAATATCTTTGCTGAGGTTTTGCTTGAGAATTAGGTTTTTCGTATGTATAGAATTTTTTGTTTGTATTTGTTTGCCTGTTATTAACGGTTTTTTCACCCTGAGTTTTAGGATTTGAATACAATTTTACAGCATTATTATTACGGGAATTATTAGTATTTTGATTTCGTGTTTGGTTCAAAGTATTTCTGTTTGTGTTAGTTGACTCTTTTTGAGTAACATTTTCCTTAGTGCGGGTATTATTTACATCTCTGTTGTTTAATGTTTTTGCCTGCTCATTTCTTGAACTTGTACGCGACGTATTAGTGTTTTGACCGGTGATTGACCTGTTTGCATTATTTGGCTCTGATCTATTGTTTGTTACATTATTTCCAGAACTTCCCGATCGGTTAGAGTTAGTATTGATTTCTCTTATGGGGTCAGAATTCCGGCTATAGCCTGTTCGTACATTATTGGAACCTGTTCGTGATCCTCTATGGCCGTAATATGAATTATTTGCATGTGGATAGTAATAGCCATCATAACCATAACTTCCATCCCAATATCCATTCCAGTAACCATTCCAATATCCATGATTATAACCATTCCAATAGCTGCCATAATAGCCTCCATAATAAGGGTATCCCCAGTTCCATCCCCAATATGAATTGTATCGGTTGTAAGGATATCCCCAACCAAAACTTAAACCAAATCCGGGATAGCCCCAACCATAATTAAAATAAATGCTACTTCCCCAACTATAAGGATTATAGTCATACCAGTAGAGATTTGTGTAATAATCATCATAATAATCAAAACAATAATTCGGACGATGGAATCTTTTTAGCCTTGTTGAGTAATAATAGTCATAATCATCATAATAATAATTATTATTTACATAAGTATCTCCATTAGTATCTGAGTAAACTTCTGTTTCAGAATATACAGGTTCTTCATTAAAATATTCATCTGTATAAACAACTTCATCTTCCGTTTGATACTCGGTTTCCGGATTATCATAATAAATAGTTTCCTGAGTCTTTACGACAGTTTGTTGAGGTTTAGGTGTTGTAACTATTTCACCTGTAACTTCTTTATTTACATAAGTTTTTGATTTGCTTGCAGAATAATAAACATCATCATATCCTGAACTTGCATTGTATGATGAATTACATGATGTAAAATATCCCAGAACTGAAATCATTAATAGTAATTTTATTGCTTTCATGGTTTGATCCTCCCGATTATTAATTATTTTTATTTGTTTTTTTCATTGAGTATGTTGAATAATATTTTTATACTTTTGTCCAAATTTTGAATTCGTGTTAAAAATAAACAAATATTATACCAGAAATAAAAATGGCTAAAGATTTTCCAACACGCGAAGAGAATTATTCGCAATGGTACAACGACCTTGTTATAAAAGCTGATCTTGCAGAGAGCTCTGCTGTAAGAGGTTGTATGGTTATTAAACCTTATGGTTATTCGATTTGGGAGAAAATGCAGGCAGCATTAGATGGAATGTTCAAGGATACCGGACATCAAAATGCGTATTTTCCTATATTTATTCCAAAATCATTTTTCAATAAAGAAGCAAATCATGTTGAAGGATTTGCTAAAGAATGTGCAGTTGTTACACATTACAGACTTAAAAATTCTCCTGACGGAAAAGGAATTGAAGTTGATGAAGATGCAAAATTAGAAGAGGAATTAATAATTAGGCCAACATCAGAAACAATTATTTGGGACACTTATAAAAAATGGATACAATCATATCGTGACCTTCCGATATTGGTCAATCAATGGGCTAATGTTGTTCGCTGGGAAATGCGCACAAGATTGTTTTTACGAACTGCAGAATTTCTCTGGCAAGAGGGGCATACGGCTCATGCCACAAAAGAAGAAGCCATAAAAGAAACTGAGCAAATGCTGAATATTTACGCTGATTTTGCTGAAAATTGGATGGCAATACCAGTATTAAAAGGAACAAAATCACCTAACGAACGTTTTGCAGGTGCTGTTGAAACCTATTGTATTGAAGCATTAATGCAGGATGGCAAAGCTTTACAAGCAGGAACTTCGCATTTTCTGGGACAAAATTTTGCGAAGGCATTCGATGTGAAATTTTTAAGTAAAGAAAACAAGCTTGAATATGTTTGGGCTACTTCATGGGGCGTTTCAACTCGTTTGATGGGGGCAGTAGTTATGGCTCATTCCGATGATCAGGGTTTGGTTTTGCCTCCTAAACTTGCTCCTATCCAGGTTGCTATAGTTCCAATTTATAGAAAAGATGAGCAACTTGAACAAATTACCGAAAAAGTAAAACCCATAATCAAGGCGCTTAAGAAAAGAGGAATTAGAGTGAAATATGATGATAGAGACACTTATAAACCCGGTTGGAAATTTTCGGAATATGAATTTAAAGGTGTTCCCATTCGTTTGGCCATTGGACCACGCGACCTTGAAAATAATACCATTGAAGTTGCAAGAAGAGATACTCTTGAAAAAGAAACTCTCCAAATAACCGATATTGATATAAAAATTGAACACTTATTAGAGCAAATTCAGGATAATCTTTATCAAAAAGCATTATCGTTCAGGGAAAGCAATACATGCAAAGTCGATACATGGGATGAATTCACAAAAGCAATTGAAAAAGGTGGATTTATTTTAGCTCACTGGGATGGAACCGCCGAAACTGAACAAAAAATCAAAGATGAAACTAAAGCCACAATCAGAGCAATCCCTTTGAATGAATATTTTGAGGAAGGCACCTGTATCTTAACCGGAAAACCATCAAAACAGAGGGTGTATTTTGCAAAAGCTTATTAAGTTTTATGGCCAACCCCGAAAAATACACTAAAGATTTATTTTCTGAAATTAAACAACTGATTGAAGAAAGCCGTCAGGTTATTGCTCAAACCGTAAATTCAGTATTAACTGCAACTTATTGGAATATTGGTAAAAAAATAAATGATGAAATATTAGGAAATAAGAGGGCAGAGTACGGTAAACAAATTGTCACATCACTGTCGCGACAATTGACACTGGAATACGGAAGCGGCTGGAGTGTGAAGCAATTACGACATTGTCTCTACTTTGTAGAGACTTTTCCTGATTTTGAGATTGTCTCTACATTGTGGAGACAATTGAGTTGGTCACATTTTAAGGAAATAATCTACTTAAAAACAGACTTAGAACGTGACTTTTACACCCAAATGTGTCGTATCGAAAAATGGAGTGTACGAACCTTGCGTAAAAAAATTGACAGTATGCTTTTTGAGCGCACTGCTATCAGCAAGAAACCTGAAGAGTTGATAAAATTAGAATTGAGACAACTCAAAGAAAATGACAAACTTTCTCCCGATCTTGTTTTTAGGAATCCTTATGTTTTGGATTTTCTAAATCTTAAAGATACTTATTTGGAAAAAGATTTTGAGACTGCACTTATTAGGGAACTCGAAAATTTTATTCTCGAATTGGGCGTAGGATTTACTTTTGTAGCCCGTCAAAAAAGGATGATAATTGACGGAAAAGACTTTTCGCTGGATTTGCTTTTTTTTCATCGTAAACTAAAACGATTGGTTGCCATTGATTTGAAAACAGGTGAATTCAAGGCTGAATTTAAAGGAAAAATGGAGCTTTACCTTCGCTGGTTAGAAAAATACGAGATGGAGCCTGACGAAGAACAACCCATCGGGCTAATTCTTTGTACAGAAGGCAATAATGAACAAATGGAACTTTTACAATTAGACAAAAGTAATATAAAAGTAGCCGAATTTATTACAAAGATATTACCCAAAGAAATGCTTGCAGAGAAACTACATAAAGCGATTGTGCTTGCAAAGAATAGGATAAATCGGAAAGAGAATTAAAAAAATGGATAAGAAAAAATCTTTGGCAGCTTTTGGAAAGTTGCTTGATGTAATGGATGAACTAAGGGCAAAATGCCCCTGGGATAAAAAACAAACAATTCAAAGCCTGAGATATCTCACTATTGAAGAAACTTACGAACTTTCGGAAGCAATTCTTGAAAATGATATGGATGAGATAAAAAAAGAATTAGGCGATTTGATGTTGCATATTGTTTTTTATTCAAAAATTGCATCTGAAAACAAAAGCTTTGATATTTCTGATGTTTTAGAGGGGATCACCAAAAAACTTATCCATCGTCATCCACACATTTATAGTGATGTTAAAGCAAACTCGGCAGAGGATGTAAAAAATAATTGGGAAAAAATTAAATTAACCGAAGGGAACGGCTCTGTTCTATCAGGCGTTCCAACCTCGTTACCTCCTTTGGTTAAAGCTTACAGAATCCAGGAAAAAGCCCGTGGTGTCGGATTCGATTGGGAAGAACCTCATCAGGTTTGGGACAAGGTCATGGAAGAATTAAACGAACTAAAAGATGAAGTCAATAATAATGGATCAAATGAAAAGAAAGAAAATGAATTTGGCGATTTATTATTTGCTTTGGTTAATTATGCCCGTTTTATTGATATAAATCCAGAAGATGCCCTCGAAAAAACAAATAAAAAATTCATTAGCCGTTTTGCTCATCTCGAAAAAGCTGCAAAAAATGAAGGACGTTCTCTTCACAAGATGAGTCTTATGGAGATGGATAAATATTGGAATGAAGCAAAAGAAAAAGAGTAGAAAAAATTTGTAAAAAGTCATCGGATGACTTATGTTCAAAAAACCCACAATTATTAATTCTGTGTATAAGTTAAATAGAAGCTGTCATCCGATGACTATCAACATGAATAGAGTTTCTTATTTGCTTTCAAAAACAACATTAATCATTTGTTTTATAATTTTCTCAAAAATTTCTTTTACTCAAAATTCAAATAATTTATCACAAAAATATTTAATAAAAGCAGACAGGAAATACTTTGTTTCTTATTTTCAGGACACAAAAGATGTTATCAAATCCCCTTTTCAATGGTCAAATAAGCAATGGATTGTTGCCGGTGGAATTTCATTAGCAGGAGTTTTTGTTTATACACAAGACGAGCAGATCAGGAACTTTTTTCAAAGAAATCAATCTGAAGCATCCGATAATTTCTCAAATTATTTTTTTGAACCTCTCGGCAGAGGATTATATAGCTTACCTCTTTTGGCCGGTTTTTATTCCTATGGAGCAATTTCAAAAGATAGCAGGGCAAAATTTGTTGCAATGACAGGGTTTAAGGCATTTGTAATCAGTGTTGGTTTTACACAGGTAATTAAACAATTAACTCATCGTCATCGTCCTTATCAGACAAATCCGTCTAATCCATATATTTGGGACGGTCCTTTTTCCGATTTCGAATATACTTCTTTTCCGTCAAGTCATTCCGCAGCAATATTTTCAATAGCAACAGTAATTGCTTCAGAATATAATGATACTTTTTGGGTTCCTGTTATTTCATATGCAATTGCCGGATTGGCTTCCGTATCCAGAGTTTATGATGATGAACATTGGGCTTCCGATGTTTTTTTTGGAGCAGTTTTGGGGTATGGTATAGGAAAACTTATTTATAATAACTCAGAAAAAAGATTAGTATTTTCTCCTGTTTCAAGTTCAGGGAATTTTGGTTTCTCGGTTTTTTACTCGCTTAAATAAAGCATACTTAAGCTTAGAAATTAATTAAAAAATACTGAATTTTCTTAGTAGGATTATTCAGGTATAATTAAATCTAAATTCTCAAATCTAAAATTATTCCTATATTTACCTTTTTTAAAAGATGCATTATCATAAAAACAAAAAAACATGAAAGAAAAAAGCAAACTCGGAAGGCGTAACTTTTTCAGGATAGCTGCTATTGGTGGATTAGGTGCAACAATAATGTCGCCAATGATTATTAAAAAGGCACAGGCTCAAGAAACAAAAGAAAAGGTAAAAACTGCCACAAACATTGCTGATGCAATGAAATATCCACGGGTAAAAACATCAATGCCCGGAAAATATCCCGGAGAAGTAATTCAGGTTGTAAGCGAAAACTGTATTGTTGATAATGTTCCTGTTGAAGAAGTAGCTTATCAAATGATTAAAGAGGGCATGTTAAGCCTGACAGGTGCGAAAAACATCAGGAAAGCATGGCGGCAATTTGTTTCTAAAAACGATCGAATTGGATTGAAAGTTAATCCTGTCGGTGGGAAAATACTTACTACCAGCCATGCAGTTACAAAATCAATAGTCAAACAATTAGAGGAAGCCGGCATCCCCAGGGATAATATTGTGATTTGGGACAGACGTGAAATGAGTTTACACGAAACAGATTATACGGAAGAAAACTATCCGGGAATTAAAATCCGGGGTACGGAACAGCAAGATGCTGAAGGAAGTTTTTTTGATAAAGATGGTGTACTTTATGGTGAAAAAATGATTGATAAAAACTGGTATTATTGGGCCGATTGCGAAGAAGAATACGATGCTTACACCTTACCTTATATGGTTAACAGCGGCAAGAAATCATATTTTTCAAAAATCTGTACCGAAGAGGTTGACAAAATAATCAATTTACCCATTTTGAAAAATGCAGGGCCAACCGTTACTCTTTGCCTGAAAAATCTGGCTTATGGTGCAATTACCAATACCGGTAGATTACACAAACCTCTTTGGTCGGAAACATGTGCTGAAGCTTGTGCTTTCCCACCACTTCGTGATAAAGTTGTTTTAAATATTGTTGATGGTATTAAAGGTTGTTTTGATGGAGGGCCCGGTGCAAATCCGCAATTTATTACAAATTTTGACACAATTCTTATTGGTTCTGACCCGGTGGCTGTCGATCGGATTGGCTACGAAATTATGATAAAGAAGCGAATCGCCGAAGGTGTACAGGAAGAAGAATCGCCAAAAGGCAGAAAATTTTTGGATATGGCTCATGACCTTGGATTGGGTGTTGCCGATAAAGAAAAAATCACACTCAAAAAGATTAATGTTTAATGTTTTAAAGAAGTCGGAAGTCAGAAGACAGAAGTCGGAAGTTGGTTCTTCGGTCTTCCGACTTCCGTCTTCCGACCTCACAAAGTTTTATAAAACAATACTATAAATTATATACTTACCATGATAAGAAAAAACACATTTCTTCTTATTTGTTTGTTTTTCAGCTTTCTCACAATAACCGGACAGGAAAACGATAATATTCCTGAACTTACAGTAGCTGATTTAACTGGATGGGAGCTGATTCAAAACGAAACTTTTAATGGAAATTCGCTTTGGGGGTATATGAATGGAGGAGCCGATATTTATCTCGAATATGAATTTAAAGGACTTCGAGTTCAGGAGTTTAAAATAGATAATCAAATTATTAAAGCCGAAATTTATCTAATGGATGATCTGGAATCAGCTTTTGGAATTTACAGTATTAAAACATTCAATTGCTTGGTTTCCGATACTGCTATCCTGCCTGATTGCCTGAATAAATATCAATATCAGGCAGTAAAAGGCCCTTTTTATTTTTCGATTTCTAATGAAACCGGTTCGGAGGAAGCAAGAAAACTCTGTTTTGAAATAGGAAAACTTTTGCTTGAAAAAGTGAGTGCTAGTGAATTTCAATTTCCTGCTTTTAAGGACTTTAAAAAAAATGATTTAAGCATAAATGATTGTAAACTAATAAAGGGCCAGCTTGGATTACAAAATGGAATTCCAAAATGGATTGGCCTTTTTGAAGGTTTCGATAATTATATAATTTATTATTTACCTTTAAATAACCTAGATTGTAAAATCGATTTTGCCGAAATCATTTTCCGGGAAAAATCTGACCAAGACCAATTCCTTTTAAAAAACTTCAATAATAAGGATATTGATAATACGGTCATTTTAGTTGAAAAACCGACTAAAAGATTTGGTGCTAAAAAAATTAATAATAAAACTATCAGATTGTTCGAAAGCAAAGCACCCGAATCCTGCAATGAGATTTTGGAAAAGTTCGGATTCTAACCGGTTTTTCAAATATATCTATAGAAGCAATTAGCTGGCTCAACCGATAATTTCGCGTTGAAGATCCGGGGCAAGCAGTTTCATCATTGTCAATACCCAAGTAAAAATTTTGCAATCCAATTTTTTCGGATTTAATTCTAATATTTCCTGATAAATCCGGGCAGGTGATGTTATATCTATACTAAAACAAGCCTGAAAGACTTCTATTTCCTGATAACAGAAGATAAATTTTAATTCAAATAATTAAATAAATCTACCGCTTATCCCTTCAAACCTTCCTAATACTAAATCATACTTGATTTCCCTCTCATTTCATAGTAATTTTGATAATTAATGAAAAGAAGAAAATGTGTGTAATCAAATATGTAAACAATTTATATATTTATGATTTAATAAATTATTCATTAAAAATAAAACGCATGAAAAAATTAAAATTTACTAGTGTATTGATTCTGCTTCTTTTTGTTATTTCAAATATGTTAGCAGAGCAAGTTAAAAATGATGATGCCAAAATTGTTGGCACAAACTTCTGCTGGGAAAATTCCCTGAATCCAAAAACGCTTTCCTATAATGAAATTTTGTGTGAGATTTTTACCACCAAGATTAATAACGGTGAAGCAATAAATTATTTTATTAATAATATGTATCCTGAAGTTGCTTTTGATATATACGATTGGGGTGATGCTCCCGATGACCTGGTAACTCCCGGTTATCCTACTTTATCAGGAAATAACGGTGCTTTTCATACCATCGTTTCCGGTGTGAATTTAGGTATAGATATCGACGATGAAGCCGATGGAATGCCTGAATCTCAGGCTTTGGGTGATGACAATACCGGCATTGATGATGAGGATGGTGTTGTTTTTACTTCGGTTATTATTCCCGGTAGTAATGCTACTGTTGCAGTTACTGCTTCCATAAATGGACACCTTAATGCCTGGATCGACTTCAACGGAAACGGTAATTGGTCCGATCCTTTTGAACAAATTTTCGTGGATACACCTCTTGTGCCCGGTATTAATAATATGAGTTTTAATGTACCGTCAGGGGGATTTTCAGGTTTAAGCTTTGCACGTTTCCGCTTTAGCACTGATATGGGAATATCGGTTGGAGGCCATGCATCCGATGGTGAAGTTGAAGATTACGAAGTAATGATTGAGCCTCAAGCTGAAGCTTCGGGCAGGTTGATTTATCATAAGACAGATCCGGGACAGTTAGGAATATATGTATCAAAAGGTGATGGTACAGATGAAACACAACTTACCGATCATGGCTGGTATGGTGAAGGTTCTCCTATTACAGAAAAAATTGCTTTTGGCGAATATTATAACGATGGTATCTGGACAGTAGGACGATTTGGAGGACAGGAGCAATTAACTGATTTTGGAAATAGCCCTACATGGTCACCCACTGCAGATCAAATTGCTTTTTTTGATTGTCAGGAGATAGGTGCCGATAGACGAATATATGTCATGGATTCCGACGATCCATCAACTGCTGCACAAATTTCAAATACTCCAGGAAGCTTTCCAAAATGGTCGCCTGTAGATGATTTGATACTCTTCCATGGCGAAGGTGGAGGTATTTGGCAAATTAATTCTGATGGAAGTGGTGAAGTCGAATTATTAACTTATGGTTCTTACCCAACATGGTCACCAGATGGTTCTCAGATTGCATATACTGGTTTAGATGGTTGTATCTGGATTATGGATGCTGATGCAACAAATGAAACAAAACTTTCAACAGAATTAGGTTTATTGCCTGACTGGCGCCCGAGTGGAGAACAAATTGCATTTGAGCATGCATCATCCGGAGGTGTTTGGGTTATTGATATTGATGGATCAAACGAAATTCAAATCAATACTGATGGTCATGCACCATGTTGGTTATTAATGACTCCCGGTGCAATCATTAGTGGAAAACAATGGCTGGCTTTACAGCAAAACCCTGACGGATCGTGGGGAAATTGTTGTGCGAACTACATTTGTGCAGTAGCTAAAACAGGTCTCGCTGTTCTAAAGCTTGAAACTAATGCAATTGAAGCCGGATATTATCCTATTGATCAAACTTATACTTTCTATCAAAATGTAAGAGATGGCCTGGATTACCTTCTGGCTAATGCTCATATTATAACTATTACTCCCCAGACTCATGGAAATCCCGATTCCGATGGCGATGGACTCGGAGTTTATTTTGTGTCGCCTGCAGGTACTTGTGGAAGCTGGCACACACGTGAAACGTATGAAACCTCAATTGTTGCAATGGCTCTTGCAGCCAGTACATTCCCCGATACTATTGTAGATGTTGTTGGTAGTGCTGTTTATGGCTGGACCTATGCAGAAGTACTTGACGATGTGGTTGATTATTTGGCCTGGGGGCAAACCGATATGGGATTTGGACGTGGTGGTTGGAATTATCTCCAGCAAGATTGTAATAATCTCTCAGGTGATCCTTATGCTGACTCCCGCAGTGATCAATCAAATTCAGGTTATGTAACACTTGCATTGGCTTATGCCGAAGGACCACCACCCTATGGATTTGGTCTTCCGCTTGCACCTGCTATTATAGTTCCCAGTTTTGTTAGGTCAGAAGTAAATATTTGGGTAAATAACATTCAGGATCCTGTTAGTGGTGGATCGCATTATGAAAGCATCGGTGATATGATGGGAACAAATATACTCAGAACAGGGAATATGATACAGCAAATGGCCTGGCTTGGTGATATTGTAACAACACCCAGAGTACAAGCTGCATTGGGTTATCTGACAACGCATTGGTATGATATAGGTGAACCGGGTTGGAGAGGTCCGGGTTTTTCACCAACTTCCGGTTATCATGCAATGTACACAGCAATGAAAGGGTTGGAAGCACTAGGAATTCATTATATCGATTGGCCGGCAAATACGATCGACTGGTATCTGGATTTCAGAAATACTTTGGTTGCGGAACAAAATTCAAACGGTTCGTGGCCGTCTTCGTGGTGGGACGATGGAGAGCAAATTCTATCAACCGAATGGGCACTTCTGACATTACAGGCAGTAGTTATTCCACCGCCTGAATTACCCGACCTTATAGTTACCGAGAAATATGAAGAATGGGTTGATGAGCCTTATTATCGGGTTCATTATGAAGTCCTTAATGGAGGTAATGTAATTGCACCTGCAAGTATAGTTGGTTTAGAAATCGATGGAGTTTTTATTGATACTATGTGGATACCTGCTTTACCGCCTGCTGCCTCTCATGCCGATTATTTTGACACTTTGATAATTCACTCTTTTGGTAGTGATACAATTGTTGTTTGTGCTGATTTTTATGATTATATCATAGAAATGAATGAGGCCAACAATTGCAACTTAAATACTTTACCGAGTTTTGATTTTGGTGATGCTCCCGATGATATTGAAATGCCGCTTTATCCTACACTATTAGCTAATAATGGTGCAGTTCATCAAATATTAAGAGGATATTATCTTGGCAGCAGCATCGATCAGGAATTCGATGGCCAGCCAACTTATCTTGCCGATGGTGACAACTATGATGGTAATAATGATGAACAGGGAGTTGGGCTTCCTTCAACAATATCTTCATCAACTTCCGTCACAATACCGGTAACAGCTTCCGATACAGGTTATCTTAATGCTTGGATTGACTATGATATTAATGGTGACTGGAATGGGCCTACTGAACAAATATTTACTGACGAACCGCTTATTGCAGGAGTTAATATGTTAACTTTTAATATTCCTGCAGGACTCAATCCCGGTTTCACTTTTGCTCGTTTCCGATTTAGTAGTTTCACAGGTTTAACATATGAAGGACTTGCTCCTAATGGAGAAGTTGAAGATTATATGCTCGAAATAATTGAAACTCCGGTAAGTAAAATGCACTTTCCTCAATGGCCTGATCTGGATACAACAGGTGTTGATGTTTATTGTATGGGTGATGTGTTGCTTGCCGATGACTTCCTTTGTACTGAAAGCGGTTACATTACCGATATTACTATCTGGGGAAGCTGGCTCAACGATATTGTTCCACCGAAAGAAGAAATGCCGAATATTAAACTTTCTATCTGGTCGGATAATCCAAGCGGGCCGAATAATCATAGTGAACCAAAAGATCTTCTTTGGGAACGCAATTTCATACCCGATGAATATATGATGTTTGATTATGCTCCCGTACCTGAAGGTGAATGGTTTTACTGGCCTCATATCCAACAAGCTGTTTTTCCGGGTGATTGGACAGTGTATCAATTGGACTTCCTTGTACCGGAACCTGAAGCCTTTGTTCAGGATTCATCTACTATTTATTGGTTAGGTGTTAATGTCTATCCTCAACCAGGAACAGATTATGTCTTTGGGTGGAAAAGCAGCCTGGATCATTTCAATGATTTTGCCGTATGGCAAACTTCATTTCCAATATGGAATATGTTATGTTATCCAGTTCAGCATCCATTAGCTGATACTTGTATGGATTTGGCATTTAACATAAGCGGTTATCCGAATCCTACAGAAGAATTTGACTGGGGTGATGCTCCGGATGAGCCATACCCGACTTTGAAAACTTCTAATGGTGCTCATCATATTAAAGATGAATATACATTCTTAGGACAGCAAATTGATATAGAATTTGATGGTCAGCCTGATTACCTGGCAAAAGGTGACGATTTTAATAATCTTGATGATGAAGATGGAGTAAATCTTACAAGTTCTATGATACCGGGTCAATTAACAAATATTGAATTCATTTCAAATGGAAATTGTTTATTAAACGGATGGATTGACTTTAATAATAATGGTTCATGGTCTGATCCTTCTGATCATGTATTTATTGACGTACCTCTCGTGCCCGGTATTAATCCTCTAAGTTTTAATGTGCCTCCTAATGCAACACCGGGGAATGCTTATGCTCGTTTCAGAGTGAATCAAAATGGTGGTATCGGATATGACGGCTTTGGTTTTGAAGGTGAAGTTGAGGATTACAAATTCTATATTAACGATACTATACCAAACATTAAGATCGGCAATACTCAATATCCTGATCCAAATGGCTGGGATGTAAATATGACAAGTCCTGCTACTCTGGGTGATGATTGGATTTGCATTGAAAGTGGCCCGATTAATGGTTTCCATTTCTGGGTTTCATGGAAGGACGATATCATTCCTGATGAGTTTGAAAATGAAATTGAGTATTTTGAAATTTCAATATATACTGACATACCTGCTGAAGAAAGCCCGACAGAATACAGTATGCCGGGAGATATGTTGTGGAACCGAAATTTCGTACCTGGTGAATTTACATACCACATGCCTTTTGATGATATTCAAGGATGGTTTGATCCATATTCAGGCAACTTTGATCCTATGAATCATCAGGGTTGTTACAGGATAGATATTGAGGGTGTTGAAGATCCATTTATACAAGAGGAAGGTACAATTTACTGGCTTGTTATAAATGCTTCTTTAATGTCCGGCTCAGATACTTACAATCTTGGATGGAAAACATCAATAGATCATTGGAATGATAATGCTGTTTATTATGATCAGTCAGGTGGTATTGATTGGTATGAATTGTATGATCCAATTACACAGGAAGTTCTTGATCTGGCTTTCATCCTTACAGGAACATCATCAGGTTATCCTCTGTATGTAGGTTATCAATTTGTGTCAAGCAACCTGATTCCATATGCACCTGATATGCTTAGTGTTTTAGCAAATAACCTTCCTAATATTGATTTTGTAAGAAATACTGCCGGATTAATGTTGCGTAAAATCGGCCCCGTTTGGGTTAACGGTATAGGCGATTGGATCACTACCGAAGGATATTTATTCAAAATGAATTTTGATGACGAATTATCAATCAGTGGAGATGTAATTTATCCCCAAACACCAATTGATTTAGTTGTAGGTTATCAAATAATTAGTTACTTACCAGAACAGCCGATGAATACAGCTGATTGTTTTGCAGGAATTCTGTCAAATCTTGAATTTGTAAGAAATTCAGACGGATTAATGTTCCGAAAAATCGGCCCGGTTTGGGTAAATGGTATTGGTGATATGAATCCGGGTGAAGGCTATCTAGTAAAAATGACCGGAGATGACCAGCTTATCTATCCTGCAACTATCGATAACGTAATAGGATATAAAACAGCAACCCCTGATCACTTTAAAGTTATTGATGGAAATCCTTATGACCCCGTATGGACAATATATTTTGAAGCTAACGGCTTAGAAGCAGGTGATGAAATTGCTGTTTATGACGGTGAAATGCTTGTAGGTGCAGGTGTTGTTAATTCAGAGGATATACTGACTAATTCCATCCCTGTTTTCGGCAATATTTTCGAAAGTGGTAACACTCCGATTTTCAAGCTTTGGGATAAGAGTGGGAATAAAGAATTAGTTTTAACAGAATATTCATATTTAAATCCTTACGGTGATGCATACACTGACAAAGTTTTCCCGAACAAAGATGGCGAATACAGTATGTTGAACTATTCAATTACCGGAATTTCGGATGAAATTTCCAATAATCCATTATTATCAATCTACCCAAATCCATCTGAAGGAATATTTAATATTCTGATCGAAGGAATAATCGGAGATTTACAAATGAAAGTAATTGGATTGAGAGGAAATGAGTATCGTTCCTATGAATTTGAAGGATTAAAATCCATCACAAAAAAACAACTTGATCTTAAGGGATTACCTGCAGGAGTTTATTTTATAAACTTTATCGGCAATAACTTTACTCAGGTTAAGAAAATTGTGATTAAATAATGAGATTTTATAAAACCGACAAACTTTTTCCTCTATAAGTTTGTATTCCAAAACCCGTCAGTATTTTCTCAACTGACGGGTTTTTCTTTTCAACTTTTGATATATAAAATTATAAAAAAAATCAGATGATTTTGAAAAATTTTTACCTTTGAATAGATGTTTTGTAAATAGCCTTGTTAAACATGGAGTTTATTATATGAAAAAAAATACAAAATTCAATTTATTTTAATTAAACCTAACAAAATGAAAAAATCATTATTACTAATTATTCTGTTTATCAGTGGAGTTGTTTGTGCTCAAAATTCTTCTGACACAACAAAACCCTGGAAATTTAACGGACTGGGGAGTCTTACTCTCAACCAGGCCAGTTTTAATAACTGGTCAGCAGGAGGTGAGAACTCATTATCGGGAACAGCCTTGCTTAAGTTGTATGCAGATTATACCAAAGGTAAATTTTCGATTAACAACAATGCAAATTTCAAGTATGGAATTCTAAGTAACGAAACTTATAAGAAACCAATAAAAAACGAGGATCTTATCGAGTTGAATTCTCAATTTAACTATGAAACATCTCGTCATTGGAGTATGAGCGGACTTGTAAACCTTACTACCCAATTTGCTGACGGTTTTAATTATCCTGACGATTCAACCGTAATATCCAGGTTTTTTGCACCTGCTTATTTAACTGTTGCTCCGGGTATCCTTTATAAACCTGTGGATTACTTTAGTATTTTGATGACACCAATCACTATGAAGGGTGTTTTTGTTATGGATCAGGATCTTGCTGATTTAGGTGCCTTTGGTGTGGATAGGGCCGATACACTCGCCGACGGATCAATCGACAGTGGTACCGGGAAAAAAGTAAAATTGAAAATTGGAGCTTTTGTTGAATTTTATTTTAAAAAAGAAATAAAAACCGACCTTGCACTTGAATCAAAAATAAATCTGTTTTATAATTATTTAGAAGATAAAAATATCCCCGATGACAGACTTAAACTTGACTTTCAGTGGCAAACATTCGTAAATTACAGTATTAATAAATGGTTTTCAGCAAATTTTTTCGTTCATTTTGCTTACATGCCTGGCGATGTATTTATTGAAAGAACCGGGGTTAAGGGTGAAAAAATCAAAGTTACTCCCAACGATAAATTACAAATCAAACAAACCTTCGGTCTTGGTTTAACATATAATTTCTAATTTTTAAACTCAAAAATACTTTTATACTATGGAAAAATTTACAAACATACTTGATAATTTATATAAGCTTGGAATTGAAAACGGATTAAATTTAATCTTCGCAATAATAACACTGATAGTTGGCCTGTGGGTAATAAAACGTATCTCTAAGTTAACATCCCGTTCCTTCGATCGTCAGAAAATTGATCCATCATTAAAGCCCTTCCTTATTGGTACCATCTCAATTATATTAAAAATACTTTTAATAATCTCAGTCATGATGATGATTGGAATTGAGATGGTCTCATTTGTTGCAATTTTGGGTGCTGTATCACTCGCAATCGGGATGGCTTTATCCGGAACTTTACAAAACTTTGCAGGAGGCGTAATGATTATTTTATTCAAGCCCTATAAAGTAGGTGATTTTATAGATGCTCAGGGTTATATGGGTATTGTAAAAGAAATTCAAATATTCAATACTATTTTGACAACTCCTGATAACAAAACCATTATAATTCCAAATGGAGGGCTCTCAACCGGTTCAATGACAAATTTTTCAACCGAGCCTCAGCGTCGTGTTGATTTTGTTTTCGGGATTGGATATGATGATGATATTGACAAAGCAAAGAATCTTATTAAAAGTCTTATTGAAGCCGACAAAAGAATTTTAAAAGACCCGGAACCTTTTATAGCTGTCTCGGAACTTGCCGACAGCTCAGTGAATTTTGTTGTTCGGGTTTGGGCAAATGCCGCTGATTATTGGGGGATTTTCTTTGATATGACCGAAAATGTAAAGAAATTATTTGACAAAGAAGGAGTTTCAATACCATTCCCTCAAACTGATGTTCATGTTTATAATGAAAAATAAAAATTAAATTTCAGGTTCTAAACCCCGTTGAAGTTCAACGGGGTTTAGAACCTGGAATTTAACGTAATTTATAAACAATATAATCCATATTTGAAAAGACTATTTCAAATGGAATTTCAGGAATTCCGTTATTAAAATATGTTTTATCAATAAACATAAAACGACAGCCTTTTTTTATTATACCATTAATTTTTTTCGTATCATTAATATCGGAATTATTGATAGTCCAGCCTTTTCGGTGGGCAAAATACATGTCTTGCGGATTTTCATCTCCATTGATCACTATCAAATCGTTTTTATTAGAAACTTTGTCAGCAATACTTTCTAATTCCAATTTCCTTGATTCCGAATTTTTAATAAAGAAATCATGCTGCTGGTTTGCAATACCCTCTAAAATAATTAAAGCAAGAATTATATTTCTTATCCAATTTTTATTAATGCACGAAATAGAAAAACCTGCCATTAAAGCCATAACGGGAACATAAGGAATGATATAATAACTATGATGATAAAATCCCCTTCCGGCCTTCGCCATGAAAATAAAAAAAACAAGGCTGCATATTAACCAGATAAACACTAATTTTTTTTCTTTTTTAATGATTGATAAGATGCTTCCTGCAATAAAAGCCGCGAATCCGATATATTTTAATGCGTCGAACGAAAATTTATCAAATACTTCAGATGGATGTGAAGTTAATTCAAAAAATCCCTTTTCTAATGTAGTTCCCATATAATAGTGCCAGAAGCCATATTCTTCAACCAAATAAGGTACCCAATAAAAATACCACCAAACAGGAAAAACCATTAGTACGAAACTTGCAATCAGAAAAGTAATTTTTCGTTTAAGTAAAATACTTTTTTCAAAAAGTGGAAATGAAAGTAATGGAAGAAAAAGTATTGAAGGTATTTTGGCAGATATTCCAAGCAAAGCAAACACAAAATAAATTATCAATCCTTTGCCTGATCCTTCTTGAAAATATTTCAAAGCATAATAAATTGCAATAAAAATTAATGAAACACTGAAAGTGTCGGGCATAATTTTCCTGGAATAATTAAACCAAATTGAGCCTAAAAGTATCATGCCTGCCGAAAACGCTGTTTTTGGAGAAATGTATTTTCTTATCAGTAAATAAAAATAATAAATTCCAAATGAAGAAACTAACAAATTTATTAGCCTTCCGTACCAATGAGTGTACCCGAATAGTTTTGATATAAGAAATATCAGATAATTTAAAAGCGGAAACTCCATGCCTGTAATACCGGTTTTTTCGCCACCAATATCAATCCTAGGGTAAATAATATTTGAATCGGTTTCCAAAAAATTCCGTGCTACCATATTCACAGTAACTTGTCTCCAGTTATGGGCGGGTTCGAGAGGCGGATCGCTTATTCCGAATAATCGAATAATAAAAAACAAAGCAATCCAAAATTTGAAATCATTCAATAGTAAAAAGAAAGAATTTGTTGAGGATTTTTGCATTGTTATTTTATAACAGAACTAAAAATATACGATTAGCTGAATCAATAGGATTTTTGAATATGATAGATTACCGAGAAATTTATAGTATTATACAAAAGGTCTTGAAATCCTGCCTGATACCCGATTCTAAAATCAAAATGTTTTGCATTCTTGTTAATATGAAAACGATAAACGATTGGCCTGTCGTTATTTTGGCGATACCCCAAATATCCGGCGACAGCATTGCTTATTGAAAACTTTTTTGTGTTGATATCTGCTCCAAAACCAAACAAAAAAGCATCATCCTGGCGATGACTGACTGAATAAGTTTG
This sequence comes from uncultured Bacteroidales bacterium, assembly GCA_964462015.1. Taxonomy (GTDB): domain Bacteria; phylum Bacteroidota; class Bacteroidia; order Bacteroidales; family JAEINX01; genus JAEINX01. The sequence continues at coordinate 104,719 of CAYWXI010000005.1, read as the reverse complement.
CCAGGAATAAAATCCGGCCATTCCGAAAATATTAATATTCTCTATTTTATTAGAATTTTTCAAAATCTTTTTCCCAAACGAAACATCGAAAAAATAACCGGGTGTATCGGAAAATCTTGCTGCCGTAAATTTTCCACCTGAAGCGGTTCTGCAAGCTAATCTCAATGCAATGTCGGGTAAATTTTTATGGTTTTTCAGTATTTGAATTATTGTTGAAAAATACATATCACCAACTGCAAAACCTTCACCTTCTAATTTAAAAGTTTTTCTTTTATAACGTAAGCACGAGTCCATCGAAAAATATTCAACAGGAACCATATACAATTCAACTGCAATTTTATTATTAGCAAACGGAAAGTAGAATCGCGAAAAAAGATTAAAAGTTTTGTCGTGCTTTGAAAAATGATTTTGTTGGCTTAATTCAAATTCAAGGTTTTTTTCAACTAAACCCTTTTTGATTTCAGGAACAGGAAGGGCGTTTGGGCCCATAAATCCAGGTGAAATAACAATATATCTGCTCCAATGTGTAATTCCATCCCAATTTCTGTTTGGGTCGGAATCAATTGGTGGATCGGATTGGGGGTAACATTTATAACTTATTAGTAGTAAAAATATAAGTGAGAATAATATTTTGAAAAATACTTGTTTTCCATCCATTCCTGATACAATAATTATAGATTAAATGATTAATGCACAAAAATAATTACTTTTTGAAAATACCCACCAATTTCTTTTTGTCAATACTCAAATCATTATCTTTGCGTTAATTTTTGTGTTATGGCCTTTTTATTTTCTAGTGAAGAAATTTTTATTTAAAAAAGAAAAGTTTGTTAATGAAAAAAATTGTTTTACTCAGTTTAGGAATAGTATTTTCTACATATTTAGTTTTTGCTCAATCAAATATAAAGGATTCCACGATTGTTATTCCTTCGGTTTATGGTGAATTTGCTTACGAATTCCCGGGAGGTGACCTTGCTAAAGAGTTTGGAAATAATGGAAATGTGGGAGGAGGTTTTATGGTAAAAACCAGGAGAAATTTTGTTTTCGGACTCGAATATAATTATTTATTTGGTAATGATGTTAAAAATGAAAGTACTTTATTAAAAGATATTTCAACTTCACAGGGCTATGTGATTAGCTCTGCCGGAACTTATGCAGATATTCACAAGTATGAAAGCGGAACTTTTATTTCTGCTAAATTCGGAAAAGTATTCAATGTTCTCGCACCAAATAAAAATTCAGGAATTATAATACTTGGAGGAGTAGGTTTTTTTCAACATAAAATCAGGATAGATGTAACCGACAATAACGCCTTTAACCTTGAGGGCGACTATAAAAAGGGATATGACAGGATGACTTACGGGCCGGGCATCAGTGAATTTATAGGTTATGTTTATTATGGAAATTCAAGATTAGTGAATTTCTTTTTTGGTTTTGAATTTGTGCAGGCGTGGACAAAAAGCAGGCGGGATTTCAATTTTGATACAATGAGCAAAGATGATTCAAACCATTTTGACATGCTTTCAGGTTTTAAAGTCGGATGGATAATTCCACTGTTTAACCGAACACCGAGAGATTTCTATTATTATTAATAGCTTTGTGGAGATGAGATTTTTATACTATTTTGTAATAAAATCATATTCTTTTCTGATTTTTTTTGCCGGATTTTTTAACAAAAAGGCAAAACAATGGACTAAAGGAAGAAAAAATATTCTGAAATCGATTAAGGCTGAAGTAAAAAACGGTGAAAAAATTGCATGGTTTCATACGGCTTCTTTAGGCGAATTTGAACAGGGACGCCCTTTAATTGAGGCATTTCGAAATAAATATCCTGACTTTAAAATATTTTTGACTTTTTTTTCGCCTTCGGGTTATGAAATTCGTAAAAACTATTCAGGAGCCGACTATATCTTTTACCTTCCTTTAGATACTCAAAAAAATGCAAAAAAGTTTGTGGAAATTGTTGATCCTGAAATTGTGTTTTTTGTAAAATATGAATTTTGGTATAACTTCCTCAAAGCCTTGAAAAGCAAAGGAAAAACAGTCTTTATTGTTTCCGGAATTTTTCGCAGGGAACAGCATTTTTTTAAATGGTATGGATCGTGGTTTAAGAAAATTCTAAAAATGATCACTTTCTTTTTTGTTCAAAACAATGAATCAAAAGAATTACTTAATTCCATAGGCATCGAAAATGTTGAAATAAGCGGTGACACACGTTTTGACCGGGTGTTTGAAATATCTCAACACAAGAAATCATTCCCTCTCATTGAAACATTTAAACATGATTCGGAAATATTTCTTGGTGGGAGTACCTGGCCTGCTGACGAAGATTTAATTTTATCATTAATAAGGGAAAGAGCAGCAAACCTTAAATTTATTATAGCACCTCACGAAGTTCATAAAGAGCGAATCAAATCATTAAAAGAAAAAGTTCTTAAAAATGAGGTGTTGCTGTTTTCTGATGTTGTTTCAGGCAAAGTTAAAAACGAAGAAATTGTAAACTCAAATATCCTGATTATTGATAGCATAGGCATTTTATCACATCTCTATCAATATGCTAAATTTGCTTTTATCGGTGGAGGTTTCGGGGTTGGGATTCATAATATTCTGGAAGCCGTTACTTTCGGTAAACCTGTTTTTTTTGGTCCGAATTATAAAAAATTTCAGGAAGCTAATGAACTTATTAAACTGGGAGGGGCATTTTGTGTTCATAACGATTTAGGGCTTATTGAAAATGTAGAAACCTTTTTAGAAAATTCCGGGAAATATAAAAAGTGTTCCAAAATATGTTCAAATTATATTCTTAATAAAAAAGGTGCTACTGTTATAATTCTAAAAAATACGGAATCAGTTTTTAAGAAATAAATTGCTGAATTCATATCCGGTCTTCAGTCTCCAGTTACCAGTATCCTGTATCCAGCCTTTTGTTCTTATTTAATCAAGTTTAGTGGAATAATCGTAAATTGATTTTGTAGGGAAAATGCAAATCGGAATATCCGACATATTAACTATTTGCTCAGCAAAGGAACCTTTCCAGATATTTGTAAATCGCAATTCTTGTTGCGACATTACAATAATTAACCCGGCATTAACTTCTTTAGCGTAATTCGTTAATGATTCGGGAATGTTTTTTGCTTCCATTGATTCGACAACAAAATCAAGTCTTTGACTTTCAAAATATTCGCCCGTTTGTTTTGAATATGTTAATATTCTTTCTTTTATGGCTTCAATTGATGTGTAAATCAATGCTAAAATATAGATTTCCGATTTAAAGAGTTTTGCCAGATGGGTTGTAAAAGGTACTTTTTGACGTGTTTGTAAAGTGCTGTCTATCGGAATAACAATCCGTTCAAAACTTTTTGATATATCAAGGTTCTCACGAATAGAAATTACGGGCAATAATGTTTTCGACACAATTTTTGCCGCATTGCTTCCGATTTTTGTACTTTTTGATTTTCCTGAGCCATGGGTTCCAATTATTATCAACGAAGCCTTGCTTGCTTTTGCTTCTGCTCCAATTTGCTTATGAATTACCCCGCTTCTGATATTATATTCAATCTTCGATTCAGGTAATAGTTGTTGATATTTTTTTGTTAGTTCAGAAAGCATTTTCTCTGCTTCACTTTTACTAATTGCTGAGCCATTAGATCTTTCAATCCATAATAGTATTAATTCTGAATTAGCTTTTTTCGCAATAGCCATTGCATATTCAAGGGCATTAATCGAACAATCTGAGAAATCAATTCCAACAATGATTTTTTTCATAGCCGAATCTTTTATTTTTTAGTTCAACACTTCTATTAATTTATTTTTTAAACAAAGATAATCAGATATTGATTCAAAACAAACTTAAAGTTAAGTTTTCTAAAATATTGTTTCTAAAACTATTTTATATAGTTTTTTATTTTATCAGCAGATATTTTTTTTGATTTTTTTTTAATTCCAACAAAATAAATCCCTATAAATATTAAGATTCCTGCTATTATATTGCTAACATACAATTTTTCGCCTCGAAAAATCATAGCTATAACTGTTGCAATTATGGGTTGAGAATAAATATACACACTAACAACGGTCGGGCTTAATGTCCGTAGCGAATAATTATTTAGCAAATAAGCAATTATTGTAGTTCCAAATACGACATATAATATAGATAACCAAATATTTATTGGAATATTTTCCCAAATTGATTCCGTAAAATTATTAAAACAAAAAGGGGAGGCCAAAATAAATCCGAATATAAATATCCATTTCAACAGTGTAACAGGATTGTATTTTAATGCTAAAGGTTTAATTAAAACAAGATATATGGAATAGGAGGTACCCGCAATCATTGTTAATAAGTTGCCTGTAAATGTGTCCGATTCAAATGATATTCTGCCTTCGTTTAAAATTAGCATAATGGCGCCACTCAGGCCAAGAATAAGCCCAATGATTTTATTCTTTGTAATACTTTCTTTTAGCATAAATATTGAAAGCACCAAAACAATAATAGGTGTTGAGGTGAAAATTAAAGACGAATTGATGGCGGTAGTTAAATTTAAGCCTTCAAAAAACAATATTTGATTGAATGCAACCCCACAGGCAGCACATAATGCAAGTTTAAAAAGGTCCTTTTTATTAACTTTTTCCTTGATAAAAATGCTGTGAAAGATCCAAAATACTATTGCTGCCCAAAATGTTCTGATAAAAATTATTGATCTTGGTGAAAGATAATCAGGCATTATACCTTTAGCTATAACATAGTTTAATCCAAAAATCAGGTTTGCAGAAAATAAGGCTATATGTGCTTTGATAATTTTGTTCAAAAACAGATTATTAATTTCTTACAAATATAGGAATAAGAAAATAATGGAATGATGCCTAAAGCTCAACAGATTCTAGGAATCTTCAACATTTCATTACTCCAACACACTAGCCTGTTATCCACCAGGCAGGTACTCCCTTTAATTTAAATAAATTAGCAGCTTATTCTTTCCTTGACCCAATAAGAAACTCAAGCATTTTTATTGCTGCTTCTGCAATTACGGTTCCCGGCCCGAAAACGGCAACAGCACCTGCTTTATAAAGAAAATCATAGTCCTGGTGAGGAATAACACCTCCAACAATAACCATAATATCTTCGCGGCCAAGTTTTCGGAGTTCATTGATAACTTGAGGAACAAGTGTTTTATGACCTGCAGCAAGGCTTGAAACACCCAAAATATGTACATCGTTTTCTACAGCCTGGCGAGCTGCTTCTGCCGGTGTTTGAAATAATGGCCCGATATCGACATCAAAACCTATGTCGGCGTAACCGGTTGAAACAACTTTTGCACCCCGATCGTGTCCGTCCTGTCCCATTTTTGCAATCATAATTCTGGGGCGACGGCCTTCCATTTTTGCAAATTCATCAGCCATTTCACAGGCTTTCTTAAACTCATCGCTATTTTGCGATTCGGATGAGTAAACTCCCGATATTGATCGTATCACTGCTTTATACCTCCCAAATATTTTTTCACATGCATAAGAAATTTCGCCTAAACTTGCTCTTTTTCGTGCAGCATCTACTGCCAACTCCAAAAGATTTCCTTTTCCGGTTTCACAAGCTTTTGTGAGATTTTCCAAAGCTTGTTTTACTTCTTCATTATTTCTTTCGGTTTTTAACTTTTGCAGCCTTTTGATTTGCGATTCGCGAACTGCTGTATTATCAACTTCAAGAGTTTCAAGCGGGTCTTCTTTTTCAAGTTTATATTTATTTGTTCCGACAATTGTATCTTTTCCGGTATCTATCCTGGCTTGTTTTCGTGCGGCAGCTTCTTCGATACGCATTTTTGGTACTCCTGTTTCAATAGCCTTTGCCATTCCACCAAGATTTTCAATCTCTTCGATCAACCCCCAGGCTTTATGAGCAATTTCGTGAGTAAGCGATTCAACGTAATATGAACCTGCCCATGGATCAACAGCACGACAGATATTTGTTTCCTCCTGAATATAAATTTGTGTGTTTCGGGCAATTCGTGCTGAAAAATCTGTTGGCAAAGCAATTGCCTCATCAAGTGCATTTGTATGAAGAGACTGTGTGTGCCCTAAAGCTGCTCCCATTGCTTCAACACAGGTTCTGGTGACATTATTAAATGGGTCTTGTTCGGTTAAACTCCAGCCTGATGTCTGGCAATGTGTTCTCAAAGCCAATGATTTTGGATTTTTAGGATTGAATTTATTAACAATTTTTGCCCATAATAAACGGGCAGCACGCATTTTGGCAATTTCCATGAAATGATTCATCCCTATTCCCCAGAAAAATGACAATCGTGGAGCAAAAGCGTCGATGTCCATCCCGGCATTAACACCGGCTCTGAGATACTCAAATCCGTCTGCCAGTGTAAAAGCAAGTTCTATATCAGCAGTTGCTCCGGCTTCCTGCATGTGGTAACCACTTATACTAATTGAATTGAACTTAGGCATATTTTTCGAAGTATATTCAAAAATGTCAGCAATAATTTTCATTGAGGGAAGAGGTGGATAAATGTAGGTGTTTCGAACCATAAATTCTTTAAGAATATCGTTTTGAATAGTTCCGATAAGTTTTTCCATACTTACTCCCTGTTCTTCGGCTGCAAGAATATAGAAAGCCATAATTGGGAGAACGGCACCATTCATTGTCATCGAAACCGACATTTTATCAAGAGGTATCTGATCGAATAATATTTTCATATCAAGAATAGAGTCAATTGCAACTCCAGCCTTTCCGACATCACCTATTACTCGTTCATGATCGGAATCATAACCGCGGTGAGTTGCAAGGTCGAAAGCAACCGAAAGCCCTTTTTGCCCTGCTGCAAGATTACGGCGATAAAATGCATTTGATTCTTCGGCTGTTGAAAATCCGGCATATTGCCGAATCGTCCATGGACGCATAACATACATTGTGGAATATGGGCCTCGCAAAAAAGGTTTTAAACCTGCCGCATAATTAAGGTGTTCCATGGTAAGTAGATCGGTTTCGCCATAAACAGGTTTTACGGGAATTTGTTCAGGTGTATTCCAGTTTTTTTCTATCCCTTCTTTTCTCTCCCATTCTTCAAAACCAATATTAGGATTTGAATTGGTTTTAAAATCAATATTTTTAAAATCCGGACGCATATTTTTGTTTCTTTTTTTATAAACTATTATTTTATCTGTAAGTGTTTAAGGTTTTAAATTGGAAATTTGGCTTTCTCCTGAATTTCTAAACTCTTGTTATACATTTATTCCCAATTTCTTACTAAACTCAATCAGTGTTTCAAGTACATTTTTACGAACATGAATAAAATTATCAACACCTGCTTTTTTAAACTCATCTATTTTTTCTTTAGGATAACCTGCAACAACTATCAAAGTTTGTGGTTTTTTAGATTTAATTTCTTTGGTTAAAACCGGTACAATTTCAGAGTATTCATCATCTGAACTGCAAATTACAACTATCTCTTTTTCGGAATCAATAGCAGAATTAATTGCCTCTTGAGTATTTTTGAAACCCGGATTATCGAATATTTCATAACCGGCACATCCAAAAAAGTTTTCAATGAATGTTGCCCGTGCCTTTCGCATTGCCAGATTTCCTATTGTTAAAAGGAAAACTCCAGGCCTTTTACCGGTTTTTTTTGTATGCTTCTCGGTTGCAAGTCTTAAATCTTCGAAAGCTTCAGCTCCCCGATATGGATTTAGTCCTTTATTATTAGAATCTAAAGTTCTATTTATTTTCTCCAACATAGTTTCATTTACATTTGGATATTGGTTAGTTCCAAGTATTGAAACTTTTCTTTGAGCAATATCCATATCTCTTTTTTGTGCTGTTGCTTCAATTTCTTCCTTAATAATTCCTTTTTGCAATAGTTGGATTAAACCACCGTTTTCTTCGATGCTTTGAAATTTTTTCCATGAAGTCATGGCAATTGAATCAGTAAGGTTTTCGATATAATATGAACCACCGGCAGGATCAACAATCTTATCAAGGTAAGATTCTTCTTTCAAAATAAGCTGAGTGTTTCTTGCATTTCTTCTTGAAAAATCATCCGATTCTTTGTAAGTAATATCAAAAGGATTGATAGTCATTGAGTCAATTCCGCCTATTGCAGCCGACATTCCTTCGGTTGTATTTCTGAGAATGTTTACATAAGGATCATAAATTGTTTTATTCCACAAAGATGTAACTGCATGTATATTCATCTTTTGAGAATAGTGATCCTTAGGTTTATATTGCCTGGTGATTTTTGACCAAAGCAAACGAGCTGCTCTGAATTTTGCTATAACCATAAAATAATTAGAGCCAATTGCAAAAGAAAATAATAAGCGTGGTAGAATCTGATTGATATTTAATCCGCGTGAGGTCAAGTGTGAAAGATACTCGTTTCCTGAAGCTAGACCAAAGGCTATTTCCTGAATTATTGAACCTCCGGAATTATGAAAAAGATTGCCATTTATAGTTAAAGCTTTGAAATTTGGAAGCTCCGTAATAATTTTTTTAAAAAGTTTTGCAGAATCTTCAAAAGTCTCATCTTCGTTTTTGCACAATTTGCCTGTTATGGCAAGATGATTTATCGGATCATAATTAATTGATCCTTTAATATTATTTTTATTAATGTTTTGTCTTTCTGCTTCATTGATAAAGAGATCAGTTGTTTGAGGAAAAGACTTTGATGATAGAAAATTTATTTCTGTTTTTTCAAGATCAATTCCTTTCAAAAGTGTTTCGATATTTTCGGTGGAAGTTAATTCATCAGCATTAAATCCTAATGCATTAGCTCCATTGTTAACAGCCCTAATTGCTATAGTATTTGCTTCTTTAATATTACCGGTTTCGATATCAACTCTCACATTCCAGTTATTGTTTTTTCTATTTCCCCGGTTAAAAGGAAATTCGCCCGGCACAGTATTAAGATATTCAAAATTCTTAAGGTCCTCTGCCCTGTAGTAAGGGCGAACTTTAAATCCTTCGATAGGTTTCCAGATAAGTTTTTTTTCATAATCGGCACCCTTGAGGTCGGTTATTATTTTTTCTTCCCATTCCTCAGTAGAAATAGGAGGGAATTCAGAAAATAATTTTTCTTCCTTCATGTTATCATTATTTTCATTCATTATATTTCCAATATATTAATTGATATGATTTTAATATTTTAGGCCTTTATTATTGAGGCATAACAAAAAAACTATATAAATATTGTGGCAAAATTAGGTATTTTTCAAAATCAAACAGAAATTGCTTAATTTTTTATGAGAGGTTAATAATTCATTGTTAGAAACTTTCAAAAGTTTGAATTCTTAATATTTATCCTGTTTTCCGACTAAATTGTTTTTTATCACATACTGAGCGGTTTGCATCATCGAAAAAACATATTTTTTCATATCGGCAGTTACTTCCGGAAGAGAGTCAATATAATTATTTCTATCAAATTGTTTGTATTTGTATAAGGATTCTAAACCTGTCTCCCTGACAATCAAATAATATTCGTTGCTCAAGCAACCGATTTTTTCATCGGCACAAAAATAAATATAATCCCTTCTATCATTAATCAGATCTATTCCCATTGTATTATTAACATAAGTAATATTCATAATTTCCATAAGTGTTGGGAAGACATCAATCTGCCCACCCAATTTATTAATTACTTTATTTTCTGTAAATATTTTCGGGGCATGAATAATAAAAGGGGTATGATGGTATGACAAAGGCATGTCATAAATACTATTTAAAACTCCGCCATGGTCGGCAATAAAAACAAATATTGTATTGTTAAACCACTTTTCTCTTGAAGCTAATTCTAAAAATTTTTTTATCGACCAATCTGCATATTCCACAATTTGTTTGCTGATGTTTGTTTCATTGTTTGCTGAAAAAGGAATGTTTTCAGGAATAACATAAGGCCCATGATCACTTGCAGTCATAAATGTAGCAAAAAATGGTTTATTGCGTTTTGATAATTCGTTAAGTATTGGAATAGAGAACTCAAACATAAAATCATCAGGTACACCCAGAGTACTAAGCTTTCTGTTCTCAGGATAATCGTTGTGGGCAACAATTCGTTCAAACCCGTTATTACTTAAGAAACCACCTGTATTATCAAATTCTGAATCATGTGTAGTGAAATATATTGTTTGATAACCTGTATTTTTTAATGTGTTGGCAATTCCAGTATAAGAAAGTATGGGAATTGTTTGAAGTAAATGCTGTTTCTTAAGTGCAGGATAGGCAAAAAGAGTTGAAAAAACTCCATTAAAAGTATGAGTGCCTGCAGTATAAACACTATCAAACGAGTAGGAAATTCTTGCAATGCTATCTAAATTTGGTGTGAGATTATCTGTATTACCAAATCTACTCATTTTTGCAGCAGACATACTTTCCATAATTACTAAAACCAGATTTGAGCCTGTTGGTTTGCTATTGGATTTTATCCGCCTAGCTACTGGAGAATCAAATTCTTCATTATTATCAACTTTAAAACTTTTCCTAACATAAGCAATTGCCTCATTTTGATTACAAAGATTCAGGCTTTGATTTTCGGATTTCAAATCATTCAAATAGCTTCTGATTAAGGTGAAAACAGGATTTAAACCTACTAAATTCAGAAAAGCATAATTTGAAAAATATGCCGTTCCTACTTTAATAGGAGCTTTGTTTTCCAATCTTCCTCTAATGCCGATGAATAATACACCCCATAAAACTATTGATAATAATATAATCTTCAATACATATGAAAATTTTGAATCATACTGCGATTCCGATTTTTCAATTTTTTTTCTTATCCTGATTATAATCCAGGAAAATCCTAAAATACTAAATAATAGAGGTATAATGTAGCCCCAATAATGAAATTCCTGAAAGATCATGCTTGCAACAAATCCGGGTGTGTCAACCCAATTAAATGCAGCAGTTGAAAATCTTGAAAAAAATTGATGAAAATATGGAATATCAGAAGCAGAAATAAAAAAAGCAACTGAATAAACAATTATTAAATAGATGTTTGTAATTCGATAAGCTATCTTTCTGTCAATTAACAAGATAGACAAAATGGAAAGGAAAACAGTTGGTAATAGAAGTATATAACCCGAGACTACTGTATCAAACCGAAATCCCATAAACATCGCTTTCAATACTAAAATAAATTTCCCTGAAGGTATGTCGGACAATTTATCTGTGTCGGTAAAAAGCAATAATAATCTGAAAGCTGTAAAAAATATTAATCCGGTAAGATAAATAAATATGAGATATTTAATATGCTTTGGAAAGAAACTTAAAAATCTTCTTTTAAAGCTTTTTGTGAAAATCTTCATCTTAATCCGGGTCATAAGCCTCACGGTTAATTTCGTTGTGTAAACTAAAGTCTCAACTATACCTAGTTCCACAAAGTATAGTTGAGACTTTTGCCTTTTCACATTTGCCCTTAGACTTTCAAATTACACAGACGATAAAAATCTTTCGGCTTCAATGGCAGCCATACAACCTGAACCTGCTGCAGTAATTGCCTGGCGAAAAGTTTTATCCTGAATATCTCCGCAGGCATAAACTCCATCAACGTTGGTCTTAGTTGAATCGTGAGCCGTAATTAAATAACCGGTTTCGTCCATATCAAGTTTGCCTTTAAAAAGGTCGGAATTAGGCTTATGGCCGATTGCAACAAAAAATCCGTCTATATCAATTATTTTGTCCTCACCGGTTTTAACATTAGTAAGAATTGCACCTGTAACCGATTTTGAGAAACCTTCTTCCTTTCCTGTGATTTCTTTAGGAATATGATTCCAAAGAACTTCGATATTAGGTGTATCGAGGACTTTTTTCTGCATAGCTTTTGATGCTCTCAGTTCATCTCTTCGATGTATAAGATATACCTTGCGGCAAAGTTTAGCAAGATAAGTAGCTTCTTCGGCTGCGGTGTCACCACCGCCTACAATTGCAACATCTTTTCCTTTATAAAAGAAGCCGTCGCAGGTTGCACATGCTGAAACTCCAAAGCCATTAAACTTTGTTTCAGATTCCATACCTAACCATTTAGCAGAAGCACCGGTTGATATAATAACAGTTTCTGCGATAATGGTTTTTCCGTCGTCGGCAGTTACTTTGAAAGGTCTTTCTGAAAAATCTACTTCCGTGATCATTCCAAATCTGACGTCTGTACCAAAACGTTGGGCTTGTTTTTTAAAGTCTTCCATCATTTCAGCACCTTGGGTTCCTTCAGGGTAGCCGGGAAAATTATCTACTTCGGTTGTGATGGTCAGTTGTCCGCCTGGTTGTAAGCCTTCATAAACTACAGGTTTCAGGTCGGCTCTTGCAGCATAAATTGCTGCTGTGAATCCGGCAGGGCCGGAGCCGATAATCAGGCATTTTACTTTTTCTGTTGTTTCGTTCATTTTTATAATTTTTTTCTGTTGTCAAAAGAAATAACTTTAGGCACTATAAGTACTATCTAAAAAGAAAGTATAGATTTCTTAATAAGTTCAATAGCCTCCATCAATTGATCTTTTGTAATTATCAAAGGAGGAGCGAATCTGATAATATGATCGTGAGTAGGTTTTGCCAGAACGCCGTTTTCTTTCATTTTCATACAAACATCCCATGCGGTTTTTCCATTTTTTGGTTTTATTATAATAGCGTTTAATAAACCTTTTCCTCTGACTAAATCAACCATTTCGGAATCAATTTTGTTCATTTCTTCTCTAAAGATCTTGCCAAGTTCTTCAGCATTTTCTGCAAGATTTTCATCTTTTACAACTTCTAGGGCTGCAATAGCAACTTTTGCTGCAATAGGGTTTCCACCAAACGTAGAGCCATGTTCGCCGGGTTTGATAGTCAGCATAATATCATCATTAGCTAAGGCTGCCGATACCGGAAAAACCCCTCCTGAAAGTGCTTTACCGAGAATTAAAATATCGGGATGAACATTTTCATGATCGCAGGCTAATAATTTACCGGTTCGCGCGATACCTGTTTGAACTTCGTCGGCAATGAAAAGTACGTTTTTATCTTTACAAAGATCATAAGCTTTTTTAATGTAACCTTCGTCGGGAACGTAAACACCTGCTTCACCCTGAATAGGTTCAACCAGGAATCCTGCAACGTTTTCTTCTTCAAGAGCTTTTTCCAAAGCCGGAATATCGTTGTAAGGAATAGTAATAAATCCCGGTGTAAAAGGGCCGAAATTTTTTCGTGCATCAGGATCAGTTGACATTGATACTATTGTAATTGTTCTTCCGTGGAAATTGTTTTCGCAAACAATTACTTTGGCTTCATTTTCGGGAATACCTTTTACTTCATAAGCCCATTTACGACAAAGCTTTAAAGCTGTTTCGTCGGCTTCGGCACCTGTGTTCATTGGTAACATTTTATCGTAACCGAAATATTCGGTGATATATTTCTCATAAACTCCAAGGCAATCGTTATAAAATGCTCTTGATGTTAAAGTTAGAGTTTTTGCCTGATCAATCATGGCATCAACAATTTTTGGGTGGCAATGACCTTGGTTTACTGCTGAATAAGCTGATAAGAAATCGAAATATCTTTTTCCTTCTACATCCCAAACTAAGGCGCCTTCGCCTTTTGATAATACAACCGGCAACGGATGATAATTATGGGCACCATATTTATCTTCCAATTCCATTGCTTTTTTAGATGTTAATTTCTCTGCCATTTCAATTTATTTTTAAATAATTAATATTAAACTTATAATGAATGAGAATTAGTATTCTCAAATTTTTTGCAAAGATAGAATTTCTAATCTTTTATTATTTATTATCTTTGGAAAAAATATTATAGTAATATGGAGTCTGAAACATATCAAATATCATTGAAGTTTAATCAAATTTTTGAACTTGTTCGACAGTTATCACTGAAGGAAAAAATCAAATTAAGTAAGGAACTTTAGAAAGAAACTGTAAATAATAAATTAACCGAACTACTAAATATTTTTTAAACTGACAAGTTATTAGAAGAGATGATAAATGAAGAAGTCGAAAATGAGAAATGTTCTGGTGGTAATAACGACATATAGTATATGCCATAATATCGGATGAGTTATTCTAATTCCAGTGAAAATGTATAAAGTCTCTATCCATTAATCACCTTATTTCAACGAAACAAGCGTAATCCCATGTCCACCAAATTCGATATGCTGGTCTTTGTATTGTTTAATTTCAGTTATACTTGATAAATACTCACGAATTAGCTGTCTTAAAATTCCATCGCCTTTTCCGTGAAGAATACTCACTTCCCGAACATTAAGTAAAATGGCATCATCAATATATTTTCTGACAAGTGACAAGGCTTCGTCAGAGCGTTTTCCACGGACATCAATCGAAAGATTAAAATTAGCCATTTTTTGGTTCAACTCATTAATTATGTTGCCGTAAGATTGTTTTCGGTATGAGGTGGCCTTTTTTAAAGTCTTTTTTAACATTGTTAAAGGAACTCTTAACCTGATTGATTCACTAGAAATAATAGCATCTTTACCAATAATTTCAGCCACTTCGCTAACCGATGTTTGACCTTCAAAAGAAACAAAGTCGCCAACTTTAATAATTTGATCAATTTCGACAGGGATTTTCTCCCGGATTCTCTTTTTAGGCCTTTGTTTTGTTTTTTCTTTGGCAGTAGTTTCCTTTGTTTTGATTTTTTCAGATTCTTTTTTCAGGTTTTCGCGAAGTTTTTTAGTTTTTTCTTTATCTGCCTGGTCTTCTCTGATTTCTTTTATAGTTTTTTCAATTAGTTTGTTTGAGTTGGAAATTAATTGCAAAGCTTCGTCTTTTGCCTGTTGCAATAAGGTCTCCTTTTTTGTTTCAAGTTCGTTTTTTAATTTTTGATATTTATCAATCATGTCTGATAAAAACTCATCAGCCAGTTTTTGTTTTGTTTCGCCTTCTTTCAATTTGTTTTTTTCGACCTCCAAATCCTGTAGAGCTTTGTCATAATCAATTTGAGTTTTTCCTGTTTTTTTTGTAGCATTTCTCAAAACTTCTTTTTGAAAACCAATTTTTTTAGCAATTTCAAAAGCAAATGAACTTCCGGGCATGCCTATCCTTAATCTATAGATAGGAGTCATAGTTTTTGTATCAAAAAGCATGGCCCCGTTGAAAATTCCATCTGTTTTGCTTGCTATTAATTTCAAATTTGTATAATGAGTAGTTATTACTGCAAAGGATTTTTTCTGATTAATTTTTTCGAGTGTTGCTTCAGCAATTGCACCTCCAAGCTGCGGTTCGGTTCCTGTTCCAAACTCATCAATTAAAATTAAGGATTTATTATCGGAATGATTAATGAAGAATTTCAAATTCAAAAGATGAGAACTATATGTACTAAGGTCATTTTCGAGTGATTGTTCGTCACCGATATCAATAAAAAATTTTGTGAAAACACCTGCACTCGAATTTTCTTTTATGGGAATAAGTAAGCCCGACTGAAGCATATATTGAAGTAATCCGATGGTTTTCAGGCAGACTGATTTTCCGCCAGCATTCGGGCCTGAAATTATAAGGATACGGTTTTTATCATCCAGCGAAATATCCAGAGGAATCACAGGTTTTTTCTGGGCTTTATGCGATAAAAACAAAAGTGGATGTTTTGCATCAGTCCAGTTAATCAAGGGTTTGTTCATTAAATGAGGTTTATTTGCCTCAATTTGTAAAGCAAACTTTGCTTTTGCCCTGATAAAATCAATTAATCCGAGAAAGTGATAATTTGAGATTAATTGCGCGGAATTCGGCCTGATAAAGTTGGTGAGATCAGTAAGTATTTTTATTATTTCACGCTTTTCGGCATTCTCAAGTTCGCGCAAATCATTATTAATTTCAAAAACCTCAGCTGGTTCAACATAAACTGTTTGTCCGGTTGAGGATTCATCGTGAATAAAACCTTTTATCATTCTTTTATTTGCCGCATGCATCGGAATCACAAGCCTGCCGTTTCTGATTGTCGGCTCAACAAATTCTGCAGCCCAACCTGATTTTCGGGCGAGCAAAAGTGTTTTGTTTATTTTTTTATCAATTACTGACTGCTTGCTAATTAATTCACTCCTGATGTTTTGTAATTTTGGTGAAGCATTATCTTTAATTTTTCCCTTTTCATCAATAACTGCATTAATTCTCGAAAGGATATTCTTATCAATAATTACATTATCAATAAGTTCGTTTAGAAATGGAAATTCTTCAGTTTCAAGTTTTTTTATATAGGAAATAATATTAGTAATTGTATTTAACGAGAGCCTGAGGTCAACTAATAATTCTTGTTCAATGAAAGCTCCTTCAATATTTATCCTTTTCAATTCAGGCCTAAGGTCGAAATAATCCTGTGAAGGGAATTGTTCGCCAAACAATAGAATTTGCCTGAATTCCTCAACCTGTGAGAGAAGCTTTTTTATTAATTCAAAATTAGATGAGAATCGAATTTTATCAACAAATCTTTCTCCCAACGGACTAATACAGGCCTCTTTCAGTATTTCCCTGATTGAAGAAAAACCTATTTTTTGTTCAAAATTTTTAGGATAAATCATGCAGCAAAGTTAAAGAATTACAAATTAGGAATTACGATATTTGGGGATTGATGTAGAGACGTTGCATACAACATATTTACGTATGCAACAATCTGAAAATCGCAAAACAATAATTATAAAATTAAAAATTTTCTCCAAATTTGTTTTTTTTTAATAGAAAAAAGTATTTTCGCAACCTGATGCAAAATGGAACACCTACGTGAAACATAATAAACATGTAATTGTTTCTGTTTGGTATAAAGAAGTTTTATACAAGCAAAAGATAAAAAGTATATAAAAATGGATATTGTAATTGCCGGAGATGGAGAGGTTGGACTATTTTTAGCTGAAGAATTAGCTGATGATAATCACAATATTACAATTGTTGATCCGCATGAGGATTTATTAAAAATGGTAGAATCTCACAGCGATATTATGGCCATTGCAGGTAATTCTACTTCAATTTCTGTATTAAAAAGAGCTAATATAAAAAAAGCAGATTTATTGGTTTCTGTTGTTCATGATGAGCAAATAAATATTATCACAGCACTTTTAGGAAAAAAACTTGGTGCAAAACGAACTATTGCAAGAGTTAACAGTACTGATAACTTGTCGGTTGAAAGCCGTGGGATATTTAAAGGTTTAGGAATTGATGAACTAATTTGCCCTGAAAATATTGCAGCCCACGAAATAATAAAATTAATTACTCATTCGGCAGCTACTGAAATTTTTGAATTTTCAGATAATAAATTATCTATTTATTTGATAAAGTTAGAGGAAGATGCCCCTGTTGCAAATAAAAATTTATATCAAATTTCACAGCAATATCCTCATCTGGATTTTAGAGCAATTGCGATCCATAGGAATTCTAAAACTATTATTCCATCAGGAAATGATGTTTTATTACCGAATGATTTAATTTATATTATAACTAAGCCTGAGGGTGTTGAAGATTTATTGATTTTGAGCGGTAAGCGTAAAATTGATATTAAGAGTATAATGATTGCCGGAGGTGGCCGTGTTGGCAGGACTGCTGCAAAACAATTGCGGAAAGGTTTAAATATTAAATTAATTGAAAAGGATAAAAAAAAGTGTATTGAATTAAGTGACTTTTTTGATGAAACTTTGGTGATTAATGGAGATGCAAGTGATATTAAATTGCTTGAAGAAGAAGGTTTAAAAAGTTTTGATGCTTTTGTTGCCGTTACAAATAATTCGGAGACTAACATTCTGACATGCTTACACGCTAAAAAATTTGGAGTAAAAAAAGCTATCGCCTTAGTTGAAAATATCGACTACATAGGAATTTCCCAAAGTATTGGGATAGATACTATTATTAATAAAAAACTTATTACTGCAAGTTATATAGCAAAGTTTACCAGGCCATTAAAAACAAAATCAATAAAATGTCTTAGCGGGACAAATGCTGAAGTTATTGAATTTGTGGCAAATCCACGATCAGCAATTACTAAACATCCTATTTGCAAACTTAAAATTCCTGATAGCGCAATAATTGGTGGAATTATCAGAGGTAAAAAAAGTTATATCGCAACCGGTGATTTCCAAATTAAAGACAACGACAAAGTTGTAATATTTTCCCTGCCAGAGGCAATGAAAAAAATGGAAAAACTATTTGATTAATAATTTTATTTGTAAATGCTTAGCTGGTCAGAAGTAAATATTAAAATTATTATCAGAGTTATTGGATTTTTACTCATGTTCGAAGGTGTTTTCATGTTCTTTGGAATACCTATTGCATTATACTATTCAGGAGACAGATGCGATCCATTATTAATTTCCGGAATAATATGTATTTTGACCGGTTTAGCTCTTTCTATATTTACGAAAAATGCTAAAGGAAAAAATATTGGTAAACGAGAAGGTTTTATTATTGTAACTACTTCATGGATAATTATTTCTTTATTTGGAACTTTACCCTTTATTTTAAGCGGAACCATAACAAACTTTACGGATGCATTCTTTGAGACTGTTTCCGGCTTTACTACAACCGGAGCAACAATACTTACAGATATTGAGGCAGTTCCAAAAGGAATCTTATTTTGGAGAAGTTTAACTCACTGGATTGGGGGAATGGGTATAATTGTGCTTTCAGTTGCAATACTACCGATTTTGGGAATTGGTGGTATGCAATTATTTGTTGCTGAAATTCCAGGCCCGACTCTTGATAAACTTCACCCGCGAATTACACACACAGCTAAAAGGTTGTGGGGAATTTACATTCTCCTGACTTTTGTTGAAACAGGTTTTCTAATGTTAGGTGGAATGGATCTTTTCGATGGACTTTGTCATGCATTTGGGACAATGGCAACCGGAGGTTTTTCAACTCAAAATGCAAGTATTGCTGATTATCCTCCATATATACAGTATGTTATTACAGTTTTTATGGTTTTAGCCGGAACTAATTTCACACTTCATTATATAGCTTTACATGGTAATATTTTAAAAGTCTGGAAAAATGATGAATATCGTGCATACATTTATTTAATCGCTGCTGTTACTATTATTATTACGGTTTCTTTGATTTTAAAAAGAGATATGAGTTTTGAGGAATCTTTTAGAGAATCGATTTTTCAAACGGTTTCAATAATTACAACAACAGGTTACATTACATCTGATTATCTTATTTGGCCAGGCTTATTATGGCTTATTTTATTTTTAATGATGTTTGTTGGAGGGTGTGCCGGTTCAACCGGAGGCGGAATAAAGGTAATGCGACAATTATTATTGTTTAAAAACAGTTGGCTTGAATTGAAACGACTACTTCATCCCAATGCAATAATTCCTGTGAAAATGAATGGAAAAGGTGTATCTCAGGATATAATCTTTAAAATAATGGCTTTCTTTTTGATTTATATAATAATCTTTGCCTTTGGCACAATGTTTATGTCATTGTTTGGCCTTGATTTTGAAACCTCAATGGGAGCGACTATTGCAACTCTTGGAAATATAGGCCCGGGATTAGGAGAAGTCGGGCCGGTTGGAAATTATGCTTCCATTCATGGAATAGGGAAATGGTTCCTTTCATTTTTGATGATATTAGGACGATTAGAATTATTTACTGTACTGATTTTATTATCACCAGCTTTTTGGAGGAGGTAATAAGATAAATATAAAAGTGTGTAACATTTTTAAACATCAAAATTCATTATTCCTTGTTAAGTATTCAATATTTTAATCGGAAGTAATCATTTAGACAGATTTATTATTTTTGTTAAAATATTACTTAAACGAAATGGAAGTAAAAATATCAGTAGTCATAATTACACTGAACGAAGAAAAAAACATTCGTCGTTGTCTTAATTCTGTTGTTGAGATTGCTGATGAGATTTTAGTTGTAGATTCATTTTCAAATGATAATACAGAAAACATTTGCCTGGAATATCCCGTAAATTTTCATCAGCATAAGTTTGATACTTATATTAATCAAAAAAATTATGCATTATCGCTTTCAAAATATTTCCATGTTTTATCACTCGATGCAGATGAAGCTCTTTCGGAGGAATTAATTGAATCAATAAAAAAAGTAAAACAAAATTGGCAAGCCGATGCATATTCGATGAATCGTTTGGCAAATTATTGTGGCAAGTGGATCAGGCACAGCGGTTGGTATCCCGACAAAAAACTTCGGTTATTTGACAAACGAAAAGGCAGTTGGGGAGGAATAAATCCACATGATAAAATTATTTTACAGAAAAATTGCAAGGAAGTTCATCTGAAAGGAAATTTGTATCATTATACCTATTATACGATAGATGAACATATTGCACAAGCAAATAGGTTTAGCACTATTGCTGCACAAGAAATTGTTAATTTGAATATAAATATCTCAGTCTTAACAATTCTTACAAAACCGATTGCAAAATTCTTACGAAACTATTTTCTGAAACTTGGTTTTCTTGATGGTTTTTATGGCTTTATGATTTGTGAGATCACGGCTTTTGAAACTTTTTTAAAATATACAAAAGCCTTTAATATTCAAAAATCAAAAAGAAAACACACTCTTTAGTTTATCTTTTAAAAGACTTAATTTTAAAGAAATATTCTTTTCTGGTTCTTTCAATTATCCGGTAAATTCTGTTCCAAGACGCAAATAATATTTATTGAAAGTAGAGCTTCCCATTCCCCATTTTAATAAAAATTGTTTTTTGCCATTATTTTTCTTAATGCGGCTAACTGTCCGTGAGATAAAATGATATGATCGGCTTTTACTACATCCCTTAAAATATCTTACACCTGCATGCCATAATTTCATCATAAAATCTGGATCCGAATACATCCCGGGTGTAAATTCAATACTTAGTCCACCAATTGCGTTCCAAATATCCTTATGAATTATTAAAGGATACCATTTACTTCCATTCCAATCAGCGAAATCATATTTATCGTATTGTTTCAATAATTCTGCTTCGTTGAATTCTTCAGGTGATTTTCCGAAATCAAATGGTGATATCACGCATTTGTTCAGAGTTTTTACGGGCTCTATCTTTGTCCCTGATATTGAAAAATATTTAGTGCCAAGTTTTTCAATTTCTTCCCAAAGATGTAAATCCCAATCAGGACACACATAAACATCATCGTCGAGGAGGACAATGTAATCAGAAATTGCAAGGGACGAAGGAGCATTAAATCCATAACAAACCCCAATATTTTTTTCAGAATATGAATAGCTTAATTGTTGTTCTTTTACCCATTCGAGTGTGCCGTCCGATCCTTCATTAATATGAACCACAATTTGATGATAAAAATGTGAGTTCTTTTTTATGCTATTAACGCAAAGTTTCAGAAATTCAAGATTATTCCATGATGGAATCAGAATGGAGAATTTTGGTTTTTGGTCGATTCTAGACTGATGAAATTTAATTTTTTCTATCATATAGATGCGAATTTATAAAAAAACAAAAGTAGAATTAATGGTTTTATTTAGCAAAAAAATAGTACTTTTAGCAAGTTTTTTTATTGAAAATTATGTTTTGCCTAAAATAAAAGAAATTCATTCGAAAGCTTATTTCTCTATTTTGATATTATTGGCAATCTCAGTGCCTTTATCAAGATATTTTATGAGTATTGCTCAAATTCTTTTGATTGTTAATTGGTTGGTTGAAGGCGATTTAAATTATAAATTCAAAAGGTTTTTTAAAAACAAAGCTGCTTTGGTTTTTTCTTCGTTATGGCTTATGCATATAATCGGTCTTTTTTTTACTGATGATTTTAATTATGCTTTTAAAGACTTAAGAACCAAATTGCCCATACTTATTCTTCCAATAATATTATCATCTTCAAAACAACTTAATAAAAAGCAATTCAATATTTTGATAGCGTTTTTTATTGCAGCAGTTCTTTCAGGATCATTTATTTCAGGCTTTTTATATTTTAAACAGGAATTTATTGATATTAGAGAAAATTTCCCATTTATTTCACATATTAGATTTAGTTTAAATGTTTGTCTTGCAATATTTTCATTAGCCTATTTTTTGTTTATGTCATCCGGAGAGAAAGTTATTTACAAAGTTTTTTCAGGGATTTTAATTATTTGGCTAATTGCGTTTTTAATAATTACTCAATTAATGACAGGTGTTATTATTACATTAGTTTGCATTATAATTATATTAATTTATTATATTTTTCAAAGGGAAAATAAATTATTAAGATTAGTTTTTATTATTGTTATAATTATAGTCCCTGTTTGTATTGGGTTGTATGTCAGGAATGTGGTAAAAGAAGTTTATCATATTAATCCGATTGATCTTGAGACTCTTGATAAAACTACTGATTTAGGTAATCCATATGCTCATGATCTTTATAATAAGCAGGTTGAGAATGGATATTATGTTTGGATTTATATTTCTAGAGATGAAATGCGGGAAGCATGGAATAAACGAAGTTCAATTGAATTTTTTGGAAGAGATAAAAAAAACCAATTAATTGAAACTACGATGATTCGTTTTTTGACTTCAAAAGGCTATAGAAAAGATGCCGAAGGTGTTAATAAATTAAACGATCATGAAATATGCCTGATTGAGAACGGTATGGCAAACTCAATATTCGATAATGTTTCCGAGATACGAAAGAGAGTATATATAATTATATGGGAAATTAAAAGGTATAATATGGGTAGTAATTCAAGTGGCCATTCGGTGATGCAGAGGCTTGAATATTGGAAAGCTTCTCTTTCAATAATTAAAAATAATTTTTGGTTAGGGGTTGGAACCGGTGATATGAATAAGGTGTTCAATAATTATTATGAAAAAGAAAATTCATTATTGGATCATATCTTTCGCTGGAGGTCACACAACCAGTTTCTCTCCATTTTTGTTGGTTTTGGTATAATCGGGTTTATTTGGTTTATAGTGTTTTTGCTATACCCTCCCCTTAAAACCGGCCGAATGTTCGATTATTATTATTTTGTGTTTTTTATAATTTCAATGCTTTCAATGTTATCGGAGGATACTATTGAATCACAAGCCGGAGTTACATTTTTTGCATACTTTAGTTGTTTGTTTTTATTTGCAAAAGAAAAAAAGGCATTCTTTTAAATTCAAAGTAAATTGCTGCCGGTATGGAAAATGAACAAAAAACAAAAAATACATGGCTAGTAATAGTTAATCCGAATGCTGGTAGAAAAAAAGGCAAGAAAGACTGGAAAAAAATATCCACATTATTAACCCGGGAAGGAATTCTCTTCAAAAGAGTTTTTACTAAAAAAATTAACCACGCTATTCATCTAACTGTTAAATACATTGAACAGGGATTTATTAAAATTATTGTAGTTGGAGGCGACGGAACTTTCAATGAAGTTGTAAATGGGATTTTTACCCAGAATTTATACCCTCCCTCAAAATTCACTCTCGCAATGATCCCTGTCGGAACAGGAAACGACTGGGGCAGGATGTTTGACATCCCATTGAAATATAAAAATGCTATACAGATCATTGCAAACGGAATGACTTTTACTCAGGACATTGGAAAAGTTGAATATTTTAATTCAAATAAAAAGGAAATAAGATATTTTGCAAATGTTGCCGGATTGGGGTACGATGCTTTTGTGGCAAAGAAAACTAATCGTCTTAAAGAAAAAGGTGGTGGCAACTCATTTGCATATCTTTTAAATATCTTTTTAGGCCTTTTTCAATACAAGACCAAATTCATTGAACTTAGAATTGATGATAAACTGAAGTTTAAAGGAATGATATTCAGCATGAGTGTAGGGATTTGTAAATATAACGGTGGTGGTATGATGCAACTACCAAATGCGATTCCAAATGATGGCATTTTCGATTTGACAATAATTAAGAAAACAACAAAAATGAAGGTTGTCAGGAATTTAAAAAACCTTTATGACGGATCGTTTATAAAAATGCCTGAAGTTTTGACTTTTACGGGGAAATCAATTTCGATTATATCTAAACCCGTAAAAAATGTTTTTCTTGAGACCGATGGTGAATCTCTCGGCCATTCACCAATAAACTTTGAAATACTTCCAAAAAGCCTGAAAGTTATTGTAAATAAAATTCCGGAGTAGCAGACCTGGCTGGTATAAAATACTCCATATTTACAGATTAGAAAAATTTATTTTTATAATGCTTATGAAAAATATCAAATTATTAAGTATTTTTGTGCAAAATAGACATTCAATGTCTAATTTACACGCTTTATGTATATAAAAAGACAAATAGAAAATATAATAAAAGAGGCTTCTGCTCAATTACCGATAATTAGTATTACCGGTCCTCGTCAATCGGGAAAAACAACAGTAGCAAAGAAAATTTTCCCAAATTATAAATATGTCAATTTTGAAGATTCTGAACAAAGGGATTATGCATTGGCCGACCCTAAAGGATTCATGCAAATGATTGGAGAAATGGTTATATTAGACGAAATCCAATATGTTCCAGATTTGTTTTCCTATATCCAAATTAGCGCTGATGAGTCAGACAAAAATGGATTATACGTTTTGACAGGTTCTCAAAATTTTCTTTTACAGGAAAAGATTTCGCAATCATTGGCAGGAAGGGTTGCTATTTTTAATTTGTTGCCATTTTCTATTTCAGAACTAAGTGATTATGATCTAATACCGAACACACTGGAAAATGTTATTCATAAAGGGTTTTATCCCAGATTGTTTTCATCAGATATCAATTATGGCCACTGGCTAAATGATTATATACAAACTTATATTGAAAGAGATGTGCGACTGTTAACAAATGTAGGTGATCTTAACTCTTTTGGGCAATTTATCAAGGTTTGTGCTGCCAGATCAGGCCAGCTTATTAATTTGTCTGAAATTGGAAATGAAATCTCAGTTTCATATAAAACAGTGAAAAGATGGTTGTCAATACTTGAGGCAAGTTATATTGTTTTTACGGTTATGCCATATTTCAAAAATTTCAATAAACGAATTACAAAATCTTCAAAAATTTATTTTTATGATTCGGGATTGGTGTGTAATTTATTGAATATAACAAAGCCTAATGACCTCGCTTTTCATTATTTAAAAGGTGGTATTTTCGAAGGCCTAATTATAAGTGAATTGAAGAAATTCATGTTAAATAGAAAGCAAAAGGGAGAAATATACTTTTTTAGAGATTCGCGGGGAAATGAAGTGGATGTAATTATTGAAACTATTGGAAAACTTATTCCCCTTGAAATAAAATCTGGTAAAACAATCACAACAGATTTTTTTAAAGGACTTTCTTATTTTGAGAAAATAACCCAAGATAATGATTTAGATAACTTTATTATTTATGGTGGCCAAAATATACAAAAACGAAAAAATACTAGCGTTTATGGCTGGCAGGAAGCAGATAGAATATTTGATAATAGTTGATATGGAATTAATTTTTCCTAAATCATCTATTTAGTCTTTATTCGCCAATTGCCCACAGGCAGCATCAATATCTTTTCCGCGACTTCTTCTAAGATTAACAATCAGGTTTTTACTTTCGAGATAATCAATAAATTCCAACGTTCGTTGCTCCCCTGATTTTTGAAAGCCGCTATTTTCAATTGTATTATATTCAATAAGGTTTATTTTTACGGGAAAATTTTTGCAAAAACGGCATAGTTCTTTTGCATCATCAATATTGTCATTAAAATTGTGAAGTAATAAATATTCAATTGTAATTCTTGTTTTTGTTTTTTGATGGAAATATTTTAAAGCTTCAATCAAAGTGCTTATTGAATTGTACTCGTTAACAGGCATTATGCTTCTGCGTTTGGAATCGGTAGCGGCATGAAGTGATAATGCAAGATTAAATTTTACATTATCATCGCCAAGTTTCCTGATCATTTTCGAAATACCAACAGTTGAAATTGTTATCCTGTATGGTGACATTGCCATTCCTGTTTCAGAGGTGATTTTTTCAACTGATTGAATAACATTTTGATAATTAAGCAAGGGTTCACCCATTCCCATGTAAACAATATTTGATAAAGCCTGTCCGTAATTTTCTTCTGATAATTTTGTTAAGATCGTAACCTGATCGAAAATTTCATCAAACGTTAAGTTCCTGGTAAAACCAAGTTTTCCGGTAGCACAAAATGCACATGCAAGTGTGCAGCCAACCTGGGTAGAAATACATGCTGTAACCCGATTAGAAGTCGGAATTAACACACCCTCAATAATTTCATCATCGCTTAATTTGAATGAAACTTTTATGGTTCCGTCGCTGCTTTTTTGTTCCTTTAAGATATTTATTTTTTCTAAGAAAAAGTGTTCATTCAATAGATTTATAATAGCCTTGGAAATGTTTCTCATTTCTTCGAAGGAGGAAACATGTTTCTTCCAAATCCATTCATAAACCTGTTTTGCCCTGAAAGCTTTTTCGTTATGCTCAAGAAAAAATTTCTTTATTTCTCCAAAGGCTAATAATCGTATGTTTTTTTTATCTTTCATTATTAAATGCAAAATTAAGATAATTGTTTTGATAAATAGTCATTAATAGTTATTCGGTAGTCATTTACTTTGTGTCATTAATTGTCATTCATTGAATAATATTTTTCAAATTAATGATGCTGTTGGATAAACTTTAATCGAAGTTGATATTTTTTTTTAAATTCGACAAATATTATTTAATTATGATTAAGATTTCAGCAGATTATATTTTTCCAATTGCTTCTCCATCAATCAAAAACGGGATTCTAATATTTGAAAATGATGGAAGAATAATAGATGTATTGAAGCCTGCTGAAATTAATTCAAAAGATGACATTAAAAAATATCAGGGAATTATTTGCCCCGGATTTGTTAATACTCATTCTCATATTGAGCTTTCCTATCTTAAAAATCAAATAAAAAAGAATAAAGGTTTAGGTGAGTTTGTGATTGAAGTTCAAAAATCTAAAAAGAAGTTTGATAAAGAAATTATACTTGAGGCCATTAAAAAAGCAGAAGAAGATATGCTTTTGTCAGGAATCGTGGCTGTTGGAGATATTTCAAATACAAGCCTTTCGTTTTCAATTAAAGAAAAGAGCAAGTTAATGTTTTATACTTTTCTTGAAGTTTATGGTTCCGACCCAAATATTGCCGAAGAAAGATTTCAGAAAAGTCTTGATCTCTATTCTCAAATTTCAATTCCGGAAAAAAATAGTAAAGCTTCAATAGTTCCTCATGCTCCTTATTCGGTATCGGATATTTTATTTAAGAAAATCAAAGAGTTTTCCATTCGAAACAATTCTTTGCTAAGTATTCACCATCAGGAAAGCAATGATGAAAAGTTATTTTTCAAAAACAAAACCGGAAAAATATTAGAAAACTTTAAAAAGTTTGGCATTGATCATTCACATTTCCGGGCAATAGGACTAAGCCCCTTGCAATCAATTACCTCGTTTTTTCCAAAGCAAAATAAACTCTTATTGGTTCACAATACATTTTCAAAACCTGAAGATATAGATTTTGCTATTGAAAATTTCAATCGTGTCTATTGGTGTTTTTGTCCTAATGCAAATTTGTTTATTGAAAACCGTTTACCAAACATCCCCGAATTTATTAACAAAAAAGCAAAAATTACAATTGGCACCGATAGTTATGCTTCAAATGAAACCCTTTCGGTTTTAGAGGAAATAAAAACAATTTCAAGTCATTATCCCGAAATTAAATTACAGGAATTACTTTTATGGTCAACCTTGAATGGTGCTGAATTCTTAGGATTTGATGAAAAGCTCGGAAATTTTGAAAAAGGGAAAAAACCCGGAATTAATTTAATTGAAGAAGTTGATTTGAAAAATATGAAACTTGTTAAGGAAAGTAGAATAAAGGTAATAATGAGATAGGAGGTTTTGGTATCATTGGCTATCATTGGCAATTATTGGAATTTTGGAATATTGGAGTGATGAGTTTGAGGTTAAACTCAAGGATTTCACTAAAATTTTTACACCCAAGATTTTCTATTGAGAGTATTATTATTCTTTGTCATGTGTTTTAAATCCTATTCGTTTTCTGTTGAAATCTTTTCAGCTTCAATAACTTTTTGTAAGGCAAATTTAAAAATATATAAACATAAAAAAAACCCCACCAAAAGGTGAGGTTTTTTGAGATTATGTGGAATTTTAATTTTACATCATTCCCGGCATTCCGCCTCCCATAGGTGGCATTCCGCCTCCCATAGGTGGCATAGCTTCTTTTTCGTCTTTGTTTTCAACGATAACACATTCGGTTGTTAAAAGCATTCCTGCTATTGAACCGGCATTTTCAAGAGCTACTCTTGTAACTTTTGTAGGATCAATAACACCTGCAGCAAAAAGATTTTCGTAAACATGAGTTCTGGCATTATATCCAAAATCATCTTTTCCTTCTTTTACTTTCTGAACTACAACCGAACCTTCCATACCTGCATTTTCAACTATCTGACGCAATGGTTCTTCAAGAGTTCTTTTGATAATAGCAATTCCGGTATTTTGGTCTTCGTTGTCTCCTTTAAGGTCTTTAATATCTTCAATTGCTCTGATAAACGCAATTCCGCCACCAGGTATAATACCCTCTTCGATAGCAGCTCTTGTTGCATTTAAAGCATCATCAAAACGGTCTTTCTTTTCTTTCATTTCAATTTCGCTGGCTGCACCAACATAAATTACAGCAACACCACCGGCTAATTTTGCTAATCTTTCCTGCAATTTTTCCTTATCATAATCAGAAGTTGTGGTTTCGATTTGTGATTTGATTTGTTTGATACGAGCAGCAATATCTTCTTTTTTACCTTTTCCGCTTACGATTGTTGTATTGTCTTTATCAATAGCAACTTTTTCTGCTTCACCAAGATATGAAATATCAGCGTCTTCTAATTTGTAGCCTTTTTCTTCTGAAATAACAATACCGCCTGTTAAAATGGCAATATCTTCGAGCATTTCTTTTCTTCGGTCACCAAAACCCGGAGCTTTTACAGCAACAACTTTTAATGAACCTCTGATTTTATTTACAACGAGAGTAGCGAGTGCTTCGCCATCAATATCTTCGGAAATAATTACAAGCGGTCGGCCTGATTGAGCAGCTTTTTCCAAAATTGGAAGAAGGTCTTTCATTACCGATATTTTTTTGTCGTAGATAAGAATATATGGATTTTCGTAAACTGCTTCCATCTTTTCAGTATCGGTTACAAAATATGGTGAAATATATCCTCTGTCGAATTGCATTCCTTCAACAACATCAACGTAAGTTTCGATTCCTTTGGCTTCTTCAATTGTGATAACACCTTCTTTTTTTACTTTGCTCATTGCTTCAGCAATAAGTTTACCGATTGTTTTGTCATCATTTGCTGAGACTGTTGCTACCTGTTCGATTTTTTCGGTTTTATCGCCAATTTGTTTTGTTTGATTTTTTAATGAATCAATAACAGCTTTTACGGCACTATCAATTCCTCTTTTCAGGTCCATAGGATTTGCACCTGCTGTAACATTTTTTAATCCTGTATTTACGATTGCCTGAGCTAAAACTGTAGCAGTTGTTGTACCATCACCGGCAATATCATTGGTTTTAGAAGCAACTTCTTTAACCATTTGTGCACCCATATTTTCAACAGGGTCTTTCAAATCAATTTCTTTTGCAACTGTAACTCCATCTTTAGAAATTTGAGGAGCTCCGAATGATTTTTCTAAAACAACATTACGTCCTTTAGGACCTAAAGTAACTTTTACTGCATTTGATAATGCATCAACACCTTTTTTTAATGATTCTCTTGCTTTGAGATCAAAAATAATATCTTTTGCCATTTTTTTCTTTTTTTAGATTTTAAAATATTAGTAATTAAATAATCGCAACTATATCAGACTCTCGCATAATGAGATAATCGCTACCTTCAACAGAAATTTCTGTTCCGGCGTATTTTCCATATAAAACTGTATCACCAACTTTTACAGTCATAGGTTCATCTTTTTTTCCTTCACCAACTGCAAGAACAGTTCCTTTTTGTGGTTTTTCTTTTGCTGTATCGGGAATAATAATTCCACCTGCAGTTTTTTCTTCAGCCTGAGCAGGTTCAATGATAACTCGGTCTGCTAATGGTTTGATGTTTAATTTTGTCATTTTTTCAGTATTTATATTATAAAATTAAAATTTTTGATTAACAATTGCGCTTTGACACATTTTATGCCAAAAGCTATTTTCAAAAAAAAATGTCAGAATGTATGACATTCTGACATTTTTATAAGTTGGTCATGAAAAAATTATTCTTATTCTTCCTGTGGTGGAGGTGCTTGATAATCTTCAATTGGCTGAGTATTAGTGTTGTCAATTTGCTCACGAAGTTCGGTGTCAATTACATTTTGAAGATTGTTGTTTTTTGGGATCATGAAAATAGAGACCATGCTAAAAGCCAATAAAGCTATTGCCAGTGTCCAGGTAGCTTTTTCAAGAAAATCTGCAGTTTTTCTGACACCCATATATTGATTAGAACCTGCGAAATTTGAAGCAAGTCCACCGCCTTTTGAATTCTGAACTAAAACAATTAATATTAGTAATACACAAACGATTAATATTAATACTGAAATAAATATATATGCACCCATTTTTGTTGATTTTTATTAGTTATATTATAGATTTTCGTGTTCTTTTTTTATTTTTTCAATTTGGGCTGCAAAGTACGTGCTTTTTTTTGAATAATTCAAAATTAATTTCTCAAAAATTTTTACTGCCTTAGAAATATTTCCTTGTTTGAGGTAGATTTCAGCTAGTGTTTCACTGACCAGGTTTTCATCATCAACAGAACTCTTTCGTGCATATTCTACAGGATTGAAGAATTCACGTTTTGGTGGTGAAATACGAGGTTCTTCTTTAATGAATTTATCAATTAATTGATCGTTTGAAAGTTTTTCCTCTTCTGTAAGATTTGGTTCCTCATCATCATATTCCTCTTCGTCTTCTTTCGATGAAGGAACATTGTCCAAAACATCTTCAATATTATATGCAGTTTGTTGTTGAAGTTCATCTAATAGTTCCTCAGGTTTTTGAACTTCTTCCTCAGGTTTTTGAACTTCTTTTTCAGTAATTTTTTCAGAATATTTTTTCTCAAAAGAAATTGAATCAATTAGTTTTTTTAAAACTGCACGATCAGAAGAATAAGCTGCAGCAATTCGCAATTGATTAGTATAATGGATACTTGTTTCCTTATATAAATTAAGTACGTATAGAATTTCAGCAATCTGGCAATATGGGAATTCAGCAATTATCTTTTCATTTAAAGCAATGCTCTCAAAATTTAAGTCATTAACGTTTTCTAAAAGATGTACAAATTGCTGGCGATTCATGATATTAAGTTTGTTACCAATTTACTACAGCTTTATTGAAAATATCCTCAACAATCATTTCATTTATTTGAGCAATTAAAGTTTCTTTAACAACTGATAAATTTAAGTTGCTGTGATAATCCATATAATGTGTAAATTTAGTTTCAAAATCTTTAGTCTCATCAAAATTATTTACAAAATTAACATTTACAGTAATTGTCAGTCTGTTCCTCGCAGCAACTTCATTAGCCTGGATAGCAACCGGCTGAGTATTGTACCCTGTAATTTCACCTTCTATCGAAAGATCTCCACCACTGTTAACTAATGTAAGGTTAGTCTGAGAAACAAATTTGTCGCGTAAAGCATCCGTAAAAGATTGACTTAATGTTGCTTCTATCAAAGGAGCATTATTAGGAAAATGCTGAATTGATATGGTTTTTACTTCCGGAGAAATTGAAGCTCCTGTAAATGAATAAACACCACACCCCGAAAATAAAATCAATAAAAATAAAATTATTAAATAATATTTTAGCAGAAGTTGTTTAGATAATGCAATTGACAAATTCATATTTTTCATTCATTCTCTTATTCAAGCATTCACTCATTATTAAATATCAAATTCCTTAATTTTCCGATATAAAGTACGTTCAGATATTCCAAGTTCTTCAGCAGCACATTTTCGTTTACCCCTATATTTTTTTAACGCTCTTTTTATTAAATCAATTTCTTTTTTTTGAAGGGATAAGGATTCCTCAATTTCCTCGTGTTGTTGAATAGGTTCAATCACCGGTTGCTCAATATCAATTGGATCATGATGAATTTGGATTTTATTTTCTTCTTTTGAATTGTTTTCCACATCCTGATATAATTGATTAATTATGGTTGAGTTTTTTTTTGAAAGATCCTGTTTGTTTTCTTCATTTTGGACAATATCAATTACAACCTTTTTCAAATCATTAATATCTTTTTTCATATCAAAAAGAACTTTATACAGTATGTCTCTTTCGGAAATGTGGGCATCCTGTTCACCTTTTTGATACAAAACAGGTAATTCTGAATAATTTATTTTGGGTAAGTATTTTAACAAAACATCATTAGTGATCTTCCTGTTTTTTTCGATTATTGATATTTGTTCGGTAATATTTTTCAACTGCCTGACATTTCCTTCCCAACGGTAGTTAATTAAAGTTTGTTCAGCTTTTTCGTCGAGTTGCAAAACCGGCATTCGATACTTTTCGGCAAAATCAGATGCAAATTTCCTGAACAATAAATAGATGTCTTCTTTTCTTTTCCTTAAAGCCGGTACTAAAATAGGAACTGTATTTAAGCGATAAAATAAATCCTGTCGAAATTTTCCATTTTGAATTGCTTCGGAAAGATTAATATTTGTGGCAACAACAAGACGGACATTTGTTTTTAAGACTTTCGATGAACCTACTTTAAAATATTCACCAGATTCCAAAACTCTTAACAACCTGACCTGTGTTGATAAAGGTAGTTCAGCAACTTCGTCAAGAAAGATTGTTCCGCCATTTGCAACTTCAAAGTATCCTTTTCTTGAATCATGAGCTCCTGTGAATGAACCTTTTTCGTGTCCAAATAATTCAGAATCAATTGTACCTTCCGGAATTGCACCACAATTAACTGCAATATATGCGTTATGTTTTCGCGGGCTTAATTGATGTATTATTTTTGGAAAAACTTCTTTTCCCGTTCCGCTTTCTCCTGAAATTAACACGGTTAAATCTGTTGGGGCAACCTGTGAAGCAATATCAATAGCTCGGTTTAATAAAGGAGAGTTACCAATGATCGCAAATCGTTGCTTTATTGATTGAATATCCATATAAATAAAAATCAAAAATAAATTTACACTGTGTAAAATTACTTATTTTTTGTCAATATTATTAAAAACTCTTGCTAAAAAGATAAAATCCCTGCCAATGATATTTTTCAATGACAAGGATTTTATTTGATTAAATGAATTATCAATTACTTTTGTTTTCTTTTAACTTCTTCTTTTATCCTTCTGATATGTCCACGACCTAGAGCTTTTACTTCACAACCAAGTTCAATATATCTTCGAATATTATCATCTGAAAGAATGCCAAAACAGTCGATTACAGCAATTGGTCCACCGGCCCATTTTACTATGTCGTCGGGTGAAAGGTTTTTATATTGTTCGTGAGGTACGGCAAGAATTAGAGCTTCAACACCTTTTAAGGATTTTTGTAAATCTTTTTGTACACGAAGTTCAGTCAAATGTTCCTGGTTGCGGAAGAAACGGCTCCATGAATAACCCGGGGCAGGGTAAACATCCTGGGTTTCCAATTCATACCAATGATCGACATAAGGGTCGTGAATTCGCATTTCAGCACCCATTTCACTAAGTTTTCTGACAACCATTTCGCTTCCGCTGTATCTTGTATCACCAACATCTTCACGATAACTTGCACCACAAATCAAAACATCGGCACCTGCAATATATCTTGCCATATTTCTCAATGCATCACGTGTAAGTTCAGCAACATGTAGTGATCGTGTGTCATTTATATCAATGGCTGTAGGTGTAATTTTGAAAATATCGTCCCCGTCTTCAAATCCGAGAATATGTTTATAAGCCCAATAGCCGAGGCCACCGTCTTTCGGCAAACAATATCCACCAATACCGGGGCCTGGAAAAATCATATTGCTATGAGTGGGCCGCATTTTAATCGCCTTAATAACTTTAATAATGTCAACGCCGTTTCTTTCGGCAAATAAACTCCATTCGTTGAGATATGCTAAAATAGTTGCCCGATATGAATTCTCAACAATTTTTGTTGTCTCCGATTCAATTGGCCTATCCATTACAGTTAAAGGGAAATCTTTGGTATTTAAAACTTCATGTAAGAATTTTTCTACTCTCGTACGAGCTTCGTCATTACAACCTGCACAAACCCTCCAAAAATCCCTGATACTCGAAACATATTCTTTTCCGGGCATAACCCGTTCAAAGCTATGTGAAAGCAGAGGCGTTGACTCAATACCGCGTTTTGCGAAAGCTTTTTTCAAAATCGGCCATGCAACAAACTCAGTAGTTCCCGGTGCAACTGTAGTTTCGATCAATACAAGACATTCAGGTTGAATGTTCGCACCTATAGTTTTCATTGTTGCTTCAAGGGCTGCCATATCGGCATCGCCTGTTTTCATTTTACCGAGATCATTTTTTGTATAATCGCATTGAACATCAACAACAACACAATCAGCAAACTTTAAACATTCACTATTATAAGTCGCAATAAGGGTTTTTTTCTCATTAACTGAACGTACAATTAGTTCATCAACCTCAGGGTCTTCAGCTTTTACCGGAGATTCTCCTCTGTTTAAAACCGGAATTTTCCAATAACTACGAGCACTTGGACGTTGACAACCGATAACGAATTTGCTTGGATTGCCGTCTTCGTCTTTTGTATCGGCAACAATTGCAGCCATTACAGCTCCAACAAAACCAACTCCCATGACAACTACTATTTCTTTCCCTTCTTTCCGGGCTTTGTCAACAAGAATTTCTACTCTTTCTAATTCTTTTTTGTAATCTTCAGATGAAGGAATAGGGAATTTTTCACCTAAAGGGCTTACAGAATACTTTTGATCTTTTTTTTCAGTCATAATCTTTTTTTTATATAATGAATTTAGAATATTTTTCAAATTAATGTTATCTGATTTTTGCATTTAGATTTTTCTCAAAAACATTTATCAATCTATTCATTGTTTTATCGATAAGTTTATCAGTTAATGTTTTAAAAGGGCTTTGCAAAATAAAACTAACAGCATACGATTTTTTATCTTCAGCAATTTTTTCTCCTTCATAAACGTCAAATATATTAATTTTTTTTAATATGGATTTTTCAGTTTGATAAGCAAGTTTCTCAATTTCTTCAAATCGAACTGACTTATCAATCAATAATGCCAAATCGCGACGAACTTCAGGATATTTTGGTGTTTCCTGATATTGAATTGAAAAGTTTTTTACGATGTTTAATAATAAATCCCAATTTATTTCTACATAAAAAACATCTTGTGTAATGTCAAAATCCTTTAGTACATTATTTGATAATTGTCCTAATTCAGCTAATTTATGATTATTGTAATTATATGATAATCCTTCGATAAATATTTTTGAAACATTATGGTTTACATCCAATAAAGTATTACTAAACCCAAGTCTTCTAAAAATATTTGATACGAAAACTTTAATATCATAGAATTCTACATTTGTTTGATCTGTTTTCCAATTTTCAGGTTCATTTTTTCCGGTAATAAATAATGCAAGTTGAATATTTTCCACATATTTATTCAGGTTTTCTTCGCCTTTATCATTATTAAAAGAATATGATTTTCCGAATTCAAATAGTTTTAAATCCGGAATTTTCCGGTTAATATTATAAATAATCGTTTCCAATCCTCCAAAAACCAGGCTTTGTCTTAATACGTCTAAATCCTGACTTAATGGATTTAAAATCTTTACATTATTTTTTGGTTCTAAATCAGTTGTATTACTTTCTAAATATTTTGATTTGGTCAATGAATTATTCATTATTTCGGTGAAACCATTATTGCTAAGATAATCGGCAATAATATTCTGTACTTTTTCGGGATCAGGGTAAGGGCAGAATGAGATGGAAGAATTTACTTTTGCCGGAAATTCGACATTATTATATCCGTAAATTCTCAGTATTTCTTCAATTATATCAACTTCCCGTTTAACATCAACCTTTCTGGTAGGAACCCGAACTTTAATTCCATCAGTTGATTCATCAATAATTTCAAAATCAAGGTCAATTAAAATCTTGTTAATAATGCCTCTATCAATTGTTTTTCCTATTAATCTGTTAACATTTTTATAACTTACATCAATAGTCCACCTTGAAATAGGATTAGGATAAATATCAATAATTTCCGATGATATTTCTCCTCCCACAATTTGTTTTATTAATAAGGCTGCCCTTTTTAAGGCAAAGATTGTCATTTCGGGATCAGCACCTCTCTCGAAACGGAAAGAAGCATCGGTTTGAAGCCCAAAATATTTTGAGGTTTTTCTGATAGTTTTGGGATCGAAATAAGCACTTTCTAAGAAAATTTTCGTTGTGTTTTCATTTACTCCTGATTTTTCACCTCCAAAAACTCCTCCAATGCACATTCCTTCAATTTCATTACAAATCATAAGATCGTTGGCAGTCAACTCACGTTCAACTTCATCAAGAGTAATGAATTTTGTTCCTTGTTTTAGTTTTTTTACAATTACTTTGCTGCCTGTAATTTCATCAACATCAAAGGCATGCAAAGGTTGCCCTGTCTCAAATAAAACAAAATTTGTAATATCAACTATGTTATTTATTGGCCTGACACCAATTGAAAGCAATCGTGTTTTCAACCATTCGGGTGATTCTTCAACTTTAACTCCTGAAATTGTAAGGCCGGAATATCTCGGACATGCTTCGTTATCTTCAACAATAATATCAATTTCCGTATTATGATTATCTGCTTTGAAATTCTCAACTGATGGGCAATTGAATTTCGATGAAGAATTTGAATTAATATGATTAAAAACAGCTACCAAATCGCGGGCAACACCAAAATGAGAGGTTGCATCAGCACGGTTCGGAGTTAAACCGATTTCAAAAGTATAATCATCCTGAATATTAAAATGCTCTTTAGCAGGAGTTCCAATTTCTGCTGCAGGTTCAAGAACCATTATTCCTTCATGAGACTTGCCGAGGCCTAATTCATCTTCTGCACAAATCATTCCTTCGGAAAGTTGTCCTCTGATTTTTGATTTTTTAATTTGAAAAGAGTCATCTCCCATGAAAAGCCAGGTTCCGATTGTGGCAACAAGCACCTTTTGACCTGCTTCAACATTAGGTGCACCACAAACAATATTCAATAATTCGTCTCTTCCAACATCCACAGTTGTTACCGTTAATTTGTCAGCATTCGGATGTTGCTCTTTTGTTTTTACTTCGCCAATTACAATACCTTCCAATCCACCTTTTATGGGTTGGAATTTTTCAAGCCCTTCAACTTCAAGTCCACAATCGGTTAGTAGCTCGGATAATTTTTCAGGTTCAACATTGATATTAGTATACTGTTTGAGCCAGTTGTAAGAAATTTTCATGAATTAAATAATTTTTTTAAGGAGCAAATGTAAGTAAATAAATGTATGGGTTCACACACTGCTTTAAAATATTATACAAAAAAATGCTTATATTGTTATGTTATTAAGTGTAATTTGATATATAGTATTATCCAATATTAAATACGTCTTTTACAAAAAAAATATAACAAAATAACTATTAAACTTTTTAGACAGTTTATCTTAAACCTTAAATGCTTATAAATATATTCAGCTTATCAATCCCCAATTTGCTTTATTCTTATTTAAATTTTTTAGTTGTTCAAGAATAACTGCATTGTTTTCTTTTTTAAGAAATGGATCATCATTAATGATTTCTGTTGCTAATGACCGGGCAAGTTTTAACATTTCTGCATCTTTAACAATATCGGCAATTTTCAAGTCAAGAATTCCACTTTGTTGTGTTCCACTTAAGTCGCCAGGCCCTCGTAGTTTAAGGTCCATTTCAGCAATTTCAAAACCATCGGAAGTTTGAACCATAGTCTCAAGGCGTTTTTTCCCATCTGCAGTTAGCTTATAGTCAGACATTAAAATACAAAAAGATTGGTCGG
This sequence comes from uncultured Bacteroidales bacterium, assembly GCA_964462015.1. Taxonomy (GTDB): domain Bacteria; phylum Bacteroidota; class Bacteroidia; order Bacteroidales; family JAEINX01; genus JAEINX01. The sequence continues at coordinate 66,788 of CAYWXI010000005.1, read as the reverse complement.
CACCACGCCCGACACGCCCCCTTAGCTGATGCAATTGAGATAAACCAAAACGTTCGGCATTTTCTATTACCATAACTGTAGCGTTTGGAATATCAACTCCAACTTCAATAACAGTTGTAGCAACCATAATTTGAGTTTCACCTTTAATAAAGCGTTTCATTTCAAAGTCTTTATCTTTTGATTTCATCTTGCCGTGGACTATGCTGATAGCATAATCCGGCAAGGGAAAATCTCTTGAAATGCTTTCATACCCATCCATCAGATGTTTTAAATCCAGTTTCTCCGACTCTTCAATCAATGGATAAACTATGTAAATTTGTCTGCCTTCCCGAATTTTTCTTCTAATAAATCCGAATAATTTTAATCGTTTTGAATCGAAAAAGTGATAAGTTTTTACTGCTTTACGACCGGGTGGCATTTCATCAATAATCGAGAAATCAAGGTCTCCATAAACTGTCATTGCCAAAGTTCGTGGAATTGGTGTAGCTGTCATAACCAAAATATGAGGTGGGATAACATTTTTTTTCCACAGTTTAGCTCTTTGTGCCACTCCAAAACGATGTTGCTCGTCTATTACAACAAGGCCGAGGTTATTAAATTTCACTACATCTTCAATCAAAGCATGGGTGCCGATTAAAATTTGAAGCTCGCCATTTAATAGTTTTTCGTGAATAGTTTTTCGTTTGGCGGTTTTTGTTGAACCTGTTAATAATTCAATGTTTACTCCACTATTTTTAAGTAATTTGTTAAAAGTTTCAAAGTGTTGATTTGCCAATATTTCGGTGGGAGCCATCACGCATGTTTGAAAATTATTATCTAAAGCAATCAGCATGGTCATTAAAGCCACAAGGGTTTTTCCGCTACCAACATCACCTTGAAGAAGTCTGTTCATTTGTTTTCCCGAGCCTAAATCATTTCTAATTTCCCGAATAACTTTTTTTTGCGCATTAGTTAATTCAAAAGGAAGTTGGTTTTTATAAAAACTATTCAGATAATCGCCGACCTTATTAAATTTGAAACCATTAAATTTTTGAGTTCTAATTAGTTTTTGTTTTAATAAACTCAGTTGCAGGAAAAATAATTCTTCGAATTTTAATCTTGCTGAAGCTTTATTTAAAATTTCTGGATTTTGAGGAAAATGAATATTTATAATTGCTTCGCCTCGTGAAATAAATTTATATTTGTTTATAATATCTTCAGAAAGGGTTTCCGGAATTCTATCCTTGGCTTTTAGCATTAATGCCTTCATTAATTTGGAAATTCCCCTTGAATCCAAGCCTACTGATTTCAGTTTTTCAGTTGAATTATATAAACCCGAAAGAGATTCGCCTAATCCTTCATTTTCATCAGATAAAAGTGAAACATCGGGGTGAGGAATATTTATTTTCCTGTTAAAAATATTGGGTTTTCCAAAAACTACGTATTTCTCATTTGGATTGAATTTATCTTTCAACCATTTTATTCCTTTGAACCAAACTAATTCAATATTACCGGTTTCATCGGATAAGTGGGCAGTCATCCGTTGGCCCCTGGTTTTTCCAATTATTTGAATATTAGAAATATTTCCAATTATTTGAATATAGGGTAAATTTAGGTTTATTTCATTGATTTTATAGAATTTGCTTTTGTCGATGTAACGATAAGGATAATAGTTAAGAAAATCAGCAAAACAATAAATATTTAACTCATTATTAAGCAATTCTGATCGCTTTGGCCCTACGCCCGGCAAATAAGTAATTTTGGTTTCAAAAAATTTATTCGACATTACAAAATGGCAATAAAATATTTTTTTTGATTTTTATAATTGCAAATTTATCAAATTACAACAAAAGGGCATAAAAAAAAGCTACCCCGATCAGAGTAGCTTTTTAAGAATATATTATTAAAATTAATGATGATTAATATTCCCAAAGATCATGTTCAAATTTAAAGAGGTCGTTTTTAACCCTTTCAGCTTCAAGCAAAGCATCAAGTCCAAGTGTATATTCGCTAATCCATCTGTCATAAACGTTTTCTTCTTTCAACACAGTGCTGGAAAAATATCTTTTCCAAAAAAGGTCGTCATAAGACATTTTTTTTGCATCATTATTTATGTTAAATACGTCATGGTTAGCAAAAATAGTCCTTGCTTCAGGGAAATATATCCAAAAAATAGATTTTGCACCTTTCCTTTCACCTTCTGTTGTAAATTCATCTTTAATCAAACTGACTCCAATAGTGCGTTGATCTAATTCCGAATGTTGCTTATCAAAAAACCAGTCTTCCTTTAGATATATTTTCTTAACATTTGCGGCATTAAACTGTTCATAAATGTAAATTGTTGAATCAATATCAGGATCAAGAAGACTTGGAACATTTCTGGTTATTGTATCTGTGTTGTTCGCAATTACCTCGCTGACAGTCATAGGTATAGTGAAGTCTTCATCTTCATATGCTGTTAATTCACCACTAATCACCGAATCCCAAATTAACTGAGCGAGACTCATTTTTCCGGCAATGGGTTTCAGCGGAAAATACAGTGGAAGATTCATTTTTTGCCGTAAGTCGAGCATACACCAGATTCGTTTTGACCAAACCACATCTGCTTCTCTTAAGGGAGGGTATGGGATAGGCTTGCGCTCCGAGATATGAATTTTATCATATACCTGATTTCGCGGAGTGCTTCCGATTACTTGTGAAAAAATATTGTTATTTGCGAACAATAAAAAACTTATGCTAAATAATATCAACAGCTTTGAGTTTTTCATAATCTCTTTGTTTTTCAAATTAATTTAAAGTTAAAATAACATCAGGCAAATTAACAATCCTGCCATCAGGCCCTTTTGCTTCAATGTTATCAAAAAATATTCTTGTGTTTTTTCTTGCGTTATTAATAATCCTGAGTGCTTTTTCGTTCAATTTATTACCATCAATTTTAGCTTCTTGTAACAAACCACTTACATCTGCCGAAAATCTGAATGAAGTAATTGCGTACTGAACTCCTTCAAATAAAAAATCTTCTAATTTTGCTATAACATAAGGATAGGCTACTATTTCACTTTTGTTAATTCTACCCGAGCCAAGTTTTTCTTTTCCTGCTACTAAAGCAAAAGGTGGTGGAACTAATTTGTTTCTGAATTCAAATTTATCCATAAGTTTTATTTTTCCATCCATTTCTGCCATGACCTTTATTGTAGAACGCCCCTGTTCAGAAACATTAACAACGTATTGGCCGTTTGCTTTGGGTATAATAGTTCCGTTATCCATCATTACACGGACTTTATTGTCGGAAACGCCGGGGACTGATATTCTGACCGGATTATCCAAACCTATGTAGAAAACATTCATTGCAGTTGGTGAAACCGTGGCTGATGGAGGAGCAACCGTAAATTCCTCATTAAAATAATATTTATTGGTATCTCCTTGTGGAGTAAGCACATTAACAACTCCTGCATATTTTTTTTGACCAACGGAGTTTGTAGGTAAAATAAGGTTTGCTATTCCATTTTGACCGGATATTGGGGTTGCATTTTTTTCGTTTTGAGTATTAATTTTATCTGCATTAAGAACATAATATGCATGAAGATCCTGAGTCGAGTCGTAAGCTGCAACAAATATTTCTGCCTGATACTTTTCACCTAAAAGAATATAATTACTCTTTGGAATTACTTTTGCAACCAGGTCGGTTACTTTAAAGTCTTCGGCACTTACCGAACTGTGTAATAATGAAACAACATCAAATTCGGCATTTTTTATTTCAGCAATAATTTTATTTAAAATGGTTATATCGGCAGCAAGTATTGTGTGATAAAAATTATGCATTTGCCAGTTTTGCTCATTATGATCTGCATCATAATAATCACCATCTGTTTCAAGCCCGATATTGAGTTTGTTCCTGTTTTTCGGATCGATCAACTCAATCATCTTTTTCCTATATTCATCAATTTTATTTCTCAAAATGATTGCTTCACCCTTAGATCCATCTTCAGATTGTCCGATAAAATAATTTGTTGGTGTGGTATAACTGTCTCTCGACTCTATTTTCGTCAAATTTAAACTAACTTTGTTTATTGTTTTTTTCGGGTTTTTTGGATCATTAATGGGTATTGTATCGTAGTATTTAATAAGGGTCGTCAGGGAATCGGTTTTTTCTGATTTTGAAACAAGCTCAAATTCTATTCTTTCCAGGTAGTTAATCATTTCTTTCGAAAGTTTTCTTGCTTCAAGGGCTTTTTTCCAAAATGGATCAACTTTAGACTGATTTAATTTGTAATCTTTCCTAAATCTGGCATAAATTTCATCAATTTTTCCGGAAAAATTTTCATTAGTGATTTCAATACTTTCATTCACTACAAGAAAAGCGTTTATCATATCCTTCGATACATTGAGAGCCAATAATGCAGTTAAGACCAAATACATCATTGCAATCATCTTCTGTCGAGGGGTTTCTTTATATCCGGCCATAGTTTCCTTATAATTTTACCTTATTGATAATAAATAACGATGTTATTTTTTTGATTTCACGTTCATCGCTGAAAGCATATTACCATAAACACTATTTAGGGATGAAATTTTGCTTGTTAAGGAATCCATTTCTTCTTTGTATTTACTGGTCTTTTCGATTGACTCATTAAGGTTATTAAAGAATTGATTAAGTTTTTCCTGAACATTTACAGTGGATTCAACCTGTTTGTTTGTTCCATCTAATTGTTTTTTATATACTAAATTAAGTGCTGCAAGATTCTCCTGATATTTTGTACTTTGTTTTATTGATTCGTTTAGATTTGTAAGATAATCACCAAGGGAGTTTTGTATTTTTGAATTAGACTCGTTTTGCTTGTTTGTAGTATTTAATTGTGATTCATAAGCTGAATTTAATGCAGCTATGTTTGCAGATATTTTCTTTACTTGTTCAATATATAAGTTTTCTTCTTTCTTTGAAGTATTGAAGGTTTCAGCAGAATTTGATAAAATTTCGGCAGAGTTATTATATTTTTCAGCCAAAAGTTTAGCTGATTCAGAAACATTTTTTAAATTCTCTTCCAAATCAGACTTAGAGTTTAGGTCTGTTTTGATTGAATCGTTAGCCAATTTATATGTTTCTGATAAGCTTGAAGCAGAGGCAGATACATTTTTCATTTTTGAGACATAGTCCTCTGTTACTTTTATATCATTATCAATTACCTCTGATGCTTCTTTATAAGAATCGGTTAATTTTCCTGCGGATTCCGATGCACCTTTGATATTCTTAACATATTCATTTGTTGCTATGGAAGCATTAGAAATATCAGATAATTTTGAAGTATTATCACTGAGATTTTTGAAGCCTTTACCCAATCTTTCAATTAGTTCCGGATTAATATTTGCTTTTGCGAGCATATCATCCAGTTCGCTTGTTACATTGTCGGGCATAGATAATAATTGTTTATCGGCAATATTATGACTACCATATAAGCCTGCAAGTTCAGGATATACTAAACTCCAGTCAGGCTCAACGTGTGGAGGTTCAAATGCTGAGAAGAAGAAAATAATAGATTCTATACTCAAACCCACTAAAAGCATTTCATCTGCATAATTGTAATGATTTATTTTAAACAATGCTCCCAAGATAACAATAGATGCACCCCATCCATACAACTTTGCCATGAATTGTTTAAAGGTTCTACTTCTTACAAAATTGGTCAGTGCCATAATTTATTTAAATATTATTTTTATTAATGATATATTCGTGAAGCTTTAGAAGGATTATCGCCCTTTTGTCTGCCGAGGAATGGTTGGATACATCTAAATCCGATGTAGCATTTTGCCGTATCCTGGTATTCGTATGCTCTTGTTGAAACCTGTAGGTAATAACCTATATCTTTCCATGAGCCGCCTCTGATAACTTTTCGTTTCATAACCGGGGCGTCGTCTTCCTTAGCATTATATGTATAATCAGGATTTAAGTCCCAGGTAAAATTATATGATGATTCGTTATAAGCACTACTTGTCCATTCAGCCACATTTCCCGACATATCATACAAACCCCATTCGTTTGCAGGGTAGTGGGCTACAATAACCGTAGTAAGTCCACCATCATCAATATAATTACCTCTTAAAGGTTTATAATTCGCAAGGAAACATCCTTCATGATTTCTTCCGTAAGGGCCTCCCCAAGGATAAGCATTTAGTTCAAAACCACCTCTTGCTGCCCATTCCCATTCTGCTTCGGTAGGTAGTCTGAACTCGCTCACACTCGAAACGCCTTTTCTTCCACTCAGATAATTATTAATTTTTTGAGTTCGCCAAATACAGAATGCTTTCGCTTGTTTCCAGGTAACACCAACAACTGGATAATGATTATAGGCAGGATGCCAAAAATATGTTTTAGTCATTGGATCGTTAAACGAATAAGTATAATCGTGGATCCATGCTAAAGTATCGGGATAAACATTTATTGTTTCTTCTTTTACGAAAGCTGATCTGTCGGCTATATTATTTCCATAACTACCCGTACCCGTTGTATTACCGTTTTCGTCTTTATCAAAATTGTATCTATTTGAACGGCTTGCAGCAGCATGAAGATCAATCCACCAATATCGATAAAAAAGCTTTCTTGTATCAATTTGTTTTTTTCTGAAATATCGTTCGTGTTCAGGTATAAACATTTCTTCGAGGACTTCTCTTTCTTCTTCACCATTCCAGTCGATATCGGTTTTCCAGTTCAGTATAGGTGGATCGTAAACTTCTCCGGTTTTGTCGTTTTCAATTATTAGATAGTCTTCTTCGAAAGCCTCTCCCAAGAGATTTCGGGCAAGTGAATCCCTGACCCAATAAATGAATTCACGATATTCATCGTTTGTGATTTCTGTTTCATCCATATAGAATGGTGATACAGAGATTGTTTTTGGTTCGTGAGCTTGTCCGTATAAAATATCTTCATCTCCACCACCCATAGTATAACTGCCCATTGGAACGTAAGCCATTCCATAGGGATCAGGTTGATAAAAGGGCTTTGAACTTTTACTCACACCAACGAGTTCTCCATTTCCTGAATTGCCACAACTACCCAGTATTACTATTATCAGTAAATAAAAAAGCGTTTTTTTCATATTATTTTTCTCAATTTAGTCAAAAAACGAAATATATGATTCTTTATTATTAATTATTCTATTTTTAAGTTGTTTTCTTCTATCAAATTATAAAAACCTTGTGTTTTTATATCTTCTGACACCTTTATCAAACTCAAGGCTAAAGCAGTACCCAAACATAATTTCATGTGTACCACCACCTCCTCCTTGTTTTATGGCAGAAGTTACAACATCGTATGAGTATCCTATTCTAAAGTTTTTATACGTCATTCCTAAAATAATACCGATTGCATCTTCAAGCCTGTAATTAACGCCTCCCCAGAACTTTTTATTGTATAACAACAAGGCGCTTATATTGTATTGCATTGTACTACCTTCTGATTGAATCATTATTGAAGGATTAATTTCGAATTGAGGATGGGAAGGAATTGTGTATTCGTATCCTGCCATCAGGTTAAAACTTCGTTTTACTTGAAATCCTGTTCCTGATGCAGATGGTTGTGTAATTGGGACACTTGCTAATCCAATATAATACTTTCCCGGAACTTGATAATAAGCACCAAAGCCAAAATCAATAAGCATGTCACTTTCATCACCTTTCCCGGTTAGTATGGGGTCGCTTTGCTGAACAGGTTTAAATTTACTGAAATCAAGACTTTTATTCAGGAAATTTAATTGAATTCCTAACCCAAGTGTTCCACCCCCTAAATCATAATGGTAAGAATAAGCCAGTGCAAGTTCAACATCATTAAAAAAACCAATTTTATCACTGTTTATGATTAAACCAACTCCACCATGTAAAAACTTCAGCGGAGAATTAGCCGAAATGTTAAATGTCTCGGGAGCAACCTTATTTCCTTCGCTATCTCGAAATCCAACCCATTGCTGTCGTAAAAGTCCTGCAACACAAATAGCATTTTTTGTTCCGGCAGTGCCTGGATTAAAAGCTATTTTGTCAAACATATATTGTGTAAACTGGTATTTTTGCTGTCCGAAACTCAGAATTGAGACAACAATTAAGGCTGAAAGGAATGAAATTTTTTTCACCATAAAAATTATTATTTCATTTTTTATTAAATAACTTTATTTGAAAAAATTAGTAATTTAATATCTGCAAAAATAAAAAATTCCTGAGATTTTAAACTTGTATTTTGATTTTTATAAAAACCTTCTTTTTTCATTTCCGAATCCTGCCAATTTTCAAGTTTTTTATTAATTTTTAAAACAATTCATTCTCTATTGCTTTATTAAAGTGAATAAAAATTCTAAAATATATGATTATTATTCACTTATAACGACTAATTCAGGAAATAATTATTTTTCTTCTAAAAAAAATCAAATTATTGTTTGGGGATAATAAAAAGTATTAATTTCGCACGATTTTTTATCAAGGTAGAAATTTATAAAATGTTAAAAATATGAGTTTTATAGTTAAAGAAAAGCTGTTTTCAAAGAAATGGTTTATAGCCTATAGTTTAATTGTTATAGGCTCATTGATATTAGCTTCCGGATTTGTTTTCTTTATTACTCCTTATAAGATCGTTCCCGGTGGAGTTTATGGAATTGCAATTGTTTTGCATTATACCTTTGGTTTTCCGGTAGGTTTAACAGCTCTTTGTTTTGATATTCCCTTAACATTGATCGGTATAAAAATTCTTGGCCCCCGCTTTGGAATAAAAACTGTTATTGGATTTGTTTTAACGGCATTATTTGTCGATGGATTAACAATGTTATGGGGAGAACAACCACTTGTTGAGAATGATGCTCTTTTATCATCTGTTTTTGGTGGTGTCCTGATTGGATTTGGACTTGGCCTGATCTTTAAGGCAAAAGCAACATCCGGTGGAAGTGATATTGTTGCAATGATAATTGGGAAATACACAAAACTTCCACTTGGACAATTAATGATAGCTGTAGATTCTTCTATAGTTTTATTAGGATTATTTGTGTTCGGTGATTGGAAAGTGCCTCTTTATTCGCTAATCGTGATTTTTGTTACAGGAAAAGTAATAGATGTTGTTTTACAGGGGATTAACTATGATAAGACTTTGTTTATTGTTTCTGATAAATACCAACAAATCAAAGACAAAATAATTAACGACCTTAACAGAGGCGGAACTTATATAAAAGGCAATGGCATGTATAATAATTCCGACAAGACAATTATTTTTACAGTTGTGAATCGTCGTGAACTTGCAATTCTGCAAGAATATATAAATCAAATTGATCCGAAAGCATTCTTAACCGTAATAAATGCCAATGAAATTCTGGGAAACGGATTTAAATCATTGAACGAGAAGATTTCAGAATAAAGAATAGCTATAGGGAATCAACAAGTGTTAACACACAGTATTTACTTTTTACTAAAAAGATTAAATTGTTATATTGTTATTTCTTTTTAATTGTGTGTTTCTTCTGAAGGATACTTTAATGCAATAAAATATTTATATTTGTAAATAATATAAATGTTAAATAAATCATGAAAAATAATTCACATGTAGTTTCTGGAAATATTATAGATATTGTTAATCGTGAAATATTTCAAGGAACAATAAATATAGAGGATGGAAAAATTACTAAAGTAATAAGAGAAGAAGTTAAGGATGATCAATATATATTACCAGGATTGATTGATTCACATATCCATATTGAAAGTTCAATGTTGATTCCATCTGAGTTTGCACGTCTTGCGGTCAGGCACGGAACTATTGCAAGTGTTTCCGATCCCCATGAAATTGCCAACGTTTTGGGTATGGAAGGCATCAGATTTATGATTAGAAATGGTAATAAAGTTCCTTTCAAATTTTATTTCGGAGCCTCGTCTTGCGTACCTGCTACACAATTTGAAACTTCTGGTGCGAATTTGGGTCCTAAAGAAATAGATGAATTACTTCAAATGGACGACATACATTATTTATCGGAAATGATGAATTTTCCGGGTGTTTTGAATGGCGATAAAGAAGTAATGGAAAAAATTGCAATTGCAAAAAAATATAATAAACCAATTGACGGACACGCTCCGGGATTAAAAGGTGAGAATGCAAGAAAATATATTGCAGCAGGAATTTCAACTGATCACGAATGTTTTACAATGGAAGAGGCTTTAGATAAAGTAAAAAGCGGGATGAATATTCTGATACGTGAAGGAAGTGCTGCGAAGAATTTTGAAGCATTAATTGATTTAATAAAAGATTACCCTGAAAAAATAATGTTTTGCTCCGACGATCGACATCCTAACGATTTGGTTAAAGGACATATTAATGAATTTGTAAAGCGAGCTTTCAAAAAAAATTATGATAAATTCGATGTATTGCGGGCAGCTTCATTAAATCCGGTAATTCACTATAATATGAATGTTGGATTATTGCAGAAAGGAGATAATGCTGATTTTATTATTGTTGATGATCTTGAGAATTTCAATATCCAAGCCACTTTTATAAATGGCATTAAAGTCGCTGATAACAAAACATCTTTCATTGAAAGTCAGGTAGAAAAAGAAATAAATAATTTTTCGACAACAAAACTTCAAACAGAGGATATTAAGATTACTCCACAGAATGGGAAAATCAGAGTGATTCAGGCAATTGACGGGCAATTAATTACAAATCACATTAATCGAGAGGCAAAAGTGGGAAATGGAAATGTGGTGAGTGATGTTGAAAACGATATTCTGAAAATTGTGGTTTATGACAGATATAAACCTGCCAAACCTTCAATAGCGTTTATTAATAATTTTGGATTTAAAAACGGAGCAATAGCTTCCTCGGTAGCACATGATAGTCATAATATTGTAGCTGTCGGAGTAGATGACTCCGATATCATTGAGGCAATTAATTTATTGGTTGAGAAAAAAGGTGGAATCAGCTTTGCAAAAAAAAATCTAAAAAAAGTTTTACCTCTTCCAATAGCAGGATTAATGTCTGCTGAAGATGGATATTTAGTTGCTAAAAAATACGAGGAATTAGACATGCTTTCAAAAACAATTGGTACACAGTTAAATGCTTCATATATGACGCTTTCTTTTATGGCACTATTAGTGATTCCTGAGATAAAACTAAGTGACTTAGGATTATTCGATGGAAATAAATTTGAATTCACTTCGTTGTTTTTTCAATAAAAAAATATATTAATTTGCATTTTATGTTATTTTGTTGTATATTTGCAAAAAATTTATAAAACTAATAGTTATGGCTGAAATTAAAATTGATGTAGCACAATTAGAAAGAGCTGCAAGTAAATTACGTGCAATTTCACATCCAATGAGGATTGCAATTATTGATTTATTGACTGTGAGAGACAAAATGAATGTAACTGAGATTTATACGAAATTAAAAATCGAACAAGCTACAGCCTCTCACCATCTAAACATTCTTAAAAGCAAAGGAGTTCTTGGTTCAAAAAGAGATGGAAAAATGATTTTCTATTTCCTGCAAGCCGAAATTCTTGCTGAAATAATTGAATGTATCAACAGATGTGATGAAATTTAAATTGCATTTGTAATCAAAAAAGGAAAATTTACTATATTCAGAACCAGTATTTTATGTATTGGTTCTGAATTCCTAGTATCTGTAATTAAAATTTTATATTATTTCTCACCATTTTGATATTTATTTTTTCATTATAACTTCCAGTCTTCTTCAATATCCCAATTTGCACGAATCTTGATGCTTTTGGGGAAATAGAATACACTTTCAGGTTGAATTTTCATTAAGTAAACACCATTATCCCATCTGAAATTCTTATTCCCATCTTTTATTGCCTTAATCCTGTAGGTTTGAGGTTTTAAATATTCAAATTTCAATAATTCACTTTTCGAAATTATCTTCTCGCATAAAATGTTTTCTTGATCATTAAGTAGTTGAATGATAAATTGATTACATGTATCAGGAATTGTAATGTTAAGAAATAAAACTCCGTAATCTGAAATTTTTTTTGTTTCGAATTCAAAAATTGTGGTGTCATTACTAAGATTTTGAATATCCGTGAAAACCGAATCGGGAATAAAAATTGAGTATTTTGATTCTTCCTTCCAATCAAAATCAATAAAAGCTTTTCGCTTAACAGAATCCTGAAAAATAAATTGTGTGGTAATCGGAATAGAATCTTCTTGAATTATAATCTCATTAAAATCGTATTTTTTAATTGGATATGGAAATGAAAGTGCACATTGGTGATTTAATTCTAGAAAACGGTTTTTAACGTTAGACGAAATAATAAGTTTTTCAGTTTCCTCTTTCTTTTTCTTTTTTCTTTCTCTCTCTTTCTTTTTCAGAACTATTCGATTAGTATCGATAACCTGACCATTATCACTAACTTCAAATATAATTGTATCTACATCAACATTATTAAGCCAAAGTCTTAACGTATCTTTTTTGTAAGATAGTTCCTCAATTTTCCAATTATTCTCGAAATGATGATTTATTGGCCTGATTTCAGCATTTATAGTTGGAAATCTAAAAGCAATTTCAATTTCACCTTTTTTCACCAGGGTTGCATTTTCAACTTTTTGGATGGAATCAATTTCTTCAAATAAGAAAAGAGAAGCATAATGTTGAATAATGGTATCGGAAAAAATGCTGTCGGATTGAACTTTATCTGTAACAAGACTGTCTGCACTTATTGTGTCAGGTTTAATAATTTCAATAAATTCCGGCGCTATTAAAGTGTCGGAAAATGCAATTTGTTCGTTTGGAAGGTCATAAATATAATTACTGTTATTATCTCGCAGGACAAATATTTTGAATTTCTTGTTTTTTAAATTATTTACAAAAAACTTTCCGTTTTTATCAGTCTTTGATAAAAACATGGGCCTTTCTTTCAATGGAATTGAGTCGGAAACATCTTCGTATAGCATAACATAAACGCCTTCTTCGGGCTGCAATGTAAACGAATTAAGCACTTCACCTGCAATTGACAGTGAATCGAGAATGTTTCCGGTGGAAAATACGTATTCAAAATTGGTTAAAATATTCCCCTCATGATTGTCACGAATGGCATCACCGAAAAATATTGTGTAAGTTGTGTTTTCTAATAATTCTTCTTCAAGGCTAAAAACTAATGATTTCCCGCGAATTTTAAAATCAGGTTTTTCTTCTACAGGGGGCGAAATTATCACCTGGTTAGTTACATCCTGAAGAGTAATATATTCGTTAAAATCGACTGAGATTTTTTGTGGGATAAGATTTGTTGAATAATTTTCAGGTTGAAAAGAAACAACCTCAGGCGGATCCGTATCTTTCGGGCCTCCTCTTGGAGTTGCAATATGTGCACAATCCGAAAAAGCAATAATTACAGAAATATATACAATTAAATGTGAAATTATTTTTATGTTTTTTGCTTTATTTTTCTCCATTAGATAGTATTTCATAAAATAACAGTAAAATTCAAAAGTAATTGTTTTTGCAATTATCCTATCAAAATTTTAAAACATTTTCGTTTAAGGTCTCAAAAACGAAACCATTTTTTATAAAATATTCAAGGAAACGAGGCAAAGCAAATAATACTTTTTCTTTTGTTTTTTTATTGTCGTGAAAAACAATTATCGAGCCCTTTTTGGTATATTTTATTGCATTTTTTAAACATTTTTCTTTTGAAACATTTTTATCGAAATCGCCTGTAAGAACTGTCCACATTATTATTTTGTAATTTTTAGAGACTTCCTTAATTTGCTCAGAAGTTATTCTTCCGTAAGGCGGTCTGAAAAGTATAGTTTTGTATAGTTGGTTTGATTTCTCAATGTTTGAAATATAATCTTCGAAATTAGTCTTACGACCGTTTAAGTGATTAAAAGAGTGATTCCCGACAATATGTCCATTATTTAGAATTTCTTCAAATTCATTTTTGTGATTGTTAATATTTTCTCCAACACAAAAAAATGTGGCTTTAGCATTGAATTGATTCAAAATGCTAAGAATTTCATTAGTAAAACCCGGAACAGGCCCATCATCAAAAGTCAGAAATATCTTTTTTTCTTTTGTTGGGATATTCCAAATAAGGTTTTTGTTATAAAATTTCCTAACAAAATACGGGGTGTGAACAAAATACATACTCAGTAAATTAAAAAGTTTTAGAATTTTATTTAAATTTTACTGAATTATAATTTTCTCTACCTGGATAAACTTTGTTCCTTTTAAACCGATAAAGTAAACTCCTTTTTCAAGCCAGGAAAGGTCAATTTCGATTGATGATCCATACGGACAAGTTTGAAAATTTAGAATTGATGATTTGTGGATTGTTTTGCCGAAAACATCAGTGATTTCAATTCCCGACAGTTTTTGTGTACCAGATAACTTTTCGATATTAATTATTCCTTTTGTCGGATTCGGATAAATAATAAAAGATGGATCTGATGAATTCTCCCATGATATTCCGTTTACAGAAAATTTCAGAAAGCTATATTTGCCATCTTCAGACGGGAAAGTTCTTCCAGTGAATGCATTCTCATAAGTTTTAATGAACTTGTAATTACTTATTATAGATTCTTTGTTTTTACTTTTATCCCAAACTTTAATAGTCGGATCATTACCAATTTTGAAAAGATTGCTGAATACCGGAATTTCATTTTCTAAAATATTATCCGAAATTACAACAGCTGAACCTGTAAGTCTTTTATTATCGAAAACGGCAATTTCATCACCGGTTTCCAAATTTCCTCTTTCAAAATATATTGTCCAAACAGGATCATAAGGATTTCCATCTGAAACCTGGAAATGTTCAGGTTTTAGTTTTTGGGCAGCGAATAAAATTTTTTCTTCCTCAGGATAAATTAAAATATCGCCTGCATTCATTTTAACAAGATAACCTTCCCCGGGTTGCATATCTCCGATACCATTAACCCAAATCGGCCCGATTTTTCTAAACATATTTCCGTTTGTATTTCTGACAAAATCAAGGCTTTCTAAAACACTTTCAAAAGCAACTGAAGTATTTTGCTGTTCATCAGGTAGAAAACTTATTATTTGATAACCTGTCAATAAATTTATAGGAGTTTGGGGATTAATTGTTTGACCTGAAATTGTTAAAAATTCAGGGCCACTCATTTTAAATAAATACCCTTCGGTTGTAGTCCAATCTCCGATTCCGTTAACCCAAACCGGCCCGATTTTCCTTAGCATGCTCCCCGACGAGTTACGTACAAAATCAAGGTTTGGATTTAAAATGTTTTCTAAGACATCAAGCATGTCCCGGTTTTCGGGAATTATATGGGATGAAACAAATTGATATCCTATTGAAAATATGTATTCCTGACTATCGGTTTGAGAAGTTATTTTTTGTTGAAATCCTTGCGTAAGAATTATGTTCTCGTTAGAAAAAGTTTCAGTAATGCATTCGCCCAAAGTCCAGGAAAGTGAAATGCCGGAGTTTTCAAAATACTCTCCTGAAGTAGCAATAACTTCTGATTCATTCGATTGACATAAGCCGATAACGAAGATTAAAGAAAGATATGTTAGAATAAATGCTTTTTTCATAAATAAAAATTTTAATAAAAATTGATGTAAAGTTACTAAAAACGAAAAATTATTTATACTTTTAGTCATTAATTTTATTAAACAAACAAAAATGAAGCGAATAGTCATTATTTTTATATTTTTTGCATTAATTGTAAATGCAAATGCTCAGTCACCGAATGCAATTAAATATCAAACAATTGTACGGGATAATTTGGGACAGGTAATTTCTAATCAGGAAATAGCTTTAAAATTCAGTATACTCAAAGATGATATTTCGGGCGAAAGTGTTTATGCCGAAACTCAACAATGTTTGACAAACCAATTTGGTTTGGTAAATCTGAATATTGGTGAAGGTGTGGTAGTTTCGGGTGATTTTAATTCTATTGACTGGAGTACGGGTGTTTATTTTATTAGTATTGAGATTGATATTGACCTGAGTGGAAATTTTATTTTTATGGGTGCAAGCCAACTTCTTAGCGTGCCTTATGCGTTGTATGCCGAAAAATCGGGTTTGCAGGGACTGCCGGCATATTCGCAGGTGCAAATTGATACTTTAACTGCAAATGCAGGTGATGTGGTTTATAATAGTACAAGCGAATGTATTAATTATTACACAGGTATAACATGGCTTGCATTATGTGGTGATTGCAGTCCGATGCCTTCCCCTGCAAATGCAGGGCCAGATCAATTTCTGATAGGAACAAATACAACAATACTTGAAGCAACTGAACCCGAAATTGGTAGCGGTTTGTGGAATATTGTTTCTGGATTGGGAGGAACTGTAGTTGAACCTACAAATGCGGGAAGTGTTTTTAACGGGATTGAGGGAAATGGATATGTTCTTGAATGGACTGTTTCAAATCCTTGTGGTAGTAATTCGGATGATGTTAATATACTGTTTAATACAAATCCGGGGCCTTATTCGGGATACGAATATCTTCCTTATTGCGATGTTTGTCTTTGGCCTGCTTTCGATATTGAGGATGTCGAAGAAACCGGAATTACTCATTACACACTTGCCTTTATTGTAGATAATCAGGCTGAACCCGGAGCAAATCCTTGCTGGGGTGGTTTCCCGACTTACGATATGACTCATTTTCAGGATAAAATTGCTGCTTTAAGAGCTGAAGGTGGTGATGTAATTGTTTCTTTTGGTGGTGCTAATGGTGTTGAATTGGCTTATGCTGCCGAATCACCCGAAGAATTAAGAGATGCAATTAAGATGGTTGTTGATGCTTATGATCTGACGGGAATTGATTTCGATATTGAAGGAATGATGGTTGCTCATCCTGAATCAATCGAAAGAAGGTCGCAGGCCATTAAATTATTACAGACTGAATATCCCGATCTTGATGTTTCGCTCACTTTACCGGTTATGCCTTATGGCCTTACTCCTGATGGCGTTGCTGTTGTTCAAAGTGCGGTTGATCACGGAGTTGATCTCTCAATTGTTAATATTATGGCAATGGATTACGGGCCTCCGGGAATAGATATGGGTGATGCGGCTATTTCTGCAGGTGAAAATTTGTTTATTCAAATAAAGGATATTTATCAAAATTCAGGTATTCCAAAGCCGGATTCTTGTGTTTGGGCTATGGTAGGAATCACCCCAATGATAGGCGAAAATGATGTTCCGGGTGAGGTTTTTTATCTCGACGATGCTTATGATGTTCTGAATTTTGCTGTTGAAAACAAAATCGGACGACTTTCAATTTGGTCGGCTAACAGAGATCACGAATGTGAAAATCCTAATGACCCGTTATATTCCTGCAGCCATATCCCACAGGAGCCTTTCCAGTTTTCAAATATTTTTCAAATGAATGTATTGCTTAATAAAAATAATTTTCGCAGGATGATTATTAAATAGCCCTTCAATAAAAACTTAGTGTTTGATAAGAAAACAACAGGAGAAAAGTTTCGGATTTCGGGTTTCAGGTTTCGGATTTTCCAAACGGGCCCATACGGATTTACTTCGTGTCTTACATGCGGACAGGCTTTGCTTCGCTTTGCCGTTTAACTCCATCACTCAATCACTCCATCTTTCAGTCTTCACTTTCTGATTTTTTCTGATTTGAATAAGTATTTTTCTTACCTTTGATGCTTATGAAAATGGAATCGATAATATTAATGAACTTTTCTATTTGTATAATTTTACTTACAAGCTGTTATTCCCAGGAATATCAAAGCGATTCATTCGCAAAAAGACGAAAAAAAATGGTTCTTGAACAGATTGAATTACGCGGAATTAATGACCAGGCAGTCCTTAACGCAATGAGAAAAGTCCCAAGGCATAAATTTGTTCCGGAAATTTATATTGAATATGCTTATAATGATTATCCACTTCCAATAGGTGAAGGGCAGACAATTTCACAACCTTATATTGTTGCATTCATGACAGCTGCACTGAAACTTGAGCCCACTGATAAAGTTCTTGAAATTGGAACCGGCTCGGGATACCAGTCGGCAGTACTTGCAGAGATATGTGATTCTGTTTATACTATTGAAATATTTGAATCACTTGGAACAAAAGCTGCAGAGTTGCTTAAAACCTTGCATTATGACAATATTAAAGTAAAAATTGGAGATGGATACATGGGTTGGCCGGAATTTAGCCCTTTTGATGTGATAATTGTAACCTGTTCTCCTACTGAAATTCCCCAGCCACTAATTGATCAGCTTAAAGAAGGTGGACGTATGATAATTCCCGTAGGCAGGAAAAACAATCAAAATCTTATTTTACTGAAGAAAAAGAATGGAAAAATAAAACAGCATTCGGTTTTGCCTGTAAGGTTTGTTCCAATGATAAATGAATTAGGGGAGGATTATTAGTTCTTTATGAAACTCACGGGGTGACTTCAAGCCACCCAGTGAGTAAGCATCCGAAGACTCGTAGTTATCGAATCACAATCTTTTTAACCTCACTAAAGTCTTTGCCGCTAAAACTAATAAAATAAACTCCTGCAGATAATTCCGTTAGATCGAGATGGGTTGAAATAACATCATTTAATTCAAGATAATAATATTCTTTACCTCTAATGTCCAATACTTTAATTTGAATGTTACCTTCAATTCCTTCGAGAGAAATATTAAATATTCCTTCTGAAGGATTTGGATAAATTGAAATATTATTTATCATATTTTCATCCGAAATTCCTGTTGTTGAAAAATGCATTAAACTATATTCTCCATCATTTGCAGGAAAAACATCTTCAGTCCAGGCATCACCATATGGATTTGAAAATGAATAATCACTTAAAATATATTCCTTATTTTCACTTTTATCCCAAACCTTTATTATCGGCTTGTTTCCAGCTTTATAAAGATTGCTGAAAACCGGAATATCATTTTCAAGAATATTATCGGAAACTACAACACCTGAACCTGCAAGTTTTTCTCTATTATAAACTCCAATTTCGTCGCCAATGCTAAATCCTTTCGCGTAAATTGTATAAACCGGATCGGCCGGGTTACCATCTTTTAAAGAAAAGTATATTGGAAAAACATTTATCTTCCCACTTGATTTTGCTGAAACAGGATAAATAATTTCACCATCTGCAAACATCTTAACAAGATAACCTTCACCTGACTGACAATCACCAATCCCATTTACCCAATTCGGACCAATTTTTCGTATTGTCTGTCCTTGTGAATTTCTAATATAATCTAAATCATCGCCAATTATAGTTTCAAACGCAATCAGGGCATTCATCGGAGTTTCGGGAAAATAGCTTACAAATTGAAATCCTGTTGCAACTGAAATCGGAGTAGTTGGATCAACTGCATCACCTTCAATAATAAATGAATCATCTGTAAACATTTTAACAAGATAACCTTCCGTAACAAGCCAGTCACCAATACCATTAACCCAGTTCGGTCCTATTTTGCGTAAAGTCTGGCCTTGTGAATTTCTTACGAAATCAAGATTTTCGTTTAATACCGAAGCCATAACAATTAACATATCCGAATTATCGGGAATAATATGTGAAGACACAAAACTAAAACCCGATGAAAGAGTTATTTGCTGTGAAACCTGAGATTGATTAAAATAATAAGCGCCAATATCTGCAATTGTTCCGTCCGGATCATAATATATAGGATCAGGGTCTCCGGCATCAATACAGGGTGAGTTCTCAGTTAAATGATAATTAAAATTGCCCGGATCAACAAACAAGGGATCCATAAATAAATTCATATATGTATCGCAAGGATCTCCATTTGCATTAACTGTTATAATTATTCCAAAAGCAGTAGGAATAAAATCACCGGTAGCTGTCGTCTCATTTCCCCAAAATAAATTATATTCTAATGAAGAAGGGGTAGAATTTGCATATATTCCATAACTGTTTTCATAAAAAATATTATTTAAAATGAAGGGGGATGAATAATAATAGCATAAAATTCCTCTACTATTATTGCAGATAGTATTATTATTAATTGTAGGGAAAGAAGAAGTCTCACAGCAGATTCCATAATTATTATTACTGATAGTATTATTACATATAGTAGCGTAAGAAGTATAACAATAGATACCATAAGTATTGTTATTAAAGATAGTATTATTGCTTATGATAGGGGATAAAGAAGTAGTTTCGCAGTTTATACCATAATCATTATTACTGATAGTATTATAGCTTATAGTAGGGGAAGAAGAATCCTTGCAGTATACTCCAGTATAATCATTATTATTTATAATATTATTTCTTATGGTAGGAGAAGAAGAATGGCAAAAGATTCCAAAATTTGCATATTCAATACATGCAAAAGAAATTATACTATTATCATTTGAGGAATCTTCAAACTTTATCCATTTCCAATCATCCGGATTACAGGAAGATTGCCCTGAAGTAAAAATAATAGAATCAGTTTCGGTTCCAACTGCCATTAAAGTACCGCTAATATTAAATGAATAATAATCCATATATTTTATTATAACGCCTGGTTCAATTGTTAATGTTTCGCCTTCGGATACAGAAATATCACCAATTACATGATAAGAATAATCGGAAGTCCATACTTCGCTTTGTGGGCCTGATACTTCTTCAATAGAACCAAGAGTAAGCATAATATCGTCAAGTGTAGTGTCTTCAAAAATAATAATCTCACCCGGAATTGTATAAGCTTGCCAGCCTGCATGAGAATAATGTACTGTATAAACACCTTCAGAAAGGTTTATCAAATACGAGCCATCTGCTACTGTATAAACACTGTCGGTAACGGCTGAAGGAGAGGCAGTATTAAAAAGAACCTTAGTTCCGGAGTGGTCTGTTTCGCCTTCCAAATAGCAGAATCCGTCAACTGTTACATCTGCAAAAGCATAATGTGCGATGAAGATGCAAATCATCATCATTACCGAAATTTTATGGAATTGTTTCATAATTACTTCATTTTATTTTTAAAAAATAGTTCGTATTTTGCTATCTAACTAGCAAGGCAAATATATGTATAAACTTTTTAATGCAAAAAAAGATTTTTCTTAAATCAACATTTAGTTCAGTATAAAAACTAAAGATCTTGGGCTAAAGCCCACTAATTGTCTGGTTTTCAATAACCCCACCCTTAAGGGTGGGGTTAGTTATGACCTTATCAACCAGGGCTTTAGCCCGAACTATTAAATTATCCATATCATTTTATTCTGAACTAAACATTATTTTGGACAAATCCTATAGTTGACTATAGAATTTGTCCAAACATACAATGAAGCTAAATTCTTAAATTAATATTTTCCCGGTCATTTCTCTCGGGATTTCAATATCCATGATCTTTAGAAGGGTAGGGGCTACATCGGCAAGAATTCCGTTATTAATTTTATTATATTTATCTGAAACGAGAATACAAGGCACAGGATTCAAGGAATGAGCCGTATTTGGTGAACCATCGGTATTTTTAGTGTAATCGGCATTTCCATGATCTGCAATTATTAATACCGTATAATTATTTGCTTTAGCCGTTTCAACAACTTCACGAACGCATGAATCGACAACTTTGACCGCTTTTAAAATAGCCGGATAAATTCCGGTATGTCCGACCATATCACCATTTGCAAAATTCAGGCAGACAAAATCGGCGGCTTCTTTCTTTAATTCTTTCACGATGGCATCCTTAACTAAATAAGCACTCATCTCAGGTTGAAGGTCGTAAGTAGCAACTTTTGGTGATGGAATTAAAATTCTGTTTTCATTTTGAAATTCCTGTTCACGTCCTCCTGAAAAGAAAAACGTAACATGGGCATATTTCTCGGTTTCGGCTATCCTTATTTGTTTTTTACCTACTCCGGCAATTACTTCACCAATTGTATCTTTTACGTTTTCTTTATCATAAATAACATTAATTCCTTTGAAAGATTCATCGTAGGATGTCATTGTATAATAATGCAAATTCAGAGTATGCATTCCATATTCATGTAAACTTTTTTGTGTTAAGGCAACAGTTATTTGTCTTAAACGGTCGGTTCGGAAATTAAAACAAATAACAACATCTCCTTCCTGAATTTTTCCTATCGGCTGATCGTTTTCATCAACAACTACAATCGGTTTAATAAATTCATCGGTAATTCCTTCATCGTATGATTCTTTAATTGCCGATAAAATATTTCTGGTCTTTTTCCCTTTTCCATTCACCATTAAATCGTAGCCTTGTTTTATCCGCTCCCATCGTTTATCACGATCCATTGTATAATATCTTCCTGTCAATGAAGCAATTTTCCCATTAGAATTCTTTAGATGATCCTGAAGTTCTTCAACAAATTTTAATCCGCTTTTTGGGTCAGTATCGCGGCCATCAGTCAGAGCGTGAATGAAAACTTTTTTCAGGCCATAATCTTTTGTAATATCGCAAAGCTTGTATAAATGTGTGCTTAAAGAATGAACTCCTCCGTCGGATACAAGTCCGATAAAATGTACATTTTTATTATTATCTTTTGCATAAGTAAAAGCTTCGACAAGTTTTGGATTTTTTTCGATGCTGTTATCTTCAATAGCTTTATTTATTTTTACGAGATCCTGATATACAACTCTACCGGCACCTATATTTAGATGGCCAACCTCCGAATTACCCATTTGGCCATCGGGCAGGCCAACCTTTTCACCGGATGTAAGTAATTGTGAATGCGGATATTTTTCCATAAGGCCATCTATGTATGGTGTTTCTCCGTGAAAGATGGCATCTGCTTTTGATTTATCTCCAATTCCCCAACCATCCAGGATCATTAATATTGCTTTATGTGCGCTTTTTTTCATGTGTGTGTATTTTTTATTTCCCTTTGTGAAACTTTGAGATTATTCTTTGTGCAACTTTGTGGTTAGCTTTTTTTACCACAAAGGTTCACAAAGTACATCACTAAGGTACACTAAGGAATACATTTGTTTCTTTTTTTCTCAAGCAAAAGTAGTATTGTTTTATTGTATATTTGCTTTGAAGCTTTGAAAATTAGTCAAAATTATGCGAAAAGCCTGGGTTATACCTGATATTCACGGATGTTCAAAAACATTAAAAGCTTTAATTGAAGATATGATAAGGCCTTCAAAATACGACTGGCTATATTTTCTTGGCGATTATATCGACCGGGGCCCAGACTCAAAAGGTGTGATTGAATACCTGATGTATTTACAGGAAGAAGAGTATAATTCAAGGTTTTTGATTGGAAACCATGAAGATGTTTTTCTCAAAGCCTATGAAGCTGAATTCCGAAAAAAACAAATAATTGGTATAAATTTCCCGAATTCAATCAAAAATGCCTGGCTGGGCATGTCAGGGCAACAAACACTTGATAGTTTTGGAGTGAGGAACATAAAAGATATTCCGGTAAAATATATCGAATGGATGAAAAAACTTGAATTTTATATTGAACTTGATAAGTATTTCCTGGTTCATGCAGGACTGAATTTTAGTATTGAAAATCCATTGGATGATAAGGAGTCGATGTTATGGATACGTGATTTCGATATTATTCCCGAAAAGATCAATCATAAAAAGATCATTCACGGCCATAACCCCGTTAGCCTTGAATTTATTTATTTGATGAACAAAAAGCAAAATTATCATTTCATGGATCTGGATAACGGATGTTGTTTGGTGAATTTCGAGGGTTTTGGGAATTTGGTGGCTTACGAACTAAATACTCATGAAATTGTGGTGCAAAATAATATTGATTTCTAAACAATTTTCCCTTTGTATCAGTTGAATAAAAAAACCGGCAAGCTTTTATAAATTGCCGGTTTAATTTAGAATATAAGAAGGAATGTTTATTCTCTCATTCTATCATTTTCTCATTCATGCATTGACGTATTAAATCATCTTCATCGGGTCAACCCATTTTGTGAATTCTTCATCGGTAACAAGTCCGAGTTCAATTGCAGCCTTACGAAGAGTAGTTCCTTCGGTATGGGCTTTCTTTGCAATTTTTGCTGCGTTCTCATAACCTATGTGAGTATTAAGTGAAGTTACCAGCATTAAAGAATTTTCAAGATTGTTTTTAATAGCCTCATTATTCGCTTCGATCCCCACAACACAATTATCGTTAAATGAAACACATGCATCGCCAATTAATCTTGCCGACATCAGTAAATTAAAAACCATAACCGGTTTAAAAACATTTAATTGAAAATGTCCGTGTGTACCTCCGACAGCAATTGCCATGTCGTTACCGATAACCTGTGCACAAACCATTGAAAGTGCTTCGGGTTGTGTCGGGTTAACTTTTCCTGGCATGATTGATGAACCGGGTTCATTGGCAGGAAGACTAATTTCACCAATTCCACAACGAGGGCCTGATCCTAATAAACGAATATCATTGGCAATTTTCATAAGGCTTACGGCCAAAGTTTTCAATGCTCCAGAAGTTTCAACCATAGCATCATGCGCAGCTAAAGATTCGAATTTATTAGGAGCTGTAACAAACGGGAATCCTGTTAATTCGGCAATTGTTTTTGCAACCAGTTCGGAATATCCCGGAGGAGTATTGATTCCTGTTCCAACGGCAGTTCCGCCTAACGCTAATTCTGCCAGATGGCTTAAAGTGCTTTTCAATGCTTCAATTCCATGATCTAATTGAGAAACATAAGCCGAAAATTCTTGTCCTAGTGTTAAAGGAGTAGCATCCATTAAATGTGTACGGCCAATTTTTACAACTTTATCAAATTCTTTTGCTTTTTTTGCAAGAGTGTTTCTAAGTAATTCAACGCCCGGGATGGTGTTTTCAATAATTAATTTGTATGAAGCAATACTCATTGCTGTCGGAAAAGTATCGTTTGAAGATTGCGATTTGTTTACATCATCGTTGGGATGAATGAATTTTTGTCCTTCTCCTAATTTGCCTCCTTTGAGAACATGAGCACGATTTGAGACAACCTCATTTAAATTCATATTTGATTGTGTACCTGAACCTGTTTGCCAAACCACGAGTGGAAAATGCTCATCAAGTTTTCCATCTAAAATTTCATCGCAAACCTGGGCGATTATTTCTGCTTTTTCATTTGTAAGAACTCCAAGTTCAGCATTGGTAAGTGCTGCGGCTTTTTTCAAATATGCAAATGCTTTAATGATTTCATCCGGCATCTTTTGACCACCGATTTTAAAATTTTCTTTCGATCGTTGAGTTTGTGCACCCCAATACTTTTCAGCAGGTACTTCAATATTACCCATTGTGTCTTTTTCTATTCTTTTTTCCATGTGTTAATTAATTTGTAAATTGATTTTTTGACTACTAACATTTTGTTAATAGGTTTATAGTAATGTATTAATCATCGTTATTTTGTTCTTTTTTCCAATTTTCTTTATGTTCTATTTTTCTGATAAGCTCGCTAAGCATTATTATAATTCGTTGAATACCTGAATTATTAGTAGCAAATTGATCTTTTGTAATGTATTTGAGTGTATGTGAGATCAAAATCAATGCTTCGATTTCATTGGCTTTTTCTAAAGAAAAATACAGATATTGTGTTTTGTCTATTTTAAGGTTTTGTGATTTCCATTTTGAAATTCCACTTACAACATTTATAGCAGATTCTCTTAGCTTTAAAATCAAACCTCCTTTTTCTTCACTGGGAAAAATCTTGGTCAGTGCATAAATTTCCTGCAAAAAATCAAGACTTTCCTGCCATACAGATAAATTATTTTGCTGTTGAATTATTCTCATGTTAAAATCATTTTTTATTTTTTATCGAAATTCATTAATGAGTCTGGTCTAAAAACTCATTTCACGCAAAGATCGGAAAGTTTTGAAACAAAGACCGCAAAACAAGTATATTTACAATCAACACTTTGCGTATTTTGCGATTCGTCTGCGAACTTTGCGTGAATCATTTTTAACTCTTTTTATACTGGACTCATAAATCAATAACTTTTCCCAAATTCCATTAAATAAGATTTTATAAAAGCGTTCAAGTCTCCATCCATAACAGCCTGAACATTTGATGTTTCATGGCTTGTTCTTAAATCTTTAACCATTTTGTAAGGGTGCATAACATAAGAACGTATTTGTGACCCCCATTCAATTTTTTTCTTTTGTCCTTCGATTTTTGCCTGAGCTTCTTTCTTTTTTCTCATTTCAATCTCGTAAAGTTGGGACTTAAGCATTCTGATTGCTTTTTCTCTGTTTTGCAACTGCGATCGTGTTTCCTGGCATTCGAGAATAATTCCTGAGGGCTCATGTTTTAAGCGAACAGCCGTTTCAACTTTGTTAACATTTTGTCCTCCCGGGCCGCCCGAACGAAACGTATCCCAACTAATATCTGTGTGATTAAGTTCAATATTAATTGTATCGTCAATAACTGGATAAGCATAAACCGAAGCAAAAGAAGTGTGACGCTTGTTAGCAGCATCAAATGGTGATAAACGAACCAAACGATGAACGCCGTTTTCGCCTTTTAAATTTCCAAAAGCATAATCACCGACAAACTCAAGTGAAACGGACTTTATTCCTGTTTTTTCTCCCTGATGGATGTCGAGTTCTTTGATCTTAAATTTATTTCGTTCACCCCAACGAATGTACATCCGCATAAGCATTTCTGCCCAGTCATGACTTTCGGTTCCTCCTGCACCCGGATTTATATTTAAGATTGCACCTAGTTTATCCTCTTCACCACTAAGCATGTTCAAAAACTCAAGGTCTTCAATATGCTTTAAAGTTTCACCATATTGCTTATCAATATCTTCTTCCTTTCCTTCTCCTTCGTGATAGAAATCTAAAATAATTTGCAGATCATCAAAACTATTTTTTGCTTCATCATAAGAATTAGTCCACTTTTTCTTTTCCTGAATTGATTTTAATAAAATTTCAGCTTTTTTGGGGTCATTCCAGAAATTTGGATCTTCAGTCTCTTTTTCTTCCTCTTCAATCTGTGTTTTCCTCTTATCAATGTCAAAGGAACCTCCTTAAGGCATCAAGCCTTAATTTCAAATCCTTAATATTTTCCGGTAATATCATTTTTAAATTTAATTATTCGTAAGTTTTTAGTATTTCTGATACAAGAGTAGATTCAAAACCTCTTGAGTATAAATATTTCAATGCTTGTTTTTTATTAACCACTTCTTTAGTATTCAGAATTTTTGTGAATCTTTTCGAAATCATTTCTTTTATTGTTGAAATATATTCTTCCTTATCGATTTCGCTAAGAGCGATTTGGATATAAAGATCTGGGATTTTCTTTTTTCGTAACTCATAAAGAATTTTGTTTTTACCCCATTTATTAATCTTGAATTTTCCATTCACAAATGATTTTGAATATCTTTCGTCACTTATAAAATTATCATGTATTAATCTTTTTATTATTTTTTCTATAACTTCTTCCTTAAGGTTCCATGTATTTAATTTCGCCTCTACATCGCTTAAACATCTTTCACTGTAACTACAATAATTTTGAATTTTTTCAACAATTATATGCAGATCTTCAGGAGTTTGCGTTTGCATTGCTACCTTAATTCTTAAAATTAAACTTCTAACGGCAAAGGTATCAAATATTTCTAAAATACGACATATTATAAAAAAACAAAAGTGGTTAAATTATTAAAGTGGATACTTTTCGATTAATGTTTACAGAGGTTAAGTTTATGGTAAGAAAGCCCGTTTAGTCGATAGGTTAAGGTGAAGAAACCTGTTTGCTCTTTGCAGAAAATCAAGTATTTGATCGTCTTTCCCTAGCCGCTTTACAACACTGGCCTCATAACCCTAACCGATTGATACGTATAATTATTTTTCTAATTCTACATTCGCCCTTATTGAGTGATTGATTAGTTATGAAATTTTTTTAATTTAGCAGCCTAAGTTTTTCAATCAATTGATTTTTCATTTATTACTTTTAAGAATGAAAAAATGAACATATAAATTTTACGATATGAAATATTTATTATTTTTAATTTTAATTTCTTTCTCGCTGATTGTGAATTCTCAGGAATATGAATTCAATGCAAAAATTAAATCCTGTCCAGAGGAAAATGTGATTCTAACCAGGTTTTATGGTGATCAAATATTAATTGTCGATTCAATTTTACCTGATAAATCCGGTGAGATCGAATTTGAATTTTCAGCTAATAGTGCACCCGGAATTTATCGCCTGGTTTTTACTGATGAAAAAATCCTGGATTTTATTTTCAATAAGGAGAATATTGAATTGTCATCAAATTATAATTTCTTAATGGATAGTGTAAAGGTATCAAAATCTAAAGAAAACACATTGTTTTACAAATATTTACATCGAAAAAGAGATTTTGAGATAAAAATGGAGTTGATAAGCCCGTTGATCGATTATTATCCGAGAACAGATATGTTTTATTGGAATATCGTTTATAAATTTGATGAACTACAGTTTGAATGGCGAGAGTATTTAGATAGTTTGATTATGAATAACGAGCAATCTTTTGTAGCAAAAATTTCGAAAATGGAAAAAACCCCTTCGGTTTCTTCCGATTTACCCGGTCCGGAAAGATCGGCATTTTTTAAACGACATTTTTTTGATGATATTAGTTTTGGTGATACAAGCCTATACAGAAGTAATATTTTTACCGGGAAAATTATTGAATACCTTTCACTCTACAGCAATCCCCGACTTTCGCAAAGTGAACTTGAAGAAGAATTTATAAATGCGACAAATGTTATTTTGGCAAAAGTGTCTGACGATCCGGCAAGCTATGAATTTGTTTTGAATTACTTAGTTAACGGTTTTGAAAAATTCCATTTCGATAAAGTGTTGGAATACATTAGTGAAAACTTCGTTCTTGATGGAAAATGTGAAGACGAAGATCGAAAAAGCATGCTCGAAAAAAGACTGGCAAAATATAAGGAATTGGCCAATGGAAAGGCTGGCCCCGAAATAATTATGACTGATATTACAGGTAATGACTTTAAATTATCAGAACTTGAGGCAGATTATACATTATTGGTTTTTTGGGCAAGCTGGTGTCCTCATTGCCTGAACGTACTTCCTGAAATTAAGAAACTTTATGAAGATGATGCTGTTGCAGATTTTGAAGTTGTGGCAATTTCAGTGGACACTAGCGAAAACGATTGGAGAAAAGAAATAAACAATGGAGATTTTAACTGGATAAATTGCTCCGATTTGAATGGTTGGAATAGTAAAGCAGCCGATGATTATAATATTTATGCAACACCTTCAATGGTATTGCTTGACAAACAAAAAACTATCATTTCAAAACCAATAACTAAAAGCGAATTGAAAAAAGCTATTAAGGCTTTGAGGAAATAATTTTTTATTAAAACTTTGCTACAAAAAAGATGATTTAAGAATATCGATAAACAATTATTGATTTTAGGGAGAAACAATAAATCTAAAATCGTTTATCGGTGTTTGATATTCAATAATGGTGAAAATCAAGGTTTGCCAATAAATCAAAGTTTTACATGATAAAAGCATTTATATAAACGTAAATATTAATATGATTTGTATTTACGATTTCCCCAACCAAGCAGTTCCTCAACCAATTCAGGCACTCCTTCTCCGGCTTTTTTGCGGATTATTATAAGATTTTTTATGCCGCTGACTTCTTCTGCATTTGGATCGATTAGATATTTTGGAGTTTCATCAGAAACATAATTAATTAATCCTGCAGCAGGGTAAACTACCATTGAAGTCCCGATAACAATAAAAACATCAGCTTTTTTTGCAATTTGAATTGCATCCATAATTGCCGGAACCGCCTCACCGAACCAGACAATATGTGGCCTGAGTTGTGATCCTTTTTCACATTTATCCCCAATGTTTAATGGCCAGTCTTTTAATTCGTAAACAAGGCCCAGGTCAATCGTGCTTCTTGCTTTTTTTAACTCGCCGTGAAGATGCAGAATGTTTGTCGAACCGGCTCTTTCGTGCAGATCATCAACATTTTGAGTTATAATTTCAGTATCATATTTTTTCTCAAGCTCAACCAAAGCATAATGAGCTGCATTCGGGCTTACTTCAAAAAGTTGTTTACGGCGCTGGTTATAGAATTCGAGTACAAGTTCAGGGTCTTGTTCCCATGCAACAGGGCTTGCAACTTCTTCTATCCTGTAATTATTCCATAGACCATTACTTCCCCGGAAAGTTTTTACTCCGCTTTCGGCACTTATTCCGGCACCTGTTAGAATTATTATTTTTTTCATTTGTTTATTATTTTGAAATTAGAAATTGGAAATTTGGACTTCTTCCTAATTTTCAATTTTCAATTTCACTCACTTATTAATCAACACTTAACGAGTATTTTTTATAAATCTCTCAAAATTACTCAAAATTTGATTAAAATGTTGTATTTTTGTTGCTTAAAAAATAACATATATTATATCTAAATATATATTTATAAATCAATAAATTATCTAATGAAAAAAATACAAATAACACTTGACAATTTGAATGAGGTCTTTCCCGAGGACTTCACACAAGAACAAATTGCAAAAGCAAAGACCTTATTTTTAAAAAAATTAGCCCTGGATTCGCACAAATTTTATGGCGGAAAAATTCAGACAATTCCTAAAGCGCCCGTTCCCGGTTTTAACTGGTTTAATGTATGGTACACTCCCGGTGTTTCAAAAATTTCTACAACAATTCGCGATGATTGTGCTACTTCTTTTCAATTAACCAATCGTGGAAATCTGGTTGCTGTAGTTAGTGATTCGACCCGTGTTTTAGGTGATGGAGATTGTTCTCCTCCTGGTGGGCTTGGCGTGATGGAAGGAAAAGCATTTTTAATGAAATATCTTGGAGGTGTTGACGGTGTTGCACTTTGTATGGACAGTACAAATGAAAAAGGTGAAAAAGATCCAGACAAAATTATTGAATTTGTGAAAATGCTTCAACCGAGTTTCGGCGCTGTAAACCTTGAAGATATCTCTCAACCAAATTGTTATAAAGTTTTAGATACCTTACGTGAAGAATGTGATATTCCTGTATGGCACGATGATGCACAGGGAACAGCCTGTGTTACTCTTGCGGGGTTAATTAATGCTTTAAAACTTGTAAATAAAAAGATGTCAGAAGTAAAAATTGTTTTGCTTGGAGCCGGAGCTTCAAACGCTACAATTGCCCGATTGATCATTGCTGATGGTGCTGATCCTAAGAATTTAATTATTTTCGATTCAAAAGGTTCGCTTCATATAGAAAGGGAAGATATAAAAGCCGATACACGATTTTATCGTAAATGGGAACTTTGTGAATCAACAAATCCTGATAAAATTGATGATTTTGCAGAGGCAATGAAAGATGCCGATGTTTTAATTGCATTATCAAAACCCGGCCCGGATGTAGTAAAACCTGAATGGGTGGAAACTATGGGTGAGAAACCAATTGTCTTTGCTTGTGCTAACCCTGTTCCTGAAATTTATCCTTATGCCGCAAAGGAAGCCGGCGCACATATAGTTGCCACAGGTCGGGGCGACTTCCCTAACCAGGTTAATAATTCACTTGGATTTCCCGGGATTTTAAAAGGTGCTTTAATGGTTAGAGCAAAAAAAATTACTGACAATATGGCAATAGCCGCTGCTCACTCAATTGCCGATTTTGCCGAAAAACGTGGAATTGATCCCGAGAATATTGTCCCGACTATGGATGATGCAGAGGTATTTCCTGTTGAATCGGCCGATGTTGCAATGCAAGCAATTAAAGATGGTGTTGCCAGAATTGAAATGACTTGGGATGAAGCTTACGAAATTGCTAAAAATGATATTAAACACTCAAGAGATATGACCCAAAAATTAACTGATGAGGGTTTCATTCAAGCTCCTCCACAGAAAATGCTTGATAATGCTCTTGACTGGGCAATTAATGAAGTTTCCTGATAAAAGAGAAATGGAGTGATGGAATAGTGGAGTAGTGGAGTGATGGAAAATAAACTCAATAGATTTTCAGGAATTTCCAACACTCTAAAACTCCATATTCCATTTTGTTTTAATTTGGAAATTAAACACCAATATTAAAGTGGTCGAGTTTGACCAATTTGAGAATATTTAAGAATGAATAAATTATAAAATTGACATACAGAATACAATTACCAGCCATGTTAAAAGAAAAATGTTTCATAATGAAAGTTTAAAAATTTACCGAGGATATCTCAAAATGCGACTACCTTAAAACTATGGAGAATAAAAGTTTAGTACCAACTGAAAAGATTGATAGAGCAATATTATTTATAAGAGAGCATAAAGTAATGCTTGATAGTGATTTAGCGGAAATATATGGTGTAAAGACAAGTAGGCTGAATGAACAGGTAAAACGTAATAAGGACCGTTTTCCTAAAGACTTCATGTTTCAATTAACAAGTAATGAAAAACAAGAGGTTATCGCAAATTGCGACCACCTTGTGAAACTTAAATTCTCCAGAACCAATCCGTATGCATTTACAGAATACGGAACAATAATGTTAGCAAATGTTTTAAATACGCCGACCGCAATCGAAACAAGTGTGTTAATAGTTAGAGCATTTGTGAAACTAAGAGAAATACTATCGACCAATAAAGAATTGGAAAAAAAAATATTGAAGTTAGAATCAAAATATGACAACCAATTCAAATTGATTTTTGAGGCGATTAAAGAGTTAATGCAACAAGAAGTACTTAACGAAAACAGACCAAGAATTGGTTATAAAATTGGAAAAGGAAAATAAAACAGGACTGGTAACAACAAATTATAGCCCATAGCCGCTTTACGTTTATTAAGACACATGAGTAGTAGCATAAACAAACAAAAATCAAAATATGTATTCATATATTAAAGGTAATATTGTAGAAAAAAATCCTGCTTATGTTGTTATTGATGTAAATGGAATTGGTTATTTTATAAACATTTCCGTAAATACTTTTTCATTGATTAAGGACAAAGACATTTGTAGATTGTTTATTCATTTCGTAGTACGTGAAGATGCGCAAATGTTATTCGGTTTTGCTAATCAGGAAGAACGCAAATTGTTTCGTCATTTAATATCTGTATCCGGAATTGGAGCAAATACGGCTATCCTTATTCTCTCTTCAATTGCAATTAATGAAATTATTGAAGCAATAATTTCTAAGAATGTTTCAATATTGCAATCCGTTAAAGGTATTGGTGCAAAATCAGCTCAAAGAATAATTATCGACCTGAAAGATAAGTTAGAAAAAGAAGGCGTTTTCACCGAAAATTTGGGAATAATACACAATACTAAAAAAGAAGAAGCGTTATCAGCATTAACAATGCTTGGTTTTAAGAAAAGTATTGCTGAAAATACAATAAATAAAATAATAAAATTGAATAAAAGCGAAGAAGAAATTAGTGTTGAACAGTTAATAAAAGAAGCATTAAAAGTACTATAATCTAATTTCTTTTGGATTTTATTTTTTGTGTAATTTAATAATTTAATAACTTAGAAATCAGGTAAAAACTCAAATATTTCCTTTGAAGCGGATTATTAAACATTTTCTAAAAATTTCAATCGTATTTTTCCTGTCTTTTACAGTTTTGGGAACACCGGTTAGCATTGGAACATCTTTTGATTCCGATTATTTATTAATTCCTCCCGACACAATTCAAAGCGGCGATACTACTGCAATTGATTTAATTTATCCATTTGATAATGATGATGGAATTCCATTAACCGAAGAGCAATCGAATCCGATTTTTTTTAATGATCCTCCTAATATCACAACCGAGGTAAAATACGATCCACAAACAAATCGCTACATTTTAACAAAAAAAATTGGAAGCCTGATCTACAGGCCACCGACCTCAATGTCGTTTGATGAATATTTGAATTATGATATAGATAATTCATTGAAAAAGTATTGGAAAGAGCGGGCAAAAGCCTCTGGTGCCGATAAGCGAACCGGAATAATTCCCGAAATCCATATTGGAGGTGCTGCATTTGAGAAAATTTTTGGTAGCAATACAATAGATATTCGCCCCAACGGTTCTGCCGAATTATCATTTGGTATCAGAGGTAATTCGAGAGATGACCCAACTCTGAATGTTCGTCAACGACGACAGATCAATTTCGATTTTCAAGAAAAAATTCAAATGAATGTTATCGCCAAAATAGGTGATAAAATTGAATTTAAAACAAATTATAATACCGAAGCAACTTTTGATTTTGAAAACAAACTTCAATTAAAATACGAAGGCAAAGAGGATGAAATTATTAAATTGATTGAAGCGGGCGATGTTACTTTACCTCTCAATTCAACACTTATCACAGGAGCGCACAGCCTTTTCGGGATAAAAACAAAATTGCAATTCGGGCGTGCAACAGTAACAACGGTATTTTCTCAACAAAAAGGCGAGTCTTCAAATATTACGGTTCAGGGGGGTGCACAAACAAGTGAATTTGAACTAAAAGCGAGTGACTATGAAGACAATAAACATTTCTTTCTTGCTCAATATTTTCGTGATCATTACGAAGATGCTTTGGCTAAACTACCAATTGTTTCTTCTGCCGTAAATATTACTAAAATAGAAGTTTGGGTTACGAATATAGGTGCAGCAGTAACCGAGAACCGAAACGTAGTTGCACTTATGGACCTTGGTGAAAACGATCCATATAATAGCCAAATTAATCCAATACCCGGAAATGTTTTACCCTCAAATAATTCAAACGATTTAGTTTCAAGAATTGATACAAGTCAAATCAGAAATATTAATACAGTTACAAATTATTTAAAGGGAACCTTTAATTTCACTCCCGGCCAGGATTTTGAAAAAGTTGAAAGTGCACGAAAATTATCTGCATCCGAATATTCATTCAATAAAAAACTGGGTTTTATTTCATTGCATTCATCAATTAATTCCGATCAGACTTTAGCCATAGCTTATCAATACACTGTAATTGGTTATGATACGGTTTTTCAGGTTGGTGAGTTTTCTGATCAGGGGATTGTCGCTCCTAATTGTTTGATGGTTAAGTTGCTTAAAAGCACCTCATTGAACACAAGAATTCCCATGTGGGATTTAATGATGAAGAATGTTTATTCAATGGGTGCTTACCAGGTCAACAGCGATGGGTTTATTTTAAATGTTTTATATTCCGGGAATGATAATGGTGTTCCAACAGGATATCTTACAGAAGGGCCGGAAGGTGTTAGGGGTGTGCCTTTAATCAGAGTTCTCAATTTTGACAATCTCGATCCGCAATTGAATCCTCCCCCTGATGGAATTTTTGATTTTATAAATAATGCAGCCACTGCCGGTGGGACAATCCAATCTTCCAATGGTAGGGTTTATTTTACTATGCTTGAACCCTTTGGGAGTTATCTGCGAAAAAAACTTAACGATCCCGATCTTGCCGAAAAATATTGTTACGATTCACTCTATACAATGACAAAAACAGGGGCTGAGCAATTTCCCGATAAAAATAAATTCGTGATAGAAGGTTTTTATAAATCTGCTGCTGGTTCCGAAATTTCGTTAAATGCTTTGAATGTTCCTCAGGGATCAGTAGTTGTTTCTGCAGGTGGCCGCCCCCTGACCGAGAATGTCGATTATACGGTTGATTATACTTTGGGCCGCGTTCGAATTATTAATGAAGGTATATTAAATTCAGGTGCCCCGATAAATATTTCAATGGAAAGTACATCATTCTTTAATATTCAAACAAAAAGATTGATGGGTACTCACATTGATTATAAATTTGATGAGAATTTCAATGTTGGAGCAACAATTTTAAATTTAACTGAAAAGCCTTTAACACAGAAAGTTATTTACGGAGATGATCCAATTTCAAATACAATTTGGGGATTTGATTTCTCTTATCAAACCGAATCACGATTTATTACTAAAATGGTTGATAAGCTCCCGTTTATTACAACAAAAACACCCTCGCGCGTTTCTGTCGATGGTGAATTTGCACACTTTATTCCGGGACATTCAAAAATAATAGGTAAAGCCGGAACAACTTATGTAGATGATTTTGAGGGAAGTAAGTCAACACTTGATTTGACCTCAATTTATAATTGGTTTATGGCAAGTACTCCACAATATCAAACAACAGCTGATATGTTTCCTGAAGCAAAAGTTGGGACAGGTTTGGATTATGGAATAAATCGTGCGCTTCTTTCGTGGTATGTAATTGATCCTTTATTTTACGATAAACGTGGAAATTTAAGGCCACCAAACATTGACAAAAATGAAATTTCAAATAATTATGTACGGCAGGTTTTAGAAAACGAACTTTTTCCCGATAAAGATGTACCGAATGGTATTCCTACAAATATTCCAATTCTCAACCTTGCATTTTACCCCAACGAAAGAGGGCCTAATAACTACGATGTATCAGGATCAGGCTATTCAAAAGGTATTGATGAAAACGGAATGTTAAATGACCCTGAATCACGGTGGGGAGGAATTATGCGTCGATTTGATAATACCGATTTTGAAGCTGCCAATTATGAATATATTGAATTTTGGATGATGGATCCTTTTATGGAGGACTCAACTAATACAGGGCAATTATATTTCAATCTTGGAGATATTTCAGAGGATATTTTACGTGATTCAAGAAAGGCTTATGAAAATGGTTTACCTACAACTGAATTAGTTGAAAATGTTGATAGTACTGACTGGGGAAGAGTTCCTAATTTACAGGCATTAACGCATAGCTTTAGTGATATTGCCGGATCCAGAATTTTTCAGGATGTTGGTTATGACGGACTATCAACCGAAGATGAAAGAGTGTATTTTAATGATTATTTGCAGAAAATTCAGGACGAATTTGGAATTGCATCTCCGGCATATGCTTATGCTAATGAAGATCCTTCATCAGATAATTATCATTATTTCAGGGGAGCAGATTATGATGAAAATAACTTATACAGAAGTATTTTAGAAAGATATAAGAAATTCAATGGCCCGGAAGGAAATTCACCTACCGATAATATCAATCCCGAAAACTATCCAACTGCTTCAACAAATGATCCTAATGTTGAGGATATTAATAATGATAATACTTTAAGTGAGGCAGAACGGTATTTTCAATACAAGCTGAATCTTGACAAAGCTCACATGAATGTTGGTGAAAATTATATTACCGATATAAGGTATATTGAGTCAGTTCCGTTACCAAATCAAAAGCTTGGACAAGTTACCTGGTATCAGTTTAAAATTCCTATCCGCGATCCTGATAAAATTATCGGAAATATTCAGGATTTTAAGTCGATCCGTTTTTTAAGAATGTTCTTTAAGAATTTTAAGCGTCCTGTTGTATGTCGTTTTGCGAGTTTAGACCTTGTCAGAGGTGAGTGGAGAAAATATAATGAGCAATTACTTTCACAAGGTGAATATATTGTTGATGATCAGACAAATCAGACATTATTTGATGTTTCTGCAGTAAATATTGAAGAAAACGGTGAAAGGTATCCCGTTCCTTACATGATACCCCCTGGTATTGAAAGAGAAAGAAACCTCGGTACAACCAGTTCAATACGATTAAATGAACAGGCAATGTCAATTAAGGTTTGTGATCTTGTTGACGGAGATGCACGTGGAGTTTATAAAACAACCGAATTTGATTTTCGTCAGTATAAATATTTGAAAATGTTTGTTCATGCAGAAAAATCCTTTGAAAATGAACAAATAAAATATGGTGACCTTACCGCTTTTATCCGAATCGGATCTGATTTTACGCAGAATTATTATGAGTATGAAGTTCCACTGACTTTTACACCCTGGGGGATTGGAAAGGATAGGGAGGCAATATGGCCCGAGGGTAATATTTTTGATATTGATCTTCAGAAATTGATTGAAGTTAAAAAACATCGAAATATGGCAATGAGGCAACCCGGATCGCATATCACTATCTCTGATGAATTTATTCAATATGATGGCAATAATAAAGTTACTGTTGTTGGTATGCCGAGTATCAGTGATGTTGATGCTATTATGATTGGAGTACGTAATCCAAAAAAACGTACTCTTATTGATGAAGACGACGGGCATCCAAAATGTGCCGAAATTTGGGTAAATGAATTACGATTAACCGGTTTTAATAAAAAAGGCGGCTGGGCTGCAACTGCAAGAATTAGTGCCGATTTGGCCGATCTTGGTAATGTTACTTTATCAGGAATGCATAGTACAGCCGGCTTTGGTGCTTTGAATATGAAACTTAATGAAACTCAAAAAGAATCAGTTACTCAATTTGATATTTCAACAAACCTGGAACTTGGTAAATTCCTGCCCGAAAAATCGGGAGTACGTGTTCCAATGCATTTCGACTATTCAGAAGGAAGGATTACACCAGAATATAATCCGCTGGACCCTGATGTAAAATTGCAGGATGAACTTAATACTTATGAATCAAAAGCCGAAAAAGATTCAGTGTTGTCAAAGGTTCAGGATTACACACAGCGAAAAAACATAAACTTTATTAATGTAAGAAAAGATAAAGTTGGAGGCTCCTCAAGGAAAGCACAGTTTTATGATATCGAAAATTTCGACTTTTCATATTCTTATTCTGAAATTTATAACAGAAATATTGATATTTCTTATAATTTGAAAAAAATAAACAGAGGAGGTTTTGGTTATACTTACACCACACAACCCAAGCTTGTTAAGCCTTTTGAGAAAATTAAAATACTTAAAAGTTCGTGGCTGAAGCTAATCAAGGATTTTAATTTCTATTTCGAACCTAAAATGCTTTCTTTCAGAACCGAAATGAATAGGGAGTATAACAGACAACTTCTAAGAAATAAAAGTAATGCCTTAATAATAATTGAACCTACTCATGTTAAAAAATGGGATTGGACAAGGGTTTATGATATGAAATTTGACTTGTCCAAATCATTGGCAATGGATTTTTCAGCTAATGTAAATGCTTATATTGATGAACCATATAATTATAGAACAAAAGGCGAAATTGGATATCGGGAATACAGGGATTCAGTTATTAATGAGATTTTAGGATTTGGAACTCTGAATCATTATACACAAAACCTTGCATTAAATTATAAAATCCCAATTGACAAACTACCATTACTTGAATGGGTTACTTCAACTGCAAGGTATCAAACAGGTTATCACTGGACTGCCTCACCACAATCAATTCAGGATGAACTTGGAAACCAAATTGAAAATTCAAATACCATACAAATAAGCGGAAACTTTACTCTTGATAAATTATATAATAAGGTTGGCTTTCTTAAAAAAGTTAATCAAAGGGGAGGAGGTTCCAGAGGTGGTGGCGGCAGGCGGATGCAAGGAGTTCCAACGCCTGAACAGGAGGAAGATACAACCAAAACAAAAGCCAGGGTAAACTATGTGAAAATTATTGGAAATACCTTCCTTAAAATTTTAATGGGTGTGAAAAATGCTTCAATTTCATATTCGGAAAGTAACGGTATTTTCTTACCGGGTTTCAAATATGAACCAAATGCTCTCGGTAATAATTGGAGTTTAAATGCTCCTGGTTTAGAATTTATTTTTGGTAGCCAGAGCGATGATTTTAGATATAATGCAGCAAGAAATAACTGGATTACAAATGATTCAAACTTAAATACGGCTTATTATAAAAAGCATACAAATACTTTAAATGCCCGTGCAACTATTGAACCTTTTCCTGATTTGAAAATTGAACTAACTGCTGATCGTTCATTTACTTTGAATCATCAGGAATATTTTAAATATGACAGAATTCTTGAAGAATTTAGATCATTTTCTCCAACCGAGAGTGGAAGTTTTTCGATTTCAACTATTACCTGGGGTACGGCTTTTGTAAAACCCGCTGATGATAATACCTCTGAGACTTTTAATAATATGAAAAAATACCGTTTGCAAATTGCAATGCGGCTGGCACAAGACAATCCGAACTGGAATGGCCAATATGTGGATTCAACAGGTTTTCCGGAAGGTTATGGGCCTACTTCACAGGATGTCTTAATACCATCATTTCTCGCTGCATATCGGGGGACACCGGCCGGAAATGCATCACTTATTCAATTCCCCAAAATTCCTTTGCCAAATTGGAGATTTACTTATAGTGGTTTATCTCAAATTGAATTTTTTAAGAAATATATTAGAAGTATATCTATTTCTCATGCTTATCGTTCGACTTATTCAATAGGTAGTTTTATGTCGCAAATTAATTACGGGAATTTGGATGAATCTCCAATAAATAAAGATGATGTCGGTGATTATTTCCCCAAATACGATATAAGTCAAATATCAATTTCAGAGCAGTTTAGCCCATTGTTTAATATTGATGTTACATGGAATAATAATCTGTTGACAAAATTTGAGTTAAAAAAATCACGAAGCCTTAGCTTAAGTTTTGTTAATAATCAGTTAACTGAAGTATCAAGTAATGAAGTGGTTGTAGGTGCGGGATATCGTTTTAAAAACGTAAACTTCGGAATAAAATCTTCAGGAGGAAGCGGACAGAGAAGTAGTGTAAGTAGTGATTTAAATCTTAAATTCGATTTTTCAATCAGAAGTAATAAAACTGTTTTACGTAGAATTGATGAAGAAATTGATCAGGTTTCAGCCGGACAAAAAATAATGTCAATAAGCACAACAGCTGATTATGCTATTAGCCAAAGTTTTAATGTTCGGTTGTATTTTGATAAAGTTATTAATAAACCATTTGTTTCCTCTCAATACAGAACTTCAATTACAAATGCGGGCGTTAGTTTGAGGTTTACTCTTGCTCAGTAAATTGGTTAAATTACAGTTCATTGTTCGACATTCATTGTTTCAAAAAGACGTGTGTGCACGAAACAATTTTTTTGTAAAATAAAAACTCTTCTTTTATTTCGTCATCATTTCAAAATAATTATCCTGCACGGGTTCAGATGATTGATCAGATTTTTTTTCAGCTTCCTGATAGCTCTGATATGGTTTACTTAACTTAAGAATTAATTTATGCCTGGATTCGGTTTCAACCGAAGTATCTTTTAATTCAGCTTTAACTGAAAATAGTTTTTGTTCATATTCTTCAAAAATATCTTCAACTTCGTCCTGGGCAAGTTGGATAGTCAAGATGATATTATCATGAATTTCCTGTTTTATTTGGGTGAATTCTTGTTTTGAGAGAAATTCATTTAAAATTAATGTTTTAAGGGTTTTTAATTTATTACAAATTATCTCAGCTTTAAAACCCGCTGAAAATCTTTCGAAAGCAATTTCGTCAATATATTTTATTATCAGACTTTTATCGCCACTCCTGATTGTTGCAAGCAATAAATTATATAATGCGTTTAAATGCGATTGAATATCTTTGGGTTTTATGAACCTGTATTTATCAAATTTGTCCTCGTTTTCGGGTGAGATGATATAATTAAAAAGCCTGGTAAGGATTTCTTCTTTTGATTTTAACATCTGTTCGTAAATTATGAGATTTACCCTGTGAGTAACTGTTAATAATGCAGCTTCGTTTTTCATTTTCCATTCACTCGAATGGCTTTTTATGTTTATTAACAAATGAATCAATCTGCGAAGAATGTGATAGCGTGGAGTTGGTTTCCAGCCTAATGTAGCTTGAGTGTAAGATGAATCCACTTTAAGCTTTTTATCAATATATTTTCCCATCCAGGGGCGTTCAAAAGGTTTTGGAATAACTTTGATACATGACAAAATCCATAGAAAATTTATTCCAAAAACAGCAACAGGTTTTGCAATAAACATAGGTTTTTTTTCCTGCCCGAAAAATTCCCGGGTGGAGGTTTTAAATAAACTTTTATGGGAACATGATCCGTCGGGGCTGGCAATATAGGTGTCAAAAGAGGGTAAGAAGCGGTTCTTACGAATTATCTTGCATAATAGCTTAGTCAGGTCAAAAATGTGAATATACGTGATAGCAGACTCTCCTTTTCCGCCGAGAATTTTTGCGTTGGCTTTTTTTCCAAGCCATGTTTCCAAAAATTTGTAAAGAGGAGCATATTCGCACCAGTCGCTGTAAACAGCCGCAAACCTGACTACCGAACAATAAAAAAACCGGGAATATTCTTTTGTGAATTCTTCGCCAAGTTTCTTGGTTTTTGCATAAGCAAACTGAGCATCAACTACTGATTTTTCATTTATAATATTTCCTTTTTCGGGAAATTCACAGGCGGCAAGTGAGCTTGCAAAAATGAATCTCTTGACCTGAACTTTGCGTGCAAGTTCAAGTACATTTTTTGTCCCTGTTACATTTGTTTTTTGATATTCGGGCTTATCCTCATAATCAAAATCGTAGTACCCGGCAAGGTGTACCATGAAATCAGCATCGCCTTCATCATGAAGATATTCAGCAATTTCGTCAATTTGTTCTGTGTTTGAAATATCCCATTGTATCCATAATATATTTCTGTGAACCGGTATATTTGCTTCAGTGCTTGAGCGTCGTGCAATGGCAAAAATGAAAAATTCTTCTTTAACATAATTAATAAAATTACTTCCTACAAAACCTGAAGCACCTGTAACTATTATTGTTGGCAGATTGTTTTTCATAAATCAATGATTAAATGCATGAATGATAGAATGAGCAAATTTGTCGTTAATATAATTTGCGAAGCAATCCTTCTGAAATTTCAATACTTCATTTATACTCATAATATTTAATGTTTTATCATGCTTTATGGAACCGGATGAGAATTACGTGCTTCTAACAATCTGTACCAATCTTCCCGACTATAATCAATGTTTAATGCTTGTTTTGCAGCTTTAATTCGAGATGAATTTGTCGTTCCGATAATCGGTAAAATCTTAGCAGGATGTTTAAGTAGCCAGGAAAGCATTATTATCCAATTTTCAGTATTGTATTTTCGTGACTGTAAATCAAGTTCAGATTTGATACGAATCTTGTCTTCTTTTGAAAAAGTATTACCCCATGCCTGATAGACAACTCCTCCCAATGGACACCAGGCTTGTGGAGTAATTTTTAATTCCTGGCATTGATCTAGGGTGCCATCAAATAGTGCATTAATGTTGTGAATGTTAATTTCCACCTGATTCATTAATAAAGGGAAAGATAAATATGATTGTAAAAGGGAAACCTGGGATGGACTAAAATTACTAACTCCATAGTTTATTACTTTGCCTGAATCATGAAGTGCATTGAAAATCCCGGAGACTTCCTCAGCATTAAAAAGATAATCCGGACGATGTAAAAGGAGAATATCGAGATAATCAACACTTAATCGGGATAATGATCCTTCAACGCTTTTTATAATATGCTCTTTTGAAAAATCATAACGTACAGGATCATTTTCATTTGGATGGTTTTTTACTCTAATTCCACATTTACTTGTGATGATAATTCTTTCACGTGCTTCAGGATTTTCTTTTAATATTTCTGAAAACAATTCTTCACATTTGCCACTGCCGTAGATATCTGCATGATCAAAGTGTGTATAACCTTCTTCAATTGCAGTTCGGATAGCTTGTTTTCCTTTTTTACGATTATCAGGTGAGTTATCTCCGACAATACGCATACAACCATAAACGATGCGTGAGGATATGATATTACTTTTTCCCAGTTTTATTGATTCCATATTTCTGCCATTGAATTAACTAATAAATTTAACAACATTTAAGTGTCTTGTCATTCATTCATTATTCCATTACTTGCATTTTTTTATAAGCCCTAAACAACATTAGAAGTATTAATCCCATCAAAAAATCCACAATACCTGAAAGTAAAATGACTAATGCTTTATCCATAAAAATGAAATATGAAACCAGGAAAACAGTAGCAATATATTTCACGATTATTGAAAATATTACCAGCAAATCGCTTTTATCTAAGTTTTTAATTGCCAGAATATAAATGATACCCATGATTATATGCAGAACACCGCTTTGAGTAGGAAAAAATTTATTGCAAATTTCAATTCCGAATTCTGCTATTAATGGAATAGGGAAGGTGATTAATGCAATTCCTACACATATTGAATGTATGCTCATAAGCCATAAAAAAATTATTAAGAACCTTGAGTGCTGTGTTTTATGTTTCATTTTGTTAATATGTTTTCTTTTTTCTCAGTATAACTTAGTGTTTTCCTCGTGGCTCTATTTGTAATATCTAGGTCACAGAGTTACACGAAGAATACACAAAGTTACACAAAGTTACACAAAGATATTATATATCCAATAATATCCTCATCATATCAAAATATTATTTATTCCTAAATTTTTCCCGAAACCAATAAATTCTTATTTTTGAAAAAATA
Organism: uncultured Bacteroidales bacterium; assembly: GCA_964462015.1. Taxonomy (GTDB): domain Bacteria; phylum Bacteroidota; class Bacteroidia; order Bacteroidales; family JAEINX01; genus JAEINX01. Next base: position 22,710 of record CAYWXI010000005.1, on the reverse strand, counting down.
AATGTTTATATTTTAAAGTCATTAAAACTTATAAAAATGCGAAAACTAATAGTTGTTGTTTCCATTATTATCATTTTGGGTTTATCATTTTTATTAATGAATTATTTCAATAGTTTGAAGGAATTGCCCGCAAGCACAAAAGTTGAAGAGGCAGTAATATATGTTAAAGCAACTCCTGTAATATATGAGGAAATTTCTCCGGTAATTGTTGAAAGCGGGCGACTGGGATCCTATAATACAATTGAGGTGATTTCAGAAGTTCAGGGTGAAATATTAAGCACCGAAACAACTTTAATTAAGGGTCAAAGCTTTCACAAAGGTGATTTGCTTATCAGGATTTTTAATAAAGAAGCTGTTTATAATTTAAAAGCTTCTAAAAGCAGGTTTTTAAACCTGGTTGCAAATTTACTTCCTGATTTTAAAATAGATTATCCTGAAAATTTTCAGACATGGCTTTCCTTTTTTAATTCAATAAAAATTGATAACCCACTTCCTGATTTACCTGAAATTTTATCGCCTCAACAAAAAATATTTCTTGCAAGCCGAAACATCCTAAATGATTATTATTTAATTAAAGCTTCAGAAATCCATTTATCAAAATATGAAATTTATGCACCATTCGATGGAGCTTATACTGAAGTTATGCTTGAATCGGGATCAATTGCAAATATAGGTAGCCGAATTGCAAGAATAATTCGAACTGATGAATTAGAACTTGAAATTCCTATTCTGGTTGATGAAATAAGCTGGATAAAAATTGGTGATAAAGTAAAAATCAAAACCGGGCAATCTGATGAAAAGTTGCAAGGCAAAGTCGTTAGAATTGCCGATTATGTTAATAAAAGCACTCAGTCGATTAGTGTTTTTATTTCAATGCGTTCTTCAAAGAAAACAAAATTGTACGAAGGTTTATATTTAACTGCTGAATTTACCGGTAAACCGCTTAATAATGTAATGGAAATGCCGAGAAATGCCATTTTTAATACTAATGAAGTTTTTACGGTCGTTGACGGGAAACTAAAACTAAAAGAAATTGATATTATAAAGATAAACGAAAAAACACTTTTGTTTTCAGGATTAGATGAAGGTGAAGAATTGGTTATCGTACCTATTGTAAATGTTGAGGAAGGTGATGTTGTTGAAATAATCAGGTAGAAATGAAATTGGAAATTGGAAATTGGAAATTCAAGAGTAGCAAATTTCTAATTTCCAATTTCTAAAAATTCAATCAACTAAAAATGTGCTAACTACAAAAGTATGATCAGATGAAAAAAATAATAACTCTATTCGTAAAATATCCCTTTTATGGTAATTTAATTATTGCTGTTCTTATAATTGGTGGATCATTTGGATTATTAAACATGAAAAAATCCTTTTTCCCTGAATTTCCGACTAAGGACATTTATGTTAATGTTTATTATCCCGGGGCATCACCAAAAGAAATGGATGAAGCTATAACCGTGAGAATTGAGGAAGCTATCAGAGGAATTTCCGGCATAAAAGAAGTAAATTCCCGTTCAATGGAAAATGTTTCTAATGTAAGGATTACAACTACCGGAGAATACGACCTGGATGAAACTTTAACAGAGGTCAAAAATGCTGTTGATGGTATTACATCTTTACCTGTTGATGCCGAAAGGCCTATTGTTTTCAAACAAAGGGCTGCAAGCTTTGCTATGTTTATGGGTTTATCAGGTGATGTTGACATTATTACTTTGAAAAAGTATGCACAACAAATCGAAACTGACTTTTTAAATTCAGGATATATTTCTCAGGTTAATCTTTCCGGTTATCCACAGCTCGAAATATCAGCTGAAATAAGCGAGGACGATTTAATTAGATATGGTATTACATTCGATGAAATTTCCAGAGCAATAGCATTGAATAACAGAGATATTTCTGCAGGGACCATTAAATCAAAAGACGAAGAAATTTTAATCAGGTCACGAACCCGTAGTGTTAAACCTGAAGAAATCGGGGATATTGTAATAAAAGCATCAGATGATGGTAACTACATACGGGTAAGAGATGTTGCAAATGTTAAACTGCAATTTTCCGATGTCCCGAGCGAATCATATATGAATGGAAAACGAGCGGTTTCGATAGGTGTTTTTAAACTTCCTGAGGAAGATCTTGCTGCTATTGAAAAATTTTGTACTGAATATACTGAGAGCTTTAACAAAGAGCATTCAGGTGCAAAACTTTATGTTACTTACAATTTTCTTGATGTTTTAGGTATCCGGTTAAATTTACTTTACAGAAACGGTTTTATCGGACTGTTCCTGATTCTGATTACATTAGGTTTGTTTCTAAGCCTAAGAGTTTCGTTTTGGGTGGCATGGGGAATACCCGCCTCTTTTCTGGGAATGTTTATTGTAGCTGCTTTTTACGGTGTTACGATAAATATGATCTCGCTTTTTGGTATGATACTGGTTGTAGGTATTTTAGTGGATGATGGAATTGTTATTGCCGAAAATATTTATACTCATTTTGAACGGGGTAAAAGCCCGAAACGGGCAGCAATCGATGGTACAATGGAAGTTCTCCCCGCCGTACTTACATCAATAACAACAACAATTGTAGCATTTTCACCTTTATTTTTTATTGAAGGGAGGATGGAGTTTATGTACGAAATGGGATTTGTTGTTGTAGTTAGTCTTGCTTTCTCTTTATTTGAGGCTTTTTTGGTATTACCCGGACACATTGGAAACAAACATATATTAAAATCAGGTGACAAATCTTCATTGAGTGCACGTACCCGATTACGGCTTGATAAAGTTGTAAATTATTTAAAACATAATATCTATGGATTTGTTCTTAAAAAAGTAATTAAATGGAAATGGATTTCGGCTATAATTCCTATTTCTTTAATTCTTATTACGGTAGGTTTGTTTAATGGAGGATTAATTAAATCAACTTTCTTTCCTGCTATTCAGTTTGACCAATTTACTATCGAAGTGGCTTTTACTCCGGGTTCAGGCGAAGAACAAACTTTAACATTCCTGAGAAAATTCGATAATGCAATTTGGGAAGTAAACGAAGATATGAGAAATGAGAGTAATGATACTATTAACTATATAGATTATACATTTTTATCAACCGGAAGTGCATTTAACGGACAGGAGAATGGAGCCCATGCAGGTAATATTTTCGTTTTACTTCATGATTTAGAAGAAACAGGTTCTTCGAGCTATGATATTATTCAAAGAGTCAGAGATAAAATAGGAATAGTTAAAGAGGCTGAAAAACTGAAAATTGCCGGACGTGGTACTTTCGGAACACCTATTTCAATTAGCCTTTTAGGAAATGATCTGAATACTCTTACCGAAGCTAAAAAAATGCTTATTGATGGAATGACGGAAATTAAAGCAATCGGGGATATTTCTGATAATAACGCTTTGGGGAAAAGAGAAGTACAATTAAAACTTAAACCCAAAGCATATTTTCTCGGATTAGATCAGACTTCAATTACAAATCAAATTCGGCAGGGTTTCTTTGGTGGGCAGGCGCAAAGGCTTCAACATGGTAAAGATGAATTAAGAGTTTGGGTGAGATATCCAAAAACAGGAAGATTGAATATCGGTCAACTCGAAAACATGAAGATCAAGACCCGAACCGGCGAATTTCCGCTTTCCGAACTTGCTAATTATGAAATTGATCGCGGACCTGTTACCATTAACAGGTTTAACAGCCAACGTGAGGTTAGGATTGATGCCGAATTAGTTAATCCACTTGATCCTGTTCCGCCGATTATTGAGAAAATTGAACTTGATATTCTACCCGAGATATTGAAAAAATATCCGAATATTGATGTCGAGTATCAGGGCCAGCAACGCGACAGCGATGAAACAAGTGAACAAATGATGAAGTATTTCGGGATGGCATTTCTTATAATGATCTTACTTATTATGATTCATTTTAAATCATTTTCACAAGCAATTATAGTCATAATGATGATACCTTTAGCCTGGCTCGGAGCTTCATGGGGACATGGAATCGAAGGCCTTCCGGTTTCATTATTAAGTGCCTGGGGTATGATTGCACTCTCCGGTGTAATTATTAACGATGCTATTGTTTTTCTTGCAAAATATAATTCCCTGCTTATTGAAGGCCTTAAAGTTAAAGAAGCTGCTTTTGAGGCAGGCCTTGCAAGATTCCGTGCTATTGTTCTTACTACAATTACTACTTCAGTGGGCTTATACCCTATTATTTTAGAGGGAAGTTTTCAGGCTGAATTTCTTAAACCGATGGCAATTTCATTAGCTTACGGTGTTTTGTTCGGGACATCATTCTTATTATTGTTTTTTCCTGTTTTAATTCTTCTACTTAACGATTGTAAAGTTTGGGCAAAATATTTATGGACAGGCGAAAAACCTTCAAGAGAAAGTGTTGAAAAGGCTGTAATTCATAGTAAGAGGTCTATTGAATAAACCTTTCTCTTCAATTCATATAGAATTAAGTAGATGTGGGAATAATTGAATTTGGAAATTCAAAACTCAATTTCTTGCAAAACAAATCAGATTACCTGCATTTAATGAATTAACTTTATCATAAACCTCCAACCGGATTCAACAAATAAAAAAAGATTTCTTTAGATATATAATATTTTTCATTGTTCAGTAACAAATATTTCCTATATTTGCTTATGTTTCTATTTATTAACTTAAATTCAATATCTTATGAAAAAGTTTTACAGATTCTTTAAAGTGTTTCTGATATTAATTTTTATGTTGGGATTTATTTCAATGCATTTTGCTTCACCTATTATTACAGGTGATAATTCAAATATGCAAAATAAAATTCTTATTAAACCCAATGTTGCAGATGATACAACAGTACTTATTCCACCAACCAACCTTGAAGCAGAACTGGATATCGTTACGGGTGAAGTCGAACTTAGCTGGGATTATGTTTCCGGAGACGGATTTAACGAAAATTTTGAAGATGGTGTAGCTGATAACTGGATTCCCGTAACGGGACATTGGACAGTTGCAAATAATTATTATCAGGTTTCAAATGATTCCTATAAATATACTTCAAGTTATTACGATAATGAGTATTCAAACTATGAATATGAAGTTAAAATGCGAAAAAATTCAGGGAGCAGCAACCTTATGGGATTATGGTTCAACGGTGATCCGACAGCTATTGCCGGCGATGGCAAGTGGCTGAACGGTTATAGATTAGTCATTGGAACCTCATCAAATTGGCAACGATGGTGCTTAGGAAAATATGTTGGCGGTAATTTCACATATTTACAGGAGTGGGAAACAAGCACCGATTTAATTCCCGGTTATAGTCAGTGGAATGTTTTAAAAGTCGTATTCTCTAACGGTTATATGGATATATATTTCAATGGAGTTTTGCAGGGCACTTATTTCGATGAAACTTTTTTAAACGGAAAAGTTGGAGTATTAATGTATGATGCTTCAACAAACGGGCAAGCAGACTATGATTATGCAATGCTTAATCCAATGGCTGATAATTATACTTTTGGAAAAGTTGAACAAAATGTAATTAGAAATATTTATTCAGGTGATAGTGAGATATGTGATGGAAATTCTATGAACGGAGAAATAATTGGAACCGAAAAAGCTCCCGATCCTGTTTATGGGAATCAATATTCTTACAATACTCAGGATTTAGGCCGTGATTTAATTGGATTTAACATTTACAGAGATGGTGAATTTATTGATTCAACTATGAATAAATTTTATAATGATTTTCTCCCCGACTACGGAACTTATCAATATGAAGTTACTGCTTTTTATCCTGAAGGTGAATCCGATCCTGCCGGGCCAGTAAGTGTTTTCTGGGATTATCCCCCTGAAATTTCTGTTACACCAAATAGTTTTTCTATTCAAATACTTCCCGATCAAACCTATAACGATGAAATGCAAATTGAAAATACCGGAATGGGCGAACTTGAATTCGATATCTCAATCGATTATACGGGTGGCCCCGAAGCAATAGAAGCAAAAATTGATTACAAAGTTTCTGAGAAGGTAATTGACCACCTCTTTTCTGAAATTATGAATAATTCAAATCAGCAAAGGCCTGTTTTTACCGATGAAATTTGGGATATTCAGTTTATGTTCGATCAGGTTCCATCTGCTGTTTCTCAGGCAGGTATTGAATGCGATGGTGAATTTATTTATACTTCGGTATGGAATTCAAGCGACCTGTTGAAATTTGACTTGGACGGAAACCCTATTGAAACTTTCCAAATTCCGGGAGTTTCAGGTATCAGGGATATGGCTTACGATGGTGAATATTTTTATGGAGGTGCTGCCTCTTCACCAATATACCAAATGGATTTTGAAACTCAAACTTTAATAGGTCAAATAAGTTTCTCTGCCGATGCAGGCCGTGCAATTGCTTATGACGATGAGTTTGATGCTTTCTGGACAAATAACTGGTCAAGTGATATTGTTTTGATTGATCGTACAGGTGGAATGTTAAATTCAATTGGTAATTCACCGAGTATTTACGGTTTGGCTTATGATATGTTTACTGATGGTGGCCCGTTTTTATGGTTGTTCGAAGGAACAACTACAGGTGGAGGTTGCTGGGTTTCACAATGGTCGATTGAAACAGGTTCTGCAACAGGTGTAACTCATGATGTAAGCAGTGATATTGGTGCTGATGCTATTGCAGGCGGACTCGCTCTACAGGAAGACATATTCCCCGGAACATATACCCTGATTTGCTTAGGACAGGGCGCTGCTGTTGTTGGTTACGAATTAGGTGAAAGCACATCTTATGATTGGCTGTCAGTTAATCCGGCAGCAGGAATAATTGAGCCTGGAAATTCGGAGTATATCGATGTGAGTTTTAATTCCACAGGACTTATAGGCGGATTTTATGAAGCAGAGATTGTTATTGAAAGCAACGACCCTCTTCATCCCGAAGTTATAGTTCCGGTTTCAATGGAAGTTATGACTGTTCTACCTCATTGGGAATTTGAAGGCGGTGATCCCTCAAGTCCTTTATGGACAATTTATATTTCGGGTGCAAGTCTTGAAGGCGAAGATTTAGTTGCAGGTGATCAAATTGCAATTTTCGATGGTGAGCTTATGGTTGGTTTGTTTGATTTAACTCAAGTTTGTACTCCGGATAATCAGTTTGAGAACGATTTAACTGCCTTCAGCGTTCTGGTAAGCGGGCCTGGCTATTTAGCCGGAAATTCTTATTCATTTAAATGCTGGGATGCAAGCGAAGACCTCGAAGCTGATAATTTTGAAATAGAATTATTCGATCCTTACGGCGATGCTTACACTGGAGATGTATTCCCTATCGGCGATGGCGAATATAGCCTTGTTAACCTCGATTTCTTATCTGCATCGGGTTCACAAACTTTCGATTTAACATTTGGTTTCCAATTTATTTCATCCTATATTATACCTGATAATCCTGATATGTTGCTTGTAATGGCTGACATATTGAATGATAACTTCGATTTTGCAAGAAATTCGCAAGGCCAGACATTAAGAAAGATAGGCCCGAATTGGGTTAACGGCATAGGCGATTGGATAGTTGATGAAGGTTACTTAGTGAAAATGTTCGCCGACGATTCATTTACAATTAACGGCTCTTTAATAAATCCGAGCACCCCGATTCCGGTTGAAGCAGGATTTCAGTTTGTAAGTTATTTTCCCGAAGATCCAATGAATGCCCTTGACGCATTTGCTACAATAATAGGTGATGATCTTGATTTTATTAGAAATTCACAAGGTCAAACATTACGCAAAATTGGCCCGAACTGGGTTAATGGAATTGGCGATTGTCAGCCGGGCGAAGGTTATCTTGTGAAAATGTTTGCTGATGGCGAAATAATTTATATTTTAGGATCAAAATCAAGCGGTAAAATAAGGATGTTACCGGTTAATTTTAATTTTGAAAGTGGTAATCCCGCCGAAACAGTTTATACGCTTTACATCGAAGGCTTAGAAATTGGTGATGAAGTTGCAGCTTATGATGGTGAAAAAATGGTTGGAGCAACAAGGATTAACTCTAAAAATGCATTTGAAAACGAACTTCCGGTATTTAGTACTTTAATTAGTGGCAAAGGTTATGAATCAGGAAATCCAATTTCATTAAAGGTATTTTCAAATAATGAAATTTTCAATACGGAATTTGAAATGCAAGCAATATATAATTCTTATGTGTCAAATGTTTATCCTTGCAATGACGGAGAGTTTAGTATTGTTAACATATCAAAAGCTTCAATGCTTTCAGGAGATTTAGTGATATATCCAAATCCGGCAACAAACATGATAAGAATTTCTTCACCAAATCAATTAATCAATGTAGAAATATTTAACTATGTTGGTCAATCTCTTTATGAAGGAAATAGCACGGAAATAAATACAAGCAATTTCGAATCAGGTGTGTATGTTATTAGAGTTGAAACTGCTGTTGGTATAGAAACACAAAAGCTTACTATTAAATAATAAGTTTTAAACAAAAAGAAAGCTGTCCAATGGGCAGCTTTTTTTTTGCTTTAACAATATAGCCATTTAATAATTTCAGAACTCAGTAAATTTGCAATTTAATTTCTTAATACTTATATTTTACTGAGTTCAGGATACGAAAAATATATTATAAAAATTTTTGTTTTTTCAAAAATATTGTTATAATTTTACACTGTTTTATATAAAGAAAAAATAAAGATACGAACCATGTCAGGCTTTTATTCCCACCAATGATAACCGGATGAATTAATTATAGCGAGTCATCTCTATTAAAAGCCTAACAAATCTCGTATAAATAATTACTATGTGAATTAGCAATTCTGCTACAACATAGCAAGGTTTAATACTTTTTGAAGAAGAATAGAATTTTAATGAAGGAGGAAAAGGCAATCTTGTAAAATTAAAAGACGATGAAGAATTTTTTTAATAAAAGCAATGCAGATATAAGCATTAAACTTATATGCCTTATTCGACTTTATTCTATCATCAAATTACAGTCAGCAATCCTCAGTTTACAGTCTGCAGTAGCCAGCCAACTGCCTGCAGGCCTTAACCTACGGCCTACATGTCTTAAAAGAGGCATAACATTCGCCGGTCTACCGCTTACATGTCATAGAAGAGGCATAACATTCGCCAGCCTCCTGCTTGCAAGCTATAGAAGAGGCATAACATTCGCCGGCCTACTGCTTACATACCATAGAAGAGGCATAACATTTGCTAGCCTACCTCTTACATGCCATAGAAGAGGCATAACATACGCCAATCTACCTCTTACATGCCATAGAAGAGGCCTTACATTCGTCAGCCTACGAAAGATTTTATCGAATGTAGGCAAGATTTTACCAACTGTAAGCAAGATTTTGTCGTATGCTGACAAGATTTTATTACCTGAAGTGCAGCTTTTAAGACAATTATTATCAATTCAATAAACAAAGGACAATATGTCATTAATACTCGACAATGGATTTACACATGATACTTATAATCGCAGAAGCGACAGGCTTTCGCTATTGAGTAACAACATAGAAACGCACTCGGTAGAACTTGGTTTGTCGGAAACACTTCTAAGTTGGGGAACATCAGCCTATGATTTATGGACGACAAAGAGGGTTTCGGCAGGTGTCGAAAAAGGAGAAAGGGATGTTGCCTTCGAGGCATATCAAAAAGCTTTCAATGAAGCAAGAAGCCTCGTAATAAATATAAAAGAAGTGCTTCTTGCTTTGATTGAAGACACTGAAGAAGGAAAAGAAATTATAGATGAATATGGTATTGGCGGATTAACTCCACGTAATCGTGCAGGTTTAAAACAATTAATCGATCAAATAATTGAAACATCGAACAGGCTGAGAGAAGCCGGAGATCTACGTGTTCTTCCCGAAGCTTTAGCTACAAAGCTTGCCGATGCGGGAGTTGATTTTGAGGATCAATGGCACAAAGCACAAAAAGAAAAACAGGAATCGGCTGAGGCTTACGATGCACTTGAGGCAGTTTATAACGAAGATTCGCAAAAACTTCGACTTGTATATCAGATGGCTAAACTGATCTGGGGAGCTTATTCACCTATGCTGGCCTTGCTTGGATTTGCACCATTAACCCAAAAACGCGGAGGCGGTCAACCCGATGCACCCATAGGTTTAAATGTTGAATGGAATGATCCGGAACTCACAATATATTGGAATGAAGCTTCAAAGGTAAGCAGTTATCAATTGGTTTATTCCGAAGGAAATGATATTTGGGAAGAACTTTATAGCGGTGATTCGGCAAGTTTTACCTACAAAGCACCCGCAGGCAAAAGATTTTATCGGCTACGAGCCCGTAATGCAAGGGGCTTCTCCGAATGGAGTGAGGTTTTGGAATTTATAAAACCGGAAAATGCAGAATAATGGAAAATGAAATGATGAAACGGAAAAACCAAAACAGATCATTGCATGATGTACAGTTTTTGCATGGTGTAGAGACGTTGCATGCAACGTCTCTACGGCGACGATACGATATCAAACAAAAATATTGAGCATTTAAATTTATTAAATTAAATTTTACTTATCATGAAAAAATTAACATTTCTTATTACGTTTTTATTTGCAATTACTGCTTTTTCTTTTGCCGATACACACATCCCTGCCGGCGATGTTAGCGGCAATTGGGCTTTTGCAAACAGCCCCTATATTATTGATGGCGAAATAAGCATTCAGCTTGGTGATGAACTAACAATTGAGCCCGGAGTGCAGGTGCTTTTCTCCGGGCATTATAAATTTAACATTTACGGACGAATATTAGCACAAGGAACCCTAACTGATACCATTGTTTTTACTGCACAGGATACCTTAACAGGCTGGCTTAGTTTGAGATTTTGGGATACAAATACAAATGGACAAGATAGTTCAGAAATTGTTTATTGTAATTTAGAATTTGGAAAAGCAACTGGTGATGGATACGACACATATGGTGGTGCAATTTTTTGTAATAATTCCAGCCCGATTTTGTCTTATATTACAATAACAGGGAATTCCGCTTCTTCTAGTGGAGGTGGAATTTGCTGTTGGAATAATTCCAATCCGATTTTGGAAAATGCTACAATAACAGGGAATTCTGCTTCTTCTCGTGGTGGTGGAATTTACTGTCGGAATAATTCCAATCCGATTTTGGCTTATGTTACAATAACAGGTAATTCTGTTTCTTCTCGTGGTGGTGGAATTTACTGTCAGGATAATTCCAATCCGATTTTGGCTTATGTTACAATAACAGGTAATTCTGCTTCTTCTAGTGGTGGTGGAATTTACTGTCAGAATAATTCCAATCCGATTTTGGAAAATGTTACAATAACATGGAATTCTACTGCTTTAGATGGAGGTGGGATTTACTGTGATGAATCCAGTCCAAGTTTGGATAATGTTACAATAACAGGTAATACTGCTTCAAGAGGAAGTGGAATTTTCTGTCGGAGTAATTCCAATCCGATTTTGGAAAATCTTACAATAACAGGTAATTCTGCTTCAACAAGTAATTCTTTTTCTAATGGTGGCGGAATTTACTGTAGTAGTTCCAGTCCGATTTTGTCTAATGTTAAAATAACAGGGAATTCTGCTTCTTCTCGTGGTGGTGGGATTTTCTGTTATAGTTCCAGTCCGATTTTGGAAAATGTTACAATAACATGGAATTCTGCTTCTAATGGTGGTGGAATTTACTGTAGTAGTTCCAATCCGAGTTTGACTAATGTTACAATAACAGCAAATTCTGCTTCCAATGGTGGTGGAATTTACTGTTTTTCTAATTCTTGTCCTAGTTTTGATAATAACAAAAGCTGTAATTTATTCCTCAATTACGCAGGTGATGTTGGAAATGATTTATATGCGAATGATTGTCGTATTATTGATGTAATTGTTGATACTTTTACTGTTTTACAACCAAATGATTATTTTGTTTATCCTATTGATAATTTTACTTTTGATATTCAAAATGCAAAAGTAGAACCGCTCAATCATGACTTATATGTAAGCCCTGTTGGTTCTAATTGTAATAGTGGACTAACTCCTGATGAACCATTACTTACGATTTCTTATGCTCTGGCAAAGATAATTGCAAACAATACAAATCCTCATACAATCTATATATCAAATGGAACTTACTCTCCATCACTTACAGGGGAAATATTTTCATTAAATTGTAGAAGTTATGTTTCTCTGCAAGGCGAGAATGAGGATTCGACCATTTTAGATGGTGAAGGATTAAGCGGGATTTTAACTTCTAATAATGATAATAACTTTTCCATAGAAAACCTGACTATTAGGAATGGCAATGCTAATAAGGGAGGTGGGATTAACTGTGTTAATTCCAGTCCGGATTTGGATAATGTTACAATAACAAGGAATTCTGCTTCTGATGATGGTGGTGGGATTTACTGTAAAGAATCCAATCCGAGTTTGGATAATGTTACAATAACAGCTAATTCTGCTTCTTCTGATGGAGGTGGGATTTACTGTTATTCTAATTCCAGTCCGAGTTTGGCTTATGTTACAATAACAGGTAATTATGCCTATGATAAAAGTGGAGGTGGAATTTACTGTGGAATTAATTCTATTCCGAGTTTTGATAGTAATAAACGCTGTAATTTATTCCTCAATTATGCAGGTGTGGGAAATGATTTATATGTTTCTAATTGCCCGGTTATAGATGTTATTGTTGATACCTTTACTGTTTTACAAGCAAATGATAATTTTGCTTATCCTATTGAAAAATTTACCTTTAATATTCAAAATGCAAAAGTAGAACCGCTTAATCAGGATTTATATGTAAACCCGAGTGGTTCTAATGATAATAGTGGACTAACTCCTGATGAGCCATTACTTACAATTTCTTACGCACTTACAAAGATAATTGCAGACAATACAAATCCTCATACAATCTATATATCAAATGGAACTTTCTCTCCATCACTTACAGGGGAGATATTTTCATTAAATTGCAGAAGTTATGTTTCTCTGCAAGGAGAGGATGAGGATTCCACTATTTTGGATGGAGAAGGATTAAGTGGGATTTTAACCTCGTATAATGATGATAACTTTTCAATAGAAAGCCTGACTATTCAGAATGGCAATGCAAGTAGAGGAGGTGGAATTAACTGTGTGAGTTCAAGTAGTCCGGACTTGGAAAATCTTACAATAACAGGGAATTCTGCTACTGATGGTGGAGGGGTTTGCTGTTCATTTCAGTCCAATCTGAGTTTGGAAAATGTTACAATAACAGGGAATTCTGCTTCTGATGATGGTGGGGGAATTTTTTGTACTAATATTTCCGATCCAAGTTTGACTAATGTTATAATATCAGGGAATTCTGCTTATAAAGGAGGTGGAATTTACTGTTTTATTAATTCCAATCCGAGTTTGACTAATGTTACAATAACAGAGAATTTTGCTTCTGTTGGTGGTGGGATTTACTGTTATCTTGATTCCAATCCAAGTTTATTAAACTGTATTCTCTGGAATGATTCTCCACAAGAGATTTATATTGAATCGGGTTCGGCAACAGCAACTTACTCCGATATACAAGGTGGCTGGACCGGAACAGGCAACATAGACGCAGACCCATTATTTGCAGGCCCGGCAACCGGTAACTTCCACTTAAGCTGGGCTAATTTCCCTATCCCTGATGATACGAAATCTCCCTGCATTGATGCAGGCGATCCAAATTCACCTTTTGACCCTGATGGAACAATTGCAGATATGGGTGCTTTTTATTATAATCAATCACAAGTCTCACAGCAAATAAATCTTTCATCGGGTTTTAGTTTTGTGTCTTCACATATAATTCCCGATAATCCTGATATGTTTATTGTCATGGCAGATGTATTAAATGACAATCTGGATTTCGCAAGAAACTCACTTGGACAAACATTACGCAAAATAGGCCCGAATTGGGTAAACGGAATAGGCGATTGGATAGTTGATGAAGGTTATCTTGTAAAGATGTTTTCCGATGATTCATTTACAATTAATGGAGCTTTAGTTGATCCTGCAACTCCAATTCCGGTTGAAGCAGGATTTCAGTTTGTAAGCTATTTCCCCGAAAATCCAATGGATGCTCTAATTGCATTTGAAACTATCATTGGCGATAATCTTCATTTTATTAGAGGTTCTGAAGGAACAATGATTCGCAAAATCGGCCCAACCTGGGTGAATGGAATCGGAGATTGTCAGCCGGGTGAAGGTTATCTGGTGAAAATGTTTGCCTCAGATGAAATTATTTATCCTTCTACAGCAAAATCAAGTGGGAAAGTAAATGAAACCCCTGTTAACTTAAATTTTAAAGGAGGTAACCCCGCCGAAGCAGTTTATACACTTTACATCGAAGGATTGGAAGTCGGTGATGAAGTAGCTGCATACGATGGTAATAAAATGGTAGGAGCCGTAAGTATTAATTCGGAAAATGCTTTTGAAAATGAACTTCCTGTTTTCAGTTCTGTAATAAATGGAAAAGGCTACGAAGAAGGCAACCCGGTTAAAATAAAAGTTTGGTCAGAAAATGACCTTGAGGATACTGATTTCACTATGGAATCTGTTTTTGATTCTTATGTTTCGGATGTTTACCCTGAAGGAGATGGGAAGTATAGTGTTGTTAATGTTACAAAAGGATCAATTGAAAATACAGAGGTAACAATATGGGTTTATCCAAATCCTTCCAAAGGAATATTTAATATCTCACTCGAAGGAATTAAAGGTGATATTCAAATTAAAGTAATAGATATAAGAGGAAAAGAATATTATAATTTTGAAATAAACGTATCAGCTTCAACTCAACTTGATTTAACGGAGTTAGCTACCGGAGTTTATTTTATAAGCTTTAGAGGCAAAGATTTTAGGCAGGTTAAAAAGATTATAATTAAATAGATATTTTAAACGCAGGGTCGCAAAGTTGCAGAGAAAAAAATGATTTATTCTCAGATAATTAAAAGTTGAACCTCTGCAACTCAGCGACTCAGCGTTCAATCAAACAAATGTTCTAAACGCTTAACAAAAATATAAGCATAAGAAAAAATTTAATCGTTTTATTGGCTTTATCACAACGTTATTTACCCGAAATACATATTTGTTTTGTAAAATAGTTTATTATATTTGCAATCCATACGCTTAGTAGAACCTAATCGTGCATAGGAAAACGACCAAAATTAATAGATTAACTGTGAAAGCAAATAAATCTAAATATAAATGCTTGTTTCAAGAGACAGGTATGCCTTTTTGTTTATCAAATAAATTATTAATTAAAAAAGTAAAACGTATGAAAAAACTTACAAGTTTATTTATTTTAATGATTTTCGGATCATCAATATTATTTGCTCAAATGACCACAAGAGAGCAAATTGAAAGCCAGGGCAGGGTAACAATCACAGATGTTGACCCTGCTGCCAGAGTAAATTCACATCATTCACCCTTCGTTACGGATGATCTCTTCGATCACCAATTTGATTTTATTTGCGGTGATGCATCTGGTGAAGCAGGTGTTGAAACCAATGGAGAATACATCTACACTTCAAAATGGAATGGTGATGGATTTTTCTGCTACGAAATGGATGGTACTTTCCTTGGCGCATTCCCGGTACCCGGTGAATCTGCCGTAAGAGACCTCGCTTATGACGGAACTTATTTCTATGGTGCTGCAGCTAGTACTGCATTATATGAAATGGATTTTGTAGGACAATCCGGTACTTTGATCAGTACATTAACTGCTGCTGTTGCTACAAGAGCTTGTGCTTATGACGCTGAATTTGATGCTTTCTGGGGAAACAACTGGAGCGATCCTATCACACTTTATGATCGTACAGGTGGAATCTTAAACCAATTCAACTGTGGTGCTTACGAAAGTTACTATGGTTTTGCATGGTTAAACGATGCCGGAACTTCATGGCTTTATGGTTTTGCTCAGGCAGGTGGTACAAGTCAGGCTGTGATTGTTCAAATTGATCCTTACACAGGAGCTGAAACAGGAGTTACTTTTGATGCAATAGTATATAGTTCAACAGGTACCGGTATTGCCGGAGGCCTCGCTTCATTTGATAGTTATGCACCAGGCTGGTGGACCTTACTCGGAATTATCCAAAACGAAACTATTTTCGGTGTTGAAGGTGGTATTGCAGGTCCTCCACCTGATCTTGATCTTGCCTTAAAAGGAATACTGGAACCAAATTCAGGTTTTGGACTTGGCGTTGAAGATATTGTTTTTAGAGTGAAAAACCAGGGTGCTATTACACAAAGTAACTTTGATGTTCAATATCGTGTTGACGGTGGTGCATGGGTAACAGAAACAATTTCCGGCCCGCTTGCACAAGGTGAATCAATTGATTATACCTTTTCAACTCCTTATGACTTCTCAGCATTTGGTGTATATTTTATAGAAGGAGAAGTTATTCTGGCTGGTGATGAACATCCTGAAAACAACTCAGGCGATAAGGAAATCGAAAACATGGATCCTTCTCAATTTTGCTTATATTCAATCACAATGTGGGATGACTATGGTGATGGATGGAACGGCGGATACGTTCAAATATTCGGCGACGGTGTTGAATTTGTAAATGCTACTTTAGCTTCAGGAGCAGGCCCTGAAACTGTGGAATTCCTTGTTCAAGACGGCTCATTCCTTACTGCTGTCTGGACTGCAGGAGGATGGCCTTATGAATGTTCTTATGCTATATATGATATGGACGGTGAACTTATATTTGAAGATGGAATGGGTGGTGTTGATCCTGTAGGTGGAGATATTGATTATGCTTCTTGTACACCTCCACCACCAATTGATGCCGGTGTTACTGCCATTCTTTCACCTGTTTCAGGCTTAGGTCTTGGAGTAGAAGCTGTAACAATAATTGCTAAAAACTTTGGTTTAGATCCTTTAGCTGAAGTTCCTGTTGGATTTAATCTTGATGCTACAGGATGGGTAAATGAAATTGTACCTGGCCCTGTTGCCCCCGGAGAAGAAGTTGAATATACTTTCACAGCAACTGTTGATTTAACAGAAATAGGAACATATTTTCTTGAAGCATGTACTTTCGTTCCTGATGATGAAGATCCTCTCAATGACTGTACGGATGTAGAAGTTGTAAACATAGATCCGACAGATGATTTTACTTACGATTTCGAAGGATCTGATTATGCAGATTGTGGTGTAATACCTCTTTCCGGCTCCGCAGTAACGATTGAAGCCTGGGTGAATGTTGATGAATTCCAGGCAAATTTTCCATTTATATCAACAATTGCCGGCACAGAAAATGGTACAAATGATTTGTGTCTTTTAAGAATTGGTGATGATGGCCTTGCAAATGATAAACCTCAATTTATTATAACAATAGGAGGATCAGCTAAGAAACTAAATGCTAATACATCTCTCCTGGCAAATACATGGCATCATGTTGCTGCTACTTACGATGGTTCTATCATGAAATTATATATTGACGGTGTTGAAGATGCCAGCCTGACTCAAAGTGGAGATTTTGTTTCAAATGATAATTTTAATATTTCCTATAGTTATGATGGTAGGTATATTGATGGTAGCATTGATGAATTACGTGTTTGGAACATTGCCCGTACAGAATCCGAAATCATGGAATACTCTTGTAATATACCTGACCCAATGAATGAACCCGGTTTGCTGGCATATTATAAATTTAATCTCCCAGGGGACATTGTATTACTTGATGAAACCGGAAACTATGATGCTTTAATTGTTAACCAAACCGGATTATTTGAAGAATCGGACGCATGCCCGGGAGATTATTATTCGGCAACTTTTCATGTTACTTCAGATGGAGTTAATCTTGAAGGGGCTGAAATAACTATTGGAGTTATGACTAAATTTACAGATATTAATGGCGAGGCTGTCTTTGCATTGGTTGATGGTGATTATAATTACATTGTTACATATGAAGGTCTCATTGATGTACAAGGTTCATTTACAATTGCCGGTGAGGATATTACAATTGAGGTTGAAATGCTGGGGCCACACTTCGAATTCGAGGGTGGAGACCCTTCCAGCCCATTATGGACTATTTATATTGCCGGTGCTATGATCAATGGTGAGGATTTGGTCGCCGATGATCAGATTGCTATTTTCGATGGCGATCTTATGGTTGGCTTGTTTACTTTAAACCAGGTTTGTACTCCCGAAAATCAGTTTGAAAATGACTTGACTGCTTTTAGTGTTCTGGTAAGTGGGCCGGGATACCAGGCCGGTAATTCGTATTTTTTCAAATGCTGGGATGCAAGTGAAGATTTGGTTGTTGAGAATTTTGAAATTGAATTATTCGATCCTTATGGAGATGCTTATACAGGAGATGTATTTCCTTCAGGAGATGGCGATTACAGTATTATTGCTTTGGATTTCATACAATCAGGTGCTTCGCAAACATTCGACCTGTCAACAGGATTTCAATTTATTTCCTCATCAGTTATACCTGATGATCCTGATATGCTGGCAGTAATGGCTGATATACTAAATGAAAACCTTGATTTTGCCCGAAACTCACAAGGCCAGACATTGCGAAAAATCGGCCCGAACTGGGTTAACGGTATTGGCGACTGGATAATTGATGAAGGTTACCTTGTTAAAATGTTTGCCGATGATTCATTTACAATCATGGGTGTTCCTGTTAATCCTTCAACTCCAATTCCTGTTGCATTTGGATTCCAGTTTGTAAGTTATTTCCCCGATGCTCCGATTAATGCATTGGATGCTTTTGCAACAATCATTGGCGATGATCTTGATTTTATAAGAAATTCACAAGGCCAGACATTACGCAAAATCGGCCCGAATTGGGTTAATGGAATAGGTGATTGCCAGCCCGGTGAAGGGTATCTTGTTAAGATGTTTGCTGACGGTGAAATTATTTATCCTGCTTCAGCAAAATCGAGTGGTAAAACAACAATTCCTCCAGTTAATTTTATTTTTGAAGGTGGAAACCCGGCAGAAGCAGTTTATACCTTATATTTAGAAGGCCTGGAAATTGACGATGAAGTAGCTGCTTACGATGGTGATAAAATGATAGGAGCTGTTAGAATAAATTCTGAAAACGCTTTTGAAAACGAACTTCCTGTTTTTAGTTCTTTAGTTAACGGACAAGGCTACGAAGTAGGAAATCCGATTACATTAAAAGTTTGGTCAGAAAATAATATAGTTTCTGCCGATTTCACAATGGAAGCTATTTATGATTCTTATGTTTCTGATGTTTATCCTGACGATGATGGAAAATATAGTGTTGTCAATATTACAAAAGGATCACTTCACGAAGCAGAGGAAATAATAAGCGTTTATCCTAATCCTGCCACAAACAAAATCACTATCCAATCCTTAACTGAAATTGAAGGCATTGTGATTACAAATTGTTTAGGACAAGTTATGTATAATGAACTACATAATAATTCAATAATAAATATCAATACCGAAAGTTTTGACACCGGAATTTATCTTATTAGAATTGAAAGTGAAAACTCAGTTTACAATAAAAAGATAATCATTGAATAGAAGTATTTAAAAGATTCTCGTCAGAGAGACAGAAATATTTAAGTGAATAATCGGCAGTGGTTTAATTACTACTGCCGATTACTTTTTTATATAGATTTGTTTTTTGGGTTAAAAAATTGTATATTTGTAGAAGCGAAATTTATTAATTTCCTAAAATTAAATCATTTAGGCAGCAGAGATGTTTTCAATAATGTTAAAATACAAAAAACAAGATTCAAAAATAGAGATTGATCTGTTGATGCTTGAAAGTGGAGTCTGTTTTAAAAGCTTAAGTGGCAAAGACTTTAGTGAAGTTAAAAGATAGTAATTAGGTAAAATAATACGGCCTCCAAGGTTTAAAAACCTTGAAGGTCTGTAAAAAAAATTATGGTTCAAGAAGATAGAGTCCGAATTTATAAAAAATAAACTAACCAAATAAAATTTATAAAGATGAAAAAACTATCCTTTTCTATGTTGATATTCCTTATGGGAATAGTTCAGGTACAAAGCCAAAATAGCTTTAACATTCCTGAAGGACACAAAGCATTTAAACATCAATTGATGAACGTAGTGCAGGGAAATGTTAATAATTTTAACAATCATAAACCATCATCAAAACAAAACTTTCTTAAATCAGAAATTGAGGATTGGGGAAATGCACCTGACTGGAACTGGGCTACACAATTCGGAGGTTCCGGTGCCGATCATGCTCGGGATATTGTATCGGATGCAGCAGAAAATGTATTTATTACAGGTTCCTTCTCCGGTGAAATAACTATAGGTTTGAATAATTATACAAGTATTGGAAAAAGAGATGTAATTGTTGCAAAATTTGATAATTTCGGCAATATGATCTGGTTAAAACAATTCTCAGCTTCATCAAACGAAGAGATTGATGCTTACGGGATCTGTCTTGATGAATCGGAGAATATCTATATTACAGGCTATTATACTGGCGAAGTGAGTTTGGGAAGTATTACTTTACCTGATGAAGCCGATAAAAATTTGTTTCTTGTCAAACTAAGTCCATCAGGTGAAGTAGTAATGGCAAAAAATCATGGCCTTTCTGAGGAAACTCAAATAGGTTTAAAAATTGATACTGATGTTACCGGCAATATTTATATTCTTGGTTCGACAGATAACAATACAGCATGGCTGCACAATTCAATTATTCTAAATTACGATCAAGTTGGAAATATTATTTGGGAACAACAACATGATGAAAGTTTTAATGATATAATGGTTTTTAATTCAAATATTTATTTTGCAATCTATGTTGATGGAACTAATGATGGGAATATTGGCAACGGTATAATACTGGAACCAAAAGGTTATGGCGACGCGGTTATTGCAAAAAGTGATTTGAACGGGAATTATATTTGGGCTTCGATGGGTGATCATGAAAATACTAATAACGGTGATAGCTATGGAACAGATATAATTGTTGATGAAAATGAAAATATTTATATGGCCGGTTCTTTCAGATTTAATGTAATTTTTGGTAGTGATACATTATTTCCTAATACAGGATATGATGACGGCTTTATTGTAAAATGTTCTTCACAAGGAGACTTTTTGTGGGCAAACCAAGCTGACGAAAAAGCAAATGATGTTGCGGTTGATAATGAAAACAATCCATTTGTTCTGTATGACAGATATATTACAAAATTTAATGCCGATGGAATAGAGCAATGGACAAATGAATTGAACAATTATCCGCCATGTTATAGTATTAATTCATCAAATAAAATATTTACTTGCGGTCAAAATGATGAGCTGATATTTTTATCAAAATTAAATAATAATGCAATTGAGGATTGGTTAATCCAATTTGAAGGAGATTCGGGATTTGGGCATATAATTGGTATGGAAACCGATAATGCAGGGAACTTTTATTCTTATGGATATTCATCATCTGAAATGGATTATTTTGGAGAAGTTATTCAGAGAGGCACTTTCTTATGTAAACAAAAATCGGATGGAGAAATTATCTGGATTAAACAGTTTGCCGGACTTTTTATTGATTACAAACTTGGCAATTACATAACTATAGATCCTGCAAATGAAAATATTTACATCCTCGGTGGTTTTCATGATGTATTTAGCATACCCGGTGGTCCTTTAGTGAATCCCGGCCCACAAGGAAGTTTCTTTATCATTACATTCGATATTGATGGAGCATATAAATCATTAATTCTGGAAAATCTCGAATATATTAACAACTATCTGTGTCTTGCTGCTGATTATTCAGGGAATATTTTAATTAGTGGTACATTTAGTGGCGAAATTAATATCAGTGGTGTACAATTAGGAAGCCTGGGTATGGATGATGTATTTATTGCCAAATATAACTCTTCAAATAGTTTGCTTTGGGCAACACAAGCCGGGGGTGAAGTGCGTGAATACCTGGGGTTAATATCGGTTGATGAAAATGATAATATTTATTTCACGGGCGAATTTACTTCTGAAAATGTTAACATTTGTAACACTCAAATATTAATGGAAGAAGGTGATGGCAATATAATTTTTGCAAAATTGTTCCCAGATGGAACATTGCAATGGGTAACTTCTAAAGCAGGTAGTAGTACAACTCCTAATGGAGATTGGCGTTGTTGGCCTACGGGAATAAAAACTGATGCTGAGGGCTATAGTTATATAAAAGGCTGGCATGGTGATTCAACTTTCTTTGATAATATTATGCTAAGAAGCCCTTATGGATTAGGATTTAGTTATTTTATTGCTAAATTTGATCCTGACGGCAATACAATTTGGGCTAATTCTATAACTGAACACCGTTATGGTTTTGATTATAACCAAATGGATATAGATTTTGAAGGAAGCGTTTATCTTGGAGCACAAATAAAAGATACGATACACTTTGGAAATGACTTTGAATATGTTAATGTTGGGGAAAATGATTTGTTTGTTTCAAAATATTTAACTACCGGTGAACTTGAGTGGGTAAAAATTATAGAAAGTACATACGGAAACAACTGGTTAAGCAGTGTAGCTGTCTATGACACAACTAACATATTTATTGGTGGATTTTTTAACAATTATATTTCTTTCGGTAATGACGAAAAGTATTCTAATAACAGGCATGGTTTTGTTTCAATGATTTTTGATGATAACTCTGGAATTGAAGATGTATATAATAGAGAGAATAATAAAATCAACATCTTCCCAAATCCTTCAAAGGGAATAATTAATATCTCAATTGAAGGAATATGTGAAAAAGTACAGGTAAAAGTAT
>CAYWXI010000004.1:0-171703 GCA_964462015.1 uncultured Bacteroidales bacterium | reverse complement strand
GTAGCTATATCAGAGATTCAGGGTGTTAACATGGGATTAACTCCCGGTTCAGGTGATAAACTTGACAGAAGTGTTTGGGATGGAATCTTTTTTAAAGCATCAGGTTCAACAGCAGGTTTTGATAATATTACCATTCGTCAACCGGAAAACAATGGCAGACTTCAGTTTATAGAATTTGCTGCGATTTCAAACAAACTGGCAACCGACATGCCATTCGATCTTAATGCAACAGCAACGTCGGGATTACCAGTTGAATTTGAAATTACCGAAGGTCCCGCAACTCTCAACGGAAGTACAGTGACCCTTACGGGAGATGCCGGTTTTGTCACAATCTCGGCTAACCAGCCTGGCGACGGTACATGGGCACCGGCCCCAGAGGTCTTTCAGACTTTTGAGGTGGTTGATGCAACGGCTTATTCTCCGGACTTAACCGTAAGGCGCCCCGCCGATGACACAAAAGTCTATATGACTGCCCTTGATCCTATTATGATTGTTGCCTCAGCCTATATTGACCATACTGAAGTGTTAAGCGTTACCGGAGTTAGTTGCGAAATTGACGGACAAACCATTAACCTGACAGAAAAAAGCTGGAATACCGGGTATTATAGTACAGAATGGACCCCACCTGATTTTGGATCTTATACATTGACTATTAATGCTTCGAGTACAGGCGGTATGCTTTCAACAGGAACAACTACCTTTGAAGTAACGGATGATGTAAATGATCTTACTGTCCATGCATTTGATATGGTGCATGTTAGTTCGAGCACAGCACAAGATACTATTGATAATTTTGTTTTTCCAACTTATGTTGGGTCGTTTGATGAGATAATGACAAATTTTAATGTTACCTGTCCTCCTTTAGGGTGTGACCCCTGGGACCGCGTTGGAACCATGGAAGCAAAAGGCCCAAACGGTGAATGGATTGAAATTCTCAGATATATCACTCCTTACGGTGTGGCATGCGAGCATAGCATTGATGCAACAGACTATGCCTCCATATTTCAGGGCCTAGTTGAAATGAGGTTGAACATTGGAACCAGTAATGATGGTTTTGTTGTTGATGTTAGCTTTGATTTCCAGGAAGGAACACCCGAGTACAAATATAGTTGGGTTGATGTGATCTGGAAAGGTACATTTCCTTTCGGAGATTATTCGAACCTTCAACCTATGGACACGATCAATTGGGATTATGGATCCGAAGCAGAAGCTTCCAAACTAAAGATACTAAACACAGGCCATGGCTGGGGTAATCTTAATACAGGAAATGCGGCTGAATTTTATAATGCTACCCATAAAATAAAAGTCGATGATGATGAATTTGACCAACACTTGTGGGTAGTCTGTAACCCTAATCCTGACGGTTGCCAGCCACAAAACGGGACCTGGTATCATAATAGGGCAGGATGGTGCCCCGGATCAATAAGTTATGTTTATGAATATGATCTGACACCTTATGTGAATTCATCCGGTGTGGAAATAGTTTATGAATTTTATCCGAATTATATGGATTACTGTCATCCAAACCACCCTGATTGCGTAACAGGAGTAACATGTTCCGATTGTAATTCCGGATTTAATCCCCATTACATTATTTCAGGAAATTTGGTTTCGTACAGCAATTCTTTGTATATACCTGTTGGTGAAGAGGAAAATGATTATTTTGGATTAAATGTTTTTCCAAACCCATCGAATGGTATGGTTAATTTAAGCTCCTTTAGAAATAATCTCTCAATTAATGCGAAAGTTTATTTTATGAATCAATTAGGACAAACACTTAAAAGATTTACCTGGGATGGAAATAACAAAACTCTTGATCTGAAATCCTATCCAAAGGGTGTTTATCTGATTACTATTGAGAATGCTTATTATTCACAAACTAAGAGGATAGTTCTAAGATAATATTATGTTTAATAAATTAAAAATATTTACATCCTTTATCCTGATATTTATTTTAGCAGGTTGTAACCAGGAAATCAAGTATGATAATCCTTTTCAAAATCCTAGCCTACCAGTTGAAAAACGGATTGATGACCTGGTATCAAAACTTACTCTTGAAGAAAAAGCTTCGTTAATGTTGTATAACAGTCCGGCTATTGAAAGGCTCAATATCCCGGAATATAATTGGTGGAATGAATGTTTGCATGGTGTGGCAAGAGCCGGAAAAGCGACTGTTTTTCCACAGGCAATAGGAATGGCCGCAAGCTTCGACGAAGATTTGATTTTTCGGGTGGCAACCGCAATTTCAGATGAAGCCAGGGCGAAGCATCATGCGGCAATCAGGAAAGGAAACCGGGCTCAATATCTTGGCTTATCGTTCTGGAGTCCTAACATTAATGTTTTTAGGGATCCGCGCTGGGGCCGGGGGCAGGAAACTTATGGTGAGGATCCGTTATTAACATCTGTTCTTGGTAGCGCTTTTGTAAAAGGATTGCAGGGCGATCATTCTAAATATTTAAAAACAGCGGCCTGTGCCAAACATTATGTTGTCCATAGCGGGCCCGAAAAAATCCGGCATCATTTTAACGCACTTCCCAAGGAAAGAGATTTAAGGGAAACCTACCTACCAGGTTTTCAATACTTAGTTGAGGAAGCTAATGTGGAGGCCGTAATGTGTGCCTATAACCGGACGTTTGATGAACCCTGTTGCGGAAGTGAATATTTGCTTAATGATATTTTAAGAAAAGAGTGGAATTTTAAAGGACACATAGTTTCTGATTGCTGGGCATTGGACGACATTTGGTACAGGCACAAAGTGGTAAATGAAAGGGTTGATGCAGCTGCTATGGCAGCAAAAGCTGGTGTAAACCTCAATTGCGGATACATTTATAAATATTTGCCCAAAGCTGTTGATACAGGATTTATTGATGAGAAAATTGTAGATGATGCCTTAAAGCCTCTTTTGCGAACACGTTTCAAACTGGGCCTTTTTGATCCGGATGAACTTAATCCATATGCTTCCATAAAACCGGAAGTTGTTAATTGTGAGAAACACAAACAACTGGCTTACGAAGCAGCTGCAAAATCCATTGTGCTTTTGAAAAATAAAGGCCACGCATTACCATTGAAAAAAGAAACACTGAAAAACCTGTTGATTCTTGGCCCGACTGCAGCAGATGCAACCTCTTTGCTTGGAAACTACAATGGTTTCTCCGGTGAATTGACTACTTTTCTGGAGGGGATTGTGGAAAAGGTTGACGAAGGAACAATAGTGGAATATAATCAAGGTTTTATGTTTCATAATGATACTCTTTTTCATGGATTCTGGCAGGCAGGCCGGGCTGATGCTGTGGTGGTTTGTATCGGAATAAATTCCTTGTATGAAGGTGAAGAGGGTGATGCCATGCTAAATCCTTTTGGCGGTGACCGTATGGAAATTGAACTCCCGGAGAACCAAATAAAGTTTGTAAGAATGGTGAGGGAAAGGACTAAGGATAAGCCATTGATTGTTGTTATAACCGGAGGAAGTGCCATGGCAATACCCGAAATAGACGAAATGGCGGATGCTGTTTTGTTTGCATGGTATCCTGGTGAACAAGGTGGTAATGCCATTGCCGATATTTTATTTGGAGATATTAATCCTTCAGGGAGGCTACCTGTAACTTTTTATATGTCAACTGATGATCTTCCCCCTTTCGAAGACTATGACATGGAGGGACGTACATATAAATATTTTAGAGATGAGCCGTTGTATCCCTTTGGTTTTGGGTTGAGTTATTCGGAATTTGAATATTCAAATCTGGTTATAAACCAAGAAAATGAAAAACTCAATCTTAGAGTAACGATAAAGAATTATGGGGATTATTCTGGTGAGGAAGTTATACAGGTTTATGCCGCTAAGATTGATCCAAACTTTTCTCAACCAATAAAAAAACTGATTGGCTTTGCACGGATTTATCTATTAAAAGGTGAGGAGAAAACAATTCAAATTTCAACTGATCCGAACTTGCTTAGTTATTGGGATATTGGACAACAAAAATATCTCATTGAATCGGGGGAATATGAAATTCAGGTGGCAAAATCATCGAATGATGTTCGATTACGCCAAATAGTTGTTATTAATTAAATATAGCTAAAAATGCACAAAAATTAACTCCAGGCTTTAACTTGGTGGAAAAAACAAAATACTCCGTTTTAACGGGCTTACAAGAAGGAGGTAAATATATGTTACATTCTCATACAAAAATCTTTATCCACATAATTTGGACACCAAAAAATCGAGAAAGATTATTCAAAAAAGAACTCAAAAAAAAAGTCGCATCTCATTTAATTGAAAAAGCAAAATCAGAATTGATTCCGTTTATAAGTTTAAACATACAAGCAGAACATATTCATGGTTTAATCAATTTACCGACAGATAAATGTCTCGCTGATTTTATGCAGAAAATAAAAGGAGAATCTTCATTTTGGATTAATCAGAACAAACTTTTTTCAAAACATTTTAATTGGCAAAGAGGCTACGGAGGATATTCTGTAAGTGCATCACAATTAGAAACAGTAAAATAATTTATACAAAATCAGGATGAGCATCATAGAAAGAAATCATTTGATGAAGAATATGAAGAATGGAAAAGAGAATATGGAATTATTGATGATTGATTAAATGAAGATAAAGTCCGCTAAAGCGGACTTCCAAATGCATTTTTAATCAATTAGTCACCATGCTGAAGCATGGTGCTGAAATTTGAAAAAAAACAAAATTTCAATCTGATTAATAGAGATATGAAGAAAGAATATAGACACAAAAAACTAACTCCAAGCTTTAGTTTGGTGGAAAAAACGAACAATATAACGAAACAGCCCGTTTTAACTGGCTTTTAAAAAACCAAATATTTATATCATGAACAAATTAAGTTTTCTTTTCCGGGCAGTATTCTTCTCGCTCATTATAGTTAGTATTACCGGATGTAATTCCACACATCAAACTAAACTTTCAACTGACACGTTTACTGTTAGTATTGATAATGAGGGAAACATCACGCAAATGACCGATAATCTCTCAGATAAGGATTATCTTGCCTTTGAACAACCTGCTCCGGTTTTATCTATTAGGGTTAAAGGGAAAATTTATAAACCCTCTTCCATGGATTATAAACAAGATATTGAAGAACTGGTATTCAAATATGACCCGGTTGAAGTAACGGCCCGGGTAAAAACCAATTTAAATAAATCACATATTAAATTTGAACTAATCGATCTTCAACCCGTGGAAAAGGTTGAACTTGTGATTTGGGGGCCTTACCCAACAACAATTAATAAAATAATAGGTGAAACTGTTGGTGTAGTTAGGGGTAACGAATTTGCAATAGGTTTACAGGCTTTGAACCCAAAAACACTTGGCGGGTATCCCTGGAACGAAAACGATTGTATGCCGCAATTGGATATTTTTGAAAATGATGATTACTCTGATTTAAGCGAGGAAGGGAAACGATACGTTCTCTATCGTGTTGAAGCTGCAAAACCTGAAAATTTTGGAAGTACTTTGCAAGCCTATTGTCGCAATAGAAGTGAGGACAGGATAATTGAAAACTGGAGCCATGAAAAATATCTGGTACCGGCTTATAACGACGGCGGAGTGATTGGTTCCAAAATAGCTCTTTTCGGTTGCCCGGTTGATCAGGCTTTAGATTTTATTGAAAATATTGAACTTAGCGAAAATCTTCCTCATCCAATTATTGATGGTGAATGGGGGAAAAAATCCCGAACAGCGAATGCTTCCTATCTTATTATGGGTTTTGGAGAGGAAGATATTGAAAAGGCAATTAAATACACTAAAATGGCCGGTTTAAAATATTTAGATCATCCCGGGCCGTTTTTAAATTGGGGACATTTTGAGTTAAACAAACAATTTCCCAACGGAATTGATGGATTAAAAAAATGTGTGGATATTGCAGAAAACCAAGGTGTTCATATCGGCGTGCATACCTTATCCAATTTTATTACAACTAACGATCCTTATGTTACTCCAATTCCTGATAAACGATTGGCAAAAGTAGGATTCAGTACAATTTCAACGGAAGTTAATGATATTCAAAAGGAAATTGAAATAGACTCTCCTGATATATTCCGGCAGATAAAAAACAACAATCTGAAAACGGTAGTTATAGATGAAGAGCTAATCAGGTACGGAAGTGTTTCTGATGAGAAACCCTGGAGATTACTTGATTGTCAGCGTGGGGCTTTTGAAACTAAACCGGCACAGCATAAAAGAGGTACAAAAATAGGTCTGCTTGCCGACCATGGCTACAAAGTTTTTTTAACCGATACTGAATTAACAAAGGAAGTAGCTGTAAACATTGCTGAATTTTTTAACAAAACAGGCGTGCGACAAATCTCTTTCGATGGTTTGGAAGGCAACCGCTCTACAGGTATGGGAAATTATGGTGAAATTTTAATGACTACTACCTGGTTCGACCATCTGAATGAAAATATCAAAAGAAATTTCATAGCAGATGCCAGTCGCACAAGCCATTATTTTTGGCACATCTATTCCCGTATGAACTGGGGCGAACCCTGGTATGCCGGTTTTCGTGAAAGCCAGACTGAATATCGTTTCAAAAACCAGAAATATTTTGCAAGAAACTTAATGCCCGGTATGTTAGGCTGGTTTCGTATGACCGGACAAACCACTCTTGAAGATATTGAATGGATGCTTGCCAAAGCTGCCGGATACAATGCCGGATTTGGTTTTGTGTGTGGATACAAATCTTTGGAAGAAAATGGGCAAACCGATGAAATCTTTGAACAGATTAAGATTTGGGAGCAAGCACGTTTACAGGGTGCTTTTGATGAAGAAATCAGGGAACACCTTAAAAATACAGAAAAAGAATTCCACCTCGAAAAAATCGCTGACAATAAATGGGAATTAACAGAAATTAACCCTGTTAGACTGGAACATTCAAAAAAAGAAAGACAGCCAGGTGAGCCTGTATTTTCAAAAATGACTTTCAATAATCCATCAGATGAACAAAAAATGAATTTCATTTTATCAGCTATCAATGGAGATGTCAAAAATATAAAGATGGAAATTGACGGTTATAAGGAAATCGTTTTCCCGATAACACTTCACGAAGGTGAAACAATAAAATATAAGGGTGGAAGTTCAGCAATCCTTTACAGCAAAAAAGGACATAAATTAAAAGAAATAAAGTTAGATAAGTTAACTTTAACAACAGGAGAACATAATGTAATATTGGATTGTACTTTTATAAGAGGAAATGAAGCAAAACTAAAACTTGAAGTCGGGATACGAAAAGAGCCTTTAAACTTTCAAGCGAAATGAAATTAAATTTGCTATTGTCAAAACAGTATAGTTCAAATTATATTTCTATTTTTGTGAAAAAGAAATTCTAAATAAAAATATTCTCAAATATTCTATCTTATTCCTTTAGCAAACCACACGAAACAATCGTTTGGTAGCGGGGGCGGCTGCAATAAGCAGGACGACCGTTAATGATACAAGTTTTTTCATAGCACGGAATTTTTAATCATTACTTATTCGTTGAACGATGTCTGAGCTTATGGCTTTTTTCAGGATTTCCACATCGGCTTTCAGTTGTTCAAAAGCTTCGGCTTTCAGCATTAAGGTTTCGTTTTGAGCTTTAAGATCATTAATCTGTGCCTGCTGTTCCTGGATGGCTTCCACCAAAACAGGTGTTAATTTCGCATAATCAACGCCTTTGAAACCATTCTTAGTTGTAGTAACAATCTCAGGAACAATATTTTCCACATCCTGGGCAATGAAACCTATTTGCAAATCATCATTAAAATTCATTTCCGGGTATTCATCTTTCTTCCAATAAAAAGACACACTCTTCAATTGCATTACTTTGTTTAATGAACCATCTAAATTATTAATATTCGTTTTCCATCTTTTATCAGAACCAGACCAGGAGCCGGAGGTAACCCATGCTGTTCCCGCTACAGTTAGCGCATACCCCGGCGAGGATGTCCCAATGCCGACGTTGCCGGTGTTGAAGTAAATATCGCTTCCGCTGGTGGTCCACTGTGTGGAAGCTCTTTGTTCCCATTGGGGTGTTCCATCATCTACAAACAAATAGTCAGAATTGCTATCGTCATCATAAACAACCCAACCTTCATTAGGAGTTACAGGATCCCAATTAGCACCGTCATATTCAACGATATCCCCCGGACTTGCCCAATCCCAATCTGCATGAGGCCAACCACCACCAGAAGATAGAATATATCTATCACCGGCATTCTCTGTTGGAGGAGAAACAGTGTTATCAACGATATAATCTTTAACTGCATTTTGTCTACTCGCATTAGAAGACACTCCATTTATTTGACCCTGTATATTCCCCGAAGCACCTGATAAATAACTAAGCTCATTATCTGTTACTGATGAAGGAGTAATGATGCCTTCGCCGTTGGTTTGTAAAACTCTATCAGCTGTATAAGAATCCGATACAAGTGGAACCCATGAAGGGCTTTCGGGTGTTCCGCTGTTGAAGTAATACCCGTTTCTGAAATTGGTTTGATAGACCAGCAAGCCAGTAGCCGGACTTGTTATGTTTGTGCGCTGAGTATATGTCATTCGGGGAATCAACATTCCTTTTTCAGTACTCTTTACATCAAGCATTGCCGAAGCATCGGCGCTGCTGCCATCGGTTGTTATTGCCATTTGAGCTGTTAAGCTATAGCTTGCAAGTATTGCAATTGCCACTAATAACAATTTTGTTTTTTTCATATCAATTTCTTTTAGTTTATTAAATATATTTGTAATTATCCAATTATTTTATTGTAATTTGTTTTGATTTTACCGTATTGCTATTTTGTAATCTCACAACATATACCGATGATCGCAGATTGAGCGTTTCGCTATATCTACCATTGATGTTGATATTTTTGCTGCTCATCAACCTACCTTGTATGTCAAATATTTCAAGTTTTGCATGTTTCATTTTACTTTTTATATACAGTTGGTTGTTATAAGCCCAGATATTAAAATTATCCGGTTGACTAATTTCTTCAATATCAGCAACACCAAAATGTAAAACAAAACGATTGTTAATATCACCTGGTGGGGAAGTAAACGGATAATCTTCATCAATAATTTTATGCATTTTATTTAATACTTTATCTTCTAAATATAGTATGTTTGATGTAAAATCGTTTGTATTGGTTTGTAAACTGAAAATGTATGATTCTGCTTCAGGAATACAAATGCCAAGTGGTATTGGTGTTTCTAAGTTCATATCAGGTATGCTATTTATTGCAAGGTTTACTTCATCTTGTGAAAGACTGTATAATTGCGGAACAGATGAATTAAAGCTGTATAGTTTTAAACAATCCATACGATCTCGTTCAAAACTACTTTCTTCAGAAAGGACTATGGAAGTTTCGTCAAAAAAGTTTTCTGCCGACAAGCGAAGTGTAATCGCATCTTTCAATGAGGTAGATTTCATATAGTTTTCGCCGCCATGGGTTTGTAAGGTATTTGTAAACGTAAAATCAAAATCATTAGAAGTTGTTTTAGCCTTTACAAAGAATCCTTGATTAGGTCCTATAAACGCATCGGCAACTCCGCCATTAACAAAAACATAGCCTTCCCCGCCATCTTTATTTGGATCGTAAATATAGGCAAATACGTCCTGATACTTTGATGTTTCAGCATTGTGATCAACCAAATTCCAGTCAATGGATGAAGAATATGGATTGCTAATCAAATTCCAACCATTTAAATAGGTATAATCTTTTGTTGCACTATTTTTAAGTGTAAAGATAACATTCCCCGTATTGAGGTTGCCACTAAGGGTTTTAGTCGGATTTGCAGAATTATATGCTATTAGATAGCCTTTACCGGGAAGAAAGTTGTCGCCGTTGTTAACAGATGGTTGAGCAAAATAAAGCTCACCACTGGTAACCAAATAATTCACCCATGTTCCCGGTGATGGTTCATACCATGCGAAAAAGTCATCACCATCACCAGGGACAAATACGCTTCCGCCTATTGCCATCCCACTAACCTGTGTGCCCATAATATGCCATGCTTGTGCACTTCCCGGCAAATATCGTTCTGCATTCGTTTTGCCGCCATTGTTAATTTCCACTTCACCTAAAACAATTAAGGAAACATCACCAGATGCATCAGATTCCAGAACAAGGTTTCCGGTTGAGATGTCCATTGTGGTGCCTGATTCAATAGTGATTTTTGTGTTTGGTTCTACTCGCACTTCCTGAGCAATAGCCTGATAGTTTGAATGAACTACAAACATCATCATTAAAATAATTAGTTTACTTTTCATAGTTATTAGATTTAGTGTAACATATTAAATTATTTTATTTCCATTACTATTCATTTGTTTTTTTGTCATTATGTTGGGTAACGGTTGCGTATAGGTCTCCGTTACCGCACGATTGTATCGTGTGGTTTTATTTAACAACAAAAACATTTTTTAAAACAAGTACCTTCAGGATTATGAAATTTATAATTTCGGCTCATACCAACAAAGATAATGTTTTTTTAAATTGTTCTATTTGCAAACCACGCAGTAGCAGAGTTTTTTTTATATTACTAATTTAGAAAACCACACGATACAATCGTGCGCTAGCAGGTAACAAAGCAGCTATTTATTTAAAACTTGATTGTGCTAAGTTTTTCTTTCGAATTTTATTTGTATTTCTTTTATTATGTCTTTTCCTGCCAAGTCAAGTTTTGAAGCCTCTTTAAATGACAATTTTATACCATTATCATTAGCATAAATCATTCCGTTTGTCAAGTTTTCTATGTTTCCGCCAGCAAGATGATGCGCCTGAAGTTCATCCTTATCAAAACCAAATCCACCTTTTGCAGAGGCAATTAAGGCATAAACAATGAGCTCAGGAGGAATCTTTCTGAAACGAATAATAATCAGGTCCAATATTGATATTCTAACACCTGAAGCTTTGGCGGTGTACCATAAATGGAATGGAATGAAATATTGAATAATATACAATCCAACAAAGATTACTACTGCAAATATTAATATTTCAGTATTACTTATTTCCATTAAAATCTATTTTTTTATTGCTGCTTTTTGCAAACCACACGATATAATAGTGCGGTAGCGTGTTAGCAGTAGGTTTTATTCTTTCTCAAGCTTTATATTAATGTCTCCAGATGATACTTCTAAAATAGATTCTGTTAACGAAATAATTTCAAACGTATTAAAAATAAATCTGAATCCATCATATCTATAACCATTAATAATTGTATCTCTATTCCAAGTTGTGTCGAGAATCGCGATTGGTTGAATTCTTAATTCCTTATGTGTATTATTATACTTCCACGACCCTGAAAACGATCCAAAATTTTCTGTAAACAAATTGCAAATATTAATAAATCCTGTGTCGAATACATATTTTGAATTTCCAAAATAAATTGTGTCAATCCATGATATAATCTGACCATTATCAATGTCTACTGCTTTTATTATCTTTAAATATGGTTTTACTTGCATATTATTTACTGTTTGTTCTACAACCGTCCATGTGTTATTTAATTGATTAATGTCAATTACTTCATTCTTATTTTTTTACATGAACCAAACACAAAAATAGATAGTATTAATGATGTAATAATTATTCTTTTATTCATTATCTTTATTTTAAACTTACTGCCAATTTCCTATATACCCGCCTCTTATATCCACATCTAACCACTATCTGCAAATATAAAAACATTTTGCTTTTCTTCTTATCCTCACTCCCCAATCTCCCCAACCTCAAACTCCCCTTCATTTTCAATATCCAAATTATAAACCATCAAAAACAGGTTTTCTTCGGAACCGAGTGCCGAGGCTAAGGCGCTTGCTTCTTCGCCGGCTGCTATTTCCAATACTGTGCCTGGCACGGGGTCGGCGGGCAGGTTGGCGGTGTAAAACTGAAGAGTGGTAGTGCCGGTGTTTTTAAAATGAAATTCGCTATCGCCATCAAAACCGCTGTGTAATATCTCCGATTTTTCGCCCGCTGCTACAGTTCCTGTTATGTATTCTTCGGGGGTTAATGGGCCGCTTTGTGATTTCCCGTTTCTTTGTATGTAATGCTGTGTGAAATAAACTTTCATAACTTCGGGGTTCCCGATGTTGTTGTTGGCAATTACCAAAACATTGCTCATAAGTTGTGTTTCCAATACATCACGGTTTTGCGCTGTTTCGAATTTATCGCCCGATACATCACCCATTTTGCCAAGCTGCAGATCACGGCTTGTTTTATAGTTATTGATGAGAGTGGTAAATATGTCAACAAAATTTGCCGATAATTCGGTGGCATATTTTGTTGCTGTTTGTAAATACCGCTCCATTAACTCATTCATAGTGGCACGGGTAGCCTTTGAATATTCCGTTATACCATGCGGATAAAACTCCTGGTATTGCGACGATTCTTTGCCCCAGGTTCCTCGTATTATTCCTTCTTTCATGCTTACCATGTCAACAAATTCTTTTGCATATTTTTCAACATTTACGGTAGCAGCTTCTTTTTGTGCAGCCGATATACTTTCGTTTGTTTTAGAACTAAAATAACCGTTATAAGCCGTTTCGGTATTGGTAATTACCGGGTCATAAATATTTTCCGGATTGTTTGCTTTCAAGTGGGCAATATGGTCTTGTGCAAACAAATCCATTTTATCATCACTTATAAATTGTGTATCGAAGTGGTTGCGGAAAAAAGTCTCAAGATTGATCATAATATTATTTTTTATGTTGTAAAATAAATTTCAAAGCACATGATTTTGCGAATACGACAAAAACGCTTTCTGATGGTATTTGCAATTTTGTAAATATGATAAGAAACGATCCAGAGGGCACTTACACTTTTGTAAATACAATAAGCAAGGTTTCAGATGGTATTTACACTTTTGTAAATATGATAAGAAATGTCTCGGATGGTGTTTACAACTTTGTAAACACAATAAAAAACGTTTCAGATAGTATTTGCAATTTTGTAAATAGAATGAGAAAGGTTTCAGATAGCATTTGCAATTTTGTAAATACAATAAAAAAGGTTTCAGATAGCACTTACAGTTTTGTAAATATAATAAAAAACGTTTCTGATAGCTCTCGCAATTTTTCGAAAATATTAAAATATCGGGATCATATAGGGCAAAAAACCGATATAGCTGATATATTATTCCTTGATTGAGCAAAATTGTTATTAAATATAGGTAAAACGAGAATGTAAATATATTGAAATAAATTTACATTCACGTACATACCTACAAAAAAATAGTAATTTATTTTGATTCTAAATAAGAAGCCATCACAATATCATGCAATAAACATCTCCAATAATCTACTATTCCATTACTCCAATCAAATATTGAAATCATATCTTTTAGCATATTATTTTTATTAAAATATCAAAACAGTTTAGTTCAAATTATATTCCTATTTTTGTGAAAAAGATATTCTCAATGAAAATATTTTCGATAATAGAAGAAAAAATCAAAGCAGGCGAGAAGCAATTTGCCGTTTTAATAGATCCGGATAAACCTACCGATGATGAATTATTATCTCTCATAAAAGAAGCAGAAAATTCAAATGTCGATTATTTTTTTGTTGGCGGTAGTTTGCTAACAAACGATTGTTTCGACCGTTGCATTTCCTTACTTAAAAAGAATAGTTCAATCCCTGTTGTTTTGTTCCCCGGAAATACTCTGCAAATGAGCAAAAAGGCAGATGCATTATTGTTTTTATCATTAATATCGGGCCGTAATGCCGAGATGCTTATCGGTAGACATGTAATTGCAGCGCCGTATCTGAAATTAAGCAAACTTGAAGTGATCCCAACCGGTTATATGTTGATTGATAGCGGAAAAACAACCACAGCCTCATATATGAGTAATTCTATACCAATTCCGGCCGATAAAACCGATATTGCTTTGTGTACTGCTATGGCAGGAGAAATGTTGGGATTAAAAATAATTTATATGGATGCCGGAAGTGGGGCAGAATCAACAATTTCTAATGACATGATAACGAGTGTAAAAAAAAATATTACAATCCCGTTGATAGTTGGGGGAGGAATCAGAACTCCCGAAAAGGCAAAAGAAGCTGCAGAAGCCGGAGCAGATATTGTTGTTGTAGGAAATATTCTTGAAAAAAATTCACATTTAATTAAAAGAATATCAGAGGCTGTTCATTCACTGAATTTATGATTTAAGATCATATTCGAAAGGGCTTAACTTCGTTTATTTTATAATGTTAACTAACAATGTAATATTATAAAGCATTTTTTCTTTGTGAACCTTTGGGGATTCTTAGTGTAGCTTTGTGAAATAGCTATGTCACAGAGTTGCACTGAGAAGCACGAAGTTACACTAAGAATATTTTAAATCGGAGTTCACAAATTTATTAGAATTGAACAAACCTGGGATGGTACAGACTCAAATTCTCTACCAAGAAGTTTTTTACATCAAAATAAATTTTATCCAAACTCCTACCGTTTTCTTTTTACTTTCAACCAGTAACTTATTAATGTAGCCTGATAAACTTTTTTTTCATATATTTACTTTCTTATTTACAAACCATAAAAAACTAATATTATGAAAAAATTATTACTTGTATTATTCGTCTTAATATCAGGCACAATGTTATCACAAGTTATTAATGAAAAACTTACCGAAAAAGCATGGCTTGATGATGAACCAAAAACTATTTTTGGACATAAGGTAACAATGATTTTCGGAGAACCGGCCGGAAGGCAAGCCACGATTAATTTCGCTCCGGTAACAACTGTTGCCTATAAAACTACCGAACAATTAATTGAAGAAACAAAAAAACTTGCAGAAAAAGAAAACTGGCCTGAAGAAAAAACTAAAGAAGAAATTGAAATAATTGAAAAAGAAGCTCCCGGTGGTAGGTTGTATATCTACATCACGAGAGAAAATGAAGGCAGAGCCAATGCAAAATGGTTCTTTGTAATTTTCCGCGACCTTAAAGATAAAGGGAAAATAACAGAAATTGATCTGCCTTATCTGGCACCAAAACTTCCAGCAGGCAAAGGATGGTGGAATTATATTGAAGTAGATATAAATAAACCTTTACCAGGATCATTCTATGTTTATCTTAATGACAGGCAAAGTGATCAATTGTCTGATTTTAAATTTTTAATTAATAAATAAAGAAGTTTCGAACTTTCTTGAGAAATGGGTAATTATTAAAATACACTTTTTTATGTATTTGATAATTCTCTGTGGCTCTCAGTGACTCCTTTGTGACTCTTTGTGAAATAGCTATTGCTCAAAGTCTCACAAAGAACACTCAAAGTTTCACAAAGTAAATTCGATTGAAATCGAATACTTTAAAACATTGATAAAGAGCAAAAAATAATATTTTGTGGATCTTTTGAACATAAGTCATCCGATGACTTTTTAGATAGCAGCAATATAGTTACCGTTTTTTTTACTAAAATTGCAGTCAGTATTTTATTATTGATTTTTTAATGTTTTATGAAACTAACTCATATTATTTCTATGAAAAAATTCACATTCTTTTTCATTCTTTTTCTGTCGTTTACAATAATTTCAAATTCACAGGAAAAAGTATTAACCATCGAAGATGCAACATGGATGAACAAAAGCATTTATCCGTCATCATTGAAACAGTTACAATGGATGGGAAATAGCGATTATTTCGCCTATGTGAAAAAAAATTGCCTGATCAAAGGAGATGTTAAATCGGAAAAACGCGATACGATTATAAAAATCAATGACTTTAATAATTTCGTTCCAAAACTTTTTTCCGATTCATTGAGACGTTTTCCAAGAGTTAGCTGCCTCGGCGACAATGTTATTATGTTTAAAGACAAAAATAAATTGTTTCTTTATGATATTTCAGAAAAAGAGCTTCGCAAAATAAACGAATTTGACAAAAAAGCTCAAAATGTCGATATTGATAAAAAAACTTTTCAACTTGCTTATACTATCGAAAACAACCTTTTTGTTGCACTCGAAGGTAATCAAATTGCAATTACAAAAGACGAAAACAAAGAGATCATCAACGGACAAACGGTTCATCGCAATGAATTCGGAATTCATAAAGGAACTTTCTGGTCACCCGGGGGAAATTATCTTGCCTTCTACCGAAAAGATGAAACTATGGTTAGCGATTATCCGATCCTAAACATTGATAGTCGCGTTGCTGAAGTTGAAAACACTAAATATCCCATGGCAGGAATGACTTCGCATGAGGTAACACTTGGTGTTTACAGTATTTCAGAAAATAAAACGGTTTTTTTGAAAACCGGAGAACCTAAAGAACAATATCTCACAAATGTAAGCTGGGGCCCAAACGAAGATTTTATTTACATTGCTGTTTTAAACCGTGGTCAGGATCATCTTAAACTGAATAAATATAATGCAAAAACAGGGGAATTTGTAAAAACACTTTTTGAAGAAACCAACGAAAAATATGTTGAACCCGAACATGGTTTGTTTTTCCTGAATTCTAAACCCGATCAGTTTGTTTGGCAAAGCGAACGCGACGGATTCAATCATTTGTATTTATATAATACAGAAGGAAAATTGTTAAAACAGCTAACAAAAGGCGAATGGCTTGTGACTAATTTCCTCGGTTTTGACAAGAATGATAAACAGGCGTTTTTTACTGCAACAAAAGAGAGCCCCATTCAAAACAATATTTATTCACTTAATACGAAAAACCTGAAAATAACAAGGCTTTCTCACGATCATGGAACGCACAGAGCCTATCTTAATAAAAACGGAAAATATTTAATTGATAGATTCAGCAGCACTGATATTACTCGTGAAATTAAAATAATTTCGTCAAAAGGTAAGGAATTACAGGTTTTACTTGAAGATAAAAACCCTTTGGCAGACTATAAACTTGGAGAAATGTCGATATTTACAATTAAAAACAATGAGGGCGATGACTTGTATTGTAGATTGATTAAACCAGTTGACTTTGATTCAACAAAAAAATATCCCGTAATTGTTTATGTTTATGGTGGGCCACATGCTCAGTTAGTTAGTGATTCATGGCTTGGTGGAGCAGGACTTTTCAGCAATTATCTTGCAAGTGAAGGATATGTTGTCTTTACTCTTGATAATCGTGGTTCGGCAAATCGTGGTTTTGAATTTGAAAGTGCCATACATCGCGATCTTGGAACTCTTGAAATTGAGGATCAGATGAAAGG
The DNA here is from genome assembly GCA_964462015.1 of uncultured Bacteroidales bacterium. Taxonomy (GTDB): domain Bacteria; phylum Bacteroidota; class Bacteroidia; order Bacteroidales; family JAEINX01; genus JAEINX01. The sequence goes on along the minus strand of CAYWXI010000004.1, from coordinate 154,546 downwards.
TGTTGAATATCTTAAAACTTTGGATTTTGTTGATCCCGAACGAATTGGAGTAGACGGATGGAGTTATGGCGGTTTTATGGTAACATCATTAATGTTGAAACAACCCGAAACTTTCAAAACAGGAGTAGCAGGTGGCCCTGTCATTGATTGGAAATTTTATGAAGTAATGTATGGCGAACGTTACATGGACACTCCCGATGAAAATCCCGATGGATATAAAAACGCCAACCTTTTGAATTATGCCGGAAATCTTGAAGGTGATCTTTTAATAATTCATGGCACAAGCGATGCTACGGTTGTGTGGCAACATAGCCTGGCTTTAATTAAAAAATGTATCGAAGACGGTGTAATGATAGACTATTTTGTTTATCCCGGCCATGGCCATGGCGTTGGAGGAATGGACAGGTTGCACCTTAACAAAAAGATCAAGAAGTATTTTGATGATCATTTGAAGTAGAATAGTACAAGGAAAATGCATCTAATTGGTGTTTTCGGGCAAGCACCGATTAAAACACAATCCTGAATTGTGGAATAATTAACATTCCCAATTGGTGAGTGTAGGTTATCTCTCCTGTTTGGGTATTAAAATTCTGATCGAAAATGTTTTGGGTATTAAAAATATTTTGAATATCAATTGCCCATTCCATAGTTATTTTTTTTGAATTCTGTTTAAAAGCAATTTTAAAATCTGTTCGGAAATAATCTTTAAACTGTTGAGAATATGCTTTATTGAGAAAATATATCCTTTTTTGTTCTCCTATCGACCGAATTATATCTAATGGAGTGTATCGCCGGCCTCCGGCAAAAGTTGTTTTTATATCAATTGAAAGTGTGTGTTGTTTTTTTCGGTTTTTATTTTTTGTTCCAATTTGAAATTCCTTGCCTGCAAGCATATTAACAGTATAGTTTCCATTGAAAGCCGTATTTCGTAAAACATCATCGCTTCCTTTATATTTTGATTCATACAGAGAAGTTGTAAATAAATAATATAAACCATTATTTAAGAATTGCTCAAATGTTAATTCCAAACCAAAATTTCTTCCGCTACCTTCGTTAATTAAAGTATCGGGAACCGGTATCCAGAAATCAGCTCCCTGATTGAGAATTGAATATGAGTCTTTTTTGTGGCCATTTACGGCAGCTTTAGTTATATTTTGATAATATATTTCGGTTTTTAACCTCAAATGATCATTAATATTCCAATCATATCCTAAAATTAAATGTTGGCTTTGAATCATATTCAGGTTTTCATTTAGCTTTTGATAACTCCCGTCAGGCAAACGTGATTGGTTGAAATAAACTGTTATGGGTAAAAGCTGGGAATGTGAACCATATCCCAAGCTAAGGATTTGATTTGGACGAAAATTCCATTTCAAACCTATTCTTGGTTCAAAAGAATTAGTGCTATTAAACGTAAAATATTGATAATGTAATCCGGCATTTAAGGTCAAATCATTATTGATTTTATATTGCCATTGAAAATATGGTTGAAACAAACAAGTTGAGCCTGTGTAATTTGTTATCACATCAAAATCATCATTATCTGAAGCATATACGCTGTCAACCAAATCAAAACCCATATTGCTTAGGTGAATACCTGTTTTAAAATAATGTTGAGAATTTAGTTTTTTGTTTATAAAAAATGAAGCAAACAACTTGTTTTCAGTAAAATTATTTCGATAAAAGGGCAGGATTTCGAGTGTTTCCGGTGATATTGAATCAATACTTGTTTTAAAATTATGATAAGATGCAGACAAAATAATTTTCGTAAATGTGGTTTTATTCATCAAATAAGTATTTGTAAGTCCGATAACTGCCATATCAGAACCATTAATAAGGTCGGTTCCTTCATCTGAATAAAAGTTAAGTTTTTTTTCGGTTGTATCTTTTTTGCTATCAAGAAAAGAAATATCACTTATTCCGCCAATACCAAAAATTGAAAAAGAACCCAATTTTGTATTTGGAAAATTAACTTTGAATGAAAGGTCCTGATATTTTGGAATTGCAGTGCCTGTTCCAAAATCAACACCAAGTTTTTCAAAAACTTCTAAGGTTGAATATCTGTAATTTAGAAGAAAAGTGGATCCTTTAGTTTTTGAAATAGGCCCTTCACCTCCCAATTCAAAACCATTAAATCCGATTTGCCCTAAAAATTCATATTTTTCATCATTTCCGTTTCGCATTTTTAAATCAAAAACACCGGCAACAGCATTTCCGTATTCTGCAGGGAAAGCTCCTGTCATAAAATCAGAATTTGAAAGAAGATTATTATTCAATATGCATACCGGACCTCCGGTGGTTCCAAATGCAGCATAATGATTTGGACTAGGAATATCAACTCCTTCCAGACGCCACAAAAGGCCTGAAGGAGAATTGCCACGTATAACGATATCGTTTCGGCTATCATTGGCTCCTCTTACTCCGGCATAATTTGTAGCCATTCGTGCTACATCGTTTCTTGATCCGGCATATTTTTGTGTTTCCTCAACTGTAAATCCTCTGCTGCTTATGCTCGACATTTCGTTCAAAGGCTTTGATTTGCTTCGAAATGCGACAACTTCAACTTCATCCTGCAGAATAGCTTTTTCATCAAGTTCTATATTCAAAATCATTTCTTTTCCACTATTCAGACTCAAATTTGAAATTACAACATCATAATAACCAATAAAACTAATTTTGAGATTCACCCTGCCTATTGAAACTTTTTCTAAACGAAAACGGCCATTAATATCAGTAGTTGTGCCTTTTACAGGATCAGTATTAAGTAAAACTATATTTGCTCCCGGTAAGGTTTCTTTTGTAATTTTATCTATAACCTTACCTCTGATTGTTTGTGTTATTTCTTGTGAAAAAACATACAAAGGTAATATCAACGAAAGAATCAGGATGTGTTTTCTCATCTGTTTATGTTTTAGTAACTGATATATATTTAACTATTTGTGTTGTTTAAAAAATTAGAAATTGGAAATTAGAAATTTGGTAGCTCTTGAATTTCTAATTTCAAGTTTCATTATTTAATAATAACGTCCGGAGTTATAATTACATTACTTTCATGTAAAGCTCTGTCAACAATATATGTCTCAAAACGAATAGTATCATAAGCCGACATTGTGTTTACGATAATAGTGTCCTGAATTTCACCTTTTATTGATTTATTTCTGCCTTCAGGTGTAAGAATTGGAATACGTGCATTAAAAGAAAAATGCTCAAAAACAATTTCTACAAATTCCCCGTCTTGTTTTTCAAAATATTTAATAAAGAAATTATAGTCATAAGGAGGAAGTGTGTCGTTTTGAGTCAGGCCAATATCTCCGTCACCATCAGTAAATGAAATTTTCAAGACAACTTTTTCAACTATATTATCGGGATTAATTAGTTTTGTAATGCCCACAAATTCAATTTGTGGAACATCAGGATATTTTTCGATCTTTTGACATGATGAGAATAACAGGAAAGAAAAAATAAAAATCAATATTATTTTAGCTAAAATTCTCATTTTCTTTTTTTGAAATTTATTACAAATTTAACATTATAACAACGAAAAAATTTAGTTTAAAGATATAAAATATTTAACAAATCAGTTTTTAATTAAAAAATGAATTAGGGATCAATTTTTTATAGCTTCCAGGCTTGCTCAAAACTTAGTTTTTTTTCATATATCTCAGAACAAAGATTTACCAAGCCAACTTTATCCATTATTAATTCAACTTTTTTTGGCCATGTTTCCCTATAGTTATACGAATTAGGATGTCCTCCAATCTTTGAGATAAATTTCACACAAACTTCTTTAGAAAAAAGAACTTTCACTCCATCTTTATTAACCAGGCTATCAAGCCATATACTTACAGTCCTAAAAATTTTATTACCATTGTTTTTTGACAACCAACGTGTTGCAAAATCTTCAAGACAAGCCCTTTGTGCTAATCCTTTTTGTTCGGGATTGTTTTTCAGGAAAGCAAGATTTTTGTCGGTACCGGCATAAGGTTCGGGCCGATAATCGTGCTTTAAACTTGGAGGATGCTGTTTCCAATGTTGATTGTTTTTAGGGCATGCCTCTATTTCTTTTGGATCAAAAAGTACTTTGTCTTCATCTCCGCAGGTTGGAAGATATAATGGAGGAAGTTCTTTATCACCTTTGTCGGCATCAAGGCTTAAAATATTGCCTGTGATTTGAGCAACATAACCGCTGCCGTAACCGGATTCAAGGCCTGCAATTGCTAATAAGGCAGCAGGAGGAATATTGTTTTTAACTCCAACTTCAATGGCTTCTTTTGTTAATATTTGATAAAAGGCTTTTACATTTGCATATTTCCTATAAGAATATGATTTGGATTGTGCAAATAATGATGTTGTTATCACAAGCAATAAAATGGTCAAAAAATGTCTCATAATTTTTTATATAAATTAATAATATGCATCTTAAAGTTATTTTTCACCAAAAATAAAAAAAACTAAATTCAAAATTATATCATGATAAAAAAATTGCGCAGGATGCCGGTTGTTTGTAAATCATAATCACGTAATTTTGTTTTTCAAATAAGTATTCATTAAATGAAACCTTTTCCTCATAATAAAGACAAGATTTTTTCAATTTCTTCTATTGATGAGTTTAATGATATTGCTCTTGAAATATTTCATTACCAATATAATAATTGTGATTTATACAAAAGGTTTGTAAATTATCTTGATGTAAAACTCAATAATATCAATCATTTTAAAAAAATTCCTTTCCTGCCGATAGAGTTTTTTAGAAATAATCGTGTTTATTCAGCTTCTAAACCTGTTGAGCAAATATTCACCAGTAGTGGTACTACTTCCTCCTGGCTGAGTAATCATTATATCGCTGATCTTTCGTTGTATTATGAAAGTTTTCGCACAGGTTTTGAATTGTTCTATGGAAACATCAGCGATTATTGTATTCTGGCTTTGCTTCCCTCCTATATCGAGAGGCAGGATTCTTCCTTAATATTTATGGTCAAAGATTTGATAAATAGAAGCAATGATGAAAACAGTGGTTTTTATTTGGATGATTATGAAAAACTTGCTGAAAAACTAAATGAACTAAAATCTAAAAAAAGAAAAGTATTATTGATAGGAGTTAGTTTTGCTTTACTTGACCTTGCCGAAAAATATTCATTTAACCTTCCGGAAATAATTGTAATGGAAACCGGTGGAATGAAAGGCAACAGAAAAGAAATAACAAGAGAAGAGGTGCATAGAGTCTTATGTAAGTGTTTTAATGTTAATTCAATTCATTCGGAATATGGAATGACAGAACTATTATCTCAGGCTTATTCAAAAGGAGGAGGAATTTTTCACACTCCACCCTGGATGAAAATATTGATCCGCGATGTAAACGATCCCCTAAGTTTACTCGAAAACCATAAAACCGGTGGAATCAATATTATCGACCTTGCAAACTATAATTCATGTTCATTTATAGCCACTCAAGATCTTGGCAAGCTTCATTCCAAGGGATTTTTTGAAGTGCTTGGCCGGTTCGATGCAAGTGATATTCGTGGGTGCAGTTTGATGATTGGGTGATTAGTGATTTTAAGAATTTGTTGTATATTTGTAGTCAAATGTCTGATTTAAAGAAAACATATCTTTTTAGGATTGTACATATTGATAATGTACCACATATATTAAAGCATGGAATTACTCATATTAATTCACTTAATTCTAATAAAAATTATATACAAATTGGCGACGATAGTTTGATTGATAATAGAAACAACATTGCCTTACCGAATGGGAAGCATCTTGGAGAATACATTCCTTTTTATTTTGGATTTAGGATGCCTATGCTTTATGTAATACAGAAGGGATTCAATGAAGTTCAATCAACAAAACCTACTGACATTGTGTACTGTTTGACAAATGTACACGAAATCGTAATCAATAAATTACCATTTGTATTTACAAACGGCCATGCGGTTTCTGGTTTTACAGATTTTTTTTCAAAAGAAGATGTCTCAAATATAAACTCAATTTTAGATAAAAAGGCAATCAACGCAAGATATTGGAGAAATAATAATGACCTTGATTTAAAAAGACGAAAAGAAGCTGAATTTTTAATTGAGTCAGATATTCCTTCTTCAGCCATTATTGGTTGGGCAGTTTTTAATGTTCAAGCAAAAACGCGAATGGAACAACATGGCGTAAAAACAGATAAATTAATTGTTAAACCAGATTATTATTTTTAATCATGATTGAATATATAGAAGGTAATTTATTAGAATCGAAAGCTGATACACTTGTTAACACAGTAAATACTGTTGGTATAATGGGTAAAGGTATAGCTTTACAATTCAAAAATATGTTCCCAGAGAATTATAAAATATATGCGAAAGTCTGTAAAGAAAAAAGCTTTGATATAGGAGAACTATTAATTACAGCAGAACAAACATTATTGTCAGGAAAGAAAACTATTATTAATTTTCCGACAAAAAAACATTGGAAAAATCCATCCGAATATATATACATTGAAGAAGGATTAAAAACTTTAGTGAAAGAAATCGAGAAAAGAAAAATAAATTCAATTGCAATTCCACCATTAGGAACAGGAAACGGAGGCCTCGATTGGAATAAAGTGAAAGTAATTATTGAAAAATATTTATCAGATATTGATTGCCGGATATTTATTTACCAACCTAATTATATTGTAAAAGAGGTTTTGAGAAAAGAAAGAGTTTCTTTAACTCCTGCCAGAGCAATGTTATTAGCAGTTTTATATGATTTAGTTCGAAATGGAGAATTTGTTTCTGAATTTGCTTCGGAAAAAATTTCGTATTTTTTACAAAGGTTTGGAGCTACTAATGAATTTAAATTAGATTTTCAGCCAAAGTTTTATGGGCCGTATTCTGGTAAAGTTAAGCATGTCCTACATTATTTGAATGGAAGTTATATTTCCGGTTTTAGCACAAAAGATAAAAAGCCATTTGAAGAGTTACAATTAGTAATGAATGCTGAAAAGGAAGTCCTGGAATTCTTAGAAAAAAATAAGGAATATTTATTAATTGTTAAGAAAACCAAACATTTTCTTAAAGGTTTTTATTCTTCATTTGGTTTAGAATTATTGTCATCAGTTGATTACATAGCACAGCATAATAAAACAAATGATGTAAATATTATCACCGATAAATTAAAACTTTGGAGTGGTAGAAAAAAAACTCTTTTTGCAAATCCTAAATTTGTAACAATCGCAATAAATCATGTTCAACAATTAATGAAATCTGCAATTTGATTTTCACATCGGTTCAATCACACCCTCAAAATCATTAATTGGAGAATTGACAAGTTTTGAAATCGGAAATGCTTCCATTTTTTCAGCAGGAAAGGATTTTAAAAGTTTATAAAGTTCTTGTGGGTCGTTGTTTCCTAACCATGTTTTTTCATCTTCCCGATGAAAAATTACAGGCATTCGGTTATGAATTTTATTCACCAATTCATTTGGAGTAGTCGTAATAATTGAAAATGAATGAATTTCTTCTCCATTTTGATCTTTCCATCTATCCCATATTCCAGCCATAGAAAAAAGTTCATTATTTTTTAGAATAATACGATAAGGAATTTTTTCTTTTGCTTTTTTCCATTCATAAAAACCATCTGCAGGAATGAGGCATCGCTTCCTCTTAAATGAATTTTTAAAAGATGGTTTTTGATCGATTGTTTCAGCTTTTGCATTAATAAGTTTATTGCCGATTTTAATATCTTTTGCCCAAAACGGAATCAGCCCCCATCGAAAATAATTCAGCTTTTCAGGCTCCTGATTAGTTATAACTGCAAGGTTTTGTGTTGGTGCACAATTAAATCTGGCAGTATTTCCCAGCCCGTGAACTATTATTCCAAAACGTTTTTCAACATCTTTGGCAAGGGCTGCAAATGAAAATCTACCACACATGTTTACTTTCTTTTTTTTGACTTGTCTATTGACAAAAATACAATAAGTTATAAAATATCGAATTTTAATTCTATTTTTGTGGCTTTAAAACCTTTTTGAATATCAGTTAAGAATTTATAAAATGAAAATTACTTCAAAATTAATAAATGGACTTCAGTCAGAAATTGATAATGGCAGAGGACATAAAATAATCACTGATGTGCCTGAAAATATTGGTGGAAATAATTCAGGGCCAACATCATTAGAACTTACTTCTATGGGACTTGGAGGATGTATAACAACAATATTTTCGATGTTGGCAAAAAAAATGAGACTGACTATAAATAAGATTGAAGCCGAACTTGAAATCGAAAAATTAAAAGGCAGCCCGACAATAACATCTGTTTTCATTTTAGTTAAAGTAAAATCAGATGAGCCTGTGGAATTAATTGAAAAGTGCCTAAATTTAACAATAAAAACCTGTCCGGTTGGTATTTTGTTTGAAGATGCAGGTATTCCTATTGAATATGATTTGATAACTATATAAAGTACTTGAAAAGCCTAAAGTGCTAAACAGCAATTTAATAATATAGCAATTTAACGATTTTCATAATTTCAATGAAGTATCTTATAAATCATCTCCTTAAACAGATCACCATCAGAGGTCGAAATACTTTCAACACCTTTTGATTTTAAATCATATTCCCGAAGACATGAAATGATCTTTGATAATTTATTGATATTATAATTTCTTGCACCAACCTGAAAATCGTTTACAAAAAAAGGATTGATTGATAATGCTGAGGCAACTTCATTTCTTGATTTATTTTTTAAATGATGATAAATCAGAATCTTGGAAAAGAATCCATATAAAATACTAACTACTTTTACAACCGGGTTTTCCTTTAGGTTGGCAGAAAAATAGTTGATAATTTGGTTTGCTTTATAAATATCCCGGCTTCCCAATGCTTTTTGAAGTTCGAAAACATTAAAATCCTTACTTATTCCAATATTTTTTTCTATGTGATCTTCGTTAATTTGAGTATTTGGTGGAATATTAATATAAAGTTTGCTGATTTCGTTGGTTATTTTACTTAAATTGGTTCCAAGATATTGAGATAAAAGAAGATTAGCTTTTGGAGTGATAGAGTAATCCTTTTTACCCAGATATTCATTAATCCAGGCAGATATTTGATTCTCGTAAAGCTTTTTCGATTCGAAATATACCCCTGTTTTAATGATGCTTCTTGCAAGAGATTTCCGTTTGTCAAATTTTTTATACTTATAACAAAGAACTAAAATAGTTGATTTTAAGGGGTTTTGAATATATGGAGCAATTTCTTCAATTTTATTAATATCCTGAGCTTCTTTTACAATTACAAGCTGATAATTCGACATCATCGGAAAACGCTTTGCATATGACATAACACTTGCAGCATCAGTATCTTTTCCGTAAACAACTGTCTGATTGAATTCTTTTTCGGTATCACCTAATACATTATTTTCAATAAATGAAGAAATTTCATCAATATAATAGGGCTCATCTCCAGTTATAAAATAAACAGGGTAATAAATCTTTTTTTGCAGATCAGAAATTATTTGATCAAAAGTCATATGTTGTTTAATTTATAATATTTACCAATTCTCGTATTCTCCCATTACCTAAACCAGATAAACTGGAAATGACAAATTTCAAAAAACAAAATACAAATAAATTTCAATTTATAATTTTTAAAATTCCAAACAATCCCTATAGACCTAACGAATAATTTGTGATTTTGATTTTGAATTTTGTTATTTATTTGATTTTTGGTCATTGTTATTTATAATTTTCTGCCAATGACCGAAGGGAATCCGTAAGGAAAATTGACAGAACTTAAATTCAAATGTACTAACTATCGGCTTAATAATCAAAATAAAGATGTTTTACTGTTTCACCTTTATTAATTAATTGTTTTAATGAATCAATACCAATTTTTAAGTGATCTTCAACATATTGTTCATTAACCTTTTTATCACTTTCATCGGTTTTCACACCCGAAGAAATCATAGGCTGATCCGATACAAGCAATAATGCTCCTGTTGGAATTTCGTTTGCAAAACCAACAATAAAAATTGTAGCCGTTTCGAGATCGATAGCCATGCTCCTGGTCTTGCGCAAAAGTTTTTTAAATTTTTCATCATGTTCCCAAACTCTTCTATTAGTAGTATAAACTGTTCCTGTCCAGTAGTCTTTTCCTGCATTTCGAATAGTGGTTGAGATTGCTTTTTGCAGATTAAAAGCAGGTAATGCAGGAACAATTCCCGGAAGATAATCGTTTGATGTTCCCTCACCCCTGATCGCTGCTATTGGAAGAATTAAATCACCAAGCTTATTTTTTTTCTTTAATCCACCACATTTTCCTAAAAACAAACAGGCTTTAGGTTTGATAGCACTTAAAAGATCCATAATAGTTGCTGCATTTGCACTTCCCATATTAAAATTAATCATCGTAATATCATTAGCTGTAGCAGATGGCATAGGCCTGTCAATCCCCCTTATCTCAACATTATTCCATTTTGCAAATAATTCGAGATAATGGGTGAAATTTGTAAGTAAAATATAATCTCCGAATTCATTTATTGCACTTCCGGTGTATCTTGGCAGCCAGTTTTCAATTATTTCTTTTTTTGATATCATGAGCCTGATTAATATGTTTAATGATTTTGTGCAAAGTTAATGGTTTTATGGTAATGATTCTACATCAACTTTAAAGGTAAATTATTTTTTTATAGTTCTACTAATAATATGCTTGTTTATAATTATAAAATGCTACAATGATAAAATGCATAAATATTTCATTGCAATTAAATCTTTGATAATGTGTCTTGAATATAGCAATATTAGTTTTTTTTATTCTAGCATTCAATCATTCAATCATTTTTTCATTTGTTGGGATTAACGTAAAATTGTAGCAGTACCATATTAATTTGCTAATTTTATCCCAATTTTAAAAATATGCAGAAATTAAGTTTACCGTCATACAATTTTAAACTTCGGCAGAATAATAATAACTATGAAATTTTTGATTCTATTAGAAAGAAATACATTTCTTTAAGCCCGGAAGAATGGGTCAGGCAAAACTTTATACGGTTTCTAGTTGAAGAAAAAAAATATCCGGAAATGCTTATTGCTGTCGAAAAAGGCATTACGCTAAATCGTATGATACGACGGCCCGACATTGTGATTTATGATAAAACCATGAAAGCAAAATTAATAGTTGAATGCAAAGCACCTTCCATAAAAATAACTCAAAAAACAGTTGATCAGGTTGTAAGATATAACATGGCCTTAAAAGTTGATTATCTTGTTGTAACTAATGGCCTTGTACACTACTGTATTCAAATTAACTATAAAGAAAACAAATATAACTTTATAAATGAAATCCCTGATTTTGGTGAACTACCTGAGCCTACAAAATAGAGGTAAATAAACTGACACTGAACGAGAATGCAAAAGGATCACAACGTATCTATTGAAATGCCAAGCCTTTTATATTTTCTTCTTTCGGAAAGCTTATAAAGCGAAGCAAATCCGTATGGATGGGCCCGTTTGGGAATCAAAAATACCTCTAATCAATCACCAACTTCCTGTTTACAATCCCCGACGAGGTTTTTATTTGTAAAACATAAACACCTTTTTCAAAGTCGGAAGTACCGAGTTTAACCTCATTTGAGAAATATTCTGATTGGAAAATATGTGACCCGTCAAGACTGAATATTTCAATACCGGTAATTACTTCAGGAGCATTAATTGTTACTGAATTTTTTGCCGGATTTGGGAAAACACTCAGGTTTTTATTTAAAATTTCCTCAACACCCAGGCATACTTTTGTAATCTTTATTATGCTGTAAACACCATCTTCGGCAGGGAATTCGTGTTGTGTATAAGCTGTACCATAAGGATTTTCAAAAGAATCGATGTAACAAACTTCTTCCTGCAGGATGTAATCCCAGACTTTAAAAGTAAACTCATTACCGGGTGTATATCCTTCCTGGCTTGTGAGAGTATAAAATGCAGCAAGACTATTTTCCATAGGATCTTCGGAAGTAATTACTGTTGCACCAACCATCAAATCTCCATCAAATATTGCAACTTCATCATTGATCTGTAAACCGTCAATATAAATAGTATAAACAGGATCAGCAGGATTGCCGCCTTCAAAAATGAAATGCAGATTTTCGGGATGATTAACCGTACTTTTGGTTATTACGACAGGAATATTATAAACCAACTGATCATCAGCGATCATTTTGATAAGATAGCCTTGTCCCGGATTCAAATCACCAATTCCATTAACCCAGTTCGGGCCAATTTTTCTCAGCATTTCGCCATTGGAATTTCTGATGTAATCAAGATTATCATTCAAAATATCGTCAAATGCTACTATAGCATCAATTGTTTCAGTTGGTAAATAACTTACAAATTGATAGCCTGCAAATAAATCGATTGCTGTTAAGGGATTGATTTCTTCGCCTGTAATTTCCAATAATTCTGAGCCAAGCATTTTAAATAAATAACCTTCAGTGGTGATCCAATCGCCAATTCCGTTAACCCAGTTTGGGCCGATCTTTCTCAAAACTGTCCCGTTTGAATTTCTGACAAAATCAAGGTTTTCGTTAAGAATATTTTGTAAAACAATCAGCATATCAGGATTGTCAACTTCAATTCTTGAAGAAACAAATTGATATCCTTCCATTAGCCCGATACTTTGTGTAGTAGCCTCACCTGAAATTATTCCGAAGAAAATAAGGTATTGTTCCATTAATTCTTCTTTTGTAGAACTTCCGGCATCAAGCCCGCCAAATTCAAATGAAGCACCTATTGTTCTGTATCCGCCGGCATCATAAGCAACACCACAACTATAATTTGGTGATTGGTTTTCAAATATCACTTCTGCGGGTGAATTTGCACCAATATGATCAATCCAGTTGTTTTCACCTGAATAGTTGAAACTCATATCTTGAGTAAATGTTCCGTTTTGTCCGTTTATTGTTCCAAGGTCGCCCGAACCATCGGCTTGAGGATTTATACTAAACATTGGATGTACGGCAGTTTGACTGTCATAATACCATGTATCTCCTCCTTCCATATATAGTTTTCCGCCATTATTAAGATAATCAACAAGTATCTGCCCTTCTGATGAGTCCAAAACATGATTTGAACTATAAATACCAAGACAAACAAAAACCGAAGTATAAAGATTAATCTCATCAGGAAAGGAAGTAAGAATTTCAGAAGCAACACCTAAGCTTTCAATGCAGTTTTGCATTTCGGGGCCTGAAGAATTATTGGGATCAAGGTCAAGGATCAGAACAGGTATTTGGCCAACAACAACATGAAAAGAAGCTGTTGCCGTAATTCCAAGATCGGCACTCATATTAAAATCAAAATCTACAAAATGCCCGGCCGGTGTATTAATATCGGAAGTAATGCTAAAACTTTTTTCAATAAATTCCTCGCCCTGAATGTTTCCATATTGTTGACTTGAGGTATTAATGGTAATATACGGGTCAAGGCTTGATAATTCACCCAATACATTAAATGCTTCCGATGATCCGGAATTTTCAATAATTAATGAGATATCAATGGTTTCTCCGGGATCAAAACCTTTCGTTTCGGGAACAACCACCTCCATTAAATCAATTATGGGTGCGTGTGCAGTAATACTAAAATAACTTTCCCAGCTATCAGTTCCGTCTGTAGCCGTCAGAATAAAAGGAATAATGTGTTCATCGGGTACATTTTCGGCAAGTTCAAATTCAAATGCATTTTCAATGCTGATAATTTCCTGAGAAGCGATGTTGCCATAATTTTCCTGATCGTCGATTATGGAAATGTATTCGTCATTAGTAGAAATTGTTACCAAAACATTTTCGGCTGATTCAATTCCGACATTTTTCACGGCAAGTGAAAGAAATGCATCTTCGCCATAGTCTAAAATCCCATCATTATTTCCTGAAATATCATTCAGTTCAAAAGAATTATAAACAACATAAGCTCCTTCGGGAGAATTAATTTCAACATCATTAAAGATTGTAATTTTATTATAGGCCGTAACACATATTTTTCCGTTTCCGGGTAAAAGTTCATGATTAATTGTAACATTTCCGCTTACATCCGTGACTTCATAAAATATTTTGTCCTCCTGAGTCATACATACTCTTGCTCCCTCAACAGGAGTGCCGTTGGATGAAATATTTGCAATAAATGGCACACCAACCGATATTTCATAATTCGATAAAGTCATTGTTGCAGGAATATCAGTTCGGACCAATAATGAGGGATCGCCAAAAAACACCCAAGTGTCGGTAGTAAACCAGCCCCAACCTGCTTCCCCGAAATAATCGTTCATTTCCATGCATCCGTTAATTGCCAGTGCACCGGCTGTTCTTTTAATATGTTTTTGTTCAGTCAGAATATCAACGGTTTCTTCTTCGGCGCGGTAGGGCGGATCCCACATTTGACTTGTTGAAGCCATAAATGAAGTTACTGCACCTGCCGGTTGATTATTATACTGTGCCCGTGCCAGACTTTCTGCAAGGCAATAACCTGAGTTAAATTCACCAGGATTACAACCTAAAACCCATATATGAGGCAACATTCCGGTATTTGATAATTGTGCAGAATGATTAACTGAAAAACCTGTTGTTCCCAGTTGTGTTTGGCCGGCATGGCCACTGTAAACAATAATCCCGATACCTTCGTTAAATTTATCGACTAACATTTGAGCAGTAGGGTCACCGGGAAGGTCTTCACCTCCTTTGGTCCCATCATAAAACTCATCAACAAAAACATAAGTATAATCCAACAGATCGGCACGAATTACTTCACGAATATGATCCCAGTCGTGATAACCCTGATAGTTTACCATTGGATCGTCCGAACCAATGCCAAGTCCTTTATTTAACCATGTATCTGTTTCATCCAGGTCTTTTTCATAATTAATTGTACGTTCAACTTGTGTGATAACATCTTCTTCGTCTTCAGCCGAAAACCTCCCGACTATAACCTCGGAATAATGATCATCGCCCTCGATATATCCATATAAATTATCTGCTCCACCGGCATTATCAAGCCCATATTGAGATACTATCGGTGAAGTAACATGTAAATAATCCCCGATAAGTAAAACAAATTTCAAATCCTCATTATAATATTTTTCAGCCACATAATCAGTAATACTATTAATGTTATTACCAATGTCGCTAACGTTTATAATCTCGGTAAGAATTCCTTTTTGATTTTTCCATTCAACAAAAGGCTGCATTTCGTCCATGTACTCTTCGTATGAAATAATAAGCATACGTCCTTCTTCTTCAACAGGATCATATTCTTGCCCCGTAAAATCATAGTTTATAAAATGATGTGAATAAATATTATTGAAATCAAAATCTATTTTTGGATTTTTATTAAGTCTTTGTTTTTCATTTGTTCCGCTTTCTTTTGTACTGCTGACTTCAACCACAATATCATAATACACTCTTAAAACTTTTGTTACCGGATTATATTGAAAAGGATAGATAAGAACAGTTTGTCCGCGGAAATCACGCAAAATATATGGTTCACGTAATCCGGCAAGTTTTTCAGGAAAGAATTGATTTTGGCCGTATTCCTTTCCGTAAACAAATGGAATAGAATCCGGATCCAGGCTTCTTAAAATACTTCCTTTTGATGGCGAAATTGAGTAATTTTCATATTCAATAAATTTGGAAGAAACCACATTGATCTCCATTTTGTTCTCATCGGGAATTATTATTGAAGAAGCAAGAAGTGATAAATCGGGTGCTCCTTCGATCAATAACGGAGCACTTTTTTCAACACTTAGTTTATAAGCAGTTCCTTTTGGGGTAATAACTTCATGTTTGTAGAATCCATCAAGTGAAAATTTTAAAACAGTATTTTCAATATCTGATGAAATTACTTCTACTTTATTTTCATTTGGTTGATCAGAGCGGATATTTACCCAATCAGAAGCATAAGTAGTTAATACAAGTGTTATTAACAAAAATGTAAGTTTAATTGATTTCATAGTGATTATTATTTTTATGATGAAAAAATGCTATATTAATTCTGTTCTTTTTGTTTCCATTATTTGAATGATGAACTAATTCTTTAGACATGATTTACAATAGTTTGGTTGCCTCATTTTTTTTAATTACAAGATCAAAAAACATTAATTGATTTTATTATAGGATTTTAATTCAACTAAAAGTTTTTCAAGCATCGTATCATTAAAATCCAGATGTGTAACTATTCGAATTAATTGCGGGCCCAATCCAACAACAAATATCTTTTTATTATTTAGATGTGAAATAAAGTCCGAGCCTTTTATTTTGTCCGATAATATAAAAGCAATAATATTTGTATCAACCGGTTTAATGGTATCTATGTAAGATAATTCATTTAAACATTTTTCAATTTCTTTTGCTCTTTTGTGATCTTCTGTAAGCCGGTTAATATTATTATCCAGTGCATAAATTCCTGCGGCAGCCAAATATCCTGCCTGACGCATACCACCGCCAAAGACTTTTCTTACACGTCTTGCCTGATTAATAAATGATTTTTCGCCGAGTAGGAGGGAACCTACCGGTGCGCCAAGGCCTTTCGATAAACAAATAGAAACAGAATCGAAGATCTTCCCGTATTTTTCAGGTGACTCACCGGTTTCAACTAATGCATTAAAGATCCTTGCCCCGTCGAGATGATATTTTAATCCGTTTTCCTTGCAGACTTCAGCTATATTTTTCAATTCATCAAAATCATAATAGCTTCCTTCTAAATTGCTTGCAGTGTTTTCAACACATACCAGTCGACTCCTGGTATAATGAACATTATCAATATTTATATTGCGTTCTACATCCCCGGCACAAATTCTTCCTCTGTTACCTTTTATCAATCTTACAGAAGCCCCCGAATTAAATGCAATCCCTCCTCCTTCATAATTATAAATGTGCGACGATTCATCACAAATAACTTCATCGCCGGGTTGAGTATGTACTTTTATTGCTATTTGATTTGTCATTGTACCTGAAGGGCAGAAAATTGCAGCTTCTTTCCCGAACATCAAAGCAGCTTTTTCTTCCAAAGCATTTATACTTGGATCTTCACCAAAAACATCATCACCAACTTTAGCGGTCATCATAGCTTCAAGCATATTTTTGCAAGGACGGGTTATGGTATCGCTTTTCAAATCAATTATTAAATTATTCATTATTTTCAGATATTTTCTATTAATACTTCATAGCCATTATGCCAAAAGACGAATTTTCACAGGCCGCTAAAATAATCTTTTTCAAAGTAAAAACAGAAAAGATAAATTCTAAACTCACGAAAATAAACATATATAGTAAAAAGATTTTTCATATTTTTGGTTTTGATAAATATTAATCGAAATTTTTAAAACATTTAGTTAGCAAAAACAATGTGTAAGAATTCAAAAAGTAATAAAATTGATAATTGAAGGCAAAGACAGTTCTGAGGAATTGGCTTGTTGTATTCATGGTCGGATAATCAATTCAAAGGGGGAAAAAGTTAGAAAAGCTTTAAAAGGTTTTATTTCTTAACATCATCGGTTCAATTTGGAACTAACATGGGACCAATACATACTTTATCAAAAACAATTGTTTAGCATCGAAGATAAAATGAAGAATATTTGTAAAGAACATTATTCAGAAGAAATAAAATTCTTAAATATAGTACCTGTTTTGAATAATTTCCCTCTCGAATTTATTTTTACCCGATGAAATTCTCCAAAAGAAAAATATATATAATGAAGATATATTCTACTCTCAATTAATATTCAATTACCGGTGATTGTTTCCACTTATTCTTTTCTTAAATAGTCTATTTCATATATTATCTCTTTTTTAATATTACCTTTCCTGTCGGTTACTAAAAGTGATTTAAGTATTTGATTATCGAAATAGGTAAATAAATATTGGGAAAGGAATTTAACTTTATTAATGCTCGTATTTACAAGGTAACATTTAACTGATATTAGTTTCGTATCAGAGTTATATTCAAATAAATACTTCTTTTTTGAGTCTTTTCCCAATTCATAAATCTCCAAACATTCTATTTTTTTATTATCATTGTAAGCATACTCAATATTTATTTTTTTATACTCACTTCTTATAATTTTATTTGTTAAAAGCTTCCCTTTATATTTATAAAAGACTGAGTTTTGATTTCCTGAATTACTTTCAATTATAGCACTTAACAAATCACCGTCATATAAATATTTTATTGAATCTCTAATGATTCCATTTTTATTACAAATATTCTCAATTCTTAGTTTTCCATTAGGTTCATAGCCAAATTTAATTGTTTTCTTTATTTTTTTGTGTTGACGATTAATGCTTTTTTTATAAAAAATTTTGGTAGTAGGAACATTATTATGCGATATAAGCTCAACTATTGAATATTTTTCTGTGAAAGAATTATACTTCGTTGTTCTAAACAAGTTATCATTCACCCTTTGAATATCAGTATATTTACTTCCGTCATTCTTATCAATTACAAGCGACTCTAATTGTCCATCTACATATTTTGCTTCTTTTTCAGACTTCATATCAGGAAGTGATAATTTTAGAATTTTAAAATCTTTTTCCTGAATAAAAATTAAATTATATAGTAAATTGTTTTTTGATCTGGCCCTCATTTGAATATTGGAATCCGAGGGAACCGATGGTATAAATACACAATCAAGAATATCTGATATTTCATTTTCTGAATAATCTGAAAATTTAGAAACACTCTCATTTTCTGTGATACTTTCATTAAGAAGTATTTTATTATTTTGATAATGAAAATTTGCAAACATGAAAAACCCAGGGGTTGATATAAAGAAAGGAAAATTTACTTCAAGGTCATTAAAAATCTGTGTAAACACAATTTCTTTAAATTTTTCATTAAAAACATTCTCATTTTGGCTATAACATAAATTAAAATTGTGAAATAGTAAAATGATTATCAGTAGTTTTTTCATCTTAATATCTTAATATAATTTTTATCAAAATTAGCATTTCTTATATTATTATAAAATTTTCGCACATTCGCAATTATCTCAATCTCCTCCTCCGTCAACCCATAAAACCCATCATCCAACTCATCGGCTTGATTATGTGTATTGTATATTATTCGTTGGAATTGCCGGCGATGGGTTATTAATTTTTGTTTTATAATTCAATATGCATTTGGACTTAATGTATAGGTAATTTTTTTGATAAAAATAATCCTTATAAATTCCCACGGATTCCCCTAAGGAATTGTGATTTGAAAACATTTTTCTTCAATAATGCTTATTTAGAATAATTATAAATTTCAAAAAAGACTTGACAAAGGGGGGTGTTTATTTCTATATTTGCATAGTTCATAAAATGTGAAGTATATAAATTGCTGACAAAAAGGTTTTAAAATTATAAAGACAAAAACGATGATAATCAAATCCAAACTTAAAGGCTCGTTCGGACGAATTTACCCGATAGCTATTTTGATAACTTATGTCCTTACAATTTCAGAATATATGATCAGGCAAAGTTTTAATAAGCATGGATATGAATTGCCTCTTGCTCCAATTTATTCGGTAATTGCTTTAGGTATATTTTTCGTTGTGATGGGTTTTATTCAATTATTCAAATATAGTCTTTGGGTTTACCCTGTTCTGGGAATTTTATGTGGAATTAGTACCAGCTTGAGCATGGCTCATTATATCAATTCATTTTTTACTGTTGAAATGTATGTTATCGCAATAATTGTGGTTATATTATTTATTGTGCTCAATTGGAATGTTTTATATAGCCAGGAAAAACTTGAAGCAAATGCAAGGAGGTTATTCAAACTTGCGGCTGAGCTTATTTACGAGACTTCCGATGGATTTACCGAAAGGCCTTTTTCAGCAGGAAAGGCCGAATTCTCAAAAGATGAACTTCTTGGTTTTGCCCGCTTTATGAATGGAAAATATTTTGTCAAGTCATTTTATTTTAATAATATGGTTTATCTGGCCTTTTCTCTTAATCAAAGTGCTGTTAACGTGAGTGATCCAAAGCTGATAAGTCATGTATTATTCGATAAAGAAGGGAATATTTCTGTCTCAATTTCTGAGAAGGATTACAGGCAATATCGTGAACGGATCAATTTCAACCAGCTTTGCGGCTCAGTGGGAAATGTATTTAAGCGTTTCCTTGAATATTATAAAAACGGAAATGAGGCGCGAATAATTACTGAATTAAAAACAGCAAGATAGTTTATTAAATTATTATTTAAAACAATAAAACAATGAAAACAACTAGCAAATTATTTTTATGGCTTTTTATGCTATCTCTTATTCTTCCGGTTTTTTCGGAGGCACAACAAGTAAAAAGCGAAGAAAGAAATTCCAACACCGAAACCTATTACTATGCTGTTGAAATCAATGGTGTGATATGTGGGTATTCTGAATCAACCAAGTCGTATTTTGAAAAAGACGGTAAAGAATTATTATTGGTAAAAGATGACATAGTTGTAAAGTTATCCGTTTTGAGTGGGGATATAGACTTGACTATAAACAATCTATATCAAATTGACCCTGAAACGGAAAAGTATATTTACTCTGAACATGAAATATCTGCCGGTGCAAAAATCCATTCTGTTACGAAAATTGACGGTGATACAGCCTGCTTTTCCTTGACAACCGCAGGAGAAACAAAGAAAGTCAAATTAGATCAAGACGTTATCCTGGAAACACCCATTTCCTATCCTCATTTAATGAGTGATTTCATTTTAGGAGATGGAAAAGAGAAAGAGTATCAGGTTTTTGATGACATGAGTGGAGAAATAGTTGTTAAAAAATACAAACTTATAGGTAGTGAGGAACTTGAATTAGCCAGCCAAACTTATAATGCTACAGTTATTGAAGAAATAAACCAAAATACCGGGACAAAAACTACATTGTGGCTCAATAATGAAAACAGTTTTCCGGTGAAAATAGATGTAATGGGCAGGATCATATATCTTGCTGATCAATCAGTTACAAAACTGATTAAAACTGCTGACCTGGAAAATCTTTTGTTTGCCAGAGTCAATAAAATTATACCTGATGTTCAGAATATTTCGTATATGAAAGTGAACGCAAACATTGAATCTGTTGGGGAATGGATAACATCGGAAAACCTCAATTTTCCGGGACAAAGTTTTACTGGAACGGTTAAAGACAATTTAATAGAAGGTGTTTTTGAAATCAATCCAAAAAAGTATGATGGATCAAATGCCCCGGATTTCCCATTTGATCAAATATTACCTGATTCGTTAAAAAAATACATTGAATCCGAAAGTCTTATTGAATCGGATAATCCTGTTTTGATAAAAGAGGCCAAAAAAATAACTGACGGTTCTGAGGATTCATGGGAAGCAGCTAAACGTTTAAGTAAGTGGGTTGCTGAAAATATTGAAGGAGCGATTCCCGGAGGTACTTCAGCAATAAACACTTATAATACAAGACAGGGTGAATGTGGTTCACATTCGAGGCTTCTTGCAGCTTTTTGCCGGTCTGTTGGGATTCCTGCAAGGCTGTCAATTGGTTGTATGTACACAACACATTATGGTGGAAGTTTTGGGCAACATGCATGGACCGAAGTTTATATGGGAGATGCCGGATGGATACCGGTTGACGCCACCGCGTTTGAAATTGATTACATCGACGGTGGCCACATAAGGCTTGGTGAAAAAACATCATTTAATCCCAAAAGCATGGAGATTCTTAAATATAGAGTCGGTGATGAAGATTTGAGTGGTAAAAATAATGTGGTTCCGGAAATTTATGAATCCTATCTCGGGAAATATACAAACCTTGAAAACAATAATGTTCTTAATGTTTATTATCAGGATGGAAGTGTTACTGTTGACATTGCAGGGAAAATTGTATTGGCATTAAACGAACCGGATGATGAAGGATTATGGTGGCCGAAAATAACGAAACAAGCAAATTTTTCATTTATTAAAAATGAATCAGGCCAGGTTAAGGATATGCGAATTCAGGAGATCATCACTCTCCCAAAAAAATCAGGATTGGATAGTGATGGTGAAGATGTACCGGAAAATTTACAACCTTACCTTGGAAAGTATATTTTGGCTCAATTACAGGCAGAATTCACAGTAATGTACAAGGATGGAGGTTTGATTGTGGATGACCCTTTAAATAAAACTGTTGTAAAACTCCAACCTCCCGATGATAAAAGAAAATGGGTGGATGAGTTTAATAAAAATTCGATTTCTTTTCAGGAAGATGAAGAAGGCAAGATAAGCGGAATGACTGTTTATGCAAATACTTACATTCCAAAAGGAGTACCGGTCTCTTCGATTATTGGTGAAATAATTGAACAGGAAGGAATTGAGGAAGGAATTAAAAAATATCAGGAACTTAAAGAAAATCAATCAAGTGAGTATATTTTTTCAGAACGTGGAATGAATGCTCTTGGATACAAATTATTGGGAAATAATAAAACATCAGAAGCAATTGAAATTTTTAAACTTAATGTGGAAGCTTATCCTGAATCATGGAATGTATATGATAGCCTGGGCGAAGCATTCATGAAAAATGGTAATAAAAAACTTGCAAAAAGAAATTATAAAAAATCTCTGAAACTCAATTCTGAAAATGAGAATGGTAAAAGTATGCTGAAAAAAATTAATAAAATGTAAATAATGTACACAATCGAACTTGAAAACATCACTAAAACTTTCGGTAAACACAAAGCAGTTGATGATTTGTCGTTGAAAGTTCCGAAAGGAAGCATTTATGGCTTCATAGGGCCAAATGGTTCAGGAAAAACAACAACTATTCGGATGATAATGAATATTCTTTATCCCGATAACGGAATTATTAAGCTTTTTGGAGATGAGCATTTCGGAACCAGGCTTGATAATGTCGGCTATCTGCCTGAAGAACGAGGGCTTTATAAAAAAATGAAAGTCAAAGAAGTTTTAAAATTCCACGCTGAGTTGAAAAACACTAAAAATATCAACTCCGAAATTGATCATTGGTTAAAAAAATTTGATCTTTCAGACTGGGCAAATAAAAAAGTCGAAGCTCTCAGTAAAGGAATGAGCCAAAAAATTCAATTTATTGCTACCATAATCGACAAGCCTGAAATAATTATTCTTGATGAACCGTTTAGCGGACTTGATCCGGTAAATTCCGAGATTTTAAGAACTACGATTTTGGAATTGCAATCAAAAGGAGCAACGGTGATTTTTAGTACGCATGATATGAATGTTGCCGAAAAAATGTGCGATTTCATTTTTATGATTTATAAAGGAAAAAAAGTCTTAGATGGCACTTTAACTTCAATTCAGGATAAATTTGGCACCGATACTATTCGCATTCAAACTGAAAACGGGAGTGCTTTTCTGAAAAAAATTCAGGGAATTGAAAAGATCACCGATTTCGGACAAATGCAGGAAATTCGTGTTGCTAAAGAAATTGATACACAGGATATGATTAAAGCTATTTTATCGAAAACAAGAGTTTCGAAATTTGAAACAACAAAACCATCGTTAAATGATATTTTTATCAGGATCGCAAGTCCTGAAGAAAAGGAGGTACAAAATGCGTAAAATATTTATTCTTACAAAACGTGAGTTTCTGACAGCAGTTCGCACAAAAAGTTTTCTGATCGGATTAATAATTGCCCCGATTTTTATGGGTGGTAGTTTTATTGTAATTAAATTATTTGAAGACAAGGTTGATATTGTCGATAAAAACATTGTTGTGATTGATCATTCGGGAATAATGGCCGAACCACTGATGAAAGTTTCTGAGGAAAGAAATAAAGGCATTTTCGACCCTGAAACTAATGAAAAAACCAGGCCTGCTTATAATCTTGAGATAATTGAGCCTGAAAATCCTGATCTTAAACAACAAAGACTAAATCTTTCGGATAGAGTCCGTAAAAAAGAAATTCACGCTTTTGTTGAAATAGGCCCTGAAATTCTTCACCCGGGTGATGATCAGGAAAAATATCGTATTAAATATTATTCCGAAAATTCAATGATGGATGATATTCGCAACTGGATCTCCCGTGCAATAAATAATCAAGTCAGGCAGCTAAGGGTTGATGACCTGAATATTGATCCGGAGCAATCGAACGATCTTTTTTACTGGATCAACACCGAAGGAATGGGGCTTCTAAGTTTTAATGAAGAAACTGGAGATGTGAAAGATGCCAAAAAAAGTAATATCGGCGAAGCTGTAGCAGTTCCATATATTTTAATGATGATTATGTTTATGATGGTAATGATGTTTACGATTCCATTATTAAGTTCGGTAATGGAAGAAAAAACCGAAAGAATTGCCGAAGTATTACTTGGTTCGGTTACTCCTTTTCAGTTTATGACCGGGAAATTGCTTGGAAGCATTTTGGTTTCATTAATTGGATCAAGTGTTTATATAATTGGCGGAGCAATTGCTGCAACACAAATGGGATTTGGTGATTCAGTTCCATACCATTTGTTACCGTGGTTTTTCACTTTTCTATTATTAAATATAGTCATGGTTGGCTCAATGATGGCAGCTTTAGGCTCAGCATGTGACAATGCAAAAGACGCACAATCTCTACAGTTTCCTGCAATGTTACCTGTCTTACTTCCAATGTTCGTTATGTTCCCAATGCTTAAAGCGCCCCTAGGTGCTTTTTCGACTGCAATGTCATTAATTCCACCATTTACTCCTATGTTAATGACAGTTAGGATGGCTACACCTGTGAGTATTCCGGTTTGGCAACCAATTGTCGGATTGATCGGAGTTGTTTTATTTACTGCATTTATTGTCTGGGTAAGCGGAAGGCTTTTTAGAACATGTATCTTAATGCAGGGAACACCACCGAAATTTATGAATCTGGTCAAATGGGTTACAAAAGGTTAATATAATTATACAATAATAATCATGACTTCCAACACTTCAATAAAATATCAAATTAACTGGAATCTCTGGATACCTGGAGTTCTTTTTGTTTTCTTTGTAATAATTGAGAAAAAATCATTCGGAACTTTCTATACATCTTGGCTTTATGGTTTAATCTTAATTCTTGTTGGAATAATGTATTCAATACGTTTCAAACTTTATCAACCATTACTGGCTTTCTGTCTGGGAGGATTAACGCTCTGGCATTATTGGCTGGCAGACTATTTTGATACTAATATTTACATGCTTCAATTAATGGGAATTGATATTTCAATAAGTTCTAATGCTAGTCCTTTTTCAATGATAGTCTGGATTATCAATTTGATCATTCTATTTTCACTTATGCCTTTTGTTATGCCGGTTTTGGAAAAAGCAATAAAATTGGAAATGTCTGCAAGGAGAATATTTAAAACTGCAGCCCAAACCGTTTATAGTAATACGAATGGATTTACACCTCGGCCATATTCTGTTGGACAAGCAGAATATACAAAAGAACAAATAATTGGCTTTACGAACTATTTATCGGGGGAAAAAATAGCTTTTCCGGTTTACAAAGAAAAGGGTATTTATCTTACTTTTTCTATGCGAAGAAGTCCACTGTCAATTCATGAACCTTCAGAAATAAGTTATGTATATTTTGATTATGAAGGAAAAATCACAGTTCATATTTCAGAAGGGGATTATAGAAGGTATAAAGCTGAACTTAGCTTTGACCAATTATGTGAATCAATGAGTGATGTTTTTAAACGCTTTTTAAATTATTATATTAATAATCAGGAAAACAGAATTGATCTTGAATTAAATAATTAGCAAGAATAAGTATATGAAGTAAAAAATCTTAAATTATAAATCTTAAATCCCATTATTATGAAATACAAAGTACATCGATTTGAAATCAACATGAATATGGATCAGGGCAGATTAGAGCATTTTTTAAACAGCCTGAAAGGTGAAATTGTATCAATAGTTCCAAACATTGCAAAAACAAGCTTGTTTCAAATTTATGGGATTAGCCGTAAAATTGACTTCTTGCTTATTATTGAAAAAACTACTAATAAATCTTAAATCATGAAAACTACAAAAAACCTCTACAAATGGATATTGCTGATATCTCTAATTTTTTTGAGCTACTCAGGCATTTGTCAACAAAAAGAAAATGATGTTGAAAATCTCTATTACGGAATAGAAATTGATGGTGTAATTTGTGGGTACAACGAAATCTCAAAAAAACTTATTAATGAAAATGGAAAAGAATACCTTCAGATTAATAATGAAATCCTTCAAAAATTAACCGTCTTAGGCCAGAATGTTGAAATTTCAATGTCTGGTAATTATAAAATTGATTTGGAAACAGGCAGATATTTCTTATGTGAACGCAATTTTTCTAATGGATCAATAAATCTTCAATCAACAACAAAGGTAGAAGGTGATAAGGCATTTTTTACTTCTAATAAAGACGATGAAACCAAAGAACTGGATTTATCCGATGGTGTAATTTTAGAATCTCCTATTGAATTAAAATATCTTGTAACTGACTTTATTAAGGGTAATATAATGAAAAAAACCTATAATGTACTTGATGATATGGAAGGTGAAATTCGTAACAAGGAATATAAGTTTATCCGTACAGAAGAAGTTGAGTTACTTGATAAATTATATACATCAACTGTGATTGAAGAACTTGACAAAAATGCAGGGAGTAAGAAAACATACTGGATAGAAAACCTGAGCGGTTTACCTCTGAAATTTAAATTTTCAGGCAGAACTATTTATCTTACTGATGCTTCTGTTAAAAATAAAATTGAAGTTGCTGATTATAATAATTTGTTGTTTGCAAAAGTGGATACGATTATTCCAAATATTCAAGGCCTGACATATATGTACGTTGAGGCAATTATACAAAGTGAGGGTGAATGGATTACAGTTGAGTCCCTTAATTTTCCCGGACAGACATTTATCGGTACAGTAACAGAGAATTTTATAGAAGGTGTCTTTGAAATTGAATGTATCCATTACGACGGAACAAATGCCCCAGGCTTTCCTTTTGATTATCCCCTCCCTGATTCAATGCAAAAAAATATTGAACCCGAAACATTAATTGAATCTGATCACCCGGATTTGATAACTGAAGCAAAAAGTATTACAAAAAATGCAACTAATTCATGGGATGCAGTCACAAGTTTGTGTAAATGGGTAGCAGAAAATATAAAGGGAGCAATTCCTGGCGGAACTAGTGCAATCAACACCTATAATACAAGAGAGGGAGAGTGTGCATCTCATTCCCGTTTATTGATTGCTTTTTGCAGGGCAATGAAAATTCCGGCCCGCTTATCAACAGGATGTATGTATACAACATATCATGGGGGAAGTTTCTGCCAGCATGTCTGGACAGAAGTTTTTATGGGAGATGCCGGCTGGATTGCAGTAGATGCAGCAACTTTTGAGTATGATTTTGTTGATGCAGGACATATAAAATTAGGTAAATTTACTAGATTTCATCCAAAAGAAATGAAAATTCTAAAATACAGAGTTGGAGATGAAATAGGTGCAAAAGACACTATACCTGAAAAGTATATGGATTTAATTGGCAAATATACTCTTATTGAAAATAACAGGATTTTTGAAATTTACTATGAGAATAACAGCCTAACTGTAAAACTACCGAATGACATGGTATTAGCTCTAAACGATGCTGATGAAAATGGATTATATTATCCCAAAATGTCAAGACAAATAAACTTTCGGTTTGATGATGATATCTCAGGTAATGTGGTAGCTATGTGGCTTCAACAGATGATCCCGATTTCAAAAAAAGCAGAACAAGATTCGATTCCTGAAAATGTTCCGGAAGAACTTAAACCATTTATTGGAAAGTATTTCTTAGCCCAGGCAAACATCGAAATAAATGTCTGGGAAAATAATGGTGATCTTTATATAAATGATCCTTTCACAAAAAGTGATTTAATTATACAACCAAACATTGAAAATGATAAATGGAAATTAAATACTACTAACCATGAAATTTCTTTCGGAAAAGACAAAAATGGTAAAGTAAATCAGCTTGTATATTACCAAAATATTTATTTAACCAAAGGAGAGCTTGCAAGTACAATTATCGATAAGATCATAGAAAAATCAGGAATAGAACAAGGATTGAAAAAATATTATGATTTGAAAAGCATTCCCTGTGATGATATATTATTTACTGAAAGATCAATTAATCATTTGGGACATAAATATTTGAGAGCGGGTGAAAATTCTTATGCTATCAAAATATTTGAACTAAATGTAAAAGAGTATCCTGACTCATGGAATGCTTATGATAGTCTGGGTGAAGCTTATATGAAAAACGGAGATAATAAACTGGCTAAAAAGAACTATAAGAAATCGATCAGGTTAAATCCTGAAAATACAAATGCTAAAGAAATGCTAACTAACTTATAATAACAAAATAAGACTATGAAAACTCATAAAATCTTGATATTAATATTTACCTTCATCTCCTTCATTATATTGATAAATTGTGGATTAATACGCACTGATCCAGTTCTTTCACTTCCCGAAAATGCAGAAAAGGAAATTGCTCAAATAGTAAATATGATGGATGATTATGGCCAGTTTTCAGGTGCGGTTTTGATATCTGTTAAAGGAAAAATTATTTATGAAGATGCTGTTGGTTTTGCAAATATTGAAGATAGCATACCCAATACATGTGATACAAAATTCAGAATAGCTTCCTTTACAAAACCATTTACCGTCATGCTTATCCTTCAACTTGTGGAGGAAGGAAGACTAAAACTTGATGGAAAACTAACGGATTATTTACCGGAATTTCCAAAAGAAAAAGGGGAGGGTATTACTATACATCATCTCCTAACAAATACAGCAGGTATTACAGGTGAATCAAGAATCCCGAATTTAATTGATATTGAAAAGGAATATTATTCAAGGGAAAGATTATTTAATTGCATTGTAGAACAGGACATTGTTTTTAAGCCTGGCAAGGGAAATGAATACAGCAATTTTGGATACGCTCTTTTAGGAATGATTATAGAAAGAGTTTCCGGCAAATCATATAATGAATTATTACAGGAAAAAGTTTGTATCCCTGCAGGAATGAAAAATACTTTAGGTGATGTAACTGCTCAACATATCGATAAACGTGCCCTTGGATATAACTTTAACTATTTCACGGGCCTGGAATTCGCGTCTTTCATTGATATGTCCTTTGCTTTTGGAGCAGGTCATCTTCTGTCAACTGTTTATGACCTTTATTTATTTGATCAGGCACTTTATTCAAATATGCTGCTCAATGAAAAGTCTAAGGAATTGTTTTTTAATAAATATGGGTGGCATTATCAAAATTGCCCCTATGGGAAGGGTTTTAAAAAAATCCGCTCGAATAGTTTAGATGGAAGCGTAAATGGGTTTGGAAGCCACACACAAAGAATTGAGAAAGATACTGTTTTTATTGTCGCTTTGCGAAACACGAAGGAATACAAAAAACAAATTGTAATAAAATGGCCAAACTATATGATGTCGCGAATACTTGCAGTCATGTATGGTGAGGAATATGATTTGCCGAAAAAATCAGGGGCTTTTGCAATTTTCAAAACGCTTCTTGACTCAGGGCCTGAGGATGCAGAAAAACTCTATAAAGAAATATCAAAGAATCAAACTGATAAATATTATCTGAATAAACGTGAATGTTTTTTTTTTAAAAATAAACTCAATGACAAAGGAATGTTTGATCAGGCAAAAAGCTTTGAGGAAATCTATACTGAATTAAACTAATAATGAAAAATAAAGGCTCAAATTCAAAAGGATCAACACATAACCGAAGAATATTTCTTCAGCACTTAGCTGTTTTGGGAATATCATCCACAGTACTACCCTGTTGTGCTAATTCCATAACCGTAGGTGAAGATAATGGTATTACTGTTGAAACACTCGAAGCTGCGGAAAAACTTGCCGATATTAAATTGAGTAATGAAGAAAGAAAAGAAATTCTGGAAAAGGTTAAAAGTAATGTTGAGACGTTTAAAAAGTTCAGGGATCAACATTTGGACTACTACTCATTTCCATCTATGGTATTTAATCCCGTGCCTGCGGGATTTAAATTCGATCATGAACAAAAACCGGTGGTTTTCTCTGAAGTAAAAATTCAAAGGCCACAGAAAATTGAAGATCTGGCATTTTATTCTGTACTACAACTGGCTAATCTTTTAAAATCACAGCAAGTTACATCCTTAGAATTGACAAAATTGTACTTATCCAGGTTAAAAAAATATAATGACAAGCTACAATTTGTAGTTACTTATACTGATGATCTGGCCATTAAACAAGCAAAAAAAGCTGACAGGGACATTCGTTCAGGGAATTACAAGGGATTGCTTCATGGGATTCCTTATGGAATAAAAGATCTGTTTTCTGTTAAAGGATACAAAACAACCTGGGGCACCAAGGTTTTTGAAGACAGGATAATAGATATTGATGCAACAGTTGTACAGAAGCTTGAAGTCGCTGGAGCAGTTTTAGTGGCTAAACTTGCAACAGGAACACTTGCATCAGGCGAAAAGTGGTTTGGTGGCCGGACAAAAAGTCCATGGACACAAAGATCTTCAGGTGGTTCATCAGCAGGCCCGGCTTCGGCAGTAGCTGCCGGTTGTGTTGCTTTTGCAATTGGTACAGAAACAAATGGCTCAATGGTTTCACCGGTCGATGTGTGCGGTGTAACCGGAATACGGCCTACTTTTGGTCGCGTAAGCAGGTATGGCTGTATGCCGGTAAGCTGGAGTTTTGACAAAGTTACACCGATTGCCCGAACTGTTGAAGACTGTACTATTGTTTTTAATGAGATACAAGGTACTGATTCATACGATAATTCGGTAATTGATTTACCTTTTAATTGGAATTCACAGTTTGATATTAAGAAATTAAAAATTGGATATCACAGCACATATTTTGAAAAGGAGAAAAAAGGTATCGCACAAGATAAGGATCAGGAAAGATGGTTTAAATCACGCAGCTCGTATATAAAAAAAGTATTTGACTTATTTGCACAAAAGGGATTCGATCTTGTTCCGCTTGATTTTCAGCTACCTCATAAAGGAGAAGGAATTATGATGTTAGTTGAGGCTGCAGCTGCCTTTGATGAATTTACACGTGGCAAAATGGATGACGAGGTCGAAGATCAGAAATGGCCAAAATATCACCGTGCACATCGTTTTGTCCCTGCTGTTGAATACCTTCAGGCAGCACGATACCGAACCATTATGATCCAAAAAATGAACGAGATAATGAAAAATATTGATGTGTATATTGAAATGACATGGTCAACCAATTGGAGTACTAATGTCACAGGGCTCCCGATTGTTGTTGTTCCATGTGGGTTTCATAAAAATGGGCAACCAACAAGTGTAACTTTTGTTGGAAAACCTTACCAGGAAGAAAAAGTTCTGGCGGTAGCAAAAAAATTTCAGGATGCCACAGGCTATCATTTGAGACAACCTGAATGGCTTAGCGAATAATAGTTTTTATAAATAATTCAATAAAAGATAAAAAAATTAAAACATCAAATGAAACTGAATAAACAAATAGTTCTAATATTTATTTTTTTTAGCTGCATTCTTTTATCCTGTAAATTGAACTTTAGTAACGATATCCAAAAAAAACTGAAATTGGTTGGTTGCTGGAAAGGAGGCCTAATTGAAGACAATACCATAATAAGAGACTATTTACAATTACGACTGTTGTCATTGATGCCCGACAGCACTTTGGCATTGACTGTAATTTATGAGCTTTCTCCACGCAGCAGGATTTGGGAATACGAAACAGAAATTAAATATGAAGATGACACTTTATTTTGGCTTGCCCACAAGGGATACCTAAGCAAAAACGGAGATACGATGCACATTACCAAAAATTGGAATGGCGAGGAAACTCAATGGAGATTTTATCGTGACCGTAGTTCCGACCAATTTATGGATAAACTCCTAAAATCCAAAAATTTAGAATACATATACAAGATACCTGAAAATAAGAATGATACATGGATTCGCGCAAATATGAATGATGTTGGTATTGATGAAAGCAAAATCACTCAACTTATAAACCATATTAAAAATGGAAAACATAAAGATATTCACAGTATTTTGATTTTAAGGAATGGTAAATTGGTTTTAGAAGAGTATTTTGGTTTGAATGGAAAACTTTCCGGTACATTTATAAATAATGTATTTCGAAATAAAGTTCATCATCTGGCATCTACAACTAAAGGAGTATTCTCTGCACTTTGTGGGATTGCTATCGACGAAGAATTAATCTCTGACGTGAATGATCCCATTTATAAATATTTGACTGAATATAAAAATTCGTTTACACCTGAAAAAAAGCAGATTAAGATAAAAGATATGCTCACAATGAAAGCAGGATGGGAATGGGAACAATTTAAATATCCCTGGAGCGATTCTCGTAATAATGCTGCAGAAATGTACAAATGTGGAGATATGATTAAATATGTAATAGAAAGGCCACTTGCTGCTGAACCAGGTATAAAGTTCAAATATTCTAATGGGGAACCTACAGTATTAGGAGCTGTTCTTAAAAATGCCTCCGGTATGGAAGTTAATACATTCGCAGAAGAAAGACTCTTCAACCCATTGGGTATCACTGAATATATTTGGACACGATATCCTGACGAATCCTTAGAAACGGATGGAGGATTGGCCTTACGTTCCCGTGGTCTGGCAAAGATTGGACAACTATTCCTAAACAATGGAAAATGGAAAGGAGATCAAATTATTTCCGAAAACTGGATTAAAGAATCTATAATGCCAAGAGTTAATTTATCCCGAAACAGAAGCTTTGGATACTATTGGAATGAAATGAAATATAATTTTGATGGGGAAGAAGAGAAAGCCTTTTTTGTTCCCGGCGATGGAGGTCAATTTCTTATTGTACTACCTTCATTAGATATGGTCATAGTTTTTACTGCCGGTAACTATGGCACAAATCCTACTACAATTTATTGGAATATTATTCAGAATGAAATTCTTCCGGCAGTTAAAATTAAATAAAGGATAAAAAATGAAATATTTAAAACTCAATTTCAGACGAACTTTAATCAGAGCAATTCTATTTTTTGTACCATGCTTCTTTTATCTTGTTTTAATTTTAGGTTGTAATCCAAATATCGAAGATAAAAAGAAAGCTTATAAAGACATTGTTGGACATTGGAAAGAATATATAGTGAAAGATGGTGAGAAAGAAGAAACAGCCTTGCGTAAGATAATTTTAAATTCCAAAGGAAAACTTGAGCAATCCATCGTTTATGAGTTAGCCCCACAATGCAGAATTTGGCTTAACAATGATGAAATTGCTTTTAAGGATGGACATCTTGAATTTTGGGATGGTGAATTCAAGGGTGATATAAGTGAAGATAAAAACACATTTCACTTAATTTATAAGCAAATGGACAATCCTTTTTTATTAGAACGAATTCATGATAAAAAAATAATTCAACTTATTGATAGCCTGGAAAATTGCATGGGAAGCGAATATACTTACTCTGTTTCTGATAATTTAGATGACAATTGGGAAAGTGCAGATTTGGAACAGGAAGGATTTAATAAAAAAGAAATTATTGATCTTATTGAGGATATTATTGATGGAGAATACGATGACATTCACAGCTTGTTAATAGTAAAAAATGGAAAACTGGTACTTGAGGAATATTTCAATTCTAACGGACAAATATTTGGCAATTATGTTAACGATATTTACAGAGACAGGGTTCAAATGCTTGCTTCAGTTACAAAAAGTGTGAATTCAGCATTAGTCGGGATCGCAATAAACCAAGGATATATTAAAGATGTTAATGTACCGGTTTCAGAGTTTTTCCCTGAATATTCAGAAATGACCGCAAACGGAAAAGAACAAATTTGTTTAAAACATTTGCTCAATATGTCAGCCGGTTTGGATTGGAATGAATTGGATGTTTCATACAACAGTTCAAAGAATGACGTAAATAAAATGGAGCAAAGTCCTGATTTGATAAAATACTGCCTGGATAAACCAGTTGTAGTGAATCCGGGTGAGAAATTTGATTATAGCTCCGGCCTGTCGGTAATTTTAGGAGAAATCATCAAAAGATCAGTTGGCATTGAAGCTGATAAATATGCCGAAGAAAACCTGTTTAAGGCTTTAGGAATTTCTCAATACAAATGGTC
Source organism: uncultured Bacteroidales bacterium (assembly GCA_964462015.1). Classification (GTDB taxonomy): domain Bacteria; phylum Bacteroidota; class Bacteroidia; order Bacteroidales; family JAEINX01; genus JAEINX01. The sequence goes on along the minus strand of CAYWXI010000004.1, from coordinate 120,455 downwards.
GAGAAGAAAGAATAATATTCTGGCAACCGGTGGTGGTTTAGCGTTGCGTGCAAGAGATATGGCAAAAATTGGTCAAATGTATTTGAATAACGGGAAATGGAATGATCAACAAGTTATACCGGAGAATTGGATCAAAGCCTCAAAACAACCTCATGTTAGTACACATGCAGGTGGATATGGCTACCAGTGGTGGATAAGACGTTTTAAAGTTAATGATCAAAAAATCAAAGCTTTTTATGCAGATGGAAGGGCGGGCCAATTCATTTTTGTGTTTCCTGAACTGGATTTGATTGTAGTTTCCACAGCACAAAACTATATGAGAGGTTATCATCGAAGATTTTACAGAATGTTGGAAGACAAAATACTTCCTGCTTTGACAGAATCTAATATGTAAAAAAAAATATAGCAAAATGTATCACAGAAGAAATTTAAAATCAGATAATTCAATAACAGGTTTGTTACCTGCTTTAATTTCATTAGCAATTTTTATAATTTCAAATATATTTTGGGGTTTTCATGTTGGCTTTAGGGTGCTGGCTGTTATTATTGCTATTTATTCATTGTTTCAGTTCAGGGCCTACACAAGAGTTAGAAACCTGACTTACCTGGTTAGTGCAATTTATCTTTTAACCTTTGCTCTATTTCTGATCTTTGCACCAATAACCAGATCAGGACTTGACAAGCACAATTTTACATCATTGAATAAATTCCTTGCCTTTATTATGATAAGCTTATTAATTTGGCTTGTTTATCTTATGTTTACCCGTAAAGTCAAATGGAAAGGCAGAGAAGTATATGAATTGGCAGCAATGTCGGTAAAAGATGCTACGAATGGATTTACCGAGCGGCCTTATCCCACAGGTAAAATAAAATATTCGAGGCGTGATTTATTTGATTTTGCTTCATTCCTTCGTAGCAATCAAATTGCTTTACCATTTTATGAAGAAAACAAAATTGCATTTGTTCCAATCAAAATGGGACATGAATTCAAATTTTTATATACGAATAATTCAAATTATGAAAATGAAACCTGGATTCTTTTTGATTATGACGGAAATGTAACAGTTCATATTTCAAAGAAAGATTATCTGGAATATAAAGAAACGCTCTCCTTCGATCAACTTTGTGAGTCTATGGGAAATTTATTTAAGGAGTTTTTTGAACTCTTCCTGAAAGGTGAGGAAATTAGAATAATTGATAAATTGGATTCATTGAAAATTAGTATATTTAATTAATAGAAACATGAAAACACGAATTATTTTATTAACACTGTTATTAGCCGTATTACAATTTTCGATCAGTTTTAATACTGCACATGCTCAAGATCATGTTGTGCTCAATACTTTTAATGTTAACATCAGAACAGGGCCCGGTATTGATTATTTTATTGTTTGCACGGCAGGGAAAAGTGAAATATTTAAACTGGTAAATGAAAAAGGTGATTGGCTGGAAATTGAAATGTATTCAGGCGATAATCGCTTTGTACATCGTGATCAGGTTTATTTCCTTGAAGAATTTATACCCGGACATAGAATGATTTTACCGGAATCGGAGAAAAAGACAAAAAAAATATTTTTAGACTTGAAAAAGGCAGAAACTGTTGCTAAAAAGGAAGCCGAAGAAATTATCCCTGCAAATGTTGACAAAGCAAGGAATGAAAATTTCAGGAAAATAATGCGCGACAAAAACATCCATGCAATTTTCGAAATTCATGGTTTGCAATCAGCACTTTATCCCGAACTAATGGCTTTGGCGAAAAAAAATAATTGGTAATTAAAATTAGGAGATAATAATTTTCTTTTTCTAATTCATTAAAAAAATAATGCATGTATTATAGACGAAAATTAAGACCCGATAAAAATATTTCCGGTTTCATTATAATTCCTGTAATTGGAATTATGTTAATGCTATTTGCCTATGTAATTATTAATATTTCAGCTGTTCTTGTAGTTGGATTTATGACTTTTATTTTATATTCGGCTTTTTCATTAATTGCATATATACGTACAAGGAATAATAGTTATTTAGCGTCTTCTTTATTTCAATTATTTATGGCAATTTACTTTGCAACTGTACCAATGGGTTTTATACCTTTTGAGGATAAAAGAGTGTCATGGTTCTTTTATTTATGCGGAATAAGCGTTGCAATCTGGCTTGTTTATTTAATAATAACAAGAAAAGCAAAATGGAAAGGCCGGGAAATATTTGAATTGGCGGCTAGTTCAATTGATATCTCGGGTAATGGATTTACTGAGAGGCCAATGCCGACTGGGAAAGTTAGTTATTCAACGAGCGAACTTATGGGTTTTGCTGACTTCTTACGACGTAACCTCATCGCCGTGCCTTACATCGATGATGAGGCAGTTGTTTTTGTTCCGGTTCGGATGGGTCAGGAATTTGGAATAATCATGGGGACATCTAAACATTATTTCCAAAAAACATGGATTGCATTTAAGAAGGATGGAAATGTCTCGGTGAATATTTCAAAAAGTGATTATCAAAACTATGTTGACGAACTTTCGTTCGATAAACTTTGTGAATCAATGGGTAAATTATTCATAAAGTTTTTTGAATATTACAAAAAGGGAGACGAGATTAGAATTCTCTCGAATTTAGAAGATTTAAAAACAAATATTTTTTACTAATTTTAAAGATGGCTCCAATGTATTTTATAAGAAAATTAAAACCGCCTGAGTGGAATATCGAACATAAGATAGGAATATTATGTTTCCCAATATTATTGGTTTGCTTTTTAATTGGAGGAGTAAAGCTGATGTTTGGTTTCATCGCCTTATTGGAATTAGTAGCTATGCTTATCCAGCTAAATATGTATTTTAGAACAAAAAACACAGGCTTTCTTTGGTTATCACTTGCATTTTTCTTCATAACTGTTTTTGCCGGCAAAATAGCTTATACTGGCCTAAAGAATTCAGGGGCTGAAAATATTCCTTTTATTGTTGCTGTTATCTTTGCAGGTATTATAGTAATTTATTTGTTTGTTGTCAAAAAGTTAAAGTGGAGGACCCGGGAAATATTAGAATTAGCAGCAATGCCGGTTTCTGAAACAAAAAACGGATTTTCTGGACGGCCTTTACCTTCAGGGAAAATAAGGGGAACAAGTTTTGAGATCAAATCATTTGCTGAGTTTATGCAGAAAAATCTGATTGCATTTCCGTGTTTTGAAGATAAAAAAATTGTTTTCTCGTTAATAAGTTCTTATTCCAAGCAGATTGGCCTTAAACGCGGATATACTGATGGATCATGGGTTTCATTTGACGAAGACGGGAATGTTGCAGTATTGATCACAAAAAACGATTATTTAAAATATAAAGATGTTTTTTCGTTTGATCAATTGTGTTCTTCACTTGGAAATCTGTTTATCGAATTTTTTGAATTATATAAGAATGGAGATGGAGTTAGAATAATTGATCGGTTTAACGCATTAAGGTTAAATCCTTTTATTGAATAATAATAAACCGCAGAAAACGCAAAAAAACGCAAAAATAATTTTGTGGCTTTTGGCGAGCTTAGCGGTTCAAAAAATAAAACCATGACAGAAAATGAAATAGGAAAAATTGTAGTTGACTGTGCTTATCAAGTTCATAAAGAATTAGGTCCAGGGTTATTGGAATCAACTTATGAGGCCTGCTTGCTCTATGAAATTGAAAAAGCAGGATTAAAAACAGAATCTCAAAAAGCTTTACCTGTAATTTATAAGGATATTAAACTTGAGGTTATGTATCGAATTGACATTCATGTTAAGAACAAAGTACTCGTTGAATTGAAGTCCGTTGAAGCATTAAATGATGTTCACATGGCTCAAATACTAACTTACTTAAAGTTATCAGATGACAAATTGGGTTACCTGATAAATTTTAATGTTAAGTATTTCAAAGCAGGAATTAAAAGAGTGGTGAATAATTTATAATAATATAACTACAAAGATCGCAAAGAAACGAAAAAATTTTGCGGCTTTCTGCGAGCTTAGCGGTTAAATCGAACAGAATGAATTTTAAAGAAGCAGCAATATTAGGATCATATATATCAAAGGACTATGCGGAGCCACTTTTTAAGTTATTGGCTACTTATCATAATATCTCAGCTTCGGAGGCAGCCTCGAGACTGAATATTCATATTCGTACGGTTCAGGATTTTATGGAAGCAATGGCTTCATTAGATATTTTAGAAAAGGTAGAAGTTTATGAGAAAAAGAGGCCATATTTCAGGTATTCTTTAAAGAAACAAAAAATAATAATGGAGATTGACCTTGAAACCTTATTTGAACACCCTCAACCATTAAATGGATTTGCCAGAAAAATACGTGAGAAGAAAAACGCAGGAGCACGATTTTCAATTGCCCGAAACAATCAGTATTTTAGCAGTGTTGCCATATGGATTGGCGAGGGACGACAGCGTAAAGAACGCAAGATCAGTCTAACCATTTCACAAGGGAAATTCCTTTACAGTTTGCCTTTTCCGAGTGCAGAAACTCAAAGTATTTCAGAAATAATGAAGAAAGCAGAAATTGATCAGGAGCATGCATCTGAAATTCTTGATATTGTTGATGTTTTGCTTGAATACGGAGTAATTGAAAGCAAAGAAAGTTAAAATAATTTTTACTAACCAAAAAAATATTTATTTAAAACAACTAAATTATGAAAACAAAAATGAAATTTCAAAAACCGATCTTGGCCATTTTCGTTATTTCTCTGGTAATCCTCATCACGGGATGTGCTGTAAAGAAAAATCTTTGGGGTGATACAAAAACAGGAATTAACTTAAAATACAGAATGGAAAAAAATAAAATATTAAAATACCATACTATTTCAGACTTTACACAAACTATGGAAGTTATGGGTCAATCATTTGATATTATCTCCAACAGTGGTCAGTTTTTTGCAGTTAAGTCTATAGAAAATAATGAGACAATGAACAGACTGGAAATCACTATCGACACAATGTTTATGAAGACTGTTACACCACGAGGTGAAATAATTCCTGATATGAGTGATGTTAATGGAAAAAGTTTCGACATGTCGCTAACTAAAACAGGTAAAGAATTTGATTTTGCCGGCGCGGAAAAAATAAAGTATAGTCTTGGTCAGTCTGGCGACCGAAGCATTGCAACGGAGTTCCAGGCGATTTTTCCAAATTTGCCGGTACGTCCGGTAAAAGTAGGAGTTGAATGGACTTCGACAGATACTATCACTGAAAAAAGTGATAATGGTTACTTGCAAATAATAATTAAAAGCACAAACATTTTAGAAGGATTCGAGAAAATCAACGGAAAAGAATGTGTTAAGGTTACTGCTGATTTTAAAGGAGAGCTCAACGGAAAAGCAATGGAACAGGGAGCTGAGTTGATCACAACCGGTAATATTTCAGGCAAGGATATTTGGTATTTTGCTTATAAAGAAGGTGTTTTTGTGAAAATTCTTACTGAAGGAATCGCTGAAAGTATTACTACTGTATCTGCACAGAAAATGGAAATTCCTTCTACCAGAGAATATTCAATGGAAATTGAGTTGGTAGAGTAAATAGCTATTCAGCTTCCTAACAACTTATCTTAAATTGGAAACGCTTACAATTTTTATTTAAAAAGCTCTTCTAATTTTTCCTTTACTTCTTCGAAATCAGGGTCAATATCGAAAACTAATGATGGCTTTAGATAATTTAGATTCCTGTTTTTTATAAATCTTTTTTCACCGCCACCGGTAATATTTAGCATTATCAAAGCATTTTTATCAATTCCGTTTTCATTTACCGTATTGATTAATGATGCCGTAGCAATTGCAGCAGCCGGGTGAATATCAATCCCTTCTGTTTCTTCAAAAATTTCTGCTGCTTTTCGGGCTTCTTCATTACTTGCTTTCAGAACCTCGCCATTTGTTTCATTAAGAGCATCAAATAATCCACCGGATATTGAATAAGGAGGTTTTCGATTTGAAAGAACTTTTGCAGAAATTTCTTCTACTTGTTTTCTGGCTTCTTCATCGTCAAAAGGAAGAAGTTCTCGTGATTTTATTTTCCAGGCATTATAAAGTGGTACAAAAGGCCGGTTTTGTGAAACCATTAGCTTCATTTTTGTATTTCCAAATCTTCCGTCTTCAATCAATCTTTGATTAGCTTCCAAAGCTGCGATAGCACCTGTTCCACTTCCAACGGCTTGAAAATAATACTCAGGTATTTGACCAATTGTTGTTGCAGCCGACAAAACGGTAGTTCCCATTCCATCGCGGCGGGCCACATTCTTTGCTCCTCCTTCGGGGGAAAAATTATTTAGCTTACAAGCGAGATTTGACAGATGTATTGCATCAAAATAATCACTACCCGAACGACTCACAATCAATTTTACATTTTCGTTTATTGGTTCATCAAACCATAATTCTTTAATATTATCTTCAGGTACACAAAGCAGTAAAGGAATATTATTATCTGAGCAGACCCTGGCAAAGGCTCTTGCTGTATTTCCTGCCGATGCAACAACCAAAACTTTTTCCTGATGAGTATTCATCCTTGCGCAAACCGAATATGCTTCAGTTTCTTTAAAGGAGCATGTTTTCATCATTGCTTCTTTTTCGGGCCAATAACCACTGAAAGTTATATACAAATTTGTTAAGCCTAATTTTTTGGCAAGCCCTTTGCTTTTATAAGTAACAGGTGACGATGAACCATTTAGTCTTTTACAAACGGGAAGCCAGTCTTCAAATTTATATATGCCATAAGAATTGTTTTTAACTTCAATTTGTTTCTTATTGTAAACCGCCTGAATCAAAGAAGGAATCTCTTCACCAGGGGCATCAAGTACCCAACCGCTATCTTTAAAAATTTTGCCGCTTTTAATTGATTTTAGTAAATATTTATTATCAATTTCCATTTCTGCAATTATAGATTAAATTTTTTGCAAAAGTATTAAATTTAAATTGTAACGAAACAGTAAAAATTTCGTCCTATATAATAAAACTAATACGAATACACCATGATTAAAACAGTAAATCTTACCAAAATTTTCAGAACCGATGAAGTTGAAACCACGGCTCTGAACGAAGTTTCATTTGAAGTTTCAAAAGGCGAATTTGTTGCCATAATGGGGCCGTCGGGATGCGGAAAATCAACTTTATTAAATATTCTTGGCCTGTTGGATAATCCGTCCGATGGTGAATATTTTTTCCTAAACAATGAAGTTGCAGGCTTTTCTGAAAGACAAAGAGCCAAATTACGTAAACAAAACATTGGTTTCGTTTTCCAAAACTTTAATTTAATCGACGAATTAACAGTTTTTGAAAATGTTGAATTACCCCTGATCTATTTAGGAATGAATAGTTCGGAAAGAAAAAAGAGAGTCGAAGAAGTTCTTGAACAGATGCAAATTGTTCATCGAAAAAAACATTTTCCTTTACAATTGTCAGGTGGACAGCAACAAAGAGTTGCCGTTGCACGAGCTGTGATTGCAAAACCTTCATTGATTTTAGCTGATGAGCCAACCGGAAACCTGGATTCATCCCATGGCGAAGAAGTTATGAATTTGTTAACAGATTTGAACACTAACGGTACCACCATTATAATGGTTACACACTCTCAAAGAGATGCAGGATATAGCAGAAGAATAATTCAACTATTTGATGGTCAGTTAATAACTGAGAACATCAAAGAATAATTACTTATAAGAAATATAAAATTTCCTGCTATGTTTAAAAATTATTTAAAAAGCGCTTTCCGGAATATCATCCGGAGTAAGTTCTATTCAGCCTTAAATATTCTTGGATTATCAATAGGTATAATTGCCGCTATTTTCATTTTGCTATATAATAGTAGTGAATTATCTTACGATAAACATCATAAAAAGCATAAACATATTCATCGTCTCGAATCAGATTTTACAATCAACAATAAACATGATCTTTTTGCAGTAACTTCGGCTCCCCTGGGGCCTGCTTTTAAAATTGAATTCCCCGAAGTTGAGGAGTTTGTAAGGTTTGCAGGAGATGGAGGTGTTTTAATAAAATTTGATGATAAAGAGTTTTATGAAGATGATTTTTATTATACCGATTCAACAATTTTTGATGTATTTACTCACGAATTTGTTTATGGTACTCCCGAAAATTCTTTAACCGAACCAAATACGTGTGTTCTTACCGAAACAGTTGCAAAAAGATATTTTGGAAACGAAAATCCTATTGGCGAGGTTGTATCTGATGCCGATGATGTGAATTTTAAAATTACGGGTGTTATAAACGACCTGCCGGAAAGTTCTCATCTGAAATTTCGCGGCTTGTTTTCAATAAACACTCTGGTTGAGAGATTCGGTGCTGAACGAATGAATTCACTTGAACCAAATGCTTTTTGGAATGTGAATTTTTATACTTATGTTTTACTAAATGAAAATTCAAATATCGAAAGCATTTACGAAAAATTCCCGGAATTCTATGAAAAGTATATGAAGTCGCTTGGTGATCAGATTAATGCCAGTTTTGAATTTATGTCAACACCATTAGCCGATATTCATTTAACTTCAACTTTAAGAGGTGATTTGCCTACAGGAAATAAATCCTACGTATATATTTTTACGGTTATAGCAATTTTCATACTTCTGATAGCTTCAATAAATTATATGAATATGGCAACTGCCCGTTCTTCAAACCGAACTAAAGAAGTTGGTATCAGAAAAGTTCTGGGAGCCGTAAGGTTTCAATTAATTCGACAATTTCTAACCGAATCTGTAATTTTATCACTTATTGCATTATTTATTGCTATTGGATCGGTTTATTTATTATTACCTGATTTTAATCAAATTGCAGGGAAGAATCTTGTTTTTGGGTTTACTCAAACACCGATGATAATCTTTTGGATTTTTATTATAACCCTGGTTACAGGATTCCTGTCTGGAAGTTACCCCGCATTTTATTTGTCTTCCTTTATGCCTGTAAAAGTTTTAAAAGGAAAAATAAATACAGGTGCAAAAAGTGGATGGTTAAGAAGAATATTGGTTGTTTTTCAATTTGTTATTTCAATAGCTATGATTATTGGGACAATAGTAGTTTCAAATCAATTGAAGTTTTTAAGAACCAAAGATCTCGGATTTGATAAGGAAAATATTTTAGTTGTTGGAGTTCAAGATACTACATTAAGGAAGAAAATTCCTACATTTAGGGAAGAGCTTCTTCAAAATCCAAATATTATTAATGCCACAACTTCAAGTGGATATCCCGGAGCAATGGGGGGCATAGTTGTTATGCGGGTTGAAAAATTAGAGAAAATCAGCGAAAACACTGAACTTACTGACACAATACAAAATTCTCAAAATCCTGACACTACTGTTTTTCACGAAGGCTCACGTATGGTTGAATATGCTCTTAATTTCGCTATGATTGATTACGATTATATCGACTCATATAAAATGGAAATTGCTAAGGGCCGGAACTTTGATAAAGAAATGGGAACTGACCTTGAAGAAGGTGTTATTATAAACGAAGCTGCAGCAAAAGAATTGGGCTGGGGAGACGATGCCATAGGAAAAAAAATTGATTTTGGTATAGATTTAGATGGTACTGCCAACAGATATACTAAAGTTATAGGAGTTGTTAAGGATTTTAATTATAATTCTTTACACAATAAAATCGATCCTATGTTATTCTTTTTAAGCGAAAGGCCTCGATTTTTCTTTTCTATAAGAATTGATGATAAAAACCGCCAAAAGGCTTTGGAGTTTATTGAAGAAAAATGGTATGAATTCGGTGCCATTAATCCATTTGATTACGATTTTGTTGATCAAACCTTAGATGAAATGTATGAAGCCGAAGATAATATTGGAAGAATTTTCAGAATAGCATCAGTTCTCTCAATTTTCATCGCATTACTTGGATTGCTTGGTTTATCCTCCTTTATTGCCGAACAACGATCGAAAGAAATTGGAATACGTAAAGTTCTTGGTGCATCGGTTGATAGTATTATAATCAAATTGTTTAAGGAATTTATTGTTTTGATAATAATTGCATTTGTAATTGCTGCTCCGCTTGCATGGTGGGGTTTAAATGATTGGCTGAGTACCGGCTTTATTTACAACGTTGGAATAGGATGGTTTACTTTTGTGATAGCAGCTTTGCTGGCTATAATAATCGGATTGGCAACTACAAGTTTCCATATCATTAAAGCAGCAACGGCTAATCCTGTTGATGCAATTAAATGTGAATGATAATTTCAGAAATAACGAAAAATATTGATAGTCAGAAACGATTCGCAAGTGTAATTAATATTTTTAAATTGTTATATGATTCTATTATTGAGTTCAGTATAAAAACTAAAGATTTTGGGCTAAAGCCCACTAATTATCTGGTATTCAATAACCCCACCCTTAAGGGTGGGGTTAGTTATAATCTTATCAACCTGGGCTTTAGCCCTAACTATTAAATTATCCATACCTTTTTATACTGAACTCATTATTGTAAATCGCAAGTCATAATTTGATTACATTAATCCAAAATGGAGTATCCATACGGATTCCTTCTGGTCATTGGAGTAATGGATTAATGGGAAGGTGTCATAATATTAGGTATTTACTATTTCCAATATTCCACTACCCCATTACTCCAAATAAACTTTTTAAACGTACTATTTTGCTTATGATTTTTTAAAACATCAAAATTACTAAGTTCTGAATATATGTTTTCTATTGAAATTTAAAATATTATAATTTTCGTGAATTCTGTACCTTACACTACCAGTATTTCAATACCTGCTGACAGGTCGGGATTATTGTTCATTAAGTACAGGTATCTGTTTTCTGCATCGCCAAGTTCGCTTGCAAGCTTTTCGGTTTCTTCGCCGGCTTCGAGGATAAACGGATTTTCTGGCACTTCCGGATTATTACCTCCTGTGAAAATTGTAATTGGCACAGTGCCGGTATTTGTAAACATAAAGCGCGTTGTATCGTCGAAAGTTATTCCAGCTTCTTTTGTGTCTAAAGGCTCTATACTTAAAATATTTGGCTCGGTGGTTTCTTCCTCGTCTTTGCCGGTCTGCCTTATATTATCCATGTCGTAAAAACCTGAAATCAGTTCAGTATTCTGATAATACTTTTGCATCAACCCACCTAATGTGTAATACATTGCCTGTGAGCATTCCACACGTTCCTGCTCCAGTTGTTGCGAGAGGCTGTCCACAAGCCCTTCCTTGCCCTGTTGGTTATTGCGTGCCGCTGCAAGCAAAGCATAAAATTCTTCCACATCTGTCTTTAATTCTACTAGAGCGGCATCATCGCCAATGCTGCCGATAAGTGTTTCAACTGCCGAGATACGAAGCTCATAAGCCAATGATTGGAAAGGACCTCTGCCATTGGGCAGCAGGGCAAGATATTCAGGAGTACCCTTGCGATACACAACCTGAATACGTATATCCCAGTTCTCTATCTTGTCGGAAGCAAGCTCCTTCAATAAATTTTCGGTTGCACGAGTCGCACCTTTATAAGCGGCTTGTGATAATTTCCATTGCGAATACTTTGAAGTAAATGAAACATATTTTGGATTAAAGAAATCATACAATACAAGTATGTCATGATCGGCTGATTGGGCCTGTAGTTTTGCATTATGGTCGGACGAGATGGTATTCATCCGCTTTTTACTTTGTTTGGTGCAGTTGTCGAACTGGTTTTGTTCGGCCTGCCATTGTGATTTTTTTGTCATATTATTGTGTTTTAATTATTTAATTGTTTACATAGTTAAATGATTATAAAGAATTAACAAGAAGTTTCGTGTTAGCCCCGTAGTATCTACTCCCTCAACATGAATGCCCGTGTTAGCTCCGTAGCGGCTACTGCCTCAACATGAACGCTCGTGTTATCTCCGTAGCAGCCACTTCCTCAACATGGACGGTCGTGTTAGTTCCATAGTAACTACTGCTTCAACATGGATGTTCAAATTAGCTCCGTAGTGGCTACTGCCTTAATATGGACGCTCGTATTAGCTCCGTAGTGGCTACTATCTTAACATTAGAGTTCCTGTTAACTCCATAATTTCATAATTTCAAAAAACTTTATAAATTCCTTTAAAAGACTTTCTATGTTATGAAAAAAAATCATCTGATGATTTTCTTAGTTTTATATTAAAATGTTTTGTAAGAAGATCTTTTAAGTTAATTCTTTTTTTAGGCAAAAGGTAACCCTGAAAAATATTGATTAACTATTTTTTAACAATATTTTTTCAATGATAGTCACGGTGTGAATTGTTATTTAAAAGAGCAAATCTTATTATTACCACTTCCAGTTTTATGAGTTATTCACACCGTGACTTACCCAAAAATTATTTCTCATTCCTTTGTCATTTTCATTGTTTGTATTCCTCCTCCATCGGTTTTATAATTTATTTCCCCACCGGTAATGGTATAGGGAAAAATCTTAAAATAATAAAGCGTAGCGGGTACCAGGTTTTTGAATATACATTTCTCTTCACCATAAGGAATGTTTTTTACAGAGTCACAATCAGGAACTGATTTATTATCAACGGGAATAGGAATAGATTCAAAGCCAAAGCGACTCGTTCGAACCAGGTATGCATAAGGTAAAACCCCCTCTACCGGATCAGTCCATTCCAACTCAATATTATGTGCCGAGAAATTCTCAGGGTAATTGCTTGCTTGCGGGGATGGAGCACCATGGAAATAAGTAGTGAAAGTTTCCCCGTAATCGGAACTATAATCAATATAGATATGTGAATACTGGGTTGCATTGTCATAAATTGCACGTTCTACATAAAATGAGCCGGGTTCCCGTCCGGCAGTATATTGAACACCCCAGAAAAAAAGATTGATATACTCAGATTCAAACTTTTCCGTCCATGTATAACCTGTGTCAATGCTGTGAGATATTTTATAATAAGAACCTGGCCACCAGGAAACAAGATATAATTCACCGGGTTCAGTTCCTCTCGAAATTTCAGGATATTTACCATTTACTTCCCAATAGGCTGCTGAACTATCAATTGGGATAGTAATAAATTCCTCCCCATAATTTGTGCTGAAATGTAAACTAAATCCTATTCCGGTATAACCGTCTAAACCAAATAAATTCCCTTCAATAACTCCAGTTTCTAAAATATATTTTGCGTCTTGTGTTATTTCAATAAATTCATTTCCATAATCAATACTACGCCATATCGTTCCTTGAACATCAGCACAACACTTATATATTTCGCCATTAATACATCCACTTGCAAACCTTGAACTTCCATAATCTTGCTTATGCTCCCAATTTACTCCATAATCATAACTCACCCAAAGTTCGTTACTACCATGATTATATAAAGCTCCCGGAGTAGCATCTCCTAAAACTGTTCTAATTGCCATTGCTCCCCCTGTTGGAGGTTCTGTTGCTTCATATTGCACAGTAAGAGTTTCACCATTATTGGTAGAATGGAAAACAGCCCTATGGATAATTCCGTTTTCAATATAATAACCGGTAGAGATATAGATTTCACCTGGTACAGCTCCTCTTGTTATTTGGGCTTGTGTGATGTTGCCAAGCAGGCAGCATAAAATTGAGAGTAAAATTGTTTTTTTCATGGTTTTATTGTTTCATATTCTTCGTTCATATTTTAAAAGTCAACACTTCAATATAAAAATCAAACTATGCCTTGTTAGAGCAATAATGCCACATTACAGGGCATTTAATAATACGGAATTGTTAAGTTTTTATAAGAGAAGGCTCTCTTTAATTTAATCGCTATTTTAAATCGGAGGAATAAAAACTAAACATTCGTATTAATATTTTCGGTTTTATTTGGTATGTAAAACTATAACATAATAATTTAAAAAACAATTTTTTTATATATTTTTCAATATTGTGATAGTCACGGTGTGAATTCTCATATATAAGCGTGCAATATTTAATTACCTCTTGCAGTTTCTTGAGTTATTCACACCGTGACTTGCAATAATCCTCTGCATCTTTGCGCCTCTGCGTTTAATTGCCTGAACACCGAGCCGCTAAAAAATTCCTAAAAAATGTGATTAACAATTTATTTTTATAAATTTGCCGGTGATTGATTTTTCTATCATAGAAATTAATAATAAAAAGATAAATAAAAAATAATATCAATTATGGAATGGGATGCTAAAATATTTGATTTAATCGAACAGGAAAAAAACCGTCAACTTTATGGAATTGAATTAATTGCTTCAGAGAATTTCGTCAGTCAACAAGTTCTTGATGCTATGGGTTCATGTTTAACTAACAAATACGCCGAAGGTTATCCGGGAAAAAGATATTATGGAGGATGCGAAATTGTTGACCAAACAGAACAAATAGCCATCGACCGTGCCTGTGAATTATTTGGTGCTGAATATGCAAATGTACAACCTCACTCAGGTGCTCAGGCAAATATGGCAGTTTTTCTGGCCTGTTTAAAACCAGGTGATACTTTCATGGGAATGGATCTTTCTCATGGCGGGCATTTATCGCATGGTTCGCATGTAAATTCTTCAGGAATTTTATATAAACCTGTGGCTTACAAAGTAAAAGAAGATACAGGGACTATTGATTATGACAACATGGAAGAAGTTGCCATGATTGAAAAACCCAAATTGATTATAGCCGGTGCTTCAGCATATTCAAGAGATTGGGATTATGAACGTATGCGAGAAATTGCCGATAAAGTAGGAGCAATATTAATGGCAGACATTGCTCATCCTGCAGGTTTAATTGCAAAAGGTTTACTTGAAGATCCGCTTCCTTATTGCCACATTATTACAACTACAACTCATAAAACCCTTAGAGGCCCGAGAGGTGGAATGATCCTTATGGGTGAAGATTTTGAAAATCCCTGGGGATTGAAAACTCCAAAAGGGATTTTTAAAAAGATGTCAACAGTATTGAATTCGGCAGTATTCCCGGGAATACAAGGTGGACCGTTAGAACATGTTATTGCCTCAAAGGCGGTTGCATTTGGTGAAGCTTTAACCGACGAGTATTTGCAATATATTATTCAGGTTAAGAAAAATGCCGATGTTATGGCAGAAGCTTTTATCAATAAGGGGTATAATGTAATTTCTCAGGGAACTGATAATCATTTGATGTTAATTGATCTTCGTTCGAAATTTCCTGAAATTTCAGGTAAAATAGTTGAAAACACCTTAGTAAAAGCAGATATTACGGTAAACAAGAATATGGTTCCTTTCGATAGTAGATCACCATTCCAAACATCCGGTTTGAGAATTGGGACTCCGGCAATCACTACACGTGGTTTAAAAGAAGAACATATGTTACCAATTGTTAATTTAATTGATGAAGTTATTTGTGACATCGAAAACGAAGAAATACTTAATAATGTTAAAAAGCGTGTAAACGAAATGATGGGTGAATTCCCGATGTTCGCTTATTAAAAATTAAAGATTGGTTATGGTAATGATGCCTGTGTTGTTAAGTGGTTTGGGTTAAGTAATGAAATCCCTGACTTTTTCCATCAACAAACTGCAACTTTTTCTTAAGCTGTTTTCAAAACCGGCATCATAACTTTAACCTGTTTACACATCTGTTTACCAAAAATAAGTTTTAGAAATTAACCGAAATTAATTTAAAACTTCATTTCTCCCGGCAAGCCCTAGACTATTTGATTTTTCGTGGATGATATTCCATAAAATACTTGAACCCGGCCCTTTATCTTTATTACTCAAGGCAATAATTACTTTGTCATTTTTCATATCACGAATATAAAAAGCCTTGAAGCCCTTCCACCAACCATAGTGAAAAACAGTACTGTCTTCTTTTGATTTTATTCTCCAACCAAAACCATAATTATTTTTTCTTTTCCAATATTTTGGACTTCCGGGAGAAAATGCTTCTTTCAAAGTTTCTTTGCTAACCAAAAGGCCAGAATCTAAAGCAATATTAAATTTAAATAAATCTTCAACTGATGAATAAACACCTTTATCACCCATTACTCCGTTCAAATAATCATTTCTTTCTTTAATATATCGCCATCCTTTATTGCGATGTCCATAGACACCTTCGGTAATATACCGTGAAACCATTGAATCCCCATTCATATTGTAAACAAAGGAGTTATCCATTTCTAGAGGAGTAAATATTTTTTGCTTTATAAACTCGTCAAATGAGGTTTTCGATATTCTTTCAACAATATTTGCAAGAAATGCATAATTTGTATTGCAATAATGAAATCCTTTATCAGTCTGAAAATATTGGACAGGCTCATGCTGCACAAATAAATTTAGCATATTTTGATTTGTTAACGGAATAGCTTTATTTTTCCAATTTTCATGTGCCACCGACATATATCTTGGCAGTCCGGACCGGTGGGTCAGCAAATGTCGAATTGTAATTTTTTCGTAAGGAAATTCGGGAATAAATTTTCTAACCGTATCGTCATAATTAAGTTTACCTTCTTCCTTTAAAATCATAATTGCCATGGCAGTAAACATTTTTGATACAGATGCAAGTTGAAATGATGAGTTAATGGTAAGTTTCTCTTTTTTTCTTAAATCACTATAACCAAATGCACGTTTATAAATAATTTGTCCTCGTTCACCATAGATAACAGCACCGTTAAACCAATTTCCTTTAGCGAGTTTAGTGAAAATCTTATCAATATGCTCAGCCTTTTTCTCCATCGTAATCTTATCAAGGTCAAGTATCAGGCTGTCGGGAGAAAATGCGGGCAGAGCAATTTCTTCTTTCTTTTCATAAGTTGAGCAGGAAAACAAAAAAATAAGAGGTGTTATTAAAATAATCCTTAATAGCACTTTAGGTTTTTTAAAAAACAAATTAAACAAGTTTAAAATTTTAAATGTATTAGTTAACAAATTTTTTTCAAAAATATTGCTTTTTGTTCAGGTCAACGAATATTATTTTTACTAAGGTTATTTCAAATATTTTACAAAAAACATATATGAAATTGGTAAAACATATTCTCCTGATTTAAAAAATTAATTTAAATTATTAATTATTGAATAAAGGTCCTATAGTTTCAAATTAATATTTTTCGTATGACACTGCATGAAAGCTCGGTGTTTGATTCGAAGATGAGAAGAATAGTAATTTTGGCTTTTTCCATTAATCTTTTAACTTTTGTTTGCGGATGGAATTCTTGGTTAGAACTTACATTCCTCCGGTATTCACATCATAGCTCCTTCTCTTCATTTCTTAAATGTGTTTCCGACCGTATACTAAATATAATCTACCGTTTATCGTCAAAAAGCTTCCTAATTCTAAAGAATACTTGTTTTGAAATAAAATAAACATTTTTTTTGCATAGAAATAGTAAAATTAATAGCATAAAAAAACATTATGATTTTTCATTAACTAATCTATTAATGGTATGTATTATTTTCTTTCTTAAAGTCATTTCGATTATTATTAGAGTGAATAATGCAGCAAGATCTAAACGTGTTTCGGGAATTATACCGGACAATGTTAATTTTAATTCTGTAATATTTTATATTATTATAAAAAATATAGCAATTTTGCAATGTTCAGTTATTTTTAAATATTGATTTAAGAAAGCAACCTTATTAAATAAAAGTTGTCAATTCTTTTACAACCTTATGAAGATTAGGATATATTTAATAATTGGAGTTATGTATTATATATTTGTGATAATATTCACTTATATAAGTTATTACAGAGATATTGGAGTTGTTAAAGGCTTCCTATATAATTTATTTCTTACTCCAGTGATAGGCGGTATAATTGTTTTATCATCCTATAAAACTGATGATCCTATTCATATTGTTACAGTTTACAAATGTCATGGTTGCCACTTTGAATTTACTCAATATGAAGAATTTTGTCCTATTTGTAATAAAGAGGGAAAAAAAATCAGACTGAAAAGAAAATCGATGGAAGTTATTTAATTATACTTTTTACTAAAAAAACAAAATCCTTAACATAAAGTTGTTCAGCTCTTTTACTAAGCAATTCCTTACCTGCGATTTCGTTATCAATATTAAAATTTTTTAAAGAATTTCGCAAAGTTTTGCGGCGTTGATTAAAAGCTGCTTTTACAATTTTAATAAAAAGTTGTTCATCGCAATCAAGTTTATAGGTTGTATTTCTTTTTAAACAAATAACTGCCGATTTAACTTTAGGAGGAGGATAAAACACCGTTTCGTTTACCGTGAATAAATATTCAATATCAAAATATGCCTGTAATAAAACACTAAGAATGCCATAATTTTTTGTTCCCGGACCGGAGCTGATTCTTTCGGCTACCTCTTTTTGTATCATGCAAACAACTTCGTTTACAAGGTTTTTATGATCAAGGATTTTAAAAAAAATCTGACTGGAAATATTATATGGGAAATTACCAATAATCGAAAAATTATCACAAAAGAAATTGCTGATATTTAATTTTAAGAAATCTGCATGAACTATTCTGGATGTATTTTTCGGGAATTTATTTTTTAAAAATTCAACTGCCTCCGAATCTGTTTCAATAAAAAAAACATTTAAATCAGTTTTCGCGATAAGGTATTTTGTAAGAACTCCGGTTCCTGGGCCAACTTCATAAATATTCACAGTATCTTTTGATAAACTGCTTATAATTTTTTTTGCAATATTTTCATCTTTCAGAAAATGTTGTCCAAGCGATTTTTTTGGCTTTAGATATGTCATAAATCAACATTATCACCCCTTAATCGTCGATACTTTTTTCGTGCTTCAACCGTGAATAAACTTCCGGGATATTTTGCTAACAATTCACGGTATAATTCCATCGCCACATTTTCATCATTAAATTGCTCCTCATATAATTGAGCACGAAGAAACAAAGCATTGTCTCCTAGAATATCATCCGGGTAATTTTCAATAAGCCGCACCAAAAGGCTGTCGGCAACTTCAAATTCACCCATATCAATATTGATCTCGGCTTTTTTGTATAAAACTTCATCAAATAAAGGGTGCCATAATGCAAGTTTTGGTATTGAATCTAAAGTTAGTAATGCGAGATTGTTTTTATTTTGAAATAAATAGAGATCGGCTTTTGAGTACAATTCCAAGGCAAAAGTTGAACTATCTGCATCAAGATTATCACTAATCAAAAGTGATAGATCCATCGCATCATTAGCAATTAGTTTCGATGTTGCGGCTTTTAAAACATCAAGTTGTACTTTTGCCCACCCAAATTCTCCGATATAATACGACAGTTTTGCATTTCGAAACTTTGCAAGATGTCCGAGTGGATCATTTTTATATGATTTCTCAACTTGCGAATACAATAATGTAGCTTCCCAAACCTCACCCTGAAACAATAAAATGTCGGCAAGTTCAATTTTGCATTCCGATTTAATTTTGTTCGGTATATTTCTTAATTCAATTACTTTTTCGAGATCCTTAATTGCTTCATTTTGTTTTTCAAGATAATAAGCCTGAAGAAAAGCCAAATCCCTGATTAAGGTGACTGAAGCCGGAGTTATCCCTAAATCATCAATTGTTGAAATATATTCGTTTTCAAGCTTCACGACCTGATTTCTTTCTGTAGTAATTTGAAGCTTTAATTTAAGAAGTTCAGCATGCAAAATTCCAATTCTGCTTTCAATATATAAAGGGCCTGTATTTCCCTTATTAATAATATAATTATATGCTTCGGTGGCAGTTTCATAATCTTCGTTGGAAACACAAAGTTTTGCTAAATTATAAATCAAAATACCACTTTCATCGAATCTTTTATCTAATGATTTTGCCTGTATTAATGCAAATTCAAAATCTTTTTGCTGAATCGATAACCAAAGTAATAGTTCTGAATATAAGCTTTCGTGTGGATTTTTTTGAGACTTTTTCAGTAATGCAGTTCGTAGAATATCATCAACAGACTGTTCCGAATCCTTACTTATCACGTTCTGAAGCTTCCCTTGAACTCTATTTAGCATTGTTTGATCAGTTTCGAGAAGGCAGATATATTCATCAACCATTTTCAGGTAATCACCCTGGCTTTCATATAAATTTGCCAATTCGTAAGCAAAAGATTTATTGTCGGCAAATAATTTTCTGCCTTCCAGGTATGTTTTTAAGGAATAATCAACTAATCCACGTGATAAAAAAGAATTTGCAAGCCCGGTAACCATTTGTTGATTTGCAATCAATTTATCAATAGCTTCTTCATACAGTTTTTTGGCTTTTTTTGGCTTGTCTGATCTGGAATTTACAAAACCCAAATCAACATAATATTGCAGGTTTGATGATTTGTTTTTCCATTGGGTTTTTATTAATTTCTTTGCTTTATCAAAGTCATTTAATTCAAGTAGGCAATACAAATAATAAGTATAAAAATATCTTTTTGGATCTGATTTGTAGAGTTTTTCATATAAAACAACAGCCCTATCAAAGTTTCCTTCCTGAAAATATTTTGTAGCAAGGCGTTTATCAAAAGTAATTTCTTCGGAATTTTTTTTTACCGATATCATTCTAGGCTTAACTTGCGAAAATGAAAAAATGCATATTGTTAAAAATATTAATAATAAAACATATTTCTTCAGTAGATTATTCATTTTTTCTTTCTATTTAAAGTGCAAATTTACATAGAACTAATCGGTGTCCATCCGTAAACTTAAAAAAAAACACGAATTACACAAATTAACACGAATAAAATTAATGTTAATCAGTGTAATTAGTGTCTAACTATTTTTTCAACAATCAAATTTAATGAATCGTAAAGTTGAATTTTATTTTTTACAAAACTAAGATTGTTATGAATTTTTGCATTTAATTTATTCAATTCCTTTGTTTCGATTGATATATACATTGCAAACTCATCATCAGTTACAGGGTTGAACTTCAAATCATAAAGTAATTTTTCCAATTGCTCTCTTCTGTTTTTGGCTGAGCTTTGTAAGAATTTATTTTTTTTAGTAAATGATTGAAGATTCCCATATAAATTACAGTATTTTAAAAATATCTTATTTTGAGAGAAGTTCTTATTATTTTCAATACGGTTACAATTTTTTTCAATAGTATTGCAATACTCATTTATATTTTTCAATCCAATAGAATCAAGCTTCGAATCAATTGTATCTAATTCAATTAAAAGATATTCTGTTTTTTGTATTCTTTCTGAATTATCTTCTCTTTTGCAGGAAAAAAATATTAGGAAAAACAGAAAAAATAATAATGCTAAAGTTGATCTAAAACTATTTAAATGAGTTCGTTCATTAAAAAACCTATTTATAATTTTTGATTTAATAATTGAGAATTGAGAAATATTATAATTCATATTTATTATTGATTTTTTTGACTTCCTCATAACAAATTAATCAGTGAACGCATTTACTAATAAAATATTACTTTTTTCTACAATGCATTCATGCTTTTGTTTTAATTAATCAACTCAAAACCCGTATATTTAACCAAAACTTCAGGTATTTTAATTCCATCAGTTGTTTGATTATTTTCTAATAAAGCTGCCACAATTCTTGGCAAAGCCAATGCACTTCCATTAAGAGTATGAGCGGTTTTTGTTTTTCCATCCGAATCTTTAAAGCGTAATTTCAAACGATTTGCCTGATAGTTCTCGAAATTAGAAACCGAACTTACTTCTAACCATCTTTTCTGTGCTGCCGAAAAAACCTCAAAATCGTAGGTTTTTGCAGAAGTAAAACTTAAATCACCTCCACATAAAATTAAAGTCCGGAAAGGTAAATTAAGTTTCCTTATTAAGGAACCAACATAGTTTCGCATTTCTTCGAGAGTTTCATACGATACTTCAGGATGCTGAATTTGTACTATTTCCACTTTATCAAATTGATGCAGGCGATTTAATCCGCGAACATCTTTCCCGTAAGAACCAGCCTCACGACGAAAACAATTGGAATAAGCTACATTTTTTACAGGAAAATCTTTGTAATTTAAAATAACATCACGATAAATATTTGTTACCGGAACCTCTGAGGTAGGGATGAGATAAAAATTATCATCAGTGGCATGATACATTTGCCCATCTTTATCCGGCAATTGTCCTGTTCCATAAGCCGAAGCTTCATTTACAAGTAATGGAGGTTGAATTTCAAGATAATTGTTTTCCAAAGCTTCATCAAGGAAAAAATTTATCAAAGCTCGTTGTAAGCGAGCACCTTTTCCTTTATAAACCGGAAATCCTGCTCCGGTTATTTTACTTCCCAGGTCGAAATCAATAATATCGTATTTTGCAGCTAATTCCCAATGAGGAAGTGCATTTTTAGGTAAATCAGGAATTGTTCCTTCTTCTGATACCAATTCATTATCCTGATCGGTTTTACCTGCCGGGACGCTTGGATGAGGAATATTCGGAATTTGAATTAACAGGCCGTGAATATCGGTTTTTACTTTATCGAGGGTTTCGGATAATTCTTTAGAGGTTTTTTTAAGCTCAACACTTCTTTCTTTAAATTTTTTGGCTTCCTCTGCCATTCCTTTTTTAAATAATCCGCCAATTTCTTTGGCAACTATTTTTGCCTCGGCCAGGTTTTTATCTAAAAAATTTTGAGTTTGTCGCCGGGTTTTATCAAGATCAATTAGTTTATCAATCAATTCTTTTGCATGAAAGTTTTTAACTTTTAGTTTATTAATAACACTTTCAATATTTTCCTGAAGAATATTTATATGTAGCATATTTTAAAATTTTTGCAAAAGTAAAGTATTATTTAATACCTTTAAAATATGGCTGGTATTCAGTTTACAACCTTCAATACTCCATCAACAGTCTTCAATCCATCACTTCACTAATCCAATACTCCAATTTTCTTTAAATTCAGAGTATTATTCTTCCTCCTCCTGTTCAACAATAAAAACTGCTGAAGGTTTAATAATTGTACGATGTGAAAAAGTTTCATCAGATTCAAAACCCTGTCCGTAAATAGTATCACTTTTTGTTATAATCTTTATAGGTACATTTGAAAAAATTGTTTTTTTCTTTTGGTTCCACGTAATATGTTCGGTAAACAAAATTTCATGATTTTCATAATTAATGATTATAACATTCTTTTTTGCCTCCATAAATCTTTTCTTCTCAAAGTTAATTCCGTAATCCGCCGATATTTGCGATTTAATATTCATAGCCGAATCATAGAAAACAACTTTAAAACCATCAGGAAATTCAATTAATGAATTATTTCCTGCATATTTATTCATTGTAGGGCTTGTTAAGGAAACTAAAACTTTTCCCGAATCGCTTTCAAGATAATCAATATTTTTTGCTATCATCTCAGGTATTGAATCCTGAAAAGGAAACCCGGAATCAATAACTTCAATTTTATTTTTACAAGAAAAAAGCATTGTTACGAGAATAATCGAAACAATGCTTTTTGCTAAGAATAATTTTTTCTTAGTTTTCAAAACATAAAAATTTATTTTGCAGCTCTGACTTTTGTGTTTTCATTAATCCAGCATTCAACTTTATAAGTATCACCTTCTTTCAAATCGTGAAAAAATATGGTTTGAACATCAGGGAAATGAGCACTATATGTTCTAATTCGCTTATCAGCCATTTCGGCAATAGAACTATCAACTTTTTTTGCCTTTTTATATTTATCCACAGCTGCCCAATAAGCAACCCTGTTAGTTAATTCGTTGCCGCCACACTCTTTTGCACTTGCAGCATACATGTCACCAATTATAATATATGGATTTCCATTTTCAGGATTTATTTCGATGGCTTTATAGGCATAAGTTCGTGCTTTGGGGTAGTTATTCATGTTTCTATACGACTCTGCTAAAAACACATATACATCTCCAACCTTCTCCTGGTTTTCCATTTCTGTTGCTTGTACTAAATATTCTGCAGCATTTTTATATTCCCCTTTTTTAAGAAACATTTTTCCAATTAGGAAAGCTGATTCCGGCGATGGTTCAATTTCGTAAAGTTTAATATTAGTTTCAAAATATAAAGGTTCTTCTTGGCAACCTTTTTTATCGAGAAGTTTAACGATTTTTTTCAGTTGCTCAACATCATCAGGATTTTCGGCAAATTTATCAGAGTAAATACTGATAAGATTTTCACATGATGCATATGGTTCAAAAGCGTTTTCAATATATCCTTTTGTGTTTTCGTATTTTAATTTTGATTTTGGATTATTATCAATATTATAATCAACTATTTCGCTGATCTTATCATAATTTTCTAATATAAGTTCTTTAGGTGCTAATTCTTTATCAACTAATTTGATTGTTGATTTAAAATAATATCCTAAAATTGAATAAGAAGATTTATTTCCTTCAAGTTCAACAGATTCATTTAGAATATTATATGCCTCTTGAACATCAGTAGGCCTGAGTTTAAAATAATCAGCTCCCTTTCTACCCAAAACATATCCTTTTTTATTGAAATATTCAATTCTTTGGTTATAAATCATCATTAAAGTGTCGATGAGTTTTTCTTTAAATTCCTTGTCTTCTTCGTTTTTTATAAAACTGCTAAACATTTTTACACCATCGATATAAGCATTTTGTGTTCCTCTCGGGCATTTTGAAAACACAGCACGCCATGGGCCTAAAGCATCATTAAAGTTCTTTTGTTTATAAAATTCTCTATATAAAGAGATGTTCATAATACATGAAGCACTATCTTCACCATATTTTGGGCCTTTTTGAGCATTTAAGTCTGTTAGAAATAGTAAGATTATACCAACACTAAAAACAATTTGTAAAAATTTGATTTTCATTTTCGATTTATTTTGTATTATTAATGATATTTCGATTTAAAGAACCATATATTATGTAATGATATTCCAAATTTAAAATTAATAAAGTTTTTCTGAATTAGATCATCATTAATTGTGCCACGATTACCTACTTCTATTCCTAAATTTATGGTTGTATTTGATTTTCTTAATGGCAATCCCATTCCAAAACTAAAACCAATTTCGTTAATGCTATTTCCTCTTAATTCGAGATAAGATTTTAAATACCTAAAGCCAAAACGATAATTAACACGTTTCCAATAAGAAGAAAAACTTGAATAATCAGGAGTATAATTCCCGCCGATTGCGATTCTATATGAATCCTGTAGTGAATCTGAAATGTCAAAAAACTTAAATTTTTTCCAATTTTGCCAATCGAAATCTGCCTCAATGAGCCATTTGTTGGATTTTACTAATGCTATCCCAAAACCAATTTTCGCAGGTAGTAAAAAATTACCTTTTTTAGTTGGTGAGTATTCAAGAGTATCAGTGAGGTATTCAATAGCTTGTTCGGAATTATAAAGAAAAGTTTTTGAAAGGTAATTACTTTTAACATTAACATTAGTTGAATTACTAAAGGTAACTCCAAAACTCAATTTATAGTTATTTTTTAGTTTTTTCTGATATTGAATTCCATAATTAAAATAAAAATCACTTATGGTGCTTATTTCATCAATCTGCGAGCTTAGAACAAAAACAGAGTCGGGGAAAGAAGTATTTCTGAATTTTGTTATTGTTCCGAAAAGATAACTTGCAGAAACTCCAACGGAGAAATTCTTGAATATTTTAAATGAATTTCCCCAATAGCATTGATTTATACCTCCATAACCCTCGAATAAATGTTTTGTTTGACCAACATTTTCAATCGAAAGAGTATTGGAAACAGAATATCCTACCTTAGAAAAAGGAAGTACTCCAAAACTTGTTTTCCAACTCTTGCTTATCGAAAAGCCAAATAAAAGATAGTTTAAAGATGTATAATTTGCTGTTTGAGAAAGATTCTTAGTTTTAAGTGTAGTAGAATTGCTTTCAATACCAACTTCAAAAATAAATGAAGATGGTAATAATGCTGAATTGGAAGCAGGATTTGTTGTATTTATATATGAGGGGTGACTGCTTGCATACCCTATCCCTCCCATAGAATGGTAATAAACCTGGTTACTTAAACTAAGTTGTCCTATTCCAAATTGCGAATAAGGAGAATTTATATGTAACTGAGAATATGAATTTATGCTTAAAAAAACTATAAATAGAATTACTCCGGGCCGGTATTTTTTTTTATTAATTGTCATTATATTCTAAAATAATATTTAATCCAAACAAAACTAAATTTGGAAATGCAAAGATGTTATTTTTTAGTCTTTTATCAAAATATTTTATGTCCCCTCCACTAATAATTGTTTTTATGGTAGGATATTGCTGTTTATATTGGTTTATAACTCCCTCTACTTCAAAAAGAATGCCATTCATCACTCCTGATAAAATTGATTCTTTTGTATTTTGTCCTATTAATTTTTCAAACTTCGTTTTTTCTAATAACGGTAACTTTCCGGTAAAATTATGCAGAGACTGAAACCTGATCGAAATGCCTGGAGAAATACTACCTCCGATGTATTCACCTCTTGAATTAATAAGATCATAGGTAATACAAGTGCCGGCATCAATTACTAATAAGTCTTGATTTTTGTAAAAATAATTTGCTGCAACCACAGCAGCCAATCTATCTTTTCCAAGAGTAACAGGAGTTTTATATTTATTGGTTATAGGTACTTTAGTATGCTCATCAAGTTCAATAAATTTGTAATTACTATTAATGAAATTTTTTATAATTGGAGGATAATCAACAACTGATGAAATAATTACTGATTTAATAGGATCATAATCGGAGAAAGCAGTGTTTGTTTTATAAATATACTCAATCAGTAAATTTTTTGTAATCTTTTTTTGAATGGAAATATCAATCAATTCATCGAAATTAAAAACTGCAATTTTCGTTAAAGTATTTCCGATGTCTATTACTAATTTCATTAATGTTTATAATCAATATATTACCAATAAATAAACTTCAATTATCAAAGTGTAAAAATAATGTAAAAAAATAATTATACAGATTTTTTTGAAAAAATTTTGAAATGAAAATATTTTTTTACCTTTGCAAACCCAAATGAGGAGGTACCATAGCTCAGTTGGTAGAGCAACGGACTGAAAATCCGTGTGTCCCTGGTTCAATTCCAGGTGGTACCACAAAATAAACCACTCACATAATTGAGTGGTTTTTTTTTTGGCAAAAAATCAGTCATCATTCTCGGTCATATAAATTAGTCTTATATTAATTCGCTTTATTTCAATAAAATAGTTGAGATTTGATTAAAAAATGATTTTTTGTAAATTTTTTTTGTGAAATTCTAAGAAATTTTTTGTATTTTCACGGATAATAATTGTAATGTCGATGAAAGCTTTATTAAAAAAAATTATCAAAATGAAAAAAAATTTAATAATCATCTGTGTACTCATATTATCCGGATTGATCGGGTGTAATAATTCACAGGAAAAGAAATCTTTCGATTATGAATCAGAAATTTCTAATATTAAAGATGTCCTTGAAAGTTATGTGATAGCTAACGAAACTCAGGATATGGAATTAATACAAAAGATTTGGGCTCCTGATGAGGATATTATAATTTTTGGTACCAAAGGTGATGAAAAATTAATTGGCTGGGAATCAATAAAAAATGCAATTCAAGAACAGTTTAATACTTTTGAGAACACCTTGATTTCAGTTAGAGATCAGGTAGTTAAAATTAATAAATTTGGAGATATTGCATGGTTTTCTGAAGTAATTAACTATAATTTTATTTTAGATGGAAAAGCACGTAGCTACGAAGGAATCAGATACACCGGTGTTCTTGAGAAAAGAGGAAATGATTGGTTTATAATTCAAAGCCACATGTCGATTCCGACTGAAACTAATTAATTGGTAATTACTCGAAATTTATTGAATTAAAAGAAATTCAGGTTTATTCTATTTGTATAAAGTAGAATTTATCTTTAAATTATTCGTGTAGAATTTTTAAAACTACAAACACCAAAACACAAATATCTCTCAATGAACGAAATCTCAATATTTAAAGCTGATTTGAACATTTGATCATTAATATTTGAAATTTATTTGTTATTTATTATTTGGTGCTTTAACTCAATATTTATTTTAACTTTATTGACAGATAATCAATAGTGTATGGATGTATTAGAGGCAATTTTTACTCGTCGGAGTATAAGAAAATATGTAGATATTGATATTTCAAAAGAAATTGTTGATAAACTTATTGAAGCTGCAATGTATGCCCCTTCTGCCAGAAATTTGCAACCATGGCATTTTGTAGTTGTTAATAATAAGGAAACTTTACTTGGATTGTCGAAAGCTCACCCATATGGAAGCATGCTAAAAACTGCAAAACTTGCAATTCTTGTTTGCGGGGATATTGAGATTGAAAAAATGGAGGATTATATTGTTCAGGATTGTTCGGCTAGCACTCAGAATATTTTATTGGCAGCACATGCTTTAGGTTTGGGAGCAGTTTGGCTTGGTGTTCATCCTCGCGAACAACGGATCAACAATATTTCCAAAGTACTTGAATTACCTCAAAATATTATTCCTGTGTCTCTTATCTCAATCGGTTATCCGGCCGAAGAAAAACAAAAACCAAGAAGAGTAATTCCTGAGCGGATTCATTTTAATAAATGGTGATTTATTAATGAGAGAATGATTAAATGAGTGAATTAATCAATCTTTATAGCAAATTAAATTCTAATTTTCTAACTTAAATTCCTGAATACTTTTATAATCCAAATCACAATTAACCCATTCATCATCAGTCTCGGCTCCAAATTCCTTATAAAAATCAATAGCCGTTTTATTCCAGTTTAATACCTGCCACCGTACTCTTTTACAATTTTCTTGTTTTGCAACTTCAATTACTTTTTTCAACAAAGCAATTCCGATTTTTTTTCCTCTGTAGGTTTCCTTAACATAAAAATCTTCCAAATAAAGTGTTTTGCCTACCCAAGTATAATAAGCAAAAAAATACAAAGCAATTCCAATTATTTCTTTACTATCGGTTTCGGCAACAAAACACTCAAAAAGATCTTTTTCCTCATTCATTTGCTCCACCGAATTTGTAACTTTTTCGGGTGCTCTCTCAAAAAGTGCCAATTCTTTTATTAATGAAAAAATTGAACTAAAATCCTTTTCTGTGGCTTTTCTGATTGTAATTTTCATTTTCGGAGCTAAAATAGTGCATTTTTCATAATGATAAGAAGATATTTACTCTTTTCCTCTGTATTATAGATTTAACACAAAGTTTTGTAATGAAGGAGCATAATTTTTACAAAATGTTAATTATAAAAATGAAGAAACATGGTTTTTTTTATGCTACCAAAAATGGCAATACCATCCGAAACGTTTTTTCCTGTGTTATCAAAATTGCAAATGCCATTCGAGACGTTTAATTTGTTTATATTTGTATTTAGGAAAATAAGAGAATAATAATGTGTATGGCTGAACCTGATAATATTTGGAAATATGTTGATATAAAAACCATCAAAGATAAATTGCATTTGATCGTTGAGAAATATAAACCGGAAAAAATTATTTTATTCGGGTCTTATGCAACAGGAAACCCAAACCCAGACAGTGATGTAGATTTATTATTTATTCTTGAAACAGGAGAAGTAATTTATGAACGAACCTAAGCATTAAAATTATTAAAGCCCATTTTGACTAAAAAATTAAGATTTTATGTGAAATAGCAAAAAATCAAAAAACGGAAAACGCTATTCATGCATGGTCACACAGAAACTTGTCTGCCCACCGAAGTAAAGCGTAGGAAACCCGAAATCTGAAACCCGAAACAAAAAAACATGGCATTCAAAAACCTTATTCAATTCATTAAAAAACTTGAGGCTGCAAACGAACTAGTTCGTATTAAAGCCTATGTTTCACCCGATCAGGAAATAGCTGAGATAACCGACAGGATAATAAAAAGCAATGGCCCGGCATTATTATTTGAAAATACAGGTTTTGATTTTCCTGTTTTAATAAATTCAATGGGTTCGGAAAAACGTATGTGTATTGCTTTGGGAGTTAATGATCTCGATGATGTTTCAAAGGAAATAAAGAAAATAGTTGACCAAATTTCTTCACCAAAAGATAATTTTTTTGAAAAACTAAAAATGCTTCCCACCCTTAACAGCCTTTCTTCTTATATGCCGAAAAATATAAAAGGAAGAGGAAGTTGTCAGGAAATCGTAATGGGAAAACCGGATATTAATAAATTACCAATTTTAAAATGTTGGCCGCACGATGGTGGAAAATTTATTACTTTACCGGTTGTGCACACCAAGGATTTAGAAACCGGAAATCGAAATGTCGGGATGTATCGTATGCAGGTTTTTAACTCTGATTTAACCGGAATGCACTGGCATTTGCATAAAAACTCTGCCCGTCATTTTCATCAGTATAAAAAATTGAATAAACGGATGCCTGTGGTTGTTACACTTGGCGGTGATCCAGCCTATACATTTTCTGCTACGGCACCTTTGCCCGATAATTTTGATGAATATATTTTTGCAGGTTTTCTGCGAAAACGAAAAGTTGAGCTTGTAAAATGCCTTACAAATGATTTGGAAATTCCGGCAGATGTTGATTTTGTGATCGAAGGATATGTCGATCCTTCCGAAGAACTTATTCTGGAAGGCCCTTTTGGGGATCATACAGGTTTTTATTCCCTTGAGGATTATTACCCTAAATTTCATATTACCTGCATAACGCATCGAAAAAATCCCGTTTATCCGGCCACAATAGTCGGGATACCTCCGCAGGAAGATGCATGGATTGGCAAAGCAACAGAAAGAATTTTTCTGATGCCGATAAAATTAAGCCTTGCCCCTGAAATAAAGAATATTAATATGCCTGCAGAAGGTGTTTTTCATAATATTACTATTTTCAATTTTGAGAAATCTTATCCCGGACAAGCCCTAAAAATAATGAATTCTTTGTGGGGAGCCGGACAAATGATGTTCAACAAAATTTTTATATCCTGTGATGATAATGTGAATATTGATGATTATTTTGAAGTTGCTAAAGCAGTTTCAGAAAATACCGATCCTTTGAAAGATATTATTTTCACAAAAGGCCCGGCTGATGTTCTTGATCATTCATGTGATGTATTTTCTTTTGGCAGTAAAATGGGAATTGATGCAAGTAAAAAAACTCTGATAAGAAAACAGCCGGAAGAGAAAAAGATTAAGAAAGTTGAAACTGAGTTTATCAAAAATCAATTTCCTGAAATAAAAGCAATAAATTCCGAACTGACCAAAATAGATTTATCTGTTTTAATTGTTTCACTAAAAAAGAACAAAGAAGATCATGTTTTTGAAATTAGTAAAGAACTAGTTTCTGCCAATTCTGTTAAAAACATTAAATTTATAGTTTTCGTTGATGATTGCGTAGATGTTTTAGATTTGAAAACAGTAGCATGGATAGCAGCAAACAATATTGATCCTGAACGTGATTGTTATTTTATTGGTCAATCTGACGAAAAAAAATATCAGGGTATTTTTATCGATGCAACAAGAAAAACAAAGAAATATGATAATTTTTCAAGACAATGGCCCAATATTATTGTTTCCGATAATAAAATTATCAAAACGATAGATGAGAAATGGAAAGATTTGGGTTTGGGTGATTTTTTAGAATCACCTTCCAATAAATATAATAAAATGTATTTTGGCAACTCGGCTGTGCTTGATGAATAAATTGAATTGGGAAATAAGGGATGGCGTGGTATCCTTCAGAAAGAATACAAAAATATTGGTCATACACAGAAGCTAAAAAAAGGATGCCATCCCTAATAATATACGTTTGTGTATCTTTGTGTCTTCTTTGTGTAACTCTGTGACATAGCTATCACACAAAGAATCACAGAGATGACACCAGGTTTCACAAAGAAAAAAGTTATAATGATTAAAAAGTAAAGATTAGTATTAAAGGATATTTTAAATTTGTTAAGACGCAAAAAAAGTATTGCAATAAAAATTAACAAAAAAAAAATACAAAATGAAAACCATACTAATAACCGGAGCTTCAACCGGAATCGGGTACGAAATGTTTAAAATCCTTAACAAAAAAGGATACAAACTTGTGCTAGTCAGCAGAAACGAAGAGCAATTAGAAAAAATTAAAAACGACAGCACTAATAAAGCACTAATTGAAATATTTCCAATGGATCTTTCAAAAGTGGATTCAGCGCAAAAACTTTTTGATAAATGTTTGGAAAGTAAAATTGATATTGATATTCTGATAAACAATGCCGGTTTTGGAATTTTTGGTGAAAGTATTTCAATGGATAACAAAAGAATAAAACAGATGTTAACTTTAAATATGATCACTTTAGCTTCACTTTGTAATTTGTTTGGTGAAAAAATGAAACAACTCGGTGGAGGTAACATTTTGAATATTGCTTCAACAGCTGCTTACCAGCCTTTGCCTTATTTTTCAGCATATGCAGCAACTAAAGCATTTGTTTTAAGTTTTTCGTACGGACTGAGGGAGGAATTAAAAAAATATAATATTAATGTAAGTGTACTTTCACCCGGACCTACCAAAACAAGTTTTTTTACTGTTGCAAATGCAAAAACCGAAGGCGTTTTTTTCAATCCAAAACATCATCTTACAGCAAAAGAGGTTGCCGAAAAAGGATTAAATGCTATGTTTGCCGGTAAAAAAGTAATGATTCCGGGAATGAGAAATAAAATCATGCGAACTTTTTCCTTTTTAGCACCACCATCAGCTACAGCAAAAATTTTGGAAAAACAAGTATAATTTAGATAAAAACTGCACAGAAATAAATTAAACAAATTTACTATGAAAAAAATAATCAGTTCATTAATCATTTTTACTTTAAGCGTTTGTATATTATTTTCCCAAACAATAGAAGAACCTGAGATTACGATCGACGAATTAAAAGAACATATTGAATATTTGGCTTCCGATTCGATAAAGGGCCGAAAACCCGGAACACCTGGGGATTTATTAGCTGCCGAATATATTAAAAATCAATTTACAGCAATGAGTTTGAAGTCATTAACTGATGATGGATTTCAGTATTTTGAAATTGTTACAGATGTTAATCTTGGTGAAAATAACTCACTAAAGATTAGTGATTATTCTGCAATACCGGCTGAGGATTATATTCCTTATTCATTTAGTAGTAATGAAAAATTAAACGTTGAAGTGGTTTTTGCCGGATATGGTTTTGATATTGATTTAGATAGTTTAAAATGGAACGATTATGAAAACATTGATGTAGAAGGAAAATGGGCAATGATTTTAAGAGGTGATCCTGAACCTGACAATCCTGACAGTAAATTTTATGATTTTGTTAAAGCCAGAGATAAGGTGTTGACTGCTAAAGATAGGGGAGCAGCCGGTGTTTTACTGGTTTCGGGAGTTAAATTTGACGAAACCGATAAACTCATTACTTTATATTATGATAAAACCAAATCAGGTTCGGGTATTCCGGTTCTGAATATTAAAAGAAATATTGCTGATAAAATTCTCGAAATAAGTGAAAAGACTATTGAACAGATCGAAAATGAAATCATTGAAACTAAAGAACCACATTCTTTTGCAATTCCTGTTGGACTTTTTGCAGAAACCGAAACAATTCAACAAAAAGTTAAAACACAAAATATTATTGCTGTTTTAGAAGGTAACGACCCAATTTTAAAAAATCAATATATTGTAGCTGGAGGCCATTACGATCATCTTGGAATGGGTGGATACGGCTCAGGTTCACGAATGCCCGACACAGTTGCTGTTCATAACGGAGCTGACGATAATGCTTCGGGTATAGCCGGGATTATAGAAATTGCTGAAAAACTGGCAGCACAAAACAATAATAAACGCAGCATTATTTTTATGGCTTTTGGAGGAGAAGAAATGGGACTTCTAGGATCTAAATATTTTGTTAATAATCCTTTAATTGATTTGAAAAACATTATTGCAATGATAAATATTGATATGATCGGTCGATTGAATGAATCAAATAAAATCCTGATCGGAGGAACAGGAACATCGAAAGAAGCCGAATCAATTTTGAATAATAGTGTAGAAGAATTAGACATTAATTTAAGTTTTTCACCCGAAGGCTACGGCCCTTCCGACCATGCTTCATTTTATTCTGAAAATATTCCGGTATTTTTTGTTTCAACCGGTGCACATGAAGATTATCACACTCCTTTCGATGATATTGATAAAATTAATTTTGAAGGACAAAAAGTAATTTCCGATTATTTAGTAAATGTAATTGATGATTTATCTAATTATGACTCTGCATTAACTTTTCAGGAGGCAGGGCCGAAAAAAAATGCAAACTTTCGGGGAAGGTTGAAAGTTACCCTGGGAATTATGCCCGATTTTACTTCAACAGATTTAAAGGGACTTGGAGTTGGTGGAGTCAGGCCTGATGGTCCAGCTAAAAAAGGAGGAATGGAAAAAGGAGATTTAATTATTGCAGTTGATGGAAAATCAGTTGAAAATATTTATGATTATATGAATAGGTTAAAAAAATTAAAACCCGGACAAATAATAACGGTTGATATTATTAGAAATGATGAAAAGAAAGTTTTGCTTATTCAGTTGTAAGCCGTAATATTGCAAGAATTGAAATTATAGAAAAATGGTTTTTGAGATTCTTAATCATCATTATCGTTTGCCTTGTTTTTCAACAATTAAAATATAATTTAATCTAATATGCAGGATATTTTCTCGACTCAATTTTTATTAAAATTTATAAAATTTGCAGCCGTTGGATTATCCGGTGTCTTTGTCGATTTTGGAGTTACTTATCTTTGTAAAGAGATATTTAAAATTCAAAAATATATTTCCAATTCAATTGGATTTACGGTAGCTGCTTCATCAAATTATGTACTAAACAGAATTTGGACTTTTCAAAGTACTAATCCTGACATTGCTGTTGAATACACTGAATTTCTGATTATTTCATTAATCGGACTTGCACTTAATAATTTCATTCTGTGGTTTATAATCACAAAATTTAAAATAAATTTCTATTTATCGAAATTATTTGCAATCGGAGTTGTAACCATTTGGAATTTCTTTGCAAATGCTTTTATTACTTTTGCGTAAAAGTAGATAGGGTCTAAGACCCCATAATTCATACAAAATCAGATCAATATTTTATATAGTCAACTTTATACGCTTCGGGGTCTTAGACCCTGTTACTTCTTAGTCTAAGATCCGGATACTTCATTCTGTAATCAAATCATTTAAAGAATAATTTTGGTATTTTTTTCTTCTGATTTTATTTAGTTTTGTTAATTCATTTTTTGCCTGTATTTTTATCCAAAGCATTGGGTCTATGTTAAAAATATTTCCAAATATTAAAGCTAATTCATAATTTATCGGACGTTCTCCGATAATTAATTTACTTAAGTTTGAGGGATTAATTCCTATATATTTGGCAAACTTATTTTGTTGAATATGCAAAGTTTTCAAATACAACTTTAGGAATTCTCCTGCTAACCTAATATCTTGCCCTTCCGATTTTAAATAATCTTCCATTTTAAATTTGAGCGCCAACATTTCTATCTTTCGTTTTTGTTCAATTGTTTGTTCCTTTGATTTGTTTAATAGAATAGCCTGGAATTCATCAAAACTATTTGTTCCTACATCCATAGGATTAGTTAAAGCACCATTCGTTGGTTCTATTAGTTTACTATTTTTCATGACCTTTTGTATAAATATTTATTAATCAATTTTTCACCTGCTTCTGAATCTATAAACATCCATTGTCCAAGAGCTAATGTTGCACCATATTTTTCAGAGTACCATTTAATTAAATTTGTCTTGGAAACAAAGGTTAAAAAACCTTTATAATTTCCTTCAAGTTTGAAGCTTTCTCTACAAGCAAAAGCAATTAAACAACCGGCTACATAATCATATCTTTTTTCCCTTCCGATATTATGAGGTGCAATTTCAACTGCGTCCATAATTAACATGCCACTTTCAATCTTTAGATGCAAGGCTCCCTCAATACTTTGTGGCAACTCAATGGTTTTCAGAATAAATGTTTGAGTGTTTTGTTCCAGAACCAATTGTTTCCAGTTAAAACTCCACCCATCTTTCTTTAATGGTACATTTTTTCTTTCCGCAACAACTATTTCTGCTTCAATAAATCTATTGCTTCTTTTGTCTAAAATATACACCACAAATAAAAAATATTTCAATTGCAAAGATAATGAAAAATTGTCATAATTGTATAATAAATATTTAAATTATTGTCAAATGATATAATTTTGCAATTTTGTAAAATACCATAAAAAGAAGTGTGAGAGAACTACGACTTTTTTTTCAGATAGATACTTACTAATTTGTAACAAAAATCTTACTTATAGAGAAGGTCTATTACCCAATAGTTTGCATAAAACCAAATCAATATTCAAATTATCAATTCATTATTAACTTCGGGATCTTAGACCCTGGATTTAGCTTAATTCGTAATAATAACCTTACTTGTTATGCTTTCTTTTGATAACAAACTATTTACTCTTACAATATACATTCCCTGCGGTAATGTTGAAACATCAATCTGATTTTTATATTGTGATTTATATACAATTTGTCCATACATATTGTAGAAAATCAATTCAATATTTCCTGTTGCAGCTTCATTACTTAATTCTTTTGATAAATTAATAAATAAAGTGCCTGTATTATTAGGATTGGGGTATATTTCGATCTCAGGTTTTGGACTTTCATTTTCGTTAATTCCTACATAATCAGAGTTACCAATTATCGGTCGAATCATTAATGAACCTTTATACGTTGAGTTTTGCCACTCTCCATCAATACTATAAAAAATCTCTGATCTGGAATTATTGTATGTGTCATAACCAAGATTTAGAAAATCTTCAGATAATTGTGTCCAACCTACGTAAATTGTACTGCTTATATAAATTACCGAGTCAAGATGGTAAGTATGGTAACGGTTAAGGCCCTTTTCAAAAATTGGCTTGACGTTAGTTTTTGAATAAATTATATTCCCGGGTTTGCCGTTATTATCATCCCAAACACATAGTTCAAAAAACTTTTGATTTGCTCCCGATAATGTTTTATTAAAAAACATCATTATTGATCTTAATGAATCGGGTTTTTGAATGTTAAATCTATAGGCAAGTCTTGCACCATTACCATCTAAACCGTATCCGGCTTCAGAAGTTCCATCATCATAAGCAAAATAATTAGCAAATTCCTGTGTATAATAAATAGTATCACCAACTTCTTCTCCACCTGGGTAATCACCTTGTATTGTGTGTTCAACATCAAATTCAACACTTTCTTTTGTAATTGAAATAGGAAAAATAAAATTTATACGGGGGCATGCATGTGGTTGACAACTTGCACAACTTTGATAACCTGATGAAAAGAATGGTGATAAAATACATTCACCTCCGGTATAGTTGTATTCAAAAGGGCCATCTTTTTCTTTAATATTAAAACCATAATTTGTAAAATAAGTCTCTTTGTTTAGATTGCTTATTAACATGTGAATAGTGTCTTTCATGGCTTCAATCGGATCACCCTGATATTGCCTGTAAGGCATAACCTGATATTTTTCCAAAAACGATGGTGCTCTTTCAACAAATGAAATTTTATCAAATACCGTATCACCAATCGAACGGCCAATATTTAAATACACATTATCAATATTCCATTGATCGCAATTACTTTGCATGCTTGGAATGGTTCCACTTCCAAGACTGGCGTAATTAAAAAACCTGATTTGAAAATCGTTTTTAAAATAATTTGTGCTATCCTCAATGGTGTTAAGTGGGATCATTACCCGTCTAAAATATTGATTATATTTAGTATGAAAAGTGTCGAGTTTCATTCCTTCGGATGACCAAACATGATTCCATATTGTGTTTCTTTCAAAAACCGAGTCACATGGAATACGTAACGAATCAGCAAAATATAATGTGTCATTAACCGTAATTGTAGTGTCGTAGCAAGGGCTTTGGAGTTTATCACCAGGAAAAATAGTATCGTCAGGATTTTCCAAATAGGAACTCATTTGAACATAAATAGAATCCATGTATGCAAAAATAGTATCACCATAAATTCCAAATTCAAGAACCAGTGAATCATTTGTTTGTGGGGCTAATCCACGGCCTTGCGGTTGATAATTGAAACTAAAATAAATTGAATCTGATATTGTAATTGCTTTTTTCTCAGGGGTAAAAACAGAATCTAATCTAATTGGCCTTGAAGTTAAGTGGTCGGCAATAAATGGATATGATCCTCCTTCGGGGTAGATTTCGCCAAAAGCATTAATTGCATCAAATGTAGCTGCGCCATAATCAATTGGAAATAATGGGAAATCGCTATTTATGAAAACTTCATTATCAATCCAACGAGCTGTGTCAGGATAAATGTTATCTGATGAAAAATCATCGGAAAACGGTAAATTTACAGATGTATATTCTAAAAAAATATTTTCGTCAGTCGATTTGAGATTGCCCGGATTTTGTTCGATCACCGGATTAAATTGTAATCCTATCAGTATTTCCTGCGAAAAGCTTTCAAAACAAGCAGAAAATATAATTATTATCAGGAATATTTTTTTCATCTGAATTTCTTTAATCAAAATTTATTTCACTAATCGAATCAATTGGCAAAAGCAAGGAATCAATGCTAAGAGTGTCGGGTTTAAGGCTTTCAAGAAGTTCTTCAAAATCAAAATTCAAATCCGATCGGTACCAAAT
Organism: uncultured Bacteroidales bacterium; assembly: GCA_964462015.1. Taxonomy (GTDB): domain Bacteria; phylum Bacteroidota; class Bacteroidia; order Bacteroidales; family JAEINX01; genus JAEINX01. The sequence continues at coordinate 81,959 of CAYWXI010000004.1, read as the reverse complement.
ATTGATTGGTTCGCCCAGGTTTAATGATGTATCTAAAATGCAGGACGGTTCTTGTTTATAAACTCGTGAATGGATTTCGTTTTTTCCATCAAGGAAAATTTCATCACCAACATTAAACGAAGAAAGATTTATAATTTTTTTTGCTTCTTTTTGAGTCATTCCAATTAAAAACGGAACCAGAACTTTAATATTATCGTTGCCGCCTAAAACCAAATCTATTCCGGAGCCTTTTTCAATTAATGTTCCCGGAAAAATGGTATCACTTAAATATTTTTGTGTCCTTACGGCATTCAGAGCAAAATCAGGAATATAATTTAATGAGTTTACTTTTAAACCGACAGATTTTAAAATATTCATAGCCTGCCTCAATGTTAGGTTATCAAGATTTGGCATTTCAACCAGTTCGGGCATTATTGCAACAATAGTTAAATATATTTTTCTTCCCTTTTTAACCTTCGAATAAGGTGGAGGATCTTGTAAAACAATACTACCTTTTTCTTTATCCGGATCAAAAATTGAGTCAATTACAATATATTCGAACTCGCCCTCAGTTGATAGTGATTTTATGTCCTGAAAAATGAACTCAGAATAGTCGGGCAAGATATAATTTTCACCATGTAAAGTATAGGAATCCAAAATTTTTAATGCTCCCCAAAATATTACAATCGTTAAAATGATAGCAATTGAAAGGTGAATAAAAAATTTCTTACTGATTAAAAACCGGGAAAGACTCATTTTTTTTGTGAATTTACACCAGAAACCATTGTAAATGACGTATTAAAAATATTTTTCAAAATTTCAATTATATAACATTAAAATTACACTATTATTGCATACACTAAATTGTTTCATCTAAAATATTTGTGTCTTTGTTTGATGTAATTTTTTACTTGAAAAATTACAGAATTGCTATATTATAAATTTAAAACTAGTATCTTTGTAATATGGAAAAAATAGAAATAAGGTCTCAAATACTTGATACATTGAATGATATGACTCTGCACCAACAAGAGAGATTGCTTGAATTTATTAGATCATTTGTTAAAACAAAAAGAAAAGCAAAGCCAAATATCTTAAAATTAATAGGCACAATTAGCAAGGAAGACTTGAAAAAGATGGAAAAGTCTATTGAAGATGACTGTGAAAAAATAAATTCAGATGACTGGTAAATATATATTTGATACAAATATTGTAATAAAATTTTTTGCAAAAGAGAAGAAAATCCTTGAAAAAGTTAAAAATTGCGATAAAATTTTCATCCCCTCAATTGTAGTTGGTGAACTTTATTATGGAGCATATAATTCAACGAAAAAAGAGAATAATATTAAGAGAATAGAACAATTTTTACAAGAGACAGAAATTTTATTTTGCGATGATAATACGGCCATTGAATACGGAAAAATTAAGAAAAAATTGAAAGACAAAGGAAAACCTATTCCTGAGAATGATATTTGGATAGCAGCAGTTTCTATACAACATGCTATTAAAATCGCTTGTCGAGATATACATTTTGAATATGTTGATAATCTTGACTTTGAAAAATGGTAGAAAAACCTATTTCAACTCTTGATTCGCATTATATATTTCTCTTTCAAACCGATAATATATTACATAAAATCGGTGCTATCTGTATTTTATTAAGAGAAGTCATCCGATGATTATTAACAATTTTAAAATTAATCATATATTTGTAATATGAGAAAAAACATTGCAGTAATTACTGGAGGTGATTCAGGCGAATACGAAATTTCATTAAAAAGTGCTTCGGTAGTTGTTAAACATATCGATAAAAACAAATATAATGTTTTTCTGATTACTTTAAAAGGAAATGAATGGCTTTACAAAACCGAAGGCGGTGATAGTTTACCGGTTGATAAAAATGATTTCAGCCTGTTTTTCAATAATAAAAAGATATTTTTCGATGGAGTTTTTATAGTAATTCATGGAAATCCAGGCGAAAATGGAAAACTTCAGGCATATTTTGACATGATTGGTTTACCTTATACTTCATGTAATCAAACCGTATCGGCTTTAACATTCAACAAAAATTTCTGTAACAGACTGGTTAGTTCTTTTGGAGTATTAACCCCAAACTCTGTTTTTCTTAGTAAAAATGAAAAATATTCAATTGAAAAAATCAATGCTGAAATTTCCCTGCCTTGTTTTGTAAAACCCAATAATGGAGGCTCAAGTATTGGTATGTCGATGGTTGAAAAGATTGAAGATTTAGAAAAAGCAATTAATAAAGCCTTTAAAGAAGATGATGGCGTATTAATTGAAAACTATATAAAAGGAAGAGAACTAACATGTGGTGTTTTCAAAACCGGTGAAAAAATAATCGTATTGCCTCTTGCAGAAATTATTAGCAAAAATAGATTTTTTGATTTTGAAGCAAAATATAATGAAACACTGGTTAATGAAATTGTTCCTGCACAGATACCTGAAAGCATAGAAATTGAATGTAAAGGGATTTCTGCTTTACTGTTCAATAAGCTTAATTGTAAAGGAATAGTTCGTTTTGATTATATTTTATCAGAAAATAATGAATTGGTGTTTTTAGAAGTTAATTCTATTCCCGGGCTTACCGAAGAAAGTATAGTTCCGAAAATGATTAATGAATTCGGTTTATCATTGAAAGAATTATTTTCAATGATCTTAGAAAACATGTAACCCAAAAACAAAATTATTCTTTAAACTGTATTTATTCTCGATTTTGGAATAACATTGTTTCCAATAAAAATATAACTATCAAAGAATTAAGAGATTTTAATTTTTTTCATTTTCGGATATTTATTGCCCAGGTTTTTTTGTCTATTGCTTTGAAATATCTTTAAGATAATCAATTAGTTTTCTTGTTGCAATGGCACGATGACTAATTTTGTTCTTTTCTTCAAGCGTCATCTCGGCAAAAGAAATATTATATCCCTCAGCTTGAAAAATCGGATCATATCCAAAACCTTCTTTCCCTCTTTTTTGCTCAAGGATTATTCCATTTACAATTCCTTCAAAGAGCTTTTCCTCACCATCAATTATTAGTGAGATCACGGTTCTGAATCTTGCTTTTCGGTTTATTTTTCCTTCCAATTTACTCAGAACTTTATTCATGTTTTTTTCAAAGCTCCTTTCTTCACCGGAATATCTGGCTGAATAAACTCCGGGTTTTCCATCTAAAGCTTCAATTTCAAGGCCGGTATCATCGGCAAAACAATTAATATGAAAATTCTTATAAACAAACATTGATTTCTCAGAAGCATTTCCTTCAAGTGTTTTGCTGGTCTCCGGAATATCTTCAAAGCAATTTATGTCTTTTAAACTTAAAATTTTATATAAATTATTATCATTATGTAAATGCTGTTTTAGCAGGTTTTTTATTTCGCTTATTTTGTGTAGGTTATTTGTTGCAAAAACTAAATCCATTTTTTTTGGTTTTTGCAAAAGTATAAAATTTATTGTGTAGCGCTGAGGACTGATAATTTTACAATGCTTCCTTTAGGTTGATTCGGTTCAATTGATATGCTACCTTCATGAGCATCCATTACTAGTTTTGCATAATATAAACTCAGACCCATATTTTCATCGGTATGGTGCTTAGTATTGCTGAATGGTTTAAAAAGATTCTTTAAGGCATATTCAGAAAAACCGGCCCCTTCATCTTTAATGTCAATAATAACCGTATTGTCATGTTCTGTGGAATTAATTTCTATTCCCGAATCCTGATCCGAAAATCTAATGGCATTTTCTATGATATATTCCAGTGAGTTCATAACCAATTCCCTGTTTACAAAAATTTTAATATCTTTTAAACTGTTATTCATTATCAGGTTAATATTCTTTGCTGCCAACTGTCCGGTGAGGTCATTTTTAATATCATTTAGCATTCCGTAAAGGTTGCAGGATTTCAAACCTAATCCTTCCTTCCCTATTGTTCGCAGGGCCGAAATATCCAGGGCTTTGTACGAAAACCGCTCCAATCGTTGGGTGGAGAGATCAAGCATTTCAATAAAATCATTGATTTCCCCGGGAAGTTCGTAGTCTTTTATGATCATTAGTCCACCAAGAATCCCGTTTAAAGGAGTTCTGATTTCATGATTAATAAGCCTTAGAAATTCGTTCTTTGCCAAATCCAATTCCTCGAGTTCTTCTTTAGCTTTTGCCAGTTCTTCATTTGATTCTTTTAATTCTCTTGTTCTTTCGGTAACCTTTTCCTCCAGCCATTGGTTCACCTTTTTTAATTGTTCTTTACTTTTCCTAAGTTCCACATGCGTTTTAACCCTGGCCAGTAATTCATCGCTATTAAAAGGTTTAGTTAAATAATCATATCCTCCCTTCAAAAAAGCTTTTGTTACGCTTTCCACATCTGTTTTGGCAGTAAGAAAAATTATTGGTAAGTCTTTGTTCTTCTTTTGCTGCTTTATCTTTTCACAAACTTCAAAACCATCCATCTCGGGCATCATTATATCAAGCAGTATGAGATCGAATTCATCTTCATCAATCCAATGTAATGCTTCTGCCCCCGATATAGCAGTTTCAATATTATAGTCGTTGTCACTCAAAAGTTTAGCCAATACCTGAATATTCTTTGGATTATCATCAACAATAAGGATTTTTCGGTCAGTATTTTTCATTAGTCTGAATTTTTTTTAGACAAGGCATAGCATTGTCTTTAATTATTAATTAATTATGTACTTATTTCTTTTAACCTGGCAATAATGCCGGGCAATTGATTGATCAGGTTCTTTTCCTTTTCAATATTGAATGATTCGGAAGCCAGTTTTAATTCCTTGCCATGTTTTTCAAAAGATGGTATCCTGTATTTTTTTCCGATACCGGATATTAAATTTGCAAGTTTTTCAACCTTTTTCTTGGGCCTTATTTTTTGAAGTTCATCTAACAACGGGATAACCTCCTGATTAATTTCCTGCAATACCTGAGGTGTCACTTTAATGTTTTTAGGCATAAGCCTGATTTCTTTGTCAATCTGCTTATCATCAATTGAATATTCAAGATGATCTTTCAGGTATTTTAATAAAAATTGTGGATTGATTGGTTTCCGGATATAACCATCAAATCCACAGGAAAGTGCTTTTTCTTTTTCTTCCTTAAATGCAGAGGCAGTTACCGCAATAACAGGTATTTTTACCCATTCCGGATTTTCCCTGATTTTTTTAAGTGTATCATATCCACTCATTTCAGGCATGATCAAGTCCATAAAAATGATATCCGGTTTCTTTACTTTTAGCAATTGTAACGCCTCTTTGCCACAAACTGCCCTCAGGAATTCAAAATCGAAAGGCCCCATAAGCCCTTCAAGGACTGCAAGGTTTTCCTTGATATCGTCAACATTTAATACCAGAGATTTTCGGAAATGTATGGAATCGAAATCAACTTGTAAGTTTTGATCCTTAATTACTGCCTCATTTGAGACTGCAACATTGTTTAAGCTAATAGTGAATTTACTTCCTTTATTGGGTTCACTTTCGAGTGATACTTCACCATTCATAAGCTCAATCAGTTGTTTTGTAATAGCAAGCCCTAATCCCGTGCCTCCATATTTCCGGCTGTCCTGGTCTTCTTTCTGAACAAAGGAATCAAATATCTTTTGTTGGTGAGTTTTTTTAATTCCGATCCCGCTATCTTCAATATTAATCAATAAATCAACTGTCTTACTACTGATCCGTTTGTTTGCTATTGAGATTTTTATCAATCCCTTGTCGGTGAATTTTATTGCATTGCTTATCAGGTTAATAAACACCTGTTTTAACCTCAATTCATCAAGCAGCATAGAAACCGGTAAATCATTCGCTATTTCAGTTATTAACTGCAGGCCTTTATTTTCAATGCTTTGCCTGAAAATATCCGTAATTTCTTCAGTAAACAACCTTATATCAACAGCATTTAGCTTAAGTTCAAGTTTTCCGGCATCTATTTTCGACAGATCAAGAATATTATTGATCAGGCTCAGTAATGTTTTACCACTTGACTGTATGGAAGAAACATAATCTTTTAAAGTATTGTCCTTTACCATTCGCGACAGGATTTCCGAAAATCCAAGAATGGCATTCATAGGGGTACGGATCTCATGACTCATATTTGTTAAAAATATACTTTTAGCCCTTGCCGCTTCTTCAGCAGATTCTTTTGCTTTTTTCAACTGTTTCTCTATGATTTTCCTTTCAGTAATATCAATGAATGTCACCACGGCTCCAATTATTTTCCCATCACGTTTTTGAGGATATGACCAGTATTCGGCAGGAAAGCTTGTTCCATTGGCCTTCCATAGTACTTCATCGTCAACATGTGAGCCTTTACCAATTCGAAAAGCCTGAAAGATTCTGCATTTTTCCGCTGGGAATAGTGTTCCATCCTCATATTTTGAGTGTATTTGATCATGCATATTTTTTCCAATCAAATCATAAGTATTATCATAACCGAGAATATTTAGGCAAGCCTTGTTACAGAAAGTACATTTTCCATTTAAATCAATTCCATAAATTGCTTCTGCTGTACTGTTTAGCAAGAGTCGTATTTGGTCTTCGCTCCTTTGAAGTGCTTCCTCAGCTTTTTTTCTTTCCGTTATATCTTCTTTGATGGCAATGAAATGAATGATTTCACCCTCATCGTTTTTTAATGGTGAAACTGTTGCTGATTCCCATATCAAATTCCCGTTTTTAATTTTGTTTATAAACTCCCCTTTCCAGGTTTTTCCTGATAGAATTGTATCCCAAAGATTCTTATAGAAAGACCTGGGATGGAGTCCTGATTTGAAAATCCTGGGATTTTTCCCAATCACTTCTTCTGCAGTATATCCGGTAACTTTGTTAAATGTTTGGTTAACATATTCCAGGTTTCCTTTAATATCAGTGATTCCAACTGTCACGGGGCTTTGCTCAATGGCTTGAGACAATTTTTTAATTTCATCGTAGGAATCTTCCAGTTTTTTCAGGGTTGCCTCGCTTTTTTTGCGTTGTTCTTGTGCATCCTGCATTATATTTAAAGCGGCCCTCCTTGATTTTTCCAGGTTTTCGGTTTTGTTTTTTAATTCTTCGTTCAACTCTTTCCTTTCGGTTATATTCATCTGATTGGAAACAAAATGTGTGATTTCATCGGAATCATTAATAATGGGCGAAATAGATATGGATTGCCAGAATAGTTCACCATTCTTTCTTTTGTTTTGAATTTCTTCGTTCCATTCTTTTCCCTGTGTGATGACGGACCAGAGTTTCTTATAATAGGAGTTGGGTTGCGTTTCACTTTTTATTATCCTTGGTTTTTGCCCGATTGCTTCTTCACGAGAATATCCGGTTTCAGTAATGAATTTTTGGTTTACATAGGTAATTACTCCATCTTTATCGGTTATAATAACCATTGAAGGACTTTCTTCAAGCGCTTTGGAAAGGAATTGTATCTCCTGATTGGCCTCCTTGCGTTGCTTAATTTCTTGGTTGAGATCATCCCTCCAGGCAGTAATGGTTTCCAGGCGGGATGTCATTTCATCAAACGACCTTGACAACTGCCCTATCTCATCGGGATCATCATTGCCCACTTTGTATTTTAAATCCCCTCTGCCCACCTTTTGAAAGCCTGACTGTAGTCTTTTTATAGGATTTGAAATTGAACGGGATAGGTATATTGCTATGCTTATTGCTAACAGAATGAAGATAAGTCCGGTTATTATAAACCGTTTTCTCATTTTATTAACCGAATGAAATATCTCATCTTTATCCGCTTTTACAACAATTCCCCAATTAGGCCCGGGAATATATTTCCAAACAGCAATAATTGGGATTCCCCGGTAGTCAATAGAAATTCCTGAGCCTTCCTTTTTTTGAACTGCATCTTGTAACGACAATGCCAGATCAGATCCAAATGGTACTTTTCGGTTAAAAGCAGCATTCTGATCAAAACGTAACGGGTTAATAAAAACAGCTTCATTACCCATTTTTTGCCCAATCAAGACTTCTCCGGTTTCTCCCAATTCCGAATAATCCTGAATAATACTGAAAATTACATCAACTGGTAATTGGACTGCCAGGACTCCAACCAATTGATCGTTTTGGATGATTGGAGCAGTAAGAAATGAAGCAGGTTCATCAGAAGGCAGATAGTATTTGTATTTTGAAATAATGATATTTTTTGTTTTATAAGTTTGATCAAATGCATGAGCAAGTTCAGTGTCAGCGTACTTCCCATTTGTTAGATTTGTTCCAAAATCATCTTCTCTTTCATTTGTAAAAACAATATCTCCCTTTGCATTAATTAGAAACAAATCATAATAATCAAACTCCCTGGCATAAAAATTAAGGTAATCATTGTATTTTTTTTCTACAGCAAGGTATTGATCTGATTTGGCCCCAAAGTTTTTTATTGCACTTTCATAAGCCTGTAGGGCTTCTATAATTGCAGGTGATTGAGCTATGGCAGAAATATCTCTTTCCTGCTCCATAAAATAATTTACAATTTGCTTGTTTTTGTTCTCTGCTATCAGAGAAAAATTCTTAAGTTCGTTAACCTCAAGAGCTTTTTCCATGTAAGAACTAAAGAAAAAACTGAAAATAATAAGTGGAATGATGGAAATACAAAGAAACCAGAACAGCAATTTGGTGCTTATTCTTTTTGTTTTCAGTTCTTTTATATTGAGTGAGTTTTTCCTTTTCATAGATGTATAATTCATTGCGTATAAAATGATCAATTATTTAATAATCCCAAACAGCCGGAAACCTGACAGGCCTGTTCAATTCTTCACATTGTTTGTTGATTTCTTCTTTCAACTCTATGATCCTCATTTCGCGATCAATCATTGATTTATTAAAAGTTTCCAGTTCTTCGGTACGTTTTTTTAAGTCTTCCTCAAATCGGAGTTTCTGAATGGCAAGGGCGAAGAAATCTGCCATACTTTTTATCGCAATCAAATCTTTATCAGTGTAAGCCCTTACAGGGTTGGCTAAAGCAATTTGTCCAACCAGTTCCTGTTCGAGCATAACCGGTAAGCTGAGAAATTTCTCAATCTTAATATGTCCCTCCGGTATTCCCTTTGAGGCAAAATGATTTTCCACATCATTCGTATAAAAAGCTTCCTTTGTATTGAGTGAGTACCCCCACAGCCTGCCATATTTGCCATTTTTACCCATAGGAAATGCAATACGTTGATTGTTCTCCTGAAGGATAGCGCATTGTCCGTTCTCCATCATCTCCGTCAGAGTATGAGATACAAGATCACCGTTTTCCAAATCAATAGTGCCAACATAACATTGTGTACTTTCTGTAAGATTCTGAGCCTGTTTTTTTATCATTAAAGCAATATCCATCATGTTTGAAGAAGGAGAGATAAGGGGGGTGTATAGAGCTGCTAAAGCTTTGTCAATACGTGCCTTCCATTGAATATCCTTTTCAATTTTTTTTCGTTCGGTAATATCCCAAACATACGACCTGGTACCAACTATCTTATTGTTTTCAATTATTGGAATTACATCAATTTCAACATGAATTACTTTGGAATCTTTTGTTACAGCCCGGCATTCATACCTGGATACGACATCTTTCCCTTTAACCCTGTCATTATGAATTTTCTCTACTCTTTTTAAATCCTCCGGATGAACAAAGGCTGATAAAGGTAACGATTTTATTTCCTCAAGAGTATAACCAAATAACTCCGCATATCTCATATTGCAATAGGTTAAATTACCATCAATATCATCGATTGATATTCCGATTTTGGATTTTTCAATAATATCCTCGTAATTTCTATCTTTTTCAAGTAAAGCTTCCTTGTCTTTCCGTTGCTGTGTTATATCTTCAACAATACCTTCATAATACTGAACCTTGTTATCAGAATCATAAATTGCTATCGAGCTTTCCCTGACATAAATTTTCTCACCGTTTGCTTTCAACCATGTCGATTCCATTCCAGAAACCTTTCCTTTATTATCAATCTTGTTTTTAAAAACCGAACGTTCTGATTGAGTTTCAAATCCTTCTTTATCCAAATTACGATCCTTTAATTCCTCAAAAGTTGAATAACCCAGCATAGTTAATAAAGCTTTGTTAGTCATCAATATTTTACCATCCGGTGAAGTTCGGTATATGCCAAGCACTGCATTCTCAAAAAGGTTTCTGTATTTGGCCTCACTATCATTTAAGGCTTTTTCGATCAACATACGATCTGTAATATCCAACACAAGAGAAGTAACCCCTAAGGTTTCTCCTCCGGCAGTAGTAAGCGGTGTATTGTACCATTCGCAAAAAATGGCCTTACCTTCTTTTGTAACATTCTCGTTGGTACTTCTTTTGCCTCCTTTTTGTGTTAAAAGGTCATTCCAAACCTGATTAACATGAGCCTTATACTTGTCAGGTACAAATAATCCGGCATGTTGCCCAATGGCTTCATCAACCGAATAACCAAATATTTCTTCAGCAGCAGGATTCCATTTGATTACCCGAAAATCTGTATTCCATTCTATTACGGCTAAAGGAGTATTCTCAACATAAAGTGAATGCCTTTGTTCATTTTTCCTTATCATTTCATTTACTTCCATGACTTGATTTTCCTGATAAATTATTTTCAAATCTTTTTCAATGATTTGTTGAAACTCAAAAATCAGGTCAGATTGTAATGAAGCATTGGGGTTGTTTTTGCTATCGAGAATACATAATGTACCAAAAGCTTCTCCATCAGGCCATTTCAAAGGATATCCAAAGTAATATGTCATTCCCAATTTAATATCCGGATTGTTTTTCCATTGAGGGTCTTTTAAAGCTTCAGGAACAAGCAAAGGTTTGTTCGTATCAATTACTGTTTCGCAATACAGCCCGGTTTTTAAATTTTCCCTATCACCTTTTTTATAAGGATTATTTGTAGTTTCACTTGAAAGAAAAACCTCAATTTCCTCTGTTTGAATCTTCATGATCAGGCAGGCACAAGTTTTTGTTTGCTTAGCTATCAGGTTTACAATTCGTTGCCAATTCTTTTTGATATCATTTGGTATAGATGGTTTTGGAGGATCCATATGTCAGATTATTAATAAAATTAATTTATTGATTTTTGTTTCGCTAAGTACAAACTACTTAGTATTTCATTCGGCATTGAAAATTATCATCCCTATGATCGAATTAAGAAATAGTAATGACGATTAAGCCTGCCGATAAATTTCTTTTTTATTTATAATAAATGCCTCTTTCACTTTTGCCAATAATTTAATAATCATTCCTGTAAAAATATTGAAATCATTATTCTATTAAAGTATACGCAAATATAGCATTTTTTATTAATATTTAAAAAAAAATTGATTTTTTTTCCAGAGTGCTGAATGTAATAATGAATCCGATATAAAAGAGCTGAAAATGGTTCACGCAAAGCAGATAATTATCTGAACGCAGTCGAATCGCAAAGCTCGTAAAGTTTAGATTATAAACATAGTAATAAACATTATTTCCGCCTTTTCACTAAAAATATTATCTATATAAAAAAGGTTCTACTGCGAATTTAATTGGAAACAAATAATGTTATGTGTAAAATGAGATTGTATTTGGTACGAAGTCGGAAGACCGAAGTCAGAAGTTAACACACCAAAATATTTGGAGCATTAATATATTAAGTATCATTAAAAGGATAATAAACTAATAACCAACAGTAATTTTCTTCCGACTTCAGTCTTCTGACTTCGGTCTCTTTATATTCCTTACCCACTAAAATGGTAGTAGAACAAAAATTTTTTTTTCCGGTTTTTGTTTTATTAATTATTTTTTTGTAATATTGCTACGCAAAATCGAAAACAAAAAATCGATATAAAGTTTTTTCTAAAAATATTGTTTAAACATTAACGGTTTCTTTGTTTTTGATAACATTAATTGAACATTTTTAAGAAATTATCTTAAGCTAAAAACTGATTGTAAAGTGCTACTGAAGGGTGTTTTTCTTTTTGAGAAATGTAATCTGCTGAGGAAAAATGAGTTATCAGACATTTATAGAGTTTATCTCTTGCAGCAGAATGCATCATTAAATATTTGGAGAAGCTATCTGCAGTTACAGAATGCGTCACTAAACGTTTGGAGAAGCTATCTCTTGCAGCAGAAAGCCTCACTAAACGTTTGGGAAAGCTATCCCTTTCTACAGAATGCGTCACTAAACGTTTGGGGAGGCTATCTTTTGAAGCAGAATACGTCACTAAATGTTTGGAGAAGCTATCTCTTGCTACAGAATGCGTCACTAAACGTTTGGGGAGGCTATCCCTTGCCACAGAATGCGTCACTAAATGTTTGGAGAAGCTATCTCTTGCTACAGAATGCGTCACTAAACGTTTGGGGAGGCTATCCCTTGCCACAGAATGCGTCACTAAATGTTTGGAGAAGCTATTTCTTACTACAGAATGCGTCACAAAATGTTTTGGGAAACTATCTGGTGCTGCAGAATATTGTTTTCAACAACAAAGAAAAAGGTTCCAATAAAGCAAACATATTTGAAAAAGTTGCAATATCAACTAATTATAAAATTATTTATTAATTAAAATTTTAAAAAAATGAAAAGAACCTGGAATTATTTAGTTAATGTTTTTGTAAACGTTACTAAAGGTAGCTATGTTAAAATGCTTAGCATTATCACCGATCATGAATCAAAACTAAAGGCAAAAGAATCGGATGTAGAAATTCAGCCAATAATTGAGCGGACAACTACGGCAAAAAATGAGCTATCGGCTAAATTTAATTCATGGAAGTCGGCAAAAGGTATTCGTGAAGGCGAAACATTGCGATTCAATAATTTAATGAATGAATTAAGTGCCGTAAAAATACCACGATGGGAAGCAATGGTAAGAATTGAGTATCCTGAAAGGTCGGCTGATTTTAAAATTATTTTCCCCGATGGACGTACGACATTCAGGATTGGTAATTTCGAAACACGAATTGCAAAGGTGGGAGCATTGGCCGAAACACTTTTAAATTACGAATTGCTGGCAACTGCACAAAGTGAGGTTGATGCTTGTTATAAGGAGTTGTTGGCAGCTCGTGATGTTCAGCAACAAAAAGAGCAGCTTACGGCTTCCACTTCGGGAGAATTGGACCAGGCGCGTATTGCAGCCGGTGAAATTATGTATGCAAATCTCGGATACCTGATGAACTTATATTATCAAAACCCCGAAACTGTTGAGGAATTTTTTGAATTGGAAAATATTCGCGCGCATGAGAAGAAATCAGGCCCCGAACCTCATGTAATAAGCATTGAACCTGATTCCACAACCGATGCTGGAATTGAGTTTGATGAAAATGATGTTTTCAGGTTTAATAATTTCGGTAATGTTACATTATATGCTTTTTCGGCAGCTACTCCCGATGCTTCTTGTCCCGAAAATGCAATAGTCATTGAGGCCGACAACGAAAAGTCGTGCCTTGCAAGCGAACTCGGTGATGCTGGGAATGACTATATTTTAATAACAAATAAGAATACTGAGGTGGTGGGAGAAATTGAGATTTTGATTGTTTGAAATAATTGGAAAAAATAGAAAGAAGGACAGACAATCCGCAAAGCGGATTAAATATGAATAGCCCTGTACGAAGTGCAGGGTAATAAAATATAATCAGCAAAAAACCCTGAAAGGGTTTAATGTTAACAACAAGCGAGTACTTATATTGATTTATTAAACCCCCTTTGGGGTTATTGATGTGTCTTTCTGCTTTATATCCACAGGTTCACCCCGTTGAATAGCAAAGCTATTATTCCACGGGGTAAACCTGAGGCTATTCACGTTTAACCACTTTGTGGTTTGAAATTTCAAGGTTTGAATTTGTTTTTAAAAAATATCGAATATTGAACAAGGAATGATGAATGCTGATAAAAATTCATTATTCGATGTTCCTTTTTCTGTGTTCATTATTTATATAAAATAACGAAATATTTTTATGTTCAGAATATTATAATAAATCGTTTTTTATCATACTTTTGTGTAACGATGTATTTTCTTTGATACTTCTTTGAAATAGTTATTGCGGCAAAGAATCACGAAGAAAACTCAAAGTTTCACAAAGAAAAACATATATTTTGATTAAAAATGAGTTATCGAAAAATATTAATAAAATGGAAATTATAGAAACCTCAAAAATGCCAAAGAGTAATGGCCATTATTCACAATGCATTCATCATAATGGAATTTTGTACTTATCAGGGCAACTTCCAATTGACCCGATTACTAAATCTATTCCAAAAACTATTGAAGAGCAGGCCGATCAGGCATTAAAAAATGTTGAATTAATTTTGAATGAGGCAGGTAGTTCAAAAAACCAGGTGCTTCAGATGCGTGTTTATATATCAAATATTGCTCTTTGGGATAAAGTAAACGAAAGATACAGTTCTTTTTTCGAAGACCATAAACCAGTAAGAAGCATTATTCCGACAAGGGAATTACATTTTGGGTGTCTTATAGAAATTGAAGCAACAGCAATACTAACAAATTAGCAGGCACATTTTGAGGAATGATAAAAGCACTCTACTCCTCCATATTCTTCTTTCGTTATCATATATTTTCTTGAATTATTGAAATTATTCTGATTATATTACTTAGTTGATTAGCTTACTAATTCTGATAGAACCTTTTTTGACTATAAGCTTTAATTTCCTGACTCCGAGGTATCCTATCTGCAACAGCAGATCAACTTTCTTGACATTGAGAAGCTTCGCAGCAACAGATAGCCTTTCTTGACATTGAGAAGCCCTATACGCAGCAACAGATAGTTTTTCTTGACATCGAGAAGCCCTATCTGCAGCAGAAGATTGCCCCTGTTTTTTTTTAAATACCCTCCAACTTTTCACATTGATCCCTTTTATCCATTGATTTACGCCGATTATTTGCAATAATCAGGCTGGTCTTTTAAAAAGTGGATACTTTTCGATTAATAGAATGGGTAGTTTTCGATTAATATACAGGCTATAGTGTTCATTATCCTGCATCCTGTATCTTGTATCCAGCATCCAGTTCCTACTCAACATATATTTTCCCACTTACATACATCTTATCCGTAATTATTCTTACAATATAATATCCCTTCGATAGATTTAAATCAATGGCATTTACTGCTTGTGAATATTGTTTTTTCATCACCGGTTGCCCAAGCATATTGAATAACTGAATTGTTGCGTTTTTCAGTTCTTTATCAATAATATAAAGTTTATTGTCGTAAACATAAAAACGTATTTTATTGCTTTCCAGCACTTCCTCAATACCGACAGCCCCTTTAAAGTGCAGCACAAACCTGTCATCAAAGGTTCCGGCTTCATTTATCCCAAATGAATATTCAGGAATGGTTGTTAAATCAATCATTGCACCGGTTTGTTTATCTTCCAGTTTAATGGAAACACTCTCATTAAAGTTTTCAACATTAACAGGTTCAAACTTATACGTTCCGGTGAGTTCTGCCCTTAAACCTAATTTCACAGAAGTAGTACCATCTAATGGTGGCAGGGCCTGGATTGCAAAATTATGGCCGTTATCTTCAACAAGTTTTGTGTAGAGTGAAAGACTGGCATTGCCGCTCATTTTTCCGGCATCATACGAAGGATCAAGGCCGTTTGTCATTTCGGGGATAAAAGCAATAAGTACTGAGTTGGTTTGTCCTTCAGGGTTAAATACACCGAGTTCAAACCTTGAAACTTCATCGTTAACCTGATTTTTATAGAAAGAGGCTGATCCATGCTTTCTGATTGCTGCCGGAAAAGATAAAGATGCACCATTGGTTTTTGCTACTACCATAAAGGCCTGTCCCGCTTGAATATATGTTGCTCCGCTTGAATTATTAATGGTAACATAATCATTATTGTCCGGATAGGTCCAGCCAGCCTGTTCGTTCCACAAATAAACAGCTACATAAGATGCATCAAGGACATCTGTATTCTGTGTAAGAAAGTTGTTGGTAGTCTCGGCATCTGTATTTACTGCAAGAGTGGAAGTAAAAGGATTGCCAACAAGGTTACAACCTTCATTTAAGCTTCCTGTAGTTTTTGTAAGGTTGATACTCTTATCGACAGTATAAGGTGCTCCGCTTAGGCTTAAAGTTTTATCGGTGGTAATATAATTGATAGCATATCCTTTACATGCCAAAAAACCTTCAGTTGCCATTGTTGGGTCATTACCATTAGGGCCGTTTAGGATATCAACCCAGTTCCCGATATTTCCTCCCCAATCCAGACTTTCATCCCAGCGATAAAACTGGTCGTTATTTACTCCACCTGTCAGCCCCATACTCAATGTGCTGAAATTTCCAGAAATATTGCTTTGGCCTGCTATGTAATGCCATCTGTCGTGGGTAAGAAAGCGCTCTACGGTAACATCTCCTGTAGCACTCCCTTCTATTATAACGGAACCGGTTCCGGAAGATGTTGATTTAATAGTGAAAGTTCCAGCGTTCGTAAAACTATTTAATGATGTTAAATTGCCATTATAAGCAATAGTAAAATCTGCCCCGCTCTCAATACTAATTTCATATACAGAAACAGTTGTTGAAATAATAGGATCATTTGTAGTATTTGGTACCGAAACAATATAATCAGATGAGCCGGGCTCAGTTCCAGTACTCCAATTTGTTCCGGTTGCCCAATCAGTGTTGGTAGTTCCTTCCCATACAGGCGTTTCAGTTATTACAAAATTATCAACATACATATCCATAGCGGGGTAAAAATCAAACCAGATTCTCATTGTAGTTGCGGTAGCTGTAAAGCCCACAACTTGTAAATAGTAGGTTAGTCCTGAACTGCCACAATCTACATAATAATAAGTCCCTTCATATACGTTAGAGGTTGGGCCAACATAAAAATCAGCTTCTTCTCCTGCAGCATAAAAAGACAATGTATATTTTGTTGATATAGTTAAGCCGGTTATGTCTGCATAAAGTTGTTCATAATAAGTAGGTCCTGCATCAAAAAAAGCTGCTTTCGAACCACTCTGAGGGTTTGAAGTAGAAATAGAAATATGTGTAGTCCCTGCCCCCCAATTTATCAACCGTGTCCATCCACTAAAGTCAGATTCAAAACCGGGATTGCCTCCGGCTATGGTTTGGGATTGCATCAAACCTGGAAGCAATATCATTGCAAAAAATATTATAAATGATTTCATAATCAAAAGCATAACATTTGTGCTAATATACAAATTTTTTTTTGAATTGCAATAAACTTTCCTTAATTTAGATATATTATAAAAAGTGGTATTATCAGGGCAAACGCATGAAAAAATATTTATCTTACTTATTATAAATTCTTCTCTTTTTTTGATAAAATTTATAGTTTCGGGTTTCAAGTATCTTGTATCCTGTAACTTGTATCCTGTATCCTGCATCCTATTCCTACTCAACATATATTTTCCCCTTTACTGACATCTTATTCGTAATAATTCTAACAATATAATATCCCTTCGATAGATTTAAATCAATGACATTTACTGCTTGTGAATATTGTTTTTTCATCACCGGTTGCCCAAGCATATTGAATAACTGAATTGTTGCGTTTTTCAGTTCTTTATCAATAATATAAAGTTTATTGTCGTAAACATAAAAACGTATTTTATTGCTTTCCAGCACTTCCTCAATACCGACAGCCCCTTTAAAGTGCAGCACAAACCTGTCATCAAAGGTTCCGGCTTCATTTATCCCAAATGAATATTCAGGAATGGTTGTTAAATCAATCATTGCACCGGTTTGTTTATCTTCCAGTTTAATGGAAACACTCTCATTAAAGTTTTCAACATTAACAGGTTCAAACTTATACGTTCCGGTGAGTTCTGCCCTTAAACCTAATTTCACAGAAGTAGTACCATCTAATGGTGGCAGGGCCTGGATTGCAAAATTATGGCCGTTATCTTCAACAAGTTTTGTGTAGAGTGAAAGACTGGCATTGCCGCTCATTTTTCCGGCATCATACGAAGGATCAAGGCCGTTTGTCATTTCGGGGATAAAAGCAATAAGTACTGAGTTGGTTTGTCCTTCAGGGTTAAATACACCGAGTTCAAACCTTGAAACTTCATCGTTAACCTGATTTTTATAGAAAGAGGCTGATCCATGCTTTCTGATTGCTGCCGGAAAAGATAAAGATGCACCATTGGTTTTTGCTACTACCATAAAGGCCTGTCCCGCTTGAATATATGTTGCTCCGCTTGAATTATTAATGGTAACATAATCATTATTGTCCGGATAGGTCCAGCCAGCCTGTTCGTTCCACAAATAAACAGCTACATAAGATGCATCAAGGACATCTGTATTCTGTGTAAGAAAGTTGTTGGTAGTCTCGGCATCTGTATTTACTGCAAGAGTGGAAGTAAAAGGATTGCCAACAAGGTTACAACCTTCATTTAAGCTTCCTGTAGTTTTTGTAAGGTTGATACTCTTATCGACAGTATAAGGTGCTCCGCTTAGGCTTAAAGTTTTATCGGTGGTAATATAATTGATAGCATATCCTTTACATGCCAAAAAACCTTCAGTTGCCATTGTTGGGTCATTACCATTAGGGCCGTTTAGGATATCAACCCAGTTCCCGACATTTCCTCCCCAATCCAGGCTTTCATCCCAGCGGTAAAACTGGTCGTTATTTACTCCTCCTGTCAATCCCATACTCAATGTGCTGAAATTTCCTGAAATATTGCTTTGGCCTGCTATGTAATGCCATCTGTCGTGGGTGAGAAAGCGTTCAACTGTAACATCTCCTGTTACAGTACCACCAAAAATAACTGAACCGGTACCGGAGGCGTCTGACTCTACAACTAAACCTGCTGCTCCCACACTGTTGGTAGTGGTTCCTGTTATAGTAAATCCATTGGTCTCAGTAGCACTTAACACACCTGCTGTTATTGAGAGGTTTCCTGCAGCAGTTGTATTTCCTGTTATTGACTTTGTCCCGGCCGCACTAACATTGAGATGTCCAAAGGTAGTTGCTGGAATATTTTGAGCAGTACCGTAAAACTCATATGTACTGGCTGCATCAAAACTAAAACTACCCACACTATACGTATCAGTAGATTCTATGGCATCTTTAAAATGAGAGCCGCTTCCCATACTAAAAGTTCCATTAACATCCAATTTATCAGTATGTCCATCGGCATCTTTTGTTTCAACAGTACCGGTAGTAAGCGTGAAGTTGTTAAAAATATGTATGCCCTGATCAACGAGATCACCGGTAGATGCCATATAAAAGTTATTACCTGATCCGTTGATCGTAAGGTTATAGGCAATGACATCAGACGAAGCATTGTTCGAGAATAAATACATACTACCATCTTTTGATGCAGTTAATATAATTGTACCTCCAGTAGGATCACTCCATGTGTTGGAACTAATCTTAAAATCATCCCCTATTGTCATTTGAAAATCACCTGTCATTGAGCCGGTCACATCACTCGAGGAAAAACAGCAATCATCAGTAATATTAATAGTTCCTCCTGATAATTCTATTGTTCCCTTTGCTGATTCGTCACTAGAATTTAGCTCCCAGTCGCCTCCGATATTTAATGTGCCTCCATTAATGTCAACAGTGCTATTAGCTACTGATCTAAAACCATCACTAACTGTCACCGTACCTCCATTCAATTCAAACTCACCACCGCTACATACCCAAATATCATCATTAACTGTAAGATCAGTACCAGTATTCACCGTTACTTTAGTGCCATCTCCAATACCCAAGTCATTGCATGCAGCGGTCTCATCTATAATGGGATCATAGGACTTCCCCTTTGATATTGTAACATGTTGTGAGGTAGTTGGAAACGCACCCCCATACCAATTAGCTTCTGTTGCCCAATCGGTGTTGCTTGCTCCTTTCCAACAATACCAATCGCTTCCTTTATTAAAACTGTATCTAAGTCCGTTTGTGAGATAATCATTTGTAGCTATTGAATTGTTCACTGTTTCAGTATTATATGTAGGTGTCTCAGCAGGGGTAATACTCATAAAACGATCATCAGTTTCATCATTTAGGCCGATACTTGCACTTTGCCCCGTCCACGTACCCATTGCTCCATACCGGAATTCAACTTCGTAGGTTGCTTCATAAAGCCAAACCTGGAAATACATATTTGTTCCATAATCTCCATTGAAGTCTAAATTTTTGAACTCAATTTTCAAAATATAGCTTCCTGATGACCCGCTTAATTCATATCCGATACTTCCAGCGGTATTAGTTTCAAGATCATCCCAGAGGGGTGCCAATATTTCTTTTTTAGTACTGCTTTCCAGATCGTTGGACCAATAAGAATCTGAAAGCGCTCCTCCTAAGTTCACAAAACCATTTGAACTTGCCTTAAATTGTGTATAATCAATACCGTTATAAGAAAATGTAAAACCTATATTGGTTAAACCAGATATTTCATCATCCACACCACCGGCAATTAACTGGGTTGGAGAAGAAAGATCGTTGTATGGTTTGCTTTAGTGTTTTTTAATATTGAAGTGACTAATGCCTTTCTTAACTATTTTTTAAAATGTGGTATTTCTGTTTTGTCAATTGAGGCTCTTATTATTGTTTGGCTAATAATGAACATAAAAAAAGAGAATAAGAAAGTAGTAAAAACCGGTAAATATGGGCTTTCAT
This sequence comes from uncultured Bacteroidales bacterium, assembly GCA_964462015.1. GTDB lineage: Bacteria > Bacteroidota > Bacteroidia > Bacteroidales > JAEINX01 > JAEINX01. The sequence continues at coordinate 61,408 of CAYWXI010000004.1, read as the reverse complement.
CATTTATATTATTATGGTTAACCATAATTTGGTTTATGATATCTTTTGTTTCACCAGGTTTTATTACAAATTATACGGATGTTTATTTTTATATAAATCAAAATGAAGAGGACGATTACATTATTTGTCAATCATATATTGATTGGGAATTGAAAAGTTGGAGATGTATTAGAACTAATAAAAAAAGTGGTTTGTTGCGGAGAAAAAGTGTTGTTAATAAATTTAATTTTAAAAAGTTTTTAAAAACTAATTCTTCTAAAAACAAGCCATCAGGTTATTACGAAAGTGAGTGGAAACCATTCGATTCTGTTTCCTTTGAAAACAATGAATATAAATTAGTTGAACAACAATGACATTAAAAAAGAATTTCCTCCATCCCGACACAAAATCACTTGAAATATCAAGATTCAGATTTGTCGCCGGAATTATTATTGGATTGTTATACTCTTTTGTGTTTTATTCTTTTGTTATTGTAGTCAGAGAAGGTTTTACTTTGTTATCAGTCTCTGAGTATTACGATATATGGGAATTATCAGGTTCTGAGGAAAATTTCTACAATTTGTTTTTTGCCTTTATTTCTGTGATTCTTGGCCAATCATTATGTTTTACTTTTTGGATTGACAGGCCGAAAAAAGTCTTTAGAAAGACCAATTTGAGAAGAACAACGATTGTAAATGATCAAAGAGTTCTTAACTGGTATTTTTTATGGTGGTTTTCAAAACTGGCTGTATGTTTTGGGATTTTCTTCGGTCCTACATTGCATGTTGGTTATTATGCTTTTAGCTTTTATCCTGATTACAACTACCTTTTTATTCTCATAATTATAGTTTTGTATTTTCAAACATGGAAAACCATCAGACAGGTGTTTAAAGGTCGAAGCATAAAGTGGCTTTTGGTTTCAATGATAGTACTTACAGCTACATCTTACGGATTGTCAAAGATCAATTTAATTGACTTTAATAAATTGAAAAATGGAATTCTACAAAAGAATATTTTTTATAATTATAATCTTGAATTGCCGGAATCTGATTTATATCAAAGAAATGAGAAAAGATCGCTAGTTGAGGATATCTTTATTGTTACTCCAAAAGGAAGTCCTAATAGTTTAAAACCTGTTATTGTAATTGATAATAATGAAATCTCTTTATCGGACTTGCCTGATAAAATTAAAGAAATTCAATCATCAAGAGATAAGGATGATGCAAAATACATTATTTTCAATATGCATATTCATAGAGATATTAAAATGAGCTTCATTAATAAAGTAAGAAATCAATTATATGATATTGGTTTTAGGAAGGTAAGCTACGCCGTTACACCATGTAATCCTGAATTTGATTTCAGGTATTATAAAGATATAGGATTACAGTTAAGTTTACCACGATTTCATTCTGATTCATCAGATTTTAAGGAAATTGTTAATAGATTTTGTGAAAATGGAGATGTGATTGAAATCAAACCCCTTGAATCAGGATTTTGCCTTTTTAATGAAACTTTAATTGAGGCCAAAGATTTGAAAAAAGAGTATAAAAATCGGATGATCGAAAATCCAAATAATATTGTGAAATTTTATCATAATAAAAACTTAGATTTTTCGGCTTACATTAAAGTTTTATCTGATCTATTAACAGTTGTTCATGAGTTAAGGGATGTGTATTCAATAAGTGAATACTCAAGAAAATATAATATGCTACGTACTTATGAGGAAAGAAAAATGATAAGAAAAAAGTATCCCTTGCTGATTTTTGAGATGAAAGATTAATTGCAGAAATATTTATTCCTGCAATTTTTTCATTGACTTTTCTCTTTTTACTCTCCAGTCTTCTTCAGTTAATGGGGGAGGGCAAAGCTCTTCCGAATTCTTTTGTTGAAGCAAAAGAGCTCCTGAAGTACATGATGTAACACAAAGGCCGCAGCCAAAACAAAAAGTCTTATTTACCGAACAAATATTATCAATCATTATTAAAGCATCGAATTGACATCTTTCAATACATATTTCGCATCCAATACATGTATCCTTATCAACAACTGCATAAAAATCGGAGCGGGCAACCGAATTAAGGTTGCCATATTTTGCTATTCCCTGAAGTACACCACATGAGCAGGTGCAGCAATTGCAAATATAACTTACATCTTGCCGGGCATTGTTTGTTGAATGTACTAATCCTTCTTTATCAGACTGAACCAAAATTTCCAGGGCTTCTTTTTTTGAGATCGTCCTGATATCATCCGTCCTATCAAAAGCATTTTCCTTACCTGAAAATACAATACAATTTTCGAGGCTATGTTCACAAGCCTGCCCGATTAATTTTTTCTGCACCCTGCAAATACAAGGCAATACACCCCATGATTTTGCATTATCAAGATAGGTTGAGGCTTTTTCATAAGGCATAACATCAATATTTACAGGAATGCTTTTTTCAATCGGGATAACCCTGTGTACAGAAGGATCAGCAGTCATTACTTTGTGAAAACCTTCATTATAATAAGACTCAAAGAGCTCAGCAAATTCCTTATCAATTTTTGCATTCTGACGTTCGTAAAAACCAACAACAAAAGGGATCAGACAAAATACAAGCCCTTTGCCTTCTTCTCTTTTCAAATCAATCAAACCCTTCTTAACCATTCTTATTAATAAAGCTTTAACCTCAGATTCATCTGCATTGTTATTCTTGGCAATGGTTTTTATTGATTGTAATTCAAGACTTAGAGTAGAAGCAAGCTTAGCTTCTTCCGGGCTAAAAAGCTTTTTAAGTATTTTTATCTCAACACCGCTCTTTGTTTTAGGGAAACCATTTGGTATCTTATCAAGTTGTTCTGCAAGCTTTTGGTATATTTTATTCATTTCTTTTCCTTTTAATAAATCATTGTAAAGGAACAATATTTTTCGAAAAAATCCAAAAAATTATACTGTTTCGATATTAGAAATCTTGTAACTAATCAGCCAATCAATCCTGAAGTTCCGGGATATAATTTAAAAAATAAATATCAATCCCTTTATTTCTAAAATACATTCTTAAGATAATACTCATTAGTTATAGATTATTTATTATTTTAGTGAACTGAAAATTCATTGATTAATTTACAAATCAAAAAAATGAGCCAGAAAAAATACCAATGCCTGAAATGTGGAAACAAGTATTTCGAGACAAGTGAAATACGTGCAACCGGTAGTTTTGCACACAAACTTTTTAATATTCAAAACAAAAAATTTACAACTATTATTTGCTCCCAATGTAAATACACCGAGTTTTATGCAGTTCCAAGTAATAAGTTAGGAAATATTCTTGACTTTTTTACAAATTGATTTTGTGCCCACACCGAAAAGCTAAAATATAAAAAATGCCACTAAAACACTAAGACACAAAAACCCACAAAATAAAGATTATCAAATGATTAATTTTAGTGATATTTAGTGTTTTTGTGCTTCCATACGGACAAGTTTAATGGCTTAAAAACACTTTTTCGGAGTAGGCTCAATTATTAAATTCCGAATTTCATACATGCTTATTAATTAGGCATGGAGTAATGAAATGTGTTCAAAGAATATAAAAAAATCGAAATATTACAATAAAAAACTAAAACAATAGTTGTATAACTAATTATTTAGTTGTATGTTTGTAAAAAAATAAATACTATGAAGGAGTTAACAAAGGCAGAAGAACAAATCATGCAAATCCTATGGAAATTAGGAAAAGGCTTTGTTCACGATATTTTAGATAAATTCCCGGAACCTAAACCGGCATATAACACTATTTCAACGATTGTAAGGATTTTAGAAAAAAAGAAATTTGTCAGTTACACTGCTTATGGAAAAACACACCAATATTATCCACTGGTTTCAAAAAAAGAATATACGCGTACTTATTTCAAGAGTTTTATAAATAATTACTTTGAAAACTCTTATCCGGCTCTTGCTTCATTTTTTGCTAAAGATGAAAATTTAAGCCTAAGCGATATGGAGGAAATAAAAAAAATGATGGAAAATGAGATAGAAAAACAAAAATCAACGAAAAATGACTAATTATTTCGAATACCTGATTCAAAGTTTGATTTGCTTAGGCTGCTTATATTCATTATATTGGTTTCTTCTTCGAAAAGAAACGTTTTTCGTATTAAATCGTATTTATTTAATTAGTTCAGTTATATTATCTGTTTTAATACCGCTTTTTAAGATTTCATTTGATAGTACGCAAACAAGCCCGATTTATACTGCAATGCTAGAAACAGTTACTTATTCCGGCCAAAGTATCAGCCGGACAATAAATAATTCGGTTCCGACTATAAATTACATTTCAATAATATATTTTACGGGTGCAATTGTTTTTTTGATTCGCTTTGTTTTTCAGATTTTTCAAATAAGATATTTTATAATAAAATATGGGGTCTCTCTTTACAAAGGAACAAAAGTAGTTTACATCAGAAAAAAGTATTCCACATTTTCATTTTTCAATATAATTTTTATAAATAATGAAAACATTTCAGATGAAAAAATGGATAAAATCATTGCACATGAAAATATCCATATTCGCCAAAGGCATTCTATTGATGTAGTATTTTTAGAGATCCTATGCATATTTCAATGGTTCAATCCATTTGTTTGGTTTTATAAACATTCAATAAAAGAAATCCACGAATATCTTGCCGATGATGGTGTTCTTGGCCAGGGATATAGTAAAATAAATTATCAAAACCTTTTGTTTGTTTTAATAACAGGCATGAGGCTAAATGAGATAACAAATAATTTCAATCATTCATTAATTAAAAAAAGATTCATTATGATGACAAAATCCAAATCGGCTCACAGAGCTAAATTAAAGTTGCTACTTGTATTGCCTCTTACTATTATGTTAATTTTTGCATTTTCGGTAACGGCAAGTAAATCAATTACGGCACAAAGCAAAAATTCAAAAGAGAAGAATGTTAAACAAGAAAAAAAGGAGAAATCTCTTAAAACAATTAAAGAAATTGAGAAAGATCAAAAAGAAAAAAAGGAAAAACCTCATCTCACAAGAATTATAATTGAGGATGATCAAAAAAAAGACACAGTTTTTAGAGTTGTAGAAGTACCACCAAAATATCCCGGAGGAGAACCTGCAAGACTAAAATTCTTCGCTGACAACCTGAAATATCCCAAACAAGCAAAAGAAAATGGTATTCAGGGAAAAGTATATGTTTCATTTGTTGTTGAACCTGACGGCTCGGTTACCAATATTAAAATATTGCGTGGAATAGGAGGTGGTTGCGACGAAGAAGCTATCAGGGTTGTCAAACTTATGCCGAAGTGGGAACCCGGAACCCAAAGAGGAAAAAATGTCAGAGTGCAATTTAACTTACCAATAAAATTTTCGCTTTCAAAGGAGAAAGTAAAATCAAAGACAAAAATAAAATCTTAGCATAATCTTTTCATTCGTAAAGAATTATTAGATTTTTTTTGATCCGTATAACTAAATTTTTAGTTGTGCGGATTTTTTATTTTATCCTACTTTCCAATAAATTAAATCATAAATTCAAAAACTTTACCTAATTTTGTACACTAAATATTAAATCTTAAAAAAATTTGCTATGATAAAAAAAGTAGGTTCGTCAATCGTTGTTTTGGCGATTATTGTATTATTTTCTTCGTGTAGCTCTACTGTAGAACAGTGCGAAGAAGAGCGACAAGGAATTATCCCTCCCCATATGCCGTTATCTCCTTTTTCGGAAGCAGCAGTAAAAGAAAGATTGGAAATCTATGCTCCATTTACATTAACTGCCGATATAAGTCATCTTTCGGAGAAAGAAAAACAAATGTTGCCATTATTATTTGAAGTTGCAGGAATTATGGATGATATTTTCTGGCAACAGGCAATTGGTAATAAAGAGAATTTCTTAAAACGTATTCCCGGTAAAGTAACAAAAGAATTTGCTATTATAAATTACGGTCCCTGGGATAGACTAAATAATAATATACCTTTTATTTCCAGTATTGGTGTAAAACCACCCGGGGCAAATTTTTATCCTAAAAACATGACAAAAGAAGAATTTGAAGCTTTTGATGATCCTGACAAAACAAGTCTTTACACTTTAATCAGGCGAAAAGACAATGATTCATTAAAAGTTGTTTGGTATCATGATGCTTATGCCACAGAAGTACAACGAGCTGCTGAGCTCATAAAACAAGCTGCTCTACTTGCTGAGGACCCCGGGTTTAAAAAATATTTGAATCTGCGTGCCGAAGCATTGCTAACAGATAAATATCAGGAAAGCGATTTTGCATGGATGGATATGCGTAATTCAAATATTGATTTTGTTGTCGGGCCAATTGAAAACTACGAAGATGCACTCTATGGTTATAAGGCGGCGAACGAATCATTCATTCTTCTTAAAGATATTGAGTGGAGTAAAAAACTTGAAAAATTTGCAGCACTTCTACCCGGTTTGCAAGCAGGACTACCTATCGAAAATGATTATAAAAAAGAAGTTCCGGGCTCAAAAGCCGATATGAATGCTTATGATGTAATTTATTACGCCGGTGATTGTAATGCAGGAAGTAAAACAATTGCTATAAATCTACCAAACGATGAAGAGGTTCACCTGAAAATAGGTTCACGAAAATTACAATTAAAAAATGCTATGAAAGCAAAGTTCGATAAAATTCTTATTCCGATTTCGGAGCTCTTAATCGACACTTCACAAAGAAAATATATCACTTTTAATGCATTTTTTGAAAATACGATGTTTCATGAAGTTGGCCATGCAATGGGTATTAAAAATACTCTCGACGGAAAAGGAACTGTTCGGGGTGCCTTAAAAGAGCAATATTCAGCCATAGAAGAGGGAAAAGCTGACATTATGGGACTTTATTTAGTAAGCAAATTATATGAAGCAGGAGAATTGACCGAAGGTGAAGTAATGGATAACTTTGTTACTTTTTTTGCAGGTATTTTCCGCTCAAGTCGCTTTGGTGCTGCGAGTTCACATGGTAAAGCAAATATGATGCGTTTTAATTATTTCCAGGAAAAAGAAGCTTTTACCCGAAATGAGGATGGAACTTACACCGTCAATTTTGAGAAAATGAAAGAAGCAATGGTCAGCCTGATGCAAAACATCCTTCATATTCAGGGTGATGGCGATTATAATAAAGCCTATGATTGGGTTAAAAAAGATGGTGTTATAATGCCTCAATTACAAGCTGACCTCGATAGATTGAAAGATGCAAATATCCCGGTGGATATTGTTTTTAAACAAGGGCCAAAAGTTGTGGGACTAAAATAAAACTCTCGAACTCACATTAGCTAAAGTATTGTATGTTAAATTGCAAACTTTAGTTAATGTTAATTGGTTAAATTGCGTAAAACGCCATTAATCACCATTGAATTTCTATTGTATTTCAATCGTAATACCATCGTGTTTCTATCATATTACCATTGAATATTAAAAATCACAACTATTTAATAATACTTTCCGGCCATTTAATGATAGCCATTTAACATTATTTTGAACTGGTACATAAACATACCTAAAACCACCCGAATTATAATAAAATATTCCATCAATTATTAAGTCAAGGCTGAAATTATCGTAACTGAAAAAGTGAAGGCAATCATAACTCCAAATAACATTAGGATTCGATAAATATTCTTTTCCATTAATATTTACACCCTCATGATATTTAAAACAATAATCTTCATGATTCAAAGGTGAAATTCTAAAGGAAGAAAAGTTATAATCAAAAGGGCCGAAAATTATTTGTGAAACAAGGGCATAATAATTTCCGTTTTGTTTGAAATAAATTCTATAATCACCATTTTCACCCATCGCCATACTAATAATTTGTTCAAATGGGCCAAGAACTTCTCCGTTGATATTTGCATAATACATATCGTCTTGCGTATAGCTATACCTATATTTACCGGAGTTTTTGACCATTAATTCATCAATATTCAAATATGGGCCAAACATCTCTCCGTTAATAACTATATAGTTTTGTCGTTCTTTAATATAAATAAAACAATAATAACTACTATCAGTTAATATCTGATTGCTAATATTATCGTAAGGGCCAAAAATCAATTGATTAATTTTTGTAAACTCTTTTCCTTTTTGTATTAGATTGAAATAATAATCACCATTAGGATTGATTGTTAGGCCGTTTACCTTTTCAAAAGGACCAAAAATTTTCCCTTTGACATTAACAAACCAATTATTTCCTTGTTTGATTTCAAAACCAAAATTCACACTGTCAATAACTACTATATTATTAACATCTTCGTAAGGTCCATACGTTTCGCCGTTAATATTTATATAAGAAATAGTTTCCTTTGAAAACCTATAATAGAAACTTCCATTGTCATTAACATTAAAGTCGGAAAAATTATCGAAGGGCCCGTATTCTGCACCATTAACATTCACGAAATTAATTCCATAGCGATCAAACGAATAATAATAAGCTGCATTTTGAGAAAAAACAGGAGCCTCCGGGAATGGCCCGTATTCTTCACCATCAAAATTTGAATACCAGAGAAAATCTTTTTGATAATTAAAATAAAACTTTCCGTTATCAAAAAATATAATATTAACATCAATTAAATTATAAGGGCCAAAAATATCTCCGTTAACATTTATGAAAGTTTCACCGTTTTGAAAAAAGTTGTAAGTATAAGTGCTGTCGTTTATAAAAGCTGTTTCTTTACTAAAGAAAATATTTTCGTAAGGGCCATAGATTTCTCCATTTAATATTGCAAATTGTTTTGTGCCTGATGAAGTTTTTTTTTCAGTAAATAAAAGGGAATGAACCTGAGAATCATCAACAATCAAACTTTGCATTTTATGATAAATAATAGATTCATCATCGCTTAATGAATGCAAAATACGCGATTGTATTCGGCTTTGCGAAAACAATTGAGAGCATCCAAAAAGAACAAATATTATAATTATGGAGAATTTCTTCATTAATTTGCTTTTAATTATTCGATAAAAGTAAATATTTTTTATCATATAAAATATTTTTTATCATCAAATTCTATTTGCTATGTGCATAGAGCTATAGAAGTATAATGGTGTAAAAAATATATGTAAATATGAAAGTTAATCATACTAATCAATGTTCAAATTTACTTATAATCCATTTTGGAACTTTATGGCTTGCCGGTTTTCGTCCATAAAAAACGTCGTCTAACGATAAAGCAATTTTTCGAAAGATTGAAGAGTTGCGAATTCCAAACCTAATGAAATTATGTAATAAATTATCGGGATGTGAGTAAGGGCAAACACTCAGGCATCTTCCACAATCAGTACCTGTTTTGCACCAAAATTCAAAGCATTTTTCCTGTTCTATCTGCCATCTTTTAACGCCGTTAATTATTTTTCTGTCATCATTGGAAATTGCATTTGCAGGGCAGTTCTCAACACACTTTTTACAAATCCTGCAAAAATCAATCACAGAATAATCAAATTTGTATTCATTGCATATCAAGGGTAAATCTGTCGTAACTACTGCGATTCTAACTCTTGGGCCTAGTTTTGGTGTCATTAATAATCCCATCCGGCCAATTTCACCAAGGCCTGCATCACGGGCAACCAGTGGACAAACTACTTCGTAATTTCCATCAATATGAGCCTTGGCAGGATAACCTAAATTCCTAATAAATGCAGCAAGTCTGATAGCAATTGATCCGGCCGAAAAATACTGCTGAGCTGATTCCATAATTGTTGGCCCTGCAGGAGCACAGGCAGTAAAGTCCTTATCCATCTCAACCGTGAAAGCAATTGCTAACTTATGATTCAAGGTCACTTTTTCACCGTAATTATGCAACCTTCCACGGTTACTATATTGATGATAGGGTTTCAATTCACATATACCTGAGTTTAATGCTCCGAGTTTTTTAAGCCATTTGTTAATAAAAACCGTAACATCCAATGGTTCAGCTTCAATTTTTATTGTTGAGACTTCTCCATCAATTGCATTCTTAAGTTGATCAATAGCAAAAAAGTTTGCATCAGACGCAAAAAAAGAAAACGGATTAAACAGAGTTGATTTTGTAGAACACAATCCCGGTAAACTTCTAATAAAATCATCTCCTTCTCTTTTTTCAGGATTATTCTTGTAATATTCTTTATAATTCTCTGTGCTTTTCTGCAAATCCTTTCTCGAAAACATAATGTCTCGTTCATCTATTTTTTCTGCTAGTAATCCATTTGATTTCTGTTTTTTATGGCCGAATGGAATAAAAATAACAACTAATGCTAAAAACAATAAAAACAAAAATATCGAAACAAAATATTCTTTTTGGTTAAAATCAAAATATGCAATTAGTAGAAATATTACTGGTATGAAGAATGAAATAAAAAAAAATCGTCTTGCAGCAGGATATTCTTTTTCTATAATAGACACCACAGCAGCATAAACAAAAATCAAGAATAAAATTCCTGAAATACTAACTAAGGCCCAATTAAGAAATTCAGTATTAAATATCATTAGTTTTCAAATAAGTTTAATTTTTTTTTAAAATCAATTTAACAAAAAACTACAAATCCATCTCCACTACTATCGGACAATGATCGGAATGCTTGGCATCAGGAAGTATTAAAGCTCTCTTTAGTTTTTCTTCAAGTGAATCGGAAATCATGTGGTAGTCAATACGCCAACCAAGATTTCTTGCACGTGCATTTGCCCTGTAACTCCACCATGTATAATTATCGGGTTCTTTGTTAATATGCCTGAAAGTATCAATAAATCCGGAATTTAAAAAATCGCTCATCCATTGACGTTCTTCGGGTAAAAATCCTGAACTTTTTGCATTTCTAATCGGATCATGAATATCAATAGCTTCATGGCAGATATTATAATCGCCCGAAAGAATAAGATTCGGTCGGGATTTTTTCAATTCATTAATATAATTCTGAAAATCATCTAACCATATCATTTTAAAAGCCTGACGTCCATCTCCGCTCGATCCTGACGGATGATAAACGCTTACTATTGAAATATCACCATAATCAATCCTGAGGAACCTGCCTTCGTTATCATATTTTTCGATATTCATACCATAAACAATATTGTCGGGCTTTTTCTTTGTCAAAATACCAACTCCGCTATATCCTTTTTTCTGAGCCGAAAACCAATATCCCATATATCCGGCTTCTTCAAAATCGAAAATTGGTATTTGATGTGGTTGGGCTTTAGTTTCCTGAATACAAATTACATCAGGATCAATAATCTTAATCCAATCAATCAGGCCTTTTTGTATAGCTGCCCGAATTCCATTTACGTTGTAAGAAATTATCTTCATGTTTTTAAAAATTTAACCATATAAGTCATATAAGAAAAAATGGATGCAACATATTAATCATTCTATCATTCATTAATGAAATACTGTTTTTTTGAATAAAAATATCCACAGTATCCAACTAAGAGCCAAAATTAATTATTTTCGCCAATTAATATTAATTAGTGTTTTTTTATAATGTTATTAATAAACCATTAAAATGGTTTTCGAGACCACATGTATTTAGCAACCCACGACTTAAGTCGTGGGCTACCAATGAAATGTGAAACCATTACCCGTTTTAACGGTTTTAACAAAAAATGTGAAAACTTTATAGACAAATATTTATTGGGTTTTTGTGGTAATAAGAATATATAGTTTGAATAAAAAACGCTTAATTTTGTAATCAACCACAACTGAATGAAAAAACAGAGTTTATTAGGGCGATTTTTGATTTGGAGAGTTAAGCATATTAGCATTAAGAATTTTATTATGATTCTTAGTGTTGTTATCGGAATTCTTGCCGGTCTGGGAGCAGTAATTATTAAAAATTCAGTTCACCTCATTAAGGAACTGCTGACAAGTAGTTTTGCTGCCAATTATCATAATTATTTATATTTCGCATATCCGGCAATAGGCATTTTAATTGCAGTTATTTATATAAAATTCATCGTTCGTCAGCATGTTGGCCACGGGATACCAAGTGTTTTGTTTGCCATTTCGAAAAATCACGGAATAATTAAACGGCACAATATTTTTTCGTCGATAATTACAAGTACATTAACAGTTGGTTTTGGTGGATCGGTAGGACTTGAGGGCCCGACTGTTGCAACAGGAGCTGCAATAGGTTCAAATATTGGGCAAATGTTTCGTCTTAGTTATAAGCAAATCACTTTGTTGTTGGGGCTTGCAAGTGCTGCGGCTATGGCTGCAATTTTTAAATCGCCAATTGCTGCGGTAGTTTTTGCTGTTGAAGTTATTATGATCGACTTAACAGCAGCATCGGTTATTCCTTTGTTAATTGCGTCAGCTACTGCCGTGTTAACTTCATATTTCTTTCTCGGACAAGCAGTTTTGTATCCTTATGAAATAACCGAAGAATTTCTTCTAAAAGATTCACCCTATTTCATAGTTTTAGGAATTCTTGCCGGATTAATTTCCGTTTACTTTACAAGAATGTATATGTTTATCGAATTTAATTTTTTTAAAATTAAAAAATGGTATTCAAAAGTGATTTTTGGCGGGCTTTGTCTCGGAATACTGATATTTTTCTTTCCATCGCTTTACGGTGAAGGTTATGAAGCTATAAACGCTTCATTGCATGGTAATTTTGATCCATTATTTAACAATAGTATTTTTTATTCATTTAGAGATAATATTTATATCGTCTTTCTTCTATTGTTTTTGATAATTTTTTTCAAAGTTATAGCAACATCCATAACTTTCGGTGCCGGCGGAATTGGTGGTATTTTCGCTCCTACACTTTTTATGGGTGCTTTTACCGGACTCCTGTTTGCAAGCTTAGTTAATCATCTGAATTTTGGAGATATTTCAACCGGAAATTTTGCCCTTGTCGGGATGGGAGGATTAATTGCTGGAGTTTTGCATGCCCCGCTAACGGCAATTTTCCTTATTGCTGAGATCACAGGCGGATATAAGCTTTTTGTTCCTTTAATGATTACCTCAACAATTTCTTACGCAACAATAAAATTATTTGTAACTAATTCGGTTTATACGCATCAATTGGCAAAACGCGGCGAATTAATAACGCATCATAAAGATAAAGCAGCTCTGTCGCGGATGAAAGTAACTAAGTTGATTGAAAGGAATTTTACTTCGGTTTCTCCGCAGGCAACGCTTGGTGACCTGGTAAAAATAATTTCCAATTCAAAAAGAAATATTTATCCTGTTGTTGATAAAGACAATAACTTTTTCGGGATTATCCGCCTCGACGACATCAGGAATATTATGTTTAACCCTGATTTATACGATATTACTTTTGTTCAAAACCTTATGATAGTTCCTTCTTCGATTGTCGATCCTGAAGAGTCGATGGATCAGGTAGCTAAAAGATTTCAGCACTCGGGAAAATATAATCTGGCAGTTGTGAAAGATGGAAAATATCTTGGATTTATTTCCAGAGCAAATGTTTTTTCAAGCTATAGGAAAATCCTTAAAGAGTTCTCTGATGACTAAGAAATTGGAAATTAGAAATTAGAAATTTGGATTTTTTCTGAATTTCTTCCCGAATACTCAGTGATTTTTTATAGATAAGATAATTAGCAAAAAATATGGTAATGAATAAATAATCAAACTATTAAAAACGTAAATACCAATATAAAATATGATGGTTGTTTTTTTGATGTTTTCTTTATGAACCTTAGTGCCTCGGTGTCTTTGTGGCAATTAGAGAAAAATTAGCCACTAAGGCTCTAAGACTCAAAATACACAAAAAGTAAAATTATCACCATAATTCATTTATCATACTGAATAACAATTTTTTAATAATCCCGCCTTCATTATATTTCAGATGGGCAGGCAATAGACAATAATCAATTACCAATTGAAAATTGCTGAATGCTCAGGACTAATTTCTAATCTCAAGTTTCATTAAACTATAATTTACTATTTTTGTAATACCAATTTTTATCAGTAATGAAAAAATTATCACCGAAAGAACAAATTATTATCATTATTCTTAGCATTCTTCTTGCTATTTATGTTTACTATACAATTATGCCAAGTGATGCATAACGGGCAATTTATTGCTAATCAGGAGGCATTGAAAATTTCCTAGTAGATATTTTTATTTAGAGAAAAATCTAGGGGGATAATGGAAACAGGGGAAATAAGCTTTTGATCTAGTACAATTGAATGGCCACCATAACCATCGAAAGGCTTTCGAATGATCAAAAAATTATATATTTCCAATTCAGTAAGCACTTCAAAACAAATTTTTTATTTTCGCAGTCGAAATTAATTGAAAATTAAGAAATACAAAATATATGTTACGATCACATAATTGCGGAGAATTAAGTAAAAAAAATGTAGGACAGAAAACAACTTTATGCGGATGGATACAGAAATCGAGAGATTTGGGTGGAATGACTTTTATTGATCTTCGCGACCGATATGGAATTACCCAATTGGTTTTTAATATGGAAAAAAATTCAGCTTTATGCGAAGAAGCCCGGAAACTCGGACGAGAATTTGTTATTTGTGTAAGTGGTGAAATTGAAGAACGTAGCAATAAAAACCTGAAAATCCCTACAGGAGAAATTGAGATAATTGTTGAAAAACTCGAAGTTTTAAATAAATCAAAACTACCTCCTTTTACTATTGAGGATAATACCGATGGCGGTGAAGAACTAAGGATGAAATATCGTTATCTAGACTTACGTCGAAATCCCTTGAAAAAAAACATGGAACTCAGGCATCGCATGTCGATTGAAACGAGAAAATACCTTGATTCAATAGGATTTTTTGAAATCGAAACTCCTTATTTAATTAAATCAACACCTGAAGGTGCCAGAGATTTTGTTGTACCTTCTCGTATGAATGAAGGAGAATTTTATGCTTTACCTCAATCACCTCAAACATTTAAGCAATTATTAATGATCGCCGGCTATGATCGTTATTATCAGATTGTAAAATGTTTTCGTGATGAGGACCTGAGAGCTGACCGCCAACCGGAATTCACTCAAATCGACTGCGAAATGTCATTTGTTGATCAGAATGATGTTTTGGAAACTTTCGAAGGACTTGCAAAATATCTTTTTAGAGAAGTCAAAGGAATTGAAGTTGAAAAATTTCCGGTGATGTCTTATTCTGAAGCAATGAAATATTATGGCTCGGATAAACCTGATATTCGTTTCGGGATGAAATTTGCAGAATTAAACGATGTTGCTAAAGGAAAGAATTTTAAAGTTTTCGATGATGCTGAATTGATTGTTGGTATTTGTGCGAAAAATTGCGGAACATACTCAAGAAAACAAATAGATAAATTAACTAATTTTGTTAAAAAGCCCCAGATTGGTGCAAATGGTTTGGTATATGTAAAATGTAATGAAGACGGAAGTTTTAAATCATCTGTAGATAAGTTTTTTGATCAGGAAGCATTGAAACTCTGGGCTGAGAAATTTAGTGCAAAACCCGGTGACCTTTTACTCGTTCTTGCAGGTGAGACTGATCACACTCGAAAAGCCCTTTGTGAATTACGTCTCGAAATGGGCAATCGCCTTGAACTTCGCGATCCGTTGAGCTATTGCCCTCTTTGGGTTGTAGATTTTCCGTTACTCGAATGGGATGAAGACACTAAACGTTATCACGCAATGCACCATCCTTTCACGTCACCAAAAGCAGAGGATATAGAATTGCTGGAAACCGCTCCCGGAAATGTTCGTGCAAATGCTTATGATATGGTTATTAATGGTGTTGAAATTGGTGGAGGTTCGATTCGTATTCATGATCGTGATCTTCAAAAACTAATGTTTAAACATCTTGGTTTCACCGACGAAGAAGCCCAGGATCAATTTGGTTTTTTAATGAATGCTTTTGAATTCGGGGCACCCCCTCATGGTGGTATTGCTCTTGGTTTCGATCGTTTGGTTGCATTATTTGGCGGACAGGATTCAATCCGTGAATTTATTGCTTTCCCGAAAAACAATTCGGGAAGAGATGTGATGATTGACTCGCCTTCATCAATTTCCGAAGAACAATTGGATGAATTGAAATTGAAGATAATGAAAGAATTGGAATGATGGAGAGATGGAGAGATGGAAATTAAACTCAAAATGGTCTCAGGAATCTTAATGATCAAATTATTTCAACAATTAAAATTTCAATGAGCATGTAATAAAAAACGGAAGGAAAAATATTTAGTCTCAATTTGTTGAACCCTTTCAGGGTTCTTTTTTAAATACTGTTTTGTTTTCCCTGCACTTCGTACAGGGCTATTCATATTCAATCCTTTCAGGATTGTTTAAAAAATCTCATGCATTAGCAAACCACGAAGTGGTTAAACGTGAATAGCCACAGGTGAAACCTGTGGTCAAAAAGTAAAAAATCACATTACAGAATCCTGAAAGGATTCGACAATGAAAATTGGGAAAAAAGCAGCATGATAACCAAAAGTGAAAACTCAATATTTTGGAGTGCTTAGACAGAAAACGTCAAGTTTGTTCCGATAGCTATCGGAATGCGAAATGCAGAAAATCAAGAGTTTACTATTGTAGATGGCTGATTTTCTGCACGAGCATAACAGCCTGTCCCGACTTTTCGGGAAAGAAATTGGCGTTTTCTGGCAAGCACTTATTCATCCAAACCTTCCAACAATACTTCAATCGCTTTCTCTAATTGCTGGTCGCGTCCCTGTATCACAATATCATAATCCTGCCTGATTTTATGATCTGGTTCGAGTTGTTTGTTTTCAAGATAATTTCCCTGCATGTCTTTAGCACCAACCTGGGGAATACCAAAATATAAAGACCTGTCCTGAAGAGTTTCCCACCAAACCGCTGTCATAGTTCCGGGGACCGGCATTCCCACAAGTTCACCGATCTCAAGAGTTTTGTAAGCATACGGGAAACCATGAGCATCGGAATAATTACTTTCGCTGATAAGTACGATTGAAGGCTTGATCCATTTATTCATTGGTTCGTGACCGTAATGAACTCCTCTTGGGTAAAAATCGGCATACTTTTTACCGGCAAGCATAGTTGCCAGGTCATCGTGCAACCAGCCTCCGCCATTAAAGCGAGTATCGACTATCAAAGCTTCCTTATCCCAGCTTCTGCCTAAAACTTCTGAGTAAAATTCACGGAAGCTTGAACTGTTCATGCTTCTTACATGCACATAGCCTATTCTTCCATTGGATAATCTATCGGTTTCTTCCCGGCGATTTTTCACCCATCGCTTGTATAATAATTGACTTTCTGCTCCTGCCGAAATGGGTTTTATTATTTCTTCCCAGCGTTTCTTTGATCGTGGATCATAAATCGACAATAATGTGTTTTTTCCTGCTTTATGATTAAGTAATTGATAATAATTCATATCAGGTGAGATCGTCACTCCATCAATTTTTTCAATAATATCTCCAAATTTTATTTTTGAATCAGCCTGCAACAGAGGGCTCTTATCAATAATTTCAATAATTTTAATACCTGTACCTTCATAAGTTTCATCGAAGAATGCTCCGAGTTTTGCAGTCCTGTCCCCGTTTTTTGAAGAAGACCGATAGCCCGAACCGGTATGCGAGGCATTTAATTCGCCAAGCATTTCGCTTAACATTTCAGCAAAGTCGTAATTATTATTTATGTAAGGTAAAAACTTTTTATACTCTTTCTTGAAATAATCCCAGTCAACATTATGAAGATCGGGATTATAGAATTTTTTTTGCACTTGTCGCCATGCATGTTCAAACATATATTCACGTTCAAGTCTTTTATCGAGATTAAACTCAGCTTTGTAGCTTACAGCTTTTTTTTCGGGTTTGCCATCAACCTTAATTTTAATTATTTGCTTATTGGAAAACAAATACAAATTTTCTCCCTTTTTATCCATTTGCAAAGCTCCCGCTCCTCCCTTCAATTTAACAAGTAATTTGGTTTCTTTATCTTTAAGTTTATTAACCCATAAATCGTAACCGTCTTCAAATTTGCTTAGATAATATAATTTTTCACCGTCAGGACTGAGAATTGCATCAGCGAGTGAAGATGAATTTATCGTAAGTCTTTCTTTACGGTCTTCAATATTTTTTAGATCAATATTTATATCTTCAATTATTTCCTCTTCCTCATCATTTTCCTCACCTTTATTTTTTTTCTTTTTTTCTTTTTCTTTTTTTTCTTTTATTAATTTATATTCTTCTTTGGTCATTTTAAAATTATCATAAGCCTTCTGATTTAAAAACATTGCCCAAACATCGTCCTGCGAACCCCAGCTTCCGTGGCTTCGCATTCCATTACGATCAGAATACCATATCATTACATTTCCTTTCATCATCCATCGAGGATGATTGTCACTATAACCGCTCATGGTTAAATTCACGGGCTCGCTTCCTCCTTTTGCATCAACTAAGGCTACATCATTTAAAAACACCGCATTTGGAGAGTATTCCACCATAAACCATTTTCCGTCGGGCGACCATTCGTACCATTGATCGCCGTCGGAATATGAATAATTATATTTTCCATCCAGGATTGTTCTTGATTTTTTTGAATTAAGATTAATAACTTTCAGTGTTTCTCTTTCTTCCAAATATGCAACTTCCTTTCCATCGGGCGAAAAACGAGGTTGATATGTTTCCTCTTTAATTTCCAGAACAGGCTCTTCTTTTAAAATAGTAGCAAGAGAAAACAAATCTTCGTTTTCACGGGTAATCTTTGTTTGATAAATATTCCAGCTTCCGTTTCGCTCCGAAGCATATAAAATTGATTTGCCGTCGGGGCTAAAACTTACCGACCTTTCCTGCTCAGGTGTGTTGGTGATCCTTTTAGTTGTTGCAAAATCCACCGAAGTAACAAAAACTTCGCCTCTCACAATAAATACAATTTCTTTTCCATTGGGTGAAAGTTCCATTTCCGTTGCCCCCGATGTCAGAGTTAAAAATTCCTCTTGATTTTCCTTATCATCATTTAAAATTTCTATTGAAACTTTTTGAGGAATTTCTCCGGATTTTAAAGTATAAATCTCACCATCATAACTATAACAAAGAATTCCATTGTCGGAGATACTTAAAAATCTTACAGGATGATCTTCGTAAACTGTAATTTGCGTAATATTTTGAGGATCATCGACAGGGAATTTGCAAATATTGAAAGAAGTGTTTTTCTCGCTCAGATAATAAATTTCAGATTCATCGGGACTAAAAACAGGATTACGGTCCTCACCTGCAAACTCCGTCAACTTTGTATGTTTACCGGTTTCGGTATCGTAAATCCATACATCTCTGGCAACCGCGGATGTATGATGTTTTCGCCATTTATTTTCATATCCCTTACGATCATGATAAATTATCCGTTTTTGTGCTTTATCGTAGTGAGCCATTTTTGCCGGTGTCGATAAAATTTGTTTGACTTTTCCTCCTTCGGCAGGCACGCTGTACAATTCCGATAAAACTCCCGAAGGAAACTGAACATTATCTTTCAAATCTTTAATTGTCGCCGAAAAAACTATTTTGCTTGCATCAGGTGTGAAACTATTAGGGAATTCGCCCGTTGAATTAAAAGTTAATCTTTTGGCTTTGCCCCCTTTTGCCGGAATGATAAAAACATCGAAATTACCATGACGGTCGGATGCAAATGCAATGTATTTACCATCGGGCGACCAAACCGGCATAAAATCATAAGCCTTATGAATTGTTAAATGTTTTGCCTCTCCGCCTGTGGCAGCAACAGTGAAAAGATCTCCCTGATATGAAAATACTATTGTTTTACCATCGGGAGAAATTGACGGATATCTTAGCCATAAAGGATTATTATCAGCAAAAAGAATATTGATGCTTATAAGCAAAACGAAGAAAGTGAAAAGGTTTTTCATAATAGAAAGAATATTTATATTCAATAATTTGGTTATATATCAGACCCAAAATTACTGAATTAATATTAGAAAAAGCAATAGATTCTGAAATAAAAAATACTCCATCCAAGTAATCGTATGAATTATTAAAATAGCAGGGAAATTATATGAACAATCCTGTATAAAACTATTTCGGAATAGGCAAACATTTTTAATGCTCCAAAATCAAGTTACTCACGGCAATTCCGTTTACAATTGCAAACGATAAGAAACCTTTAATAGAAAAATATTATGAGGTCGGGTGTCGAAAAGATCCTCCATATTATTGTTAAAAGAAAAATCTCCTTCATCATTTGACATTGTACGCCCTTGCGACCAAACAAAATATGCAGTCGAGCCGGGTAAATATTCCCATCTCACAACCAGGTTCGACCTAAATTGCATGAAATTAAAGTTTGGATTACTAAAAGAATAATCGGTTGTATGATCATGGTTTTCATCAATTTCATAAGTGTCGTTTTCTGCATCATAAGAAATTTCTTCATCTGTAAATTGATGATACCTATCGAAAAAGTCATCGGCAACAGGATTTGTAATCCGTTTAAATTCTGTATAATTCCCCGCCGAAATAAATGGTTGTCCGTAATATTGAACGCTCAGGTCGGGTGTAATATAATATTCCAGCCGCATCGAAAGGCCAAAAGTTGATTGATGCATGCGACTGATAATATATCTTTGTTCATTATTATAATCACATGTATCAGTAACATATTGTAAAGTTGGTGTTATATCACTGTAAAACGGGCCTGCTGTTATTTTAATAGCGTCATTAGGCCGGTATGTTACATGAGCATTATAAAAATTAAACTCACCTGCATTGTGGAAATTTTTATTGATAGAATAATTAAAACTTAATCTGATCTTCTTTCTTCTGTCTGTACCAAGCCAGCCCCATGTATTCCAGTCTGCCGGCTTTTTCATTGATGGGCCTCCACGTAAAAAACTTTTCGACAAATACTCCCCATTATAATTTACACCACAATTAAATGACCAATGGTTTTTGAAATCCATATTCATATTAACATTAGTACCAAAAGAATTATTCCTGCCACCAAAGTCCCATGTAGTCCATTGATTATAATTAATTCGCATTTCTCTGAAAATTGAAAACGGTTCCCAAATTCCATATTGCATCCAAAATACCTGAAAAACTTCATCGCCCGAACGCAAAAATCCGACATCATTTAATTCGAGGCCGGGTGATCGCCAGGTTACCCATGCAACATATCTGATATGTCCTTCACCGGCTTTTCCAAATTGGACTGTTCCACCTTGTCCGGTTAAAGAAGTGCGAGAGGAATCAACATGAATATAATCGGCATCGGGTCTTTGAAAATAATGAACCGATGAGCGTTGTATGTTTGTCATAGCTATTGAATCAGCATTTACTTTACTCACAACAGCTTTTAACCTAATGTAATATGCTTTGTTTTTCCAAAATTGTGTAAAATCAATACCTCCCGTATATGCCGATCTTGGCAAAAAATCAATTTCCCCATTTGTGATCTTTCTGTTTGTTGAAGTAAAAATTCCACCTATAACCGTATTACCTTTGTTTATATCTTTTTGAACACGTCCAACAAAATAATTTGTGAATGGTTCGACTTCCTCTTTACGTTTCTCACCCTTTAAGTCGATTTCTGCATTTTCTCTGGGTGTAATACTTTCCATTACTCCTATTGACCAGCCGTTTTTGGTTTTTCCGGTAAGTTTGAAAGCACCGAGAATTGTGGTATATTCAGGGAAATCGGCATATTCACCATCATTAAGATTGGGATAATAATGCGGTAAACGGCCTATTCTTCTTGAATAAAATAAATTATCGCGAGCCATAGAATTCCCGCCACCGTTAATTTGGAAATTCAAAATATTATTTCCTTCTATGAAAAATGGACGTTTCTCATCGAAATATGATTCAAAGGCAGTTAAATTTACTTCCGAGGGGTCGGCTTCAACCTGTCCAAAATCAGGATTTATTGTGAAATCAAGTGTGAGGTCGTTTGTTATTCCTACTTTTCCGTCAATACCCCCCGATAAAGTGGATTTTTTTCCGGTTGCATAAGGATTACCTTCTTCTTTTTCGAGATATTCCTGCTTTGCAACAACATAAGGAAATACATCGATCTGACGCTTTGGGCTAATGTTATTAATTCCCTCCAAAGTACCGAAATGATGAACCCATCCGTTTGCATCTCTCGGAGTAAACTGCCAAAGCGAGCGCTCTTCATTTCTGTATATTCTTCGTGTGAACTGCATACCCCAACTATGATTTGCTTTCTTCCCGAAACGTAATTGTGTAAAAGGAATTTTAATTTCGGCTACCCAGCCCGAATCAACCATTGTGGTTTTGCCATACCAAATCGGGTCCCATGTCTCATCCCATTCATCACCGTCTTCAGTAATTGCTTCATCACCACGTACACCTGCTGCATTTAAGGTAAACGAAAAAGCTGTCATCTGATCATTATAACTGTCGATATTTATTTCAATGAAGTCACCTTCGAAATCATCACGACGACACATTCGCCTGTCAATTTCACTGGGAACACTATCATAATTAAGCACACCGACATACAAATTATCATCATCATAAAGGATTTTGAAATATGTTGGTTGCGAGGGCTGTTTGCCTTCATAAGGCCTTTGTTGAATAAAATTACCTCCCCATTCAACCAAATTCCAGGATTCATCATCCATAATTCCGTCAATAATTATTGGCCCGTTGGTTAATTTTTTAGTCTGATAAGATTTCTTCTGAATAGGATCTTGTGAATATCCTAATATTGTCATAGTTATAAAAAAGAAAAGCAGGAAGTTTTTCATAAATAATTTACTATTTGAGTTTTTTTAATTTATACAACAATCCTATATTTTAAAAAATACATTGTTTAATATAAAAAGACTCCTAAAGAATAGAAAATGTTACAAAAAGTGATAAATTTTTTTGCGTTTTTTTGCGGCTTTAGCGGTTTATATATTTGAAAACATCACAATTCATCCTAAGAATTCGACAATTCGGTAAGTTAAATTTTAGAAATCGCTTTCCTGAGTTAATCTTTGCAGCAAAATTAATAAACAATGAAAAAATTACTCGTTTCAATAATTATTCTAATAGCAGCAACAAACACCATCGGTCAAACAAAAATATCAGGAATTGTAAGCGATAAAAAGGGTGAAACGCTGCCCGGAGCAAATATTTATTTTCTTGATTCTTACGATGGAACTTCCTCCGACAACTTCGGGGCTTATAATTTTATGACAAAACTTAAAGGAAAACAAACACTTATAGTTAGTTTTTTGGGTTATAAAAATTTTTCCAAAGAAATCATTCTTGAAGAAAAAGATATTGAATTAAATATAATTTTGAAAGAAAGCAATAATCAATTGGATGCTGTGGTGATTTCGGCAGGTTCATTTGAAGCCGGAGATGAGAAAAAAGCCGTCGTTTTAAAACCTCTCGATATTGTTACAACCGCCGGAGGACTTGGTGATATTTACGGAGCTTTGAACACACTTCCCGGGACTCAGACAGTTGGTGAGGATGGACGTATTTTTGTTCGTGGTGGTGATGGCTACGAAACAAAAACTTTCATTGACGGAATGTTGGTCGAAAATCCATATACCTCGAAAATGCCGGATGTTCCTGTGAGAGGCCGCTTTTCGCCATTTCTTTTTAGCGGAACAATGTTCAGCACAGGAGGTTATTCAGCTGAATTCGGACAGGCATTGTCTTCAGCATTAGTATTAAACACCAATGATCTGCCTCCAAGAAGTGTTTCAAGTATCTCGCTGATGTCGGTTGGTGCAGGATTTTCACATACAAAACGATGGGATCGCTCATCAGTGTCAGCTGAGGTAAGTTATACAAATTTAGCACCTTATTATAATCTCATAAATCAGGACTTTGATTGGAAAACTCCCCCAATGGGAATTGGAGGAAATGTGATTGCAAGAAAAAAAACAGGCAAAAACGGTCTAATTAAGTTCTTTGGCTCATTTTCGCATGGCAAATCACAACTATCTTATCCTGATTTCGATGATATTGGTAATAAAAATAATATCGGACTAATTAATGACAACTCATATTTAAATTTAACTTACAGTGATATTTTATCTGAAAAATGGATTTCTAAAGCCGGAGTTTCATTTTCATATAATAATGATAATACTGATATTGATCTTGATAATTTTACGGAAAACAATTATTCTTTTCAAGGAAAATATACGCTGACTCATCTGCTTAGCGAAGAAATAAAACTAAAGTTTGGAAGTGACTTTGTTAATAGAAATTATTCGCAAAAATATTTTGATAACAATAAAAACGAAAACTATAAATCTTTATTTAGTGATAATATCAGTTCTGTTTTTGCAGAAACCGAAATTGCACTCGGAACCAAATTTGCTGGCAGGGCAGGTAGCCGTTTTGAATTTTCCTCATTGCTTTCGAAAATAAATCTTGCACCCCGAATTTCACTTGCATATAAAACGGGAAAGAAAAGTCAGGTATCGTTTGCTTATGGGAAGTTTTTTCAAAATCCACAAAACAACTATCTTGTTTTTAATAATGATCTTGATTTTGAATCAGCAAATCATTTCATTTTTAATTATCAGATGATAAAAAACGACAGGGTTTTCAGAATAGAAGCTTATTATAAAAAATATCACAGATTAGTAAAATACGACAGTCTTCACTCATCAAATCCCGATTCGTATAACAATACCGGAAATGGATATGCAAAAGGAATTGATTTTTTTTGGAGGGATAATAAAACTATTGATAATGTTGAATATTGGGTGTCATATTCATTTATCGATACGGAAAGAAATTATCTTGATTATCCGGTATCTGCTACACCTACATTTGTTTCAACTCATAATCTGTCAACTGTAGTAAAATGGTATGTTCCAATTTTGTACACTCAATTTGGAGCTACTTATTCTTTTAGTAGCGGACGAACATATTTCAACCCGAACAACCCGG
Organism: uncultured Bacteroidales bacterium; assembly: GCA_964462015.1. Classification (GTDB taxonomy): domain Bacteria; phylum Bacteroidota; class Bacteroidia; order Bacteroidales; family JAEINX01; genus JAEINX01. The sequence goes on along the minus strand of CAYWXI010000004.1, from coordinate 36,601 downwards.
ATTTTTTGAGTGATAAAACCGGTTCTTACAATAATTTAAGCCTGAATGTAAGTTATTTGACAAATATCTTTAAGAAATTTACAATTATATATTTTTCAGTTGGAAATATATTCGGGATTGATAATATCTATGGCTATCATTATAGCTCAAAACCAAATAACGAAGGAGTATATAAATCATTTCCTGTTAAATCCGGGGCAAAGCGATTTGTATTTCTTGGGGTGTTTATTTCGATATAAAACATATAAGAGAATGATTGTAAAACAAATATATTTCCCGCAGATTGCGCAGATAATCGCAGAAAGCAAACAGCGAAATCAGCGAGAAACAAATTATAAACACACGAACAATTTCAGTAAAAATGAAATCAAACAAACAATAATTCAATGTTATTAATTTAAAATTTATAAAAAATGAAAAAAAATGTATTAATTATCGTAATGGCTATCTTCAGCCTGACTGTTTTCGCAAATGAAGAAACTTATAGAGAAGAAATGGAAAAGAACATCAATTGTATTGAAAAAGCAAAATCATCTAATGATTTTCAGGAGCTTGCAAACAAATTCGAAAGAATTGCAAAAGCCGAAAAAGAAAAATGGTTACCTTATTATTATTCGGCATTTTGCACAATTAACATGAGCTTTTCTGCAAAAGAAAAATGTGATCAATACTTAGATGAAGCCCAAAAAATGATTGATGAAGCAAATCGCTTAAGCCCTAATAATTCAGAAATTGAAACTCTGCAAGGATTTTTATGTCAGGGCAGAATAATGGTCGATCCACAAACAAGAGGAATGACTTTTTCACAGAAAGCTACAGCCTGCTTAGAGAAAGCAAAAGCCCTAAATCCTGACAACCCAAGGCCATATTATTTATTGGGACAAAATCTTTTACATACTCCTGTACAATTTGGAGGTGGAATGGCTATTGCATGCCCGATACTTACAATTGCTCTTGAAAAATATAAATCTTTTAAACCCGAAAGCGAAATTTCGCCAAACTGGGGCATGAAACATACAAAAGAATTGATTAAAAATTGTAGCATGTAGGAAGTTGGAAGTCGGCAGTCATCAGTCTTCAGTTGGCAGTCCGGTCAACAATCAACAGTTGGCGGTATGTGGATTGAGGATTGCAGACTGACGACTGAAGACTTCAGGTTTTATAAATTCAATATTAACAAATTTTTATAAATTTATCACCCAATAATCATGAAAGATGAAAATTACTAAACAGGTCGTTTACAAGCATATACGAGTAACAATTATAGTAACTTTAATTGGTTTATGTTTTTCTTTGTTTTTTTCCAATTTATCAAATCTTACTATTGAATTTTTTACCAACAATTTACTTTACTCATTTATAATAGGTTTTTCACTTTTAGAAGCAAATACACTTCCTGAACTCTTTATTGATCGTATAGTTAAATGGGAAGATAATCCAAAGAAACGAATATTTGTTCATATCATTATAATGCTTGTATTTTCGTCAATTACAATAATTATAGTAAATTATTTGTGGTTTGGGCTTTATCATGGAGACAATTTTTATGATTTTATTTTCAAGCATGGCGGGTACTGGATTTTTGTAATCCAAATGATGATTACAATCATTATTATTTTTGTTCTTTATTCAATCGAATTTTTCAAACAATGGCGAATATCTGTTACTAACGAAGAAATTTTAAAACGCGAAAAATTGTCTTTAGAATACGAATCATTGAAAAACCAGGTGAATCCACATTTTTTATTTAATAGTTTGAATACTTTGTCATCATTAGTTTATGTCGATCAGGATAGAGCAGTTGAGTTTATTAAACAATTGTCGGAAGTATATCGCTATGTGTTAGAAGTCAAAGATGTTGAACTTGTGCCGCTTAAAACCGAAATAGATTTTGTTAATAATTACTGTTTTCTTCAAAAAATCCGGTTCAGTGAAAACCTTAGAATAAATATCAATTTAAACAATTCCGGAAACATAATGGTGATTCCGTTGTCGATTCAGTTGTTGGTTGAAAATGCTATTAAGCATAATATCATTACTAAAGAAAAACCTTTGACTATTGATATATTCAAGGATAATAAACACATTATTGTTAAGAATAATTTGCAGATCAAGAAAACCATCAAGGAAAACAAGAATGATGAAAAAAGGGATAACCATGTTGGATTGGAAAATATTAAATTAAGGTATAAATATCTTTCAAAAGAGGAAGTTGTTGTAGAACAACCGGAAACCGAAAATGTAGGGTCGGAGCCAAAAGAATTCGTTGTGAAAATTCCTTTAATATTGAAAAAATGAAACTTGAAATTAGAAATTGGAAATTTGGACTCTCTTGAATTTCCAATTTCTAATTTCCAAAAAACAAACAGATGAAAATAATTATAATCGAAGACGAACAACTGGCTGTCAAACGTTTACTCGAACTTATCTTTAAATACGATCCTGAAGTAGAAATTCTCGGTAAATTCGATACTGTTGAAAAAAGTGTTAAATGGTTTAATTCAAACCCACCTCCCGACCTGGTTTTTATGGATATTCAGTTGGCCGATGGTTTAAGTTTCGAAATTTTCGAGAAAACACTAATCACCAGCCCGATAATTTTTACAACTGCCTACGACCAATATGCAATAAAAGCATTTAAGGTTAACAGCATAGATTATCTTTTAAAACCTATTGATTTTGATGAACTTTCAACTGCTATCGAAAAGTTTAAAAAAATATATTTTGAGAAGAAACCTGAAAATATTTCATCAAAAAACTTAACCTTCGATAAGGTTTTGCAACTTTTGACAAAAGAATATAAAAGCCGTTTTGTGATAAAAGTTGGCGAGCATATAAAATCTATTCAGGTTGAAGACATCAGTTGTTTTTATTCCTTAGAAAAAGCAAGTTTTTTAAAAACAAGTGAAAACAATAATTATGTTTTGGATTATTCTTTAGAACAAATTGAAAGCCTTATAAATCCCGATGAATTTTTCAGAGTAAACAGAAAATATATTATTAATTTAAAAGCAATTTCCGACATAATCAGCTATTCAAACAGCCGCCTGAAAATTGAATTAAAAGTAAAAAACGATGAAGATATTATTGTAAGTCGCGAAAAAGTGAAGAGTTTTAAGGCGTGGTTGGAGAAATAAAATATCGTTAAATTGCCTTTTGCATAATGCAATTTTTTATAGTTTTTGCCTTATGTAAAAGGCAATTATTATGGAACAACTAATTAACAATTCGATAAACAAGATTGAGGATTAAAATCCTTTATGGTTGTTTGACTTTTTAATATTACTCTTTTTCCTTTCTTCCAAACTATCAATCACAGCAGCCCCAACACTATCACCCCAAACATTGACAGTTGTTCTGAATCTGTCGAGCATCCAGTCTATTGATAACAGAAGTCCGATACCTTCAATAGGTAGGCCAACAGCTTTCAAAACAATAACCATGGTTACAAGGCCTGCCTCAGGTATTCCTGCGGCACCAATAGCAGCAAGTGTTGCTGTTAGGAAAACAACTCCCATCATGGCAGGTTCAAGATGGATTCCATAAACCTGAGCAATGAAAATTGCGGCAACAGCTTCATAAAGAGCTGTTCCATCCATGTTTATTGTAGCTCCAAGAGGGAGTATAAAGCTTGCTGTTTTGTTGGATACTTTATTTTCTTCCACAACACCTTCAATAGTTAATGGCAGGGTGGCTGTACTTGATGCTGTAGAGAAGGCATTTAAAAGGGCTGCACCAACACCTTTAGCGTAAGGAGCCGGTCTTTTATTGCCTAGAACTTTAAGAATTAGAGGTAAAATTATAAATCCGTGAATAAACAGCCCAATCATTACAGTCATACTATATTTGCCGAGTGATATTAATTCCGGGAGAAAATCTTTAAAACCTCCGGCCACGCCAATTCGTGCAGTGATTAAACCGAAAATGCCAATCGGCGAGACAATCATTATCCAATGCACAAGTTTCATTACAGCATCATTCAATGTTGATATAAAACTGATTGCAGAATTTGCTTTTTCCCCCAATACCGAAAGTGCTGCTCCAAGTAAAAGCGCAAAAACTATTAGCGGAAGAATATCCATATTGGTCATTGCCGAAAAAATATTACTTGGAATTAATCCCTGTTTCCCGGTTTCTTCATCACCTGTTAATATTTGTTTTAGCGTTTTACCGACGTTTCCCGTTTCTTCTCCTTTCAATTTGCTTGTAATAGAAAATTTAATTTCTAAACCGGTTCCATATGATGTAATTTCCGGTTCTGTAGAAACCAGTTGCCGTTCAATACGGCTGAATTGTAATTGTGTTCCATCTTCTGCAATGATATAAAACTGTTCTTCAGCATGAGTGCTCTCCCAGAGTTTTACTGTTACTGAAGTGTCAGAAAATGACTCAATAACACCTTGTACTGCCTGATCTATAAGCGCAATATTATATTTGTCAGAGTACCGGGTTTTTTCCCATTTTTCATTTGAAAGAAATACAGTGCGGTTGTTTTTCCCTCCCACTGTATAATGGAAATCAGGATGAGTTTCCCCCGGTTGTATTCCTTTTCCGGGATTGATAATATTAACAAGAATAATGCCTACAATCACTGCTATACCACTTGTTATAAGATAATAAGCAATAGTACGGCCACCTACTGATCCAAGATTACGAATATTTCCCAGACGGGTGATACCGACAATAAGTGACAACATTACAACAGGAACAACCAGCATCATCAGTGAATTGAGGAATACCTCTCCCAATATAGAAAAGTTTAAAGCAAATTCAGGAAACCATCCTCCTGTCAAAGTCCCCAGAATAATGGCAATAATGATCCAAAAAAGAATACCGGGTCGTTTCTTTTTTCCTTTCCCAGACGAAGATTTTACTAAGCGGGAATTGCCGGGTTCTGATAAATTATTTTCATTCATATTTATAGCAAAAGTAAAAAATATATCAAATTAAAACTATATTCATTTTTCACATCATTTCAAGCCCTTAAAATTAGAAAAATTATGAAAAATCATTCTATCATCATTCAATATTTATTATTTAATTGTACTTTTGTTAAAAAAGACAGAATTTAGGCAACTTAAAAGATTGCTTTTTTGTCTCATAAATAAAAACAAATATGAAAAAACTATATCTTTTTATTTTAATGAGTTTATGTTATGTAATTAGCACACAAGCTCAATATCATTTAAATATAATGATAAGTGATGTCAATGGGCCAAATGAACCTTCTATTTATTTAAACTTAAAAAACACTGATCAAATGATAGTAGGGGCCAATACTAATAAATATTTTTATTCGACAGATGGTGGATATAACTGGATTGCCGGAACTTTAGTTTCCCCTGAATATGGTGTTTGGGGAGATCCTTGCATCATTACTGATACTACCGGAAGTTTCTATTTTTTCCATTTATCGAATCCACAATCGGGAAGCTGGATAGACAGAATTGTTTGCCAAAAAGTTGATGAACCCGGAGGAGTTTGGAATAATGGGACTTATATGGGTTTGAATGGAACTAAGGCCCAGGATAAAGAATGGGCAATTGTCGATCGAACAAATAACAACATATATGTTACCTGGACACAGTTTGATGATTACGGTAGTCCAAATCCTTTGGATAAAAGCAATATAATGTTTTCCAAATCAACAGATGCCGGTGAAACATGGAGTGATGCCATGCAAATTAATCAGGTTTCAGGTGATTGCATTGATGATGATAATACTGTTGAGGGTGCAGTTCCGGCTGTCGGGCCAAACGGCGAAATATATGTTTCCTGGGCCGGGCCTTTGGGCCTTGTCTTCGATAAATCACTTGATCAGGGAGAAACCTGGTTAGATGACGATATTTTTGTAACGGATATTCCTGACGGATGGGCCTATGAAATCCCGGGTATTTACCGCTGCAATGGATTGCCTGTAACAGTTTGTGATTTAAGTAATGGTGAATTTCATGGAAACATCTATATAAATTGGTCGGATCAAAGAAATGGTATAGATGACACCGACGTTTGGTTTATCAAATCCACCGACGGAGGTGAAACCTGGGGTGATGTAAAACGGGTAAATGATGATCCTGCCGGAAAGCAACAATTTTTTACATGGATGACAGTTGACCAAATTACAGGCTATATTTATTTTGTTTATTATGATAGACGTGAATATGATGATCCTTCTACTGATGTTTATATGGCTGTTTCAAAAGATGGAGGAGAAACATTTGTAAATTTCAAAATCAGCGAGTCGCCATTTATCCCAAATTCCAATCTCTTTTTCGGCGACTACAATAACATTGTAGTACACAATAATGTAATTCGGCCTGTTTGGATAAGAATGGAAAATAGTGTAAGAAGTGTCTGGGCAGCAATAGTTGACTCCGAATGGGTTGGAATTGATAATTTCGAGTCTGTTCCTTTTGCTTTAGAACAAAATTATCCAAATCCATTTTCTGATAATACATGGTTCAAATTTAAGTTAAGAGAGCACTCTGTTGTAAGTTTATCGGTTTTTGATATGTTTGGAAGAAAAATTACATCAATTATCAATAATGAATTTTTGCCTGCCGGAAAATATGAAAAACAGTTTAATGCACAAAAATATAATCTTGCCCCCGGTATTTATTATTTTTCACTATCAACTGAAAAACAAAACGTAAAGCGAAAAATGATTTTGGGTAATTAGCTGAAAGGAGAGACGGGGAGATGGAGTGATGGAATAGTGGAGTTTTGGAATGATGGAGGTCAAAAGTAACCTGAAACCTGCCTGTCCGCTGTAGCTTTAGCGGAGAAGGAAAACCTGAAAGGAGAGACTGCGAAACAAAGAGACGAAGAGACGGCGTAACCCGAAACCCGAAACCCGAAACTTTCTTCCTAACCCATCGACATTTCGTGATTCCAATTGCTTTTTGGAGGATTGTTGCCTTTGTTTACACCTTCAATAAAGCTATCGACACATTTTCTGATATCGTAATGATAGCCTCCTTCAAGAACTGCAAAAATATTCCCGAATGAACGACGAAGTTTTAAACCGCATTGAAAAAATGCATCAAGGGAATAATTCAAATTGAGCAATCTGTCAAGTTTATAGGCATCAAAACCTGCTGATACGGCAATAACATCGGGATTAAAATCTACAGCCATCATTATTGCTTTATCCACCGCAGCCAAAAATTCTTTATCCCCGCTTTCGGCAACTAAAGGAATATTCATTGTAAATCCATCGCCTGGCCCTTCTCCTTTTTCATTTTCCATGCCTGAAAAAGGGTAAGCATATAATTGGTGTATAGAACAGAAAAATACATTGTCGGTTTCATAAAATATATCTTGAGTTCCATCGCCATGATGGCCGTCGAAATCAAGGATAAATACCTTTTTGCCTTCATTAACAAGTTTTTGTGTGGCAATTGCAAGATTATTAAAGAAACAAAATCCGGCAGCTCTTTTTCTTCCGGCATGATGTCCAGGAGGCCTAATAACTGCAAAATCGTTTTGCTCAGAAGCAAGTATTGCTAATCCGACTGCTGTTCGTGCTGCATCATAAGAAGATTTTGTAAGTTGGACTTCGGCAAGCATATCGTTATTCATGCATGCCTCTTTTATCATTTTTATATAATCTGCATCGTGAATTAACGAGAAATATTTCTCACCATCAGCTTCAGTATTTTCAATATCCTTAAAATCTTTAATTCGATAGGCACCTTCGGCACTGCTATTGACATTATGTTTAAGGAATTTTTCGTTGTAAAGGATTTTCATTAATTTTTTCTTACAAATCTAAGGATTTTTTTAAAATAATTTAATCATCCGTAAAAAACTGCTGTATGCTTTCGGGTGTGGACTAATGACTACCAACTGCCAACTTTTTATTTTATATTTGCATCGAAAAATTTCAAAAACGTAAGTTGTTTTGATCTAAGATTGTGAAAAAAATATATATTTTAGTTATTAAGTCGTATTTGGGTCCATTGGTAATGACTTTTTTTATTGCATTATTCATTTTGGTGATGCAATTTTTATGGAAATATATTGATGATTTGGTTGGGAAAGGGCTTGAGTGGTACACTGTTACAGAGTTGATGTTTTATGCTGCATCAACATTCGTTCCTCTTGCCTTACCATTAGCTATTTTACTTTCATCATTAATGACCTTTGGTAATTTGGGTGAACATTATGAACTAATTGCAATGAAAGCTGCCGGAATTTCATTGAAAAAAATTATGATGCCCTTAATTATTTTATCATTTTTGATTAGTGTTTTGGCTTTATATTTTTCAAATAATATTTTACCACAAGCAAATTTAAAGTTTCGTACATTACTTTATGATATAAGAAAACATAAATTAGCTTTTAATATAAAAGAAGGTGTTTTTTATAATGGCCTTGACGGCTATGTGATTAGAGTTGGGAAAAAGAATGATGACGGTTCAACTTTATATGATATATTAATTTATGATCATACCGGCAGAAAAGGCAATATTAACGTAACAGCAGCCAAATCCGGAAAAATGGAATCAACTCCTGATAGCAAATTTCTTATTTTCACACTTTACGATGGGTGTAATTATTCTGAAAAAATTGATAAGAAAGGACATAGAATTACAAGGCCTTTCCAGCGAACAAGTTTTGACAAAGAAACGAGGAGTTTTGATTTAACGGACTTTAATATGGAACGCTCGGATGAAAGTTTATTTAAAGCGCATTATATGATGTTGAATCTAAAACAGCTTGATTATGGAATTGATTCGTTAGAAGGATTAAATCAACAAAAAAAGAAAACTTTTGTCAATAATTTTAGCCGTAATTATCATTTTTATTCAAAGCTTGATACAAACGATGTAAACTTTGTTGATACCGGAAATATTTTTAATACGAATTTCATTGAAAATTTTGAATTTGAAGAACAGGAATCTATCATTGAAGCAGCAATAACTACGGTTGACAGGATAAATACTAATATTTCACATCAAATAAACTATATTAAAGCCAGAGATGAATTTATTATAAAGCACAAAATTGCCTGGAATGAAAAGTTTACACTTTCAATTGCTTGTTTTATTTTATTTTTTATTGGCGCCCCTCTTGGAGCAATCATCCGTAAAGGCGGTTTAGGGCTTCCGGTTGTGATTTCAGTTTTCTTTTTTGTGATTTTTCATATTACCTCAATTATTGGAAAAAAATATTCCGAATCAGGTATTTGGGAACCTTACCTCGGAATGTGGTTAGCCTCGGCAGTATTGCTCCCGATTGGTATTTTTCTAACTTATAAAGCAACCACCGATTCTCCATTATTAGACTCTGATGCATGGAGAAAAGTGTTTTTTAAAATTTTCAAAAAAACATAAATTGCTATTTTATGAATATTCTTTTGATTTGTAATAAATCACCATATCCTCCAAAAGAAGGAGGCCCGATTGCTATGAACACTATTGTTGAGGGATTAGTTGATTCGGGCCATAAAGTAAAGGTTCTTGCAGTTAATTCTTATAAATATTCCGTCGATATTAATTCTATTCCTGATGACTATAAAGAAAAAACACAAATAGAAGGTGTTTTTCTTGATCTAAGAATAAAACCGTTAGATGCTTTTTTAAATCTTTTTTCTTCCAAATCCTATCATGTTCAAAGATTTATTTCTAAAGAATTTGACGAAAAAATCATTGAGATTCTTAACAATAATACATACGATATAATTCAATTAGAAACGCTTTATGTTACTCCTTATATTGAAACAATTCGTAAACACTCAAATGCAAAAATTGTTTTGCGTGCCCATAATATTGAGCATATAATTTGGGATAGAATTACTCAAACTACTAAAAATCCGATTAAGAAATTTTATTTATCTCATCTTAGCAAAACTCTTAAAAATTATGAGCTTGAGGCTTTAGAAAAGTATGACGGAATAGCTGCAATTACAAAAACCGATGCCGTTTTTTTTAAAAAAACAGGCACGAAAACGCCAATTACTGATATTCCTTTTGGAATTAATCTGAATAAATTTCATTTGTCAAATGATGAATATGAATTTCCTTCTTTGTTTCACATAGGATCAATGAACTGGATGCCAAATGAAGAAGGAATTGATTGGTTTCTAAATAAAACCTGGGATTTGATAAATAAAAAAATGCCTGAACTGAAATTTTATCTTGCAGGTAGAGAAATGCCCGAATGGTTGATTAACAACAAAAAAACTAATGTTGAAGTTGTTGGCGAGGTTGGAAGTGCCCGGGATTTTATTAATTCCAAAGCTATTATGATAGTACCTTTATTTTCGGGTAGCGGAATACGAATTAAAATAATAGAAGGAATGGCACTTGGTAAAACAATTATTTCGACAAAATTAGGTGCTGAAGGAATTCATTATGAAGAAAATAAAAATATTTTGATTGCAAATACTCCGGAAGAATTTGTTGATCAAATAGAAAAATGTATAAAATTAAAAGAATTATGCGAAACCATTGGATTGAATGCACGAAAATTAATTGAAGAAGAATATGATAATGAGAAAATTATTCAAAAATTAGTTAAGTTTTATGAAGAAATTTGAAATGAAATTAGAAATTGGAAATTTGGGGGAAGACCAAATTTTTAATAAAATCGCAAATTTTTAAATATGCGCCAGTTACAAAAATATTAACAGATGAAAATTTTCGTAATCCTTCCCCGAATACCATACCCTTTAGAAAAAGGTGATAAGTTGCGCGCTTTTCATCAAATCCGTTGCTTATCGAAAAATAATGAAATAATTCTTTGTGCAATTAATGACACGAAAATTCATATAGAAGCAAGAAAAACTTTACAAAAATATTGTAAATCGATAAATTTTTTCACAATTTCCAGGTTTTCGATAATCTTTAATATTTTAAAAGCCTTTTTGTTTGGGAAACCTTTTCAGGTAGGGTATTTTTATAATTCAAAAGCAAAGAAAAAGATAAATGACCTGATTAAAAAACATAAACCCGATCACATTTATTGTCAATTGATCAGGGTAGCTGAATATGTTAAAGATCAGGAAATTTCAAAAACCATAGATTATCAGGATGTTTTTTCGAAAGGGATTGAAAGGCGAATTCACTCAGCGCCGTTTTATTTAAAACCATTTTTCAGGATTGAATATAATCGTGTTTTGGCCTACGAAAGAATTGTTTTTGATTTATTTGATAATAAAACAATTATATCAATACCTGATCGTGATTTAATTTCACATTCCGAAAATCATAAAATCGAAATAGTTATTAACGGCGTTGATACGGATTTTTTTCATCCTTTTGAAATGAAAAAAGAATATGATCTTGTTTTTACGGGAAATATGGGATATCCGCCAAATGCAAAAGCTGCGGTTTATATTGTTAAAAATATCCTTCCGTTAGTTCATAAAACAATGCCTGAAGTCAATTTGCTGTTGGCAGGAGCTAATCCTGATAAAAGCGTTTTAGCTCTTGATTCGAAAAATGTAAAGGTTGCCGGATGGGTTGACGATATGCGTGAAAGTTATGCTAAAGCGAAAATATTTATTGCACCCATGCAAATTGGAACCGGATTGCAAAATAAATTATTGGAAGCAATGGCAATGCAAATACCTTCAATAACTTCGCAACTGGCAAATAATGCATTAGGAGCAGAACAGGAAAAAGAAATTTTAATAGGTTCTTCACCTGATGAATATGCTTCACTTATTATTGATTTATTAAAAAATCCAATAAAAGCCGAAAAATTAGCCAAAAATGGTTATAAATATATAATTAATAATTATAATTGGGAAAGTGCAACAGCCAAACTTGAAAAACTAATGATTTGGAAATAGGGGAGATAATGAGAACAGTAGGTATATGGGGAATATGGGAAATAAAGGAAATTACAATTAAATTACTATCAAATGATAAAAATTAATGAAGAATTTATTGAAATAACCTCAGTAAAAGCTAGAACCTCAAAACGTCGCAGGATGAATTTTAATTTCCATAAAGATCCTTCGGCAACTTTGCAAAGAATGCTCAATGCAATTGAACCTGGTACTTACATTCAACCACATAAACATGAAAATCCCGACAAGGTTGAAGCATTTTTTGTGCTAAGAGGAAAGATACTTGTAGTTGAGTTTGATGATGAAGGAAATATTAGTGATCATATTATTCTCAATCCTTTAGTTGGAAATTTTGGTGCAGAAATTCCTCCCCGAACGTGGCATTCAATTATTAGCCTTGAAAAAAACAGCGTTGCCTACGAAGTTAAAGATGGGCCTTATGATGCAACAGTAGATAAAAACTTTGCAAGTTGGGCACCTGGGGAAGGTGATCCCAATGCCATGAAGTATATTAATGAGATAATAGAGACGTTGAATATTACAACAATATAACAATTTAACAATATTAACAAGAATTTTCTGAGATTGTGATTATATTTTTTCACTATCCTTTATAAAACGGAAGTTTTACAATTTTTGCTTTTCGTAATTTATTTCTGATTTTAATAAAAATCTCAGTATCAAGTTTCGTAAAACCTGTTCTAACATATCCCATTCCGATAGCTTTTTTCATTGAAGGTGACATAGTTCCCGATGTAACTTCGCCAATAATGTTTCCCAGATTATCACAAATCTCATAATGTTGTCGCGGAATTCCGTTATCAATCATTTCAAAGGCCTTTAATCGCTTGTTAACACCATCTTCTTTTTGTTTTTGAAACGTTTCACGATTAATGAAATTATTACCTTCAACAAATTTTGTGATCCAACCCAGCCCGGCTTCGATGGGGGAGGTTGTTTCATTGATATCGTTTCCGTAAAGGCAAAATCCCATTTCTAAACGAAGAGTATCACGAGCAGCTAATCCAATGGGTTTTACACCAAATTCCTTACCGGCTTCAAAAATTGCATCCCATATTTTTTTGGCATCTTTATTTTCCAAATAAATTTCAAATCCACCTGCACCTGTATATCCTGTTGCGGAAATTAAAACATTTTTAACTCCCGCAAATTCAGTATACTTAAAAGTATAATATGAAATAACAGAAAGATCGGTATAGGTGAGTTTTTGCATAAGTTCCAAGGCTTTTGGGCCTTGAATTGCTAGTTGAGAAATTTCATCAGAAGCATTGATTAATTCTGCACCAACATCATTTTTACTATTGACCCAATCCCAATCTTTTGCTATGTTTGAGGCGTTAACAACTAACAAATATGTCTCATTATCGATGCAATAAACCAACAAATCATCAACAATTCCTCCTTTGTCATTTGGAAAACAAGTGTATTGAATTTTCCCTTCTGTTAATTTTGCTACATCATTTGAGGTGAGTTTTTGCACTAATTCAAAAGCTTTTGGGCCTTTTACCCAAAATTCACCCATGTGTGAAACATCAAAAACTCCAACATTTTTTCTAACTGTTTCGTGTTCAATATTAATGCCTTCAAACTGAATTGGCATATTATATCCGGCAAAAGCAACGATTTTTGCACCCAAGGATTTATGAAAATCAATAAATGCTGTATTTTTCATGTTCAGATTATTTTATATGTACAAAATTAATTTATGTGCGGCAAAAGTATTAATTTGAGTGGAACAAACATAGAACTTGCTAATATTTTTTTTCATTTTTCAATACTAAAAAGCATATTAAAACATTAATAATTATTAAAAGGTTTGTAGTATTGATTTTGTTAATTTTACAAAAAAAATATTTAATAAATCATATTTGATAAATCGGACAAATGATTTTAATAAAAAATAATACACCACGTTGGTTAATATTTCTTATAGATGTCTGTATTATAATTTTTTCTGTTAGCCTGGCTTATTTACTGCGTTTTAATTTTTCGATCCCTGAAAATGAAATGCAAGCCTTTCCTAAGGTTTTACTTTTTGTTTTAGTCGTTAGAATAATTGGGTTTTTTATTGCAAAAACTTATGCGGGCATAGTTCGACACACGAATAGTCAGGATGTTGTGATGATTTTTCTTATGATATTATGTGGGAGTGTTATTTTTGTGTTGACTGACATTATTACATTTTATTTTATTAATAAAATTAATTTCATTCCGTATTCAATCATCATAATTGATTTCATAACCAGTTCTTTTGTTTTGACATCGTTTAGAGTAATTGTGAAACTTTCCTATCTTGAATTTTCAAATTCATCCAAGGAAAAATTAAATATTATCATATTTGGTGCCGGTGAAGCAGGAATTATTTCAAAACGTGTTCTGGACAGAGATGCAGGCTCAAAATATAAAGTACTTGCTTTTATTGATGACGATCAAAAAAAAGCAGGTAAAAAACTTGAAGGTGTAAAAATTTCAGGATTTAATAAATTAAAATACCTGTTAGCTGAAAAAGAGATTGATCAACTTATTATTTCTGTTCAAAATTTAAATATAAAAAGAAAGAAAGAGATCATTGAATTATGCCTTCAAAAAAATGTTAAGGTATTAAGTGTACCTCCTGTAATCACCTGGATTAATGGCGAATTAAGTTTTAATCAAATTAAGAAAATAAAAATAGAGGATTTACTTGGCCGTAATGTTATAAAACTTAATGAGGAGAAAATTAGCCTGGAGCTGGAAGGAAAGATAGTTTTGATAACCGGAGCTTCAGGTTCGATAGGAGGTGAGTTGGTACGGCAGGTTTCTCGCTTTTCGTGTAAACAAATAATTTTAGTAGATCAGGCAGAAAGCCCATTATTTCATCTCGAACTGGAATGTAACGAGAAATTCCCACAAGTTAATTATGAGTTTATTATAGCTGATATTTGTAATAAATCCCGTATTGAGAGTATTTTCCGAAAATTTACACCCGAAATTGTGTTTCATGCCGCTGCATATAAACATGTACCTGTAATGGAAAACAATATCTTAGAAGCTCTCCAAACCAATATTTACGGATCAAAAGTTTTATCCGACCTCGCAATTGAATTTAAAGTGAAAAAATTTGTTTTAATTTCTACTGACAAGGCCGTTAATCCGACAAATGTAATGGGTGCCACAAAACGTATTGCTGAAATTTATATCCAATCATTACAAAATAACGCAAAAACGAGTTTCATTACAACTCGCTTCGGCAATGTCCTTGGTTCAAATGGTTCAGTAATTCCATTGTTTCGAAAACAAATAGAAAAAGGTGGCCCAATCACGATAACTCATCCCGATATAACACGCTTTTTTATGACTATTCCGGAGGCATGCCAATTAGTGCTTGAAGCATGTACAATGGGAAAAGGTGGCGAGATTTTGGTGTTTGATATGGGGAAATCAGTTAAAATTGTTGATCTTGCAAAAAAAATGATCAGATTATCGGGTTTAATCCTTGAAAAAGATATTAAGATTAAATTTACAGGATTACGTCCCGGTGAAAAATTATATGAAGAATTATTAAATAATCAGGAAAATACAATTCCAACCCATCATCCGCAAATTCTCATTGGGAAAGTAAAAGAATATGATCCTAAGGAAATTGTGGAACAAATTGATGAATTGATTAAAATGAATGGTTCGCATGATCAATTTGAAATTGTAAAAAAAATGAAGGAAATTATTCCTGAATATATTAGCCGAAACTCTATTTTCGAAAAACTTGATAATGAGTGATGAAACAAATATTGCAAGGCAAATTGAACACACAGGAGCATGATTATGTAATGAATCCTAAAATTTTCATGAATTTTAATTTTCAATTTCTTCAATATGAGTTTTAAAAATATCACCAACTAAAAATGTATTAACTACAAAAAACAAACACATGAAACGAATATTTTTACTTTCAATATTTTTATTCTCAATACTTTTTAGCCAGGGAGCATATTTGCTTATCCCAATGGACGACACTCAAAAAGATCACCTAAAAGCTTATGGAGTAGCATACTGGGTGTTACAACACGATATTGAAATTAGTTGGTTACTAAACTATAGAGGGGGAAGCTATATGTTTAAATATAATCAGATATTTGAAGATGAATGTATTATTCGGGGTGTTACTTATCAGGTAATTGCCGATGTTCAATCAACTGCAATTTTGCAGGAGATTTCCTACCCCGAAATAAATATGGATGAAGTAAAATTGCATAAAGCACCAAAAATTGCAATATATTCTCCCAAAAATAAACAACCCTGGGATGATGCTGTTACAATGGCTCTCACTTATGCCGAAATTCCTTATGATGTAATTTATGATGAAGAAATTATTAGTGGCGTACTACCTTTATACGATTGGTTACACCTTCACCACGAAGATTTCACAGGACAATATGGAAAGTTTTGGTCAAGATATAAAAATAATCAATGGTATATTGAGGATGTAAAAGCTTCCGAAGAAATTGCTCATAAATTGGGGTATAGTAAAGTATCGCAATGCAAATTGGCCGTAGCAAATAAAATAAAAGAGTTTGTTGCCGGTGGAGGATATTTGTTTGCAATGTGTTCGGCAGGAGATAGTTTTGATGTTGCATTGGCAGCCGAAGGTATTGATATTTGTGATGTGATGTTTGATGGTGATGGAGCTGATCCGAATGCTCAGGAAAAATTGGATTTCAATAAATGCATTGCTTTTACCAATTTTACAATCAGCACTAATCCCTATGAATACGAGATTTCCTCAATTGATGTAACTCAAACACGTCCAAAAAATCAAAGGCAAAACAATGATTTTTTTACACTATTTGATTTTTCTGCAAAATGGGATCCGGTTCCAACTATGTTATGCCAAAATCATGAATCAGTCGTAAAAGGTTTTATGGGACAAACAACGGCTTTTAATGCTGATAATTTAAAATCCGATGCTTTGATAATGGGCGAAAATAAGGCTTCAAATGAGGTGAGGTATATTCATGGCGAATTTGGTAAGGGTACCTGGACATTCTACGGCGGACACGATCCCGAAGATTATCATCACTTTATCGGTGATCCCCCGACAGATTTGAATTTACATCCAAACTCAACAGGCTATCGATTGATTTTAAATAACATTCTTTTTCCGGCAGCAAAAAAGAAAAAACAAAAAACATAAACCAAACAAACCGGAAAAGATTTTTCCCACTAATTTCAAGCGGAAATATTTATCATCGAATTGAACGAATTATACGAATTTTAATTCGTTCAATTAGTGTAATTCGATGACAAAACATCATTTGAACAACATAGTCTGTTACGATTTTCCAGATTGGTAAAAGCGGCTATAGGAGACTCATTCTTTGTTCCTTGTTCTTTGTTCTTTGTTTCTCATTCCTAATCTGGACAAGCCAAAAAAGTTTAGATTCGTGTAAATTTGTGAAATTCGTGTCTTTTTATAAGCTTATAGATGAACACTAATTCGTGTCTATCAGAAAACTTTCAATAGCCAATCTATATGAATCCAATCCAAATCCTATAATTGAACCCTTGCAATTTGGTGCAAGATAGGAAGTATGCCTGAAATCTTCCCTTGAAAATACATTTGAAATATGAACTTCGACAACAGGAGCGGGGATAGCTTTTACGGCATCGGCAATTGCAATAGATGTGTGGGTATAAGCTCCTGCATTTAAAATAATTCCATCGAACAAATAGCCCGTTTTATGTAAAGCATCAATTATTTCTCCTTCAATATTGCTTTGAAAATACTCAATTTCAATATCCGGAAAGAGTTTTTCCAGTTTTCTTAAATATTCTTCAAACGAGATGGAACCGTAAACCGAAGTTTCTCTTTTTCCAAGCAAATTCAAATTTGGTCCGTTAATTATTATTAGTTTCAAGTTTTGAAGTTTTTTTGAGTGTAAAGTTAATGTTTTTTATAACTTTATACAGAAAAATTTATGTTGTGCCTAATCAGTATTATATTAACAATGAAACAATTTTTTTTAATTGGGAAGTAGATGAAATAAGTGGAAAAGGGGAAATGACCATTGAATGACCACTAAATGAAAATAAAATGACTTTTACTGAAAATTTTCTAAATGCTATTAATGATTATCAGTATTTGCTTGACAAAAAATACCCCCAAAAAGCAATAATAAAAATTATTTGCGACAGATATTCTTTATCATCCGTTGAAAGAACAATTTTATTCAGAGGAATAGCACCTCAGAAAATTGCAATAAACAGACAAAAAAAAATTATTGATATAGAAGATGTAAAAAACAATACTCTTTATGTAGATGCTTATAATGTTTTAATAACAATCAGTAGTTACTTGTTTGGAAATGTAGTTTTTGTAGGGAATGATAATTTCTTGCGCGATGCTTCTGAGATTCACGGAAAAGCTTTCCGCGATAACTTTTTTCAAAAATCAATTGGGTTAATTATTAATTATTTGAAAATTCTATATCCAAAAGAAACCATATTTTATTTGGATAATCCGGTAAGTTTTAGTGGTGAATTATCCTCTTATCTAAATGAAACTCTTGCAAACAATAATATTTCCGGCTTTGCCAAAACAGTTCATTCTCCTGATTATAACTTAATAAACCTTAATAAAGGGATTTGTGCTACTTCCGATTCTGTAGTTATCGACAAGTCCAATGTAAAAATATTTGACCTGGCAAGAAATATATTGGTTTTCAATTTTAAACCGACTTTTTTAAGTTTGGTTCTAAGTGATTTACGGTTGTGAAGAATTAAGAAAGCCAAAGATTCTCTGATTAAAAACACTCTATTTCTTATTGTCTGAGAATCTGTGGCGAATATGAGTAACTGATATATTCCGTAATGAATTTTAATCTGCTTTCTAATTCACTTTCTAAATTTTTTATTAAATTAGTAAAAAATATAACTAGGTAAATTATTTAAATAAAAATGAATAATCTTGTTGAGGCTTTTGCTGATGTTGTTATTAATAATACTGTTGCTGATATAATTAATATCCACTCGAAAAACAAGCAGGATATTAGAGATATAGTTCTAAACTTTGTTAATATTAAATCGGTAAAATCAATTCTAGACCTGGGATGTGGAACCGGTTTTTTTACAAAAGCTTTAAAAGGGAGAGTTCAATCTAATGCTCATTTAACCGGAATTGACTACTGTATTAACAATAAAAATGATTTTCTTAATATTTGCCAAACAGCCGGTTTTAAAGGGGAATTTCTTAATTCCAACCTGCCGGAATTAAACTTAATTATTAATAAAAAATTTGATTTAATTCTTTGCAGCTATGCCTTATATTTTTTCCCTGAGGTCATACCTCAAATTTCGAAGATGATGAATAAAGATGATTTATTTATCACTATAACTCATACAAAACAACACCTCAATGAATTAACCTTGTTGGTAAAAAGAATACTCAAAGAAAACAGCATTGTTATGGAAAAGGATTTGCCATATGAAAAATTGTTAAATAATTTTTCCGACAAAAATGGCTTTCAACTATTGTCACCATGGTTTAAGAAAATAGAGGTATTAGGTTATAAAAATTCTTTGGTTTTTGATAAAAAAGATTTTTCTGATTTCATTAAATATTTTCGACATAAATGCCCCTTTTTCATTCGGAATAACAAAGGTTTACATGATAAAGTGATTAATTGCTTAAAGCAAAATATAAAAACCATGAAAAGTTTTGAGACCAATAAGGATGATATTATATTTATTTGTTCAAAAACTTAAAACATCATATTTTAAAAAAAGGAATAATTCATTGGTTTATGTACCTTCGTATCTGTAAAATGATGAATAACGAATTAGGAACAAAAACAAGAAACAAGAAACAAGAAACAAGAAATGCAAACATATAATTATTAATTAAAAAAGCTTTAATTAAAATGGCAAATAAAAAATTTGACTTAGAAGACAGATTAATCGACTTTGCGATACGAATTAGTGAAATCGTTGAGGTTCTTCCAAATACAAGGTTGGGCAACCACATTGGTAATCAATTAATCCGTTGTGGAACTTCCCCTGCTTTAAATTGTGGCGAAGCCCAATCAGCTGAATCAACAAAGGATTTTGTACACAAACTAAAAGTTATTTTAAAAGAACTAAGAGAAACAAGAATTTGCTTGAAAATCATCCAAAGAAAACCATTATTAAAACCTGATAAAATGGATAGTATAATAAATGAAAACAATGAATTGATAGCTATATATTTAAAAAGTATTGAAACAGCTAAGCAGTAAAATTCCTGATTTCTTGTTCCTTATTCAATGTTCCTTGTTTTTTAATTTAGAAATTTTGGAAAAAGAAATGCTTAATTAGTAATAAATTGGTTTTGTTTTGAAAATTAGAATATGAAAAACGAGGAACTATGAAAAAGAAAAACAGGATTTTTTGTCCCTATTGCAGTGAAAAAATTTCTAAGAAATTGGAAAACGACATATTAAGAGAACACTGTCAGTCATGTAATCTCTTTTTCTATGATAATCCTTTACCTGTGGTATCAACAATTCTTGAAAAGGATCGAAAGATATTGCTCGTAAAAAGAGGGAATAAACCATACAAAGGAATGTGGTGCTTACCCTCTGGTTTTGCCGAAACAGGCGAAACCATCGAGAAAGCAGCCCTTAGAGAACTCGAAGAAGAGACAGGTTTGAAAGCAAAAATCACAACTTTTATTGATGCGGATTCATGTACAAATTATTTATATGGCGACCTGATTTTTCTTTCATTCGAAGTAGAGCAAACCGGCGGAATATTAGAAGCCGGTGACGACGCTGTTTCAGTTAAATATTTTCCGATTAAAAAAATACCAAAACTCGCTTTTTTATCAAATACAAAAGCAATCGAAGCTTATATAAAAACAAAAAAGGAATATTGGGCAATTATTGATTCATTTTCTCTTTCGTTAGGTAAGCATGAAATAAAAAATGATGATAAAAATTTGCTCTCGAATAAATTAATCGAGCTAATTGAAAAAAATTCAAAATCAATAGCAGAATTATGGTTAAAAGATGTTAGAAAAAACAGATCCACACCACATTATCATGAATTTAATGAACAAAAATTATTGGATAGATATCAAATAGTTGTCTCACAATTTTGTAATTGGTTAAGCGGAAATTATGATAAAAACGAAATAAGAAGTTTTTATTTCCAGCTTGGGCGTAAACGTCGAAAAGAAGGTTTTGCTTTAAGCGAGGTTATCAGTTCATTGAGTTTAATAAGGAAGTATATTTGGGAATATGCGCTTTCGCGAAGAATGTGGACTAAAGCAATTGATATTTATATGGCTCTTGAACTTGAAAGACGGATGATGTTGTTTTTCGATAAAGCAACATATAATGTTTCAAAGGGTTACGAAAATTTAAACAGATAAATTATTACAAAAAAAAGAGGGACAAAGATTAAGAAATTATTTTCCTTAATTTGTCCCTCAATTTAGATATTATTATCAGAAATATTATTTTACTTCTTCAAAGTCAACATCAGTTACTTCATCATCACCTGATGATTGCTGATTAGGTTCCTGTGCTTGTCCTGTCGGATCTGCTTGTTGTTGTCCCTGAGCAGCACTTGGGTCTGCTTGTGTGTTTTTGTACATTTCTTCGCTGGCAGCTTGCCAAACAGTATTTAAAGTATTCATTGCTGCATCAATACCCGGAATATTCTTGCTTTTATGAGCTTCTTTCAAGTCAGCTACTGCTTTTTCGATTGGAGCTTTTTTATCTGCAGGAATTTTATCACCGTATTCTTTTAGCTGTTTTTCTGTTTGGAAAATCAAAGCGTCTGCACTATTTAGTTTGTCGATTTCTTCTTTTGCTTTTTTATCGGCTTCTTCGTTTGCAACAGCTTCATCTTTCATTTTTTGAATTTCAGTGTCAGATAATCCTGATGATGCTTCAATACGAATGTTTTGAGATTTTCCTGTTGCTTTATCTTTTGCTGCAACGTTCAAAATTCCGTTCGAGTCGATGTCAAAACTTACTTCAATTTGAGGAATACCTCTTGGTGATGGTGGAATTCCATCAAGATGGAAACGGCCTATACTTTTATTTTGATTTGCCATTGGCCGTTCACCTTGCAAAACATGAATTTCAACGGACGTTTGACTATCTGCTGCAGTTGAAAACACTTCCGATTTTTTGGTAGGTATAGTTGTGTTTGCTTCAATAAGTTTGGTCATTACTCCACCTAATGTTTCTATACCGAGTGAAAGAGGAGTTACATCAAGAAGTAAAACATCTTTAACTTCGCCTGTAAGAACACCTCCTTGAATTGCGGCTCCAATAGCTACAACTTCGTCAGGATTTACACCTTTTGATGGCTCTTTTCCAAAGAAATTTTTAACAACATTTTGAATTGCCGGCATTCGTGTCGAACCTCCAACTAATAATACATCATCAATATCTCCGGTAGTTAAGCCGGCATCTTTTAATGCAATTTTACATGGTTCAATTGTATTTTGAACAAGATGATCGGTTAGTTGATCGAATTTTGCACGTGTCAATTTTCTGACAAGGTGTTTTGGAATACCATCAACAGGCATTATATAAGGTAAGTTGATTTCTGTTTCAGTTGAGCTTGAAAGTTCAATTTTAGCTTTCTCAGCTGCTTCTTTCAATCTTTGTAAAGCCATCGGGTCTTTTCTGAGGTCGATGTTTTCATCTTTTAGAAATTCGTCGGCAAGCCAATCAATAATTTCATGATCAAAATCATCACCGCCTAAATGTGTATTTCCATTTGTTGATTTAACTTCAAAAACTCCGTCACCTAATTCAAGAATGGAAATATCAAAAGTTCCACCGCCTAAATCAAAAACAGCGATTTTTACATCAGATTGTTTTTTGTCTAAACCGTAAGCTAATGCTGCTGCAGTTGGTTCGTTAATAATTCTTTTTACAGTGAGTCCTGCTATTTCGCCAGCTTCTTTTGTCGCTTGGCGTTGTGAATCGCTGAAATAAGCAGGAACAGTAATAACTGCATCTGTAACAGTTTGTCCAAGATAATCTTCTGCAGTTTTTTTCATTTTTTGAAGTACCATTGCAGAAATTTCTTGAGGAGTATATTTTCTGTCACCAATTAAAACTCTTGGTGTATTATTGTCGCCTTTTACAACTTTATAAGGAACTCTGTTTATTTCTTTTGTAACCTGATCATAGGTTTCACCCATAAATCGTTTAATTGAAAATATTGTGCGTTCAGGATTAGTAATTGCTTGGCGTTTTGCAGGATCACCAACTTTTCTTTCACCATTATCCGTAAATGCAACCATTGATGGAGTTGTCCTTCTGCCTTCGCTATTAGGGATAACAACAGGTTCGGCACCTTCCATTACGGCAACACATGAATTTGTTGTTCCAAGATCAATTCCAATTATTTTTCCCATATTTTTATTTTATTTTAAGATTATTAAATTCGATTTTATTTTGTCATAGTGCTTTAATCAATGATTATGCCATCATTATTTTTTATGACAAAACGACAGGTATTAGAAATGAATATTATTACTTAGCCGGAAATATTGGGTATAGAAAAAATCAGGGGGGTATGTGTAGAAATCAGTATTTACTTTATACCCTTATCTCCTCTAATCCCTTAAAACAGAGTTCGTTTTTTCAATTATAGTGAATATAAACAGCTCTATTGTGGTGGTGATAAAACAAATTTAATATCAAGATCAATAATTTCTACTTTTGTATCAGGATGTAACAATTTTCTGCGGATTACATTTTTTCTTGATGAAAAAATACCAATGCCGTTAGTGATATTTGTATATTCCGGCTTATCCTGAACAATACTATACGAAGGTTCGTTTACTTCCAAATATGTATTCAGCTCATCACCACCGGCAGTTACAATGAAATCAACTGAATCGGAAATGCGATATTCAACATTGTTCTCTTTTTGTATATCAGAATATGGAACATTGTATTTCAATAATTCATAGAAATAATCATTTGCAATAGTAAATTCCATGTCAATATTACCATCAGTACTTACAGATTTTGTTGTTCCCAGGTTCCAAATTAATGATCGGGTGATTAGATTTGGAGAGTTGTATTCTTTTTCTTTAAAATTAAATATTATTTTCCCTTCGTAGCGTTTTCCGTTTTTTGTACTAGACCATTCAAGTGATTTGATTTGACCGGGATTAAATCTAACGTAAGGCGAACCTGAGCTTGGTTTGGAAATTGAAAAGTCATGTACTATTTCTGTTTCAGCAGTAATAATACTATCTGTATTTAAAATCTTTAACTTATATTTATAATTATCATTAATTGCAATATCAGATTTATATAATATTTGATACTCGTTGTAAAAAATTCCTGCTTCTTTATCGTAAATAGTATCAATTGAAAAGTTATAAGTATTGATAATTTCATTGTCATCAATTTCTTCAATTGTAACATCCAATTGATTTAAGAAATTACTTGAGTCGGGTACTTTTGCCATTATTAATGCATTTCCTTCACCTAAGAATGCTTTATTAATTCGTAAATATGTTGTTGGATCGTCAACGCTAAGTAAACCGTAAACAACAGTAATTTCTTCGTAATCTGCTATAATGTCAACGTCGGTTTCACAAGAATACATACCAAATAATAAAATAAACAGAGCGAATAATATTAATGTATTTTTCATTTTTTCAAATTTTTCACAAAAATAGGTATTATCATTTAATAGCAAGCCATTTTTTTCTAAATAAACAAACGCTTAACTCTTTCAATAATAAATTGAACACAGATGACACAAATTAAACAGATTATCATAGATGGAAATCTGTGTAAATCAGTTAAATCAGCGTTATCAGTGTTCTATCTTTAAATAATACTTCTATTTCTCAGGAAGAAAATTTTCCTCACCAACAAATATTTTTTCAAATAATTTCGAGGTTGAACCGCTAAAAAATGCATCATCAACATTTGTGGATGAAATTAAATATTGATTAACAGAATCAGCCGGGAAAGCATTTATTTCAATAGGATTAAAATTGTTTCCTTCAATTTTTAGAGTAAAAGCTGAAGAAGGTAACTGGTTTTCCGAAACATCATAAACAAAACTTGAACTGCTCAATTTTGAAATCGCATTAAGATATTTGACGGTTTTTGTTGAATCAGCCTGTACACCATTAACAAACCAATTTCCATCCTGCTTAGCTAATACAAAAGGTTTGTTTAGAGTTGATGAAAAATCTATTTTTTCAATATTATCTTTATTCAAATCGGTAAGTTTTTTATACCTGTAGGAATTAATATCGGCATTAAAATTCATTTTCAGGAATCCGTCAACAGCATAAACAATATCATCGTCATTAAGCCTGACAAAAGATGTAATTATTGGTTGTTGGCGTTGATATGGATTTTGTTGTTGTTGAGTATTATCCGGTTGTTTATACGAAAACTTACCTATGAGCATATTCATAACTTCATCATTGTTTTCTTCAACTATAAGCCTCACAGCCATAGTATCGATAACCTGGTATTCAGCCCATTTTGATTTATCGGTGGCAGCAACTCTTTTCACCTTCAGGTTGTTAATTAAATTTAAATTATTGTTTATGGTTGCTTCATCGGCAAGATATGATTTTCCATCTGCCTGTACTTTCCAAATATCATTTTCTTTAATAATTGTTACCTTATCTCCCTTACTTGATTCAACAATTAAGGTCGTAATATTTGCATTATCAAAATTACCTAAATTACTCCTGAATGATCTGTTGTCGGTATCTGACATTTCAGAGATAAAATAAATTCCCAGAAGAATTATCAAAAGAATAATTAATACTTTAATATTTAATTTTTTAAACATAATTTTCCTCCATTCGTTTTATTCTTAATCTTTTTCTACGTTGCATTCTAATAATTCCATAAATAATAACCAATATAATAGGTAAAAGGAAGTTTCCCCATTTCAATATTGCTTTTGTTCCGTCTTCAACCTGGTCTAATGGCCTTGAAGTAATTCCTTTTGTTCTTAGATTTATTAATCCGGTGGCATCCGACAACCAATCAATTGAATTCACCATCAGGTTTACATTATCGGGTTGTAATTGTTGAGCTTGTTGTCCCTCACCATTTACAGGGAAATCGCCATCAGCAACAAGAATTATTTTTGAAACCATGTCTCCCGATATTTTTCCACTTAGAATTGCAGCGACAGTAATATTTGACAAAGGAAGATCGGTGTTTTTCCATTTTTTATTTATATCGAAATAAACAGGTAATGATTGGGTTCCCGATTTTTTTGAAGTTTTTGCAATTGGAATAAAATTAAGAGAAGTATCACCAACATAAGAAATTGAACTTACGAAAGGCATAACAACTTGTTCTAAGCCTTTAGTAACAGGGTGATCTTCAAAATTTGTAATTATCGGCATATAAGGAAATTTTACTTGTTGGGTAAAATTAAACATTCCGGCTTGTTGTCTTACTCCGACTGTACCACAATTACCATCAACCACAAAATTTTCTTCAACAAATAAGCCTTTATTCGCCAACCATTTTTCAAGTCCTGTTTCCAATGTTGTTCCCTGAGCAGTTTGCATATCGGCATTGACTCTATTCATAGCTATAAATAAATTGCCTCCATTAGCCAAATAATTGTCTATTTGTGAAAAATGAGTATCCGTAAAAGTGTCAGCTGGAGATATTATGGCAAGAGTTTTAAATTTACTTAAATTATCGCTTGTATCGCTGATTGTAACCGGTTCAACATTATATAAAACAGAAAGTTGAGATAGAACCTGCCGAAATGAAGCCAGTGAAGGTTCGCCCTGTCCTTGCAGGAATCCTATCAATGGTTTATCAGCAACAGCAATCTTTTTTATTGCCGAAGATAATTCATATTCCATTGCTGTTCCGGGCTGGATCAAAGGAATTGTTTCGGTTTCTTCGCCCATTTGAATTTTTGCACCGAGAAATACTTTTTGTTGTTTTACCTGGTCTTTCTCACGAACATTGATAACAACCGGACGAATTCCTCCTTGAATGGCTTGTTGCTCGATTGCTTTATCTTTGTTCGGATCGATGAATTCGTAAACAACATTTCCTTTTGAAACTGTTGCATATTCAACAAGTAATTCTTTGAAATCGCGTTTCGATTTGGCAATTCCCTGGGGAAGGTCTTCGGTAAAATAAGCTGTTATTGTAACCGGTTCGGGTAATGATCGTAAAATGTCAGTTGTTGCTTCACTCAAAGTATATCTTTGGTCGGCTGTAAAATCAAGCCGTACGAAAAATTTATCTGATAAAACATTTATCAAAACAATTACGATAATTATTAATAATATCTGTGAGGTTATTGATTTTTTGTTTTTCATTTTATTATAATTTCTTTGTTGTTAAAACAATTAATATCAATGTCGAATTAAGTTAATCTTCGTTTTCTGATATTGACTTCGGTCAGTACAAGTCCGATGAAAATAATCGACAGGAAGAAAATTATATCTTTTGAGTCGATAACACCCCTCGAAATTGACTCAAAATGAGTAGAAACACTTAGGTAATCGAGAAGTTTCCCCAAAAACCCACCAACATTTCCAGCTAATATGCTGAATATTATTTGAAAAAATATTCCGATAAACAAAGCCAATAAGTAGCCGACTATTTGATTATTAGAAATACTACTGGTATAAATTCCAATGCTGATATAAGCAGCACTCATAAATATCAGTCCTAAATAACCTGACCAGACTGCTCCATGATCGATTGGGCCTAAGTTTGCAACCGAAATATAATAGGGGATTGTTAATGCAAGTGCTATTATTATCAATATTAATGTGGAAAAGAATTTGCCTAACACAACCTGCCAATCGCTTATAGGTTTGGTCAATAATAATTCTATGGTTCCACTTCTGTTTTCTTCGGCAAATTGTCGCATTGTCAGGGCCGGAATAAAAAAGAACAATGTCCAATAAGCAATACCAAAAAATGATTGAAGGCTTGCCTGTTGAACAAAAAATACATCCGATCCGAAAAGCCATGTGAAAAAACCACTAAAACCGAGAAACAGAATTATCATTACATATGCCATCAGTGAATCAAAAAACGAGTGTAACTCACGTTTGGAAATGGTCCATATTTTTTTCATTTTTTTCTAATTTATTTGTTTCAGATAATTTTGAATTAATTCATTGTAAGTTCCCGGAAAATATCTTCAAGTTTGGTTTCAATAGGTGTCATTTCCATTAAAACCCATTTCTTATCTACACATAAATTGTAAATAGATTTTCGTGAAGATTTTCCGTTTTTGCTTTGGATTTCAAAAGACATATTGTTTTTATCGATAAAATCGACTAAATCAATATTTTCAAGGCCTTGTAATTCAGTGAAAATCTCATCTGCATTTGAACCTTCAATTGTAACTTTAACAATTTCTTTACCCTGCGCCTGCTTTTTCAAATCTTTTGGAGAGCCATCAGCAACAATTTTACCTTTGTTGATTATCAACATTCTGTCGCAGGTAGCTTCAACTTCCGCTAAAATATGTGAACTTAAGATAACAGTTTTTTCCCTTCCGATTTGTTTAATTAATTCACGAATTTCAACAATTTGATTTGGGTCGAGTCCGGCAGTCGGTTCATCAAGAATCAGAACATCGGGATCGTGAATTAAAGCCTGTGCGAGGCCGACACGTTGTTTGTATCCCTTCGAGAGTTCGTTTATTCTTTTGTGTTTTTCGCCTTCCAAACCACAAACATTTACCATTTCAAGTATCCTTTCTTTAATTCTTGATTTCTCAACTCCTTGCAATTCGGCAACAAATGTCAGATAGTCGATCATTGGCATTTCCTGGTATAGAGGATTGTTTTCGGGAAGATAACCGATGTGTTTTTTAACTTCATCGGCTTGTTCGATAACCGAAAGATTTCCTACGGAAATATCACCTTCTGTTGGTGTAAAGAAAGTTGTAATCGCTTTCATGGTAGTAGTTTTGCCGGCACCATTTGGCCCCAGAAATCCTAAAACTTCCCCGGTTTTTACCCTGAAAGAGATATCATCAACAGCTTTATATACACCATACTTTTGTGTAAAATTTTCTACTACAATATCCATATATTTAAATTTTTTTGCAAAAAAAATAAAAAAAAGCATTTAATCCCATGACAATCTTAAAAATTTAACATCTATTAACAAAAAATTTAAAGCTAAAGTAAAAAGATAAGAAATGCGCGGAATAGCAGGAGTGACAGAATGGAAATCTTAGAAGCTTGATTTATGAATTTTGATTTGATTGCCAATTTAATTAAAAAAGAATGACCTCTGAACAATGGGTTAAATATTTACCAAGAGCAAATAAAAAATAAGCGGTTCCTTTAAATAAGCTTCAAACGGAGCTATTTATATTAATTCAAAATTGTTGATAACCAATAGGTTTTCAAAAGTTAAATATTAACTTCAATGAAATTTCGCGGCCTGCCTGAGGGTGGTAAGCTGGTATAAATCCATTTGGGTTTTGAATAGTTGGTTGTAATTCATCGATGGGTCTTACACCTGAACCCGACTGCCTTCCGAGTGTAAAATATTGTGTATTAAGAATATTTCGAACAATAAGTTGAGGAGTAATTTTTAAATTTTTTTTATTAATCAGGTTGCTGGCACTAAGAGTCAGGTTTAGCAGAAAAATGGGATCAGAATAACCATCCGGATCAATTTCAGTTACATAGTCATAGCCCACTTTAGATTGTGATTCTGCTGTCTTTGGGTAAAAATACAGGTTTGATTCAGGGGCTTTAATTTTTGAAATGTAATTAGCTCGCAGATTGATGTTAAGTTTTTTTAAAACCAACATATTTACAATTGCATTAATTTTATGTTTTGCAATATGCGGTATTTCATTGCCAAGCTCATTTAAGGTGTACATATAATTGGCTGACAACATAATATTATCGTTAGCTTTAATGTTAGCTGATAACGAAACACCATAAATACCGGATTCGCCAATGTTTTGATAATAAGTAGCATGTTCGCCATTTGGCCCAATTGGAGTTTTTATAGTGTCGGGATTGTCAGTAACATGAATTATATTATCCAAATTACTATAATAAAAGTTTAACGAGGCACTTAATAAGTCTTTAGTTTTGTAATTTAACTCTATTCCGGAAGTTTTAATAGTTTGAGGCGATAGATTGGGATTTCCGCGCCATTCATCATACAGCTGAAAAATAGTCGGGCTTTTGT
This sequence comes from uncultured Bacteroidales bacterium, assembly GCA_964462015.1. GTDB lineage: Bacteria > Bacteroidota > Bacteroidia > Bacteroidales > JAEINX01 > JAEINX01. The sequence continues at coordinate 6,592 of CAYWXI010000004.1, read as the reverse complement.
AGGCAGTTCCAAACATAGCCTTGAAAGCAAACTTTTCATTTAATTTTCCAACAAAAGCGATTCGTGGATTTAATACTTGTCCGTAACTTGTACTATTATCGAAGCGAATTCCTCCTGTAATAGAATATCCTTTAAATAATCGCAATTCTTCCTGTACAAAAACAGCTACATCGGAATTATAAAACACGGGTTGCACAGATGGTTTTTCATTATCATAAGTTGATTCAACAATTGTATTATGAACATTTTGTTCAAGGCCCAATGAAATACCAAAATACTGCCTGATTGCATTTTCATACATAAAACCAAGAGTAAGGGTGTTTCTTTTCCCTATTTCAATATCAAATTGTTGCTCAACTCTAAACAAATAGCTATTACTGCTATACGCCTTTTTTTTGTTAACAACCGGAGGGTTAATTCCGTTATTTACACTTTGAAACTTATAAGTATAAACAAATCCGGTTGCCGGTAATATGTTGGTGTTATAAAAATAAGCCAGGGTTTTCGATTTTATTTTTTTCGAGAGATTGAATTCGTAAGACGTATAAATGGTTTTCCCCGAATGCTTTGCCAGATAATCTATGCCATCTGTATTCGCAAAGTATTCGTAGCCTACAGTCTGGCTTCCCAAACCTTCGCGGCGTTGCCACGCATTAGCTCCTAATGTAAAGCCATCTTTTATCATTTTAAAACGAAATCCAAAATCATTAATACTTGTATTAAAGCCGTCGGGAATTTTCTTTGTTGATCCATCAGGATTTTTTTCGTTTACTATGTTCCCGTATTCTGTTGTAAATACCGAGTCGGGTTCATGGTTATTGTGAAAATAATTACCCGGATCGAGGCGATTTTTTCCACCATCGCCATCACTAACATACCATTGTCCTGACAGCATCATTTTAAGCCCGCTTTTAAACCTGTAAGCAGTTGAAAATTCAGGATGAAAGCTTTGATTTGACCCATAGGATATGCCAACCTTGGTGTGGTAATTATTAAAGGCCGTTAAGTTATCTCCCTGAAAAGTAATTATATTTATAATTCCAGCATAGGCATTAGCCCCATATAATGTTGATCCTGGGCCGTAAATCACCTCAATACGCTTAATATCAATTAAAGGAAATTCAAATCCAATACCTCGCATCCAACCATTCGAAATATCGTTTTGCAAAATACCATCAACCAAAAATAATACATTTGTTTCGCCAACATCCGTGATACCAAGGAAAGATATATGCGACGGATATTCCCCAGCAGGTTGATTTGTACTAAAATCAAAACCGGGTACATCAGCCAGAGCTTCATTCAGATTTCTGTATCCCCTTCTTTTAATCATCTCAGAAGTAATCACGTGAATTCCGGCAGGAGCCTCTTCTGCTTTTTGCGATTTTTTGGATGCAGTAACAATTTCTGTATTAAGAAATTCTTCAAAAGAAATATTAAATAATTGATGGACTCCTGTGGTGTCGGTTATTTGTGCTTGCCCGATTGTAAAAACTAAAATAAAAAAGTATGCAACGAAACAAAACTTAAAAATGCTTGAATAAATTATTAGCGATGAATGTTTCATTATTTATATTGTTAATTTGTTCAACATCAAAGTTAACATTTTTTATCTATTTGAGTAATTATTTAATGAAATTATTGTTTTTTTGTATTTTTGGGAAAAAACAAATTGTTATTAAATGAATTTTTTTAAGCACAAAACAAGTTTTTTTTTAGTTTTTATACTCCTCAGCTTGTTTGTTAATGGCCAGCAAACTCAGGAATACACAACAAAAGCAGTGCTTATTGAACGTTTAAGCCGATTTATTAGTTGGCCTCAGGAAAAAGATTCAATTGATGTTTTTAGAATGCTTGTGTATGGCGATCATTTATTTGATAATCTATTGGATGATATTTATAATAATGTTAGTATTAAAAATAAAGAAGTTAAAATAGATTACGCTTCTGAAATTTCTGATTTTGAAAACTACGATTTGATTTATATAGGATCTGTTTCAAAAAAAAAATTAGAAGATCTTGTTGAACAGGTTGCTGATAAACCAATATTGTTAATAGGTGATACGGATGGCTATGTTGCAGTAGGCGTGCACATTAACATTCTAATAATCGATGGTGTTCTGAAATTTAATATGAATAAAATAAGATTTGATGAATCAGGCTTATTATGCAGTTATTTGTTGTTTAATCAAGCTAAGTCTGTAATAAAATAATTCCATAAAGGTTCTTTTGGAACAGGGGCAATGATTTCCATTTTTTCTTTTTTAACCGGATGAATAAATTCAATTTTTCGGGAGTGCAAATTAATTGAAGCGTCTTTGTTTGTTGTTTGGTATCCGTATTTAATGTCTCCTTTTATTGGAGAGCCAATATGTGCTAATTGAGCACGAATTTGATGATGTCGTCCTGTTAACAAATTTATTTCAAGTAAATAAAACTTATCACTCTTCCCAATTAAATTATATTTTAATTCAGCTTTTAATGAACCTTCGGTTTGCTGTGAACATACGAATGATTTGTTTTTCTTTTGGTTTTTTATCAAGTAATTAATCAGGTGAGCACTTTCTTTTTCCGGCTTATTTTTAACAATGGCCCAATATGTTTTATTTATCGACCTTTCTTTTATCATATTATTCAGGCGGCTTAGAGCCTTTCCGGTTTTAGCAAAAATTATTGCTCCGCTTACAGGGCGGTCCAGCCTATGAACTACTCCCAGGAAAACATTTCCCGGTTTATTATATTTATATTTAAGATAAGTTTTAAGTTTTTCGCTTAAAGGTTCATCGCCGGTTTTATCGCCCTGAACAATTTCAGATGACATTTTATTGAATACAATTATATGATTATCTTCAAATAAAAACCTGTTTTCTATGGAATTCACTAAAAATAAATTTTTAAGTCCTTAGCCAGATTAATCGGAAATAACAATAATCAAAAAATAAAATACAAATAAATTCCAATTTCAAAAACTTTAAAATTCCAAACCATCCTACAGGTAAGGTGAGCAGTTTGTGATTTTGATATTGGATTTTGTGATTTATTTGATATTTGATCATTGTGATTTATAATTTTCTACTAAAAAAAGCATAAGTGTTAGAAAATAAGATGCTAATATTGTTCTCTCTCATTAGGAAAGCTCTGCGACTTCACATCCTGAATATATGCATTTACTGACCCCCTGATTTCTTCACTCAAATTATGATAACGACGAAGAAAACGTGGTGAAAATTTTTGAGTTATTCCTAACATATCATGTAAAACCAACACTTGTCCATCTGTTTTCCTCCCGGCTCCGATACCAATGGTTGGAATCCTTAATTCATCAGTAACTTTTGCAGCAAGAGCAGCAGGGATTTTTTCCAAAACAATTCCAAAACAACCTGCTTCTTCTAATAAATGTGCATCACTAACTAATTTATCGGCTTCATCCTGTTCGGTAGCACGAACTATATAGGTTCCGAATTTATGAATAGACTGAGGCGTAAGTCCTAAGTGTCCCATAACCGGGATTCCGGCAGATAAAATACGGTTTACAGACTCAAGAATTTCTTTACCTCCTTCAAGTTTTACTGCATTTGCCCCCGATTCTTTCATAATTCTTATTGCAGAATTTAATGCCTCTTTTGAATTTCCCTGAAAAGTACCAAATGGAAGATCCACAACCACTAAAGCACGGTTCACGGCTCGCATTACAGAAGCTGCATGATATATCATCTGGTCGAGAGTAATTGGTAAAGTTGTTTTGTATCCGGCCATTACATTTGAAGCTGAATCACCAACAAGTATTACATCAATTCCTGTTTTATCAAGCAACGAAGCCATTGAATAATCATAGGCTGTAAGCATTGAAATTTTCTCGCCCTTTAGCTTCATTTCCTGAAGCACATGAGTTGTTATTTTTGAAATCACTTTAGTTTTAGACATTTCAGCAAAAATTTAATAATTAGAATTTTGACAAAATTACTAAGAATTTTAATTCCAGGGAAAAAATAAGAAAACATTGTTCTCCTGGAAATAGCTGCCGTCGTGGTGGCTTTATATTTCTAAATTCTCTTAAAATTACATAAACCCAACAATTTGAGAAAAATATTTTAATTTCCAATTTATATTGAAAAATTTATTAATATTGAAACACAAAATAAATAACATTTAATAATAATTAAAAAACATGAAAACATGAAAAAAATTTTAATTTTTACATTGCTAATGAGCTTTGGAGTATTTTCCATGGCTCAAACCAAATTTCAGGTAAAGAATAATCTGAAAGAGGCTAAATCTAGTGAGATTCAATCTCCTGATCAGGTTCTGGACCAATCCTCAACCAATCCTTATTTAAAACCTGTAAATCATTTTAATAACGGAACTGATGATATTATTGTTATTGATATTGGACAAGCAGGTAATGCTTATGGTTTATATGATGGTGGGCGTACTTGTGTATGGGTTGAAAATGATATCAATAGTATATCATTTACACATAGAATGTTAAATCCTCCGGGTGGGCCGGGATCCGGTTATATTGCTTATGATTTCTCAATAGATGGCGGTGATACATGGGAGGTAGATAATCAGATATATGAAGCACCAACTGCTCTTGACAATGCTCGTTATCCTCAGGGATTAATCTATAATCCTGAAGGAAATACCGATCCTGCAATGGCATTTTATACTTATTTCGTAGCCGTACTTGACCAAACAAATGGTGATAGCTGGGGCGGATACGGATGGGGTGGAAATTTTCTAACTACAATTCCCCCTGATCCAACACAAACAAATCAATCATCTCGTCCGGGTGAGGATATATATCAGAACATACCGGATGCTTTCCACGTAACTCCTAACGGAAATACCTTCGTAATTGAACCTTGTGTCGTCGATGGATTTTATGTTAATTATACGGGTGATATGCTTATAACAAGAGGTGTATTTAACACTGAAATAGATGATTACGAATATACTCAGGAATTACTTGCAATACCTATTACATCCGATCCTGTTGACTGTACTGTTCCAAGTCAGAAAATTGCTTTTGATCCCGACGGCCAAATCGGTTATTATGCAATTTTATCTAATAATGGTGAAAACACAGAAGAATCATATGGCTGTTATTATCCCATTCTTTTTAAAACAACTGATGGTGGTGAAAACTGGGATGAAGAAGCAATTAATGTACAATTAGGTGGCCCTGACGGCTTGGAAGCTGTTCTGAATTATATGAGCGACGAAACACTTGCTCAAATTTATGAACCACCTATTCCACCTCGCGACGAAATACCTTTTACTACTGCTTTTGATATGGATTTTGTTGTTGACGCTTACGGCAATCCTCATATTCTTACTACCGTAGGTATTGGTAGCCAGGAATGGTCAATCTACACTGCTGCAACAGGCGAACCTTGTAATGGCTGGATCGCAATGCTTCATATTTATTCTACTGATGATGAAACATGGATGTGTGATACTCTTAATACTCCTAATACTTTCAGAGGTGATTTCGCTGATATAAGTGAAGACAACAGGCCTCAGATTTCGATTACACCTGACGGTAAAAAACTTTTCTTCTCATGGATAGACACAGATCAACCAGAGGTTGTTGATAATATTTATCCTGATATATATTGTGTTGGCTATGACGTAGATCACAACGTTTATACCGAAGAAGATGGAAACTATAAACTCTGGAACGTAACAACTATGACAGCTGCATGGATGAGTTCATATATGGCTACACAATCATACTATGTATTTGATAATGGTGATAGCTGGGAAATTCCATTTGTTTATCAGGAAATGGATATAAATGATCCTCTTCAACCGGTTCAATTTAAATATATCCAGGATTTTATTATAACAAGTGATGATTTCCCGATCGTATCAAACAATCAAACTATTGATGTAGAACCGGGCTTCCAGTTTGTTTCAAGTCATATTGATCCTGATTTGCCTGATATGATGGAGGTTGCTGCCGAAATCATGAATGATGATCTCGAATACATAAGAAATTCAACAGGTGCAATGCTACGTAAAATCGGCCCTAACTGGGTGAATGGTATTGGTGATTGGATTGGTACAGAAGGTTATCTTATTAAAACTTCAGGTACAGGGCAATTTACAGTTTCAGGTTCAATAATTTCTGCAGGTACAACAATTTATTTGACAGCAGGTTTCCAATTTGTAAGTTACCTGCCCGAACAGCCAATGGATGCTGCAGAAGCTTTTGCCTCTATTTTAGGTGACGACCTGGTTTATGTTAGAAATTCAACAGGCAATATGTTAAGAAAAATCGGTCCTAACTGGGTTAATGGTATTGGCGATTGTATGCCAACAGAAGGTTATCTGATCAAAATGACTGCTGAAGCTGAATTGGTTTATCCTACTGAGGGAGCAACTGGCAGTGTAAGCTCAGTTGAAAAATCAGGAGACCATTGGGAAGTAATTGGTGATCCAACCGGAAGTATTTGGGCAATTTATATTGGTGGTGCCTATGTTAATGTTGATGGTTATGATCTTGAAGCAGGTGATGAAATTGCAATCTTCGATGGAGACTTAGCAGTTGGCTGTTTTACTTTAACTCAGGTTTGTACTGAAGATA